>DAIUJR010000011.1:0-95172 GCA_036848635.1 Nodosilinea sp. CTOTU7336
CCGACAACCTGGCAGAGGAGATTGAAAGCTTGGGCCGTTCTGACAAGCGGGCACTCAAGCATCGGCTAGAAGTGCTGCTCATGCATTTACTCAAGTGGCAATACCAACCCGAAAAGCGCAGCCATAGCTGGCGGGCCACCATCGTCGAGCAGCGTCTCAGAATCTTAGACCTGCTTAACGACAGCCCCAGCCTCAAACCCTACCTAGAGGCCGAGTTTGCTAACAGCTACATCAACGCCTGCAAGCTAGCTGCCGCCGAAACCGGGCTAGAAGCCACAGCCTTTCCTCGTCAATGCCCGTTTGACCTCAAAACCGTTATGACAGACGGGTTTTTGCCCGATTAGGCCCAGCCCCCAAGTCACTCCGCAGTTAACCACCCAGGCCATTGATCGTCTTATAAATTCACTGGAGACCCAATGCAAATAAAAGACCTGACCATCGACGAGTTTAAAGTAATCATCCGAGAAACCGTTGAGGATGCGTTGCAAGATCTCTTGCTTGACCCTGATCAAGGTAGGCCGCTCAAAGACTCTATTCGCCAGCAATTGCTATCCATGCAGACGCGGCACTCCCAAGGAAAGCGAGCAATTCCCTTGGCCCAGGTGATGGATGAACTGGGCTTAAATTAACGATGAGCTATGCCGTAGAGTATGAACCTGAAGCCGTTGAAGACCTCAAGCAGCTTCCTGGCAACATTCGCCAGCGCGTTGTCGCCAAAATTAACTGGCTAGCCGAAAACTTTGACCAGGTGCAGCCGCCGTTGCCACCCACTGCCAATTTGGCAGGCCTTTTCAATCTCAGGGTGGGCGACTATCGGGTAATTTCCGAGTGCGATCGCACCCTCCAAGTCATTACTGTCGATCCCATTGGCCACCGCCGCGAGATCTCTGACTAAATCGCCCGACGACTACCTGATGATCAGCGCGCTCCAGCATATGGCCTTTTGCCCCCGCCAGTGCGCCCTCATTCACCTAGAGCAAGTGTGGGAAGAAAACCTCTACACCCTGCGCGGACAGCGGGTTCATGAAAAGGTCGATGTACCCGAGCATGAGCTGATCGAAGGGGTGCGGGTCGAGCGGGCTATGCCCCTGTGGTCGCACCGTCTGGGCCTCACAGGCATCGCCGATGTGGTGGAATTTTTGGCCGATGGCACGGCGTAGCGCCCGGCCCCAAAGCCGGGTGAGGATTGGAACTAGGCGGAGTCGCGTCATAGACAAAACGCATTAACGTAGCGCCCGGCCCCAAAGCCGGGTGAGGATTGGAACAAACATCTCTTTCGAGCTAATTGTCAGGGTGCAGCTAACGGGCAATTTGGCCAGAGTTTCTGGCCCCTCAGAATTTGGGCAAACCAGGTTGGAACTACAGGTTGCTGGAGGGCAAAACCTATGGCAAATGCACTCACGACCAGAACCACAGGCCACACCCCAGCTTGCAGAATCTACGCCACTGCTCACTAGAAAAACGCCCGCGGTGCTTCACACGTTAGAACAAGATTAAGCTAGATTACAGAGCTGACAGAAAGCCCGTTTAGCGTGCCTCCACCTAGTCTCTCCTACCCAGCCAGAATCTGATCATCCAGGCTAAAGTCCACCGACGCAGTCTCGCGCCCAGAGGCCAGGTAGTCGGTTTGGAAGGAGTCTCGCAGCCCGCTCACCAGGTCAAAGGTAGGTGCCCAGCCCAGTTCGGCCTGGGCTTTATCAATGGCGGTAAAGAAGTGCTGTACCCGCAGGGGAAAGGCCTTGGCTTTGCCAAAGTCGAAGGCTTTGGGGTCGTAGTGAACCAGCTTTAGGGCGTCGGGATCCTTCCCCGCCGCCAGGGCGCAGGCGCGGGCCAGGCCGTCGAAGGTGACGGCCTTTTCCCCAGAGATATTGTAGATTTGACCGATGGCGGTGTTGTTGCCCAGCACTGCGGCCATGGCCTGGGCCAGGTCTTGGACATGGCCAAACTGGGTTAAATGCAGGCCGTTGCCGGGGATGGGAATGGGGCGATCGCGCACCACCCGGTCAAAAAACCAGGCTTCCAGGTCGTTGTAGTTTTGGGGGCCGTAGATGTAAACAGGGCGCACCGAGGTAAACGGCACCCCTTCGGCCTGGAGGTAAGTTTCGGTCTCAAACTTGCCCTTGTGGCGGCTGTTAGGATCCACTGCATCCCCCTCAATGTGAGGCATCTGGTCAGACTTGAGGTAGACCCCAGCGGAGCTAACATAGATAAAATGCTTGAGCTGACCGGCAAAGATTTCAATCAACGACTGGGTATCGGCGCGCTCACGCCCGTTATTGTCGAAGATGGCGTCGAAGCCTTCGCCCCCTAACTTAGTCTTGAGGCCGTCGGCATCCTGGCGATCGCCCACGATGGTCTGTACCCCGGCCACCGGGGCCGAGTGGTTACCCCGGTTAAACAACACTACCTCGTGGCCCTGGGCCACTAAAACCTTCGTTAGATAGACCCCGATAAACCGGGTGCCGCCCATCACCAATATCCGCATTGTCGTCTCCTAACCGTTGTATGTCCCAATATTAAGCCGGGCCAACTTCCGAAATTCTCTTTAAGAATCAGGGGCTTAGCCCCAAAACTTCTTAAGCTAACCCGTAGATACTCCCTTGATCTTACGCGGGATGGTGTAACCCGCCTAAAATGTTATGAGTTGAGCATCCACCAATAGTCCACCTGCGCGAGATTATCTCTACATGAGAGAGCTGGACAACGCCTACCGCATTCTTGAGCTAGAGCCTGGGGCTTCCTTAGAAGCCATTAACCAGGCCTATAAAGATCTGGTGTTTGTCTGGCACCCCGACCGCATTCCCCAAGACAACGAGCGCCTTTACGAAAAAGCCCAGAACAAAATCAAAGCCCTCAACCAGGCGCGAGACGTGCTGCGTGCCCACGACCGCAGCGGTCGCGCCAGCCATGGTGTGCGCTCGGCGGCAACCAGTCGGGCCTACGGTACGGGCGATCGCGGCTACGGCACCGCCACCTCTACCGAACAACGCTACGGCAGCGAATACCCGCCCCGTTACAGCAGCTACGCCGCCAACGGCGGCGGCTACGAGTCTCGATCGGCCAGTCAGGCAGGGGATACTGGCCACGCCGATGCCGAAGATCGCCATGCCCCTTACCAGAACCGCTACTACCGCTACCAGCGCAGCGCCTACAGCAGCAGCTACTACAGCAATGGCCAGGGCAGTAACGGCCAGGGCAGTAATGGCCAGGGCAACGGCAGTAACGGCCAGGGCAACGGCAGTAACGGCCAGGGCAACGGCGGATCCACCTCTACGACCAACCAGAGTAAGAACGGTAAGAATTCCTCAACCTCAGCCCATGGCTCGGGGCCTACCCCTAGCGACGCCCAAACCTACCGGCAGCGGCGCGATGCAGCGGCAGGGGTAGGGGGCGGCAAGGCTACGAGCTCAAATGGCCAGTCCCCTAGCCAACCGAGCGCCACCCATGGCAAGGCCACGACCGCCTCTGGTTCAGCCCCAGACCAGTCCTACAACAGCTATAACGCCCACACCCGTAACTCCCCCAGCAGTGCCCATCGCTCGCGGCAAAACCCCGACCTCAGCGGGGCCGATATGCAGGGGGCCAATCTGCGCGAAAAAGATTTCTCTAACCGCAACCTCAGCGAGGCCAACCTCAGCGGGGCCGACCTCAGCGATGCCTTTTTACACAAAGTCAACCTCAACCGGGCTAACCTCAGTCGGGCCAGGCTGTTTCGGGCTAACCTGCTACAGGCCGATCTTAGCCATGCCAACCTTCGAGAGGCCGACTTAATCGGCGCTGACCTCAGCGGGGCTGACCTCAGCGGGGCCGACCTCAGCGGCGCGAAGGTGGCGGTGGGAGGGCGCACCATGGTGAAGCTGACGGGCACCATTCTCACCGGAGCAATCATGCCCGACGGATCGATCCATGAGTGACGAGGGTTGACCAAGCCGCTGAGCCGGGGTCGGGTGCTTTTCGAGCCCCCAATCCCTCAACCCACTTGTCTGGCCACGCCTGACTGCGTTACTCTGGGGCCATCAACCAGTAGGTAGCTAGGGTTCCGTTGCGGGTTAAATTTGGCCTTCAAGCTGGACCAAGCGCTACACCAAGTCGGCGCCGAATGCGGTGCTCAAGCAATCGGTAGATGGTTGCTTTCATAATCCGGCAGTCACCTAGAGGAACAAAAGGCCAGAGGGGATTGGTTGACACACTTTGTTGTGTCTTCAATTCAACTTCTGGAGATGTTTTGCGATGACTGTCTTTGCGCTGGGTTTAGTTCTTGCCGCCGCCTTTCTTCACGCCAGCTGGAATTTTTTAGCGAAGCGCGCCGCTGGTGGAGCCGCGTTTGTGTGGCTGTTTGGGGTGCTATCGACCTGTATTTATGCGCCCTTAGCCGTCGGTATGTTCTCCAGGCAGCGGCCAGAGCTGAGCGCTACGGCCGTGGCCTGTATGGCGGGCAGTGGCGCATTGCATACAGCCTACTTCCTGCTGCTTCAGCAGGGGTATCGGGTGGGGGATCTGTCTTTGGTGTATCCCCTAGCGCGAGGAACCGGCCCGATGATTGCCACCGTGGCCGCCATGGCTATTTTTAAGGAGCGACCCACTGTACTTACCCTGATCGGTACAGGATTAATTGCGGTTGGGATTGTTCTGTTTACCGCCCAGCCTGGTCAAAACCAGTCATCGAACCGCTTTCTGTCTGTAGGGTTTGCGCTCTTAACCGGCATGTTTATTGCCGCCTATACGCTGTGGGATAAGTATGCCGTTAGCCAGCTCCTCGTGCCCCCCCTGCTGCTAGATTGGTCGTCGAACTTGACGCGATCGCTGCTGCTGACTCCCCTGGCACTGGGCCAATGGTCAGTGGTGCAATCCGAATGGCAAAACCATCGTCGCGAAGCCCTTGGGGTGGCCTGCCTGTGCCCCCTAGCCTATATTCTGGTGCTCACCGCATTAGTCTTTAGCCCCGTCAGCGCCGTGGCTCCCGCCCGCGAAATCAGCATCGTCATCGGCGCAGCCATGGGGTCGCAGCTTCTGTCAGAGGGCCATATCGCCCGTCGATTAGCGGCCGCTAGCCTAATGGTCTTAGGGGTCTTGGCCCTGATTTTTTAATTCGGCCACGGGTGCCACCAGCAGCCCGATTATCCAGTCGGGCAAGGGTAAAAACTGCCGAATCAAAAACGCGGGGATGAAGGCCAACAGACCTAGAAAAAACACCCTCAGCACCAGGCCATGGGGCTCTGGATCAAGCTTGTCGCGGGTATAAAAAACCACAGTAGGAATGCCAGGGGGGCAATGGCCAGAGCAATCAGGCTCGCTACCGTAATGAGAACATTGATATTTTAAGCAAGATTAGCCATCAGCCCCAGGGAGTGCAGCACCGCTCTGATAATACAATGCAAAACGATAATCCTTAAAAATCACTATTTTGCATCTAGCAACTGTAAAATTAGCTAAAAGAATTACACCAGTTCATCAACCACTAATCCACTTTTGCATAAAAGGTTAGGTAAATTCAAAAGAGCGATTAATTGCTGATCGTCGCTCCCATAAGGAATTGCTCCTTGAAGGTAATCACTCTCCACTTCAGGCAGGGCGGATGTCGCTGAAACCATACCTTTCAAATCCAACAAAAACGCTGCATCTCGAATACTATCCACCATGACGCCTACTACTGTTTCTTTGACCTCTACAACAATTACTTTGCAAGGAGATGATGTTTCAAGAACTGGCACATTTAAGAATGCACGTAAATCTATTATGGTGAGAATTTCGCCTCGCAGATTAGCGTTACCAATGATATGAGTAGGGCAACATGGAACAGGTATAATTTTTTTGATATCAACAAACTCTCGGACATCGCCTGAATTAATTCCCCAGAGATGATCGCCCAAATAAAAGACAACAACTGGCTGCAAATCAGTCAACTCTTGTATTTGCAGCGAGACCTTTAAACTTTCGGCCCGATTTCGGAAAATCGTCTTTTCCTCATCGGTAGCTGCTGGACAAAAAACAATTTGTTTTTCTTCCATTGAGGACAACTCATCCGACACTAAATCACTATTTTGGGAGTTCTCTTTTTGCCGAATCACGAAGTCTAAAGCAGCCGTAATTTGCGGCACCGAAATCCAGTTCTCCAGATCACTCAAAATCAAAACTTCATCTTCACGAACCACTACTCCAACGATGATTTCTGATTGATCAGCGGTCAAAGATTCCAGATCGTGATCTACCTGAGTATTGATAGAACTCACGATTTCATGTGAACTGATCGCTCTAATATCAGAAAATCTATTAATAATGATCCCGATGCGAAATTGAAAACATTTAACAACAATCAAACTGTCGGACAATCGATAGTCCGCCATCGGATAACCCAGCTTATGACTTAAGTCTAAGACTGGTAATAGCTCTCCTCGGAGGTCGAAAACACCAACAATCCCATCCTTTTCTTCTGGCAACAAAGTCAACTCCGGCAAGGGAACTACTTCTTCAAAATAATCACTGTTGAGGCCATGAAGTCGACTGTTTAGGATAAACGTTAGGCAAGAAAAACTTCGCTGCATGTGGCCTCCTAATCATTAGCTTCTAAAGTTACTTCTAACTGCAAGATAAGTTGAGTGACAGTTAAATGATCTAACTCTAAGATTTCCATTTTTGCCGGTAGCTGCCTAAGAATACTCAAAGCTACTTCTTGCATTTTACGAGCTCGTTCAACATCATTTTCTGCATGGTAAACATAGCTCAGCTTCAAATAAGCTGCAACCGACCCAGGCTCAAGATAAATAATTTTCTTAAGAATTTTCTTTGCCTCTGATAATTTATTTTTTTTGGCGATATCAGCTAATACATAGTAAGGAAGAATTGAAAATGCATCAATATCTAAGGCTTTGCGGCAAAATAAAGTCGATTTTTTTTGGTTGTTTATAGAATTAAATAATCGGGCCATTAAATAGTAAGAGTAGAAGTTTTTTGAATCAATTTCCAAAGCCCTTTCTACCTGAACTATAGCTAAGTTATACGCCTTTTTCTGCATTAGTAGTTCTGCATTGCGAAGGAATTTTTTCTCGTCTTTTAGAGACATCCGACTGACTTTAAGATCAAAGTTAGGGGTTAAATTATGTTTTAAACCTAAGTGCTGATCAGGATTGACTAAATGCTTTACATGGACTCCAGAAGCTGCATCTTCATCAGCTTTTACCTCATCAAAACTTTTTTTATCATCTTCAATCTCTACATTTTTTGATTGTGTCACTGATTCAGAGGTGATGGATGATGGATGATCTAAGCATTGGTGAATACTTCCCTCATCAAATAGTTTTAACTCAAACTTATTGAGTTTTTGGGCATAAAGTTCAGTATGCCCTGTCAATAGATATCCACAGGGCTTGAGCATCATGTAGAAATTCTCTAAGGCTTTTGATATAGCTGCTTTTTCAAAATAAATAAATACATTACGACAGACGATGAGATCCATCTCTTTCATCTCGGAGTTAGGATGGGGGAATGAATCCTTAACCAAATTAGAGGTCTGGAATTTTAACATTCGTTTAATTTTCAGATCAATATGATACTCGTCATTAACAGCTTTAAAGTACCGGCTCTTAATTTCTGGAGCAACGCCCCTAAAAGACCAAGAACGATAAATTCCTGCCTTAGCTTTTTCAATTGACAGCGAATTAACGTCTAACCCTAAGATCAGAAGGTTCCATTGATCAGGGTCTGGGATAAGTTCATTAAGTAGAATCGCAAGAGAGTAAGGTTCTTCTCCCGTCGAGCAACCTGCACTGCACACGCGAATGGTGCGAGTTTTCTGGTTCCGCTGGATAAGTTCTGGAATAATCCGATTTTCTAGTAATTTAAAGTGGCCTTTATCTCTAAAAAAGAAGCTTTCAGAATTAGTCAGGGCATGCACTAGACTTTGCCACTCCTGACGACTCTCCATCGTCTTAGAGGCTAAGAGCTGGTAGTAGTTATCTGGAAATATGATCTTATTTATCTTCATCCGCGAAAAAATCTTTTCGTCTAGAGATGTCTGGTCATGCTTTTTAATTTCTAGGCCGGTTTCCTCGGCAATAAGCTTAATAAATGCGGTTTTTAGCCAATCATTTAAGAAGTGTTCCTGAGATTTCTTCTGCGGAAAACCAACTTCGAATTTTGACTTTGAGCCCATCTTATCACCTGACTGAAGAGACTGATTGGGTTGCAAATAAATGAAGTAGTGCTGGGGCAATCGCTTGGATGGGTAAGACTTGACTAGCAGCCCCTAGCTTGATGGCTTCTTTAGGCATACCAAACACGATCGATGTCGCTTCATCTTGAGCAATGGTGATGCCCCCTGCCTCTACAATAGTCTTCATGCCAGCTGCTCCATCGCGCCCCATGCCTGTTAGTAAGATACCTAGGGTTTTGCGGCCATAGACTTGCGTAACCGATTGAAAGGTGGCCGTAACAGAAGGACGATGGCCATCCACCGGAGGTGAATTTGTGCAAACAAATCGACCTTTATGGTTTAGTCCTAGATGCTGCTGTTCGGGGGGAAAATAAATGTGGCCAGCCTTAGGAATTTCTCCAGGTTGGGCAATCTGAATTGGTAGCTGACAACTATTCGCCAGCCACTCGATAAACCCTTGCAAAAAACCGAGGCAAATATGTTGCACACAGATCACTGGAACTGGGAAGTTAGCGGGTAATATTGAAAATAGCTCTTGTAATGCTTGAGGACCACCGGTCGATGCCCCTACTACTATGATCTTGGGTCTAAAATGGGTGCTGGCTTTGAATGCCGAAAGATTTTTAGATTCGCAATTGTCGGAGCTTGCTCGCCCCAGTCGCCGTTTTTTGAAAACTCTGACTCCAGATAAGACCTGAATTTTATTTAGTAATGCTCGATTGAATTCAGGGTCATTGACCACTAGTCCTGATAGCGGTTTGGGGAAAATATCGACTGCTCCTGCCTCTAAAAGATCGAATACTTGATGCGTGTCTTCTTCCTGTACTGAGGCACTAATGACTAGAATGGGACAGGGATAACGGAACATCACTTCCTTTGTAAATTCCAAGCCATCCATCTGGGGCATATGCAGATCGGTACAGATGACGTCTGGTTGAGCCTCAGGCATTAGGGCTAATGCTTCTACACCAGTAGAGGCTGTTCCCACCAACTCAATTTGAGGAAACGGCTCCAAAATCCGTTTTAGGATCACAACAGCAATTTGAGAATCTTCTACTAGCAGAACACGAATAGGCATTTCAATACTTAAGAATAGACTAATAAATTTTTCAAACCAGTCTAGCTAACGTTTCTAGAAGTGCTTCTTGATTAAACTTACCCTTAGCAATATAAGCATTTGCCCCTGCCTCGGCGCCTCTTCTGCGATCGTCTTCAGAGGAAAGAGTCGTCACTAAAATGATAGGCAACTCATCATAGGCTCGATCCTGACGAATTTTTGCGGTTAAAGACAGTCCATCTAAGTTCGGCATCTCTACGTCGGATACCACCGCATCAAATTTCTGTGTTTTGAGCTTGTTATATCCATCTAAGCCGTCTACCGCAATCACAACTTCATAGCCAGCATTCTCAAACAGTCGCTTCTCTTGGGTACGGACTGGCAGAGAGTCTTCTACTAAGAGAATCAAAGATTTGCGTCGCACAGGTTTTGGTAAGCGGTCTTCAGGCTCGGCTTTGACTGGCTTTTGTAAGGAGCGAATCAAATCGATTGGGTTAAGAACCATACAAACTTCCCCCGAACCCAAGGTGGTTGCCCCCATGACGTTGCGAACCCGTTTTAAGATTTGGCTTTGGGGTTTAAGCACCACCTCTTGTGTCTCTAAAAGGCGATCGACGAAAAACCCAGCTTGTTCTTCTCCAACTTTAAGTACTACACAGGATAATCGCTCACTTCTAGCCTGCTGTAATTTATTGGCAAGAGCGTAGGAGGGAGAGTGGATCAGTTCTAAAACATCAATCAGGTTGGCAACGGGAATAGCTTGATCATTCAGGTGGATCGTTTCATACCCCTCGACTAGCTCAACTTGATCTGGGGAAACCACTACCGTTGTGGCCAAAAATTCAAATGGAAGCGCATGGATAATACCTTGAACATCGATCAAGATCACATTAGAGGTTGTTAGTGCAGTGCTCAGTTGCAGGCGGAAAGTGCATCCCTGATTGGGAGTCGACTCAATTTGAATATTGCCTTTGAGACGTTCAACATTAGTACGAACTACATCTAGCCCAACCCCCCGGCCTGAAATTTCTGTGATAAACATGCGGGTCGAAAAACCAGAGGCCATAATCAGGCCATAAATCTGGTTAGGTGTCATCTGCTCTAATTCATCTGGGGTATGAAGCTTTCGTCGAATCGCCGTTTGTTTAATTTGCTCAATATCGAGCCCGCGGCCATCGTCTGATACTTCAATTACAATACTATTGGTTGTTTGGTAGCTACTTAGCGAAAGTTTGGCGATCGCTGGTTTACCCAAACTTTCCCGTTCGGCCACTGTCTCAATTCCATGGTCGATGGCATTACGAATGAGATGCAGTAAAGCATCTTTAATACCCTCCAGCAATTGTTTGTCAGCAGTTGTTTCCTCACCTTTTATAACCAGATCAACCATTTTTGACTGTTGCTTTGCCAAATCTCGAACCATTCGAGGAAATGTTTGAAAGACTGTCGAGAGTGGCAACAGTCGGAGGGTACGAATGTTGTCGGTTAATTCCTCGGCTACGCACTCTAACTTGAGATTATTTTCGTCAATGGATCGTCTTAATTCGCTGATTAATTCTTCAAGCTGATCGTTATAGGGGTCGACACTCAGGGAGCCAGAAGCCAAAGCTTGGTCGCTGCGCTGGTTTGCTTTCCACTCTTGCCATAGGGCTGCAACTTGCTCGACCTGCTTTGTAATTTGGGCGGACTGAATTTTGGTGATCGTGAGTTCCTCAGCTTGGGCAATTAGAGCATCAAGGCTGCGGGTCGGCACACGAATGGTGTCAATGCGCGAGGGCTCTGTCGAGGGCAGGAGGATGGCGGGTGCATCAGATGGATCTAGGGAAGCCGCTGCTATCTCTGATGTAGCTGCTGCCGGAGTGAGGTCAAGCAGTTGGTTAAGCACCAGGGTTGGATCTAAGAGGCTCGGTTCGCCTGTAACGGCGGCATTAACGAACTGCCTCATGGCATCTAAGCTTTGGTAGAGGCGATCGCCGACCTCTGGAGTTAGCTCCAGGGTTTGGCGTTGAATGTGTCCTAGTACATCCTCAAATTGGTGACTGACCACCTCTACTGGCTCAACCCCTGTAGATTGGGCATCTCCCTTGAGGCTGTGGGCATCCCGCATGAGCTCTGCCATCCGAGACTGATCATCGGGGTGCCGTTCCAGATATACCAACCCTGCTTCGAGCCGCTGGAGTCGTTCTTCGCTGGTTACTTTGTAGATCTCTCTCAATTCTGCATCAATAATCGCTTCACTGGCTGCAGATAGAGTGCTTTCCGATTGGAGCACAATGGATCGCTGAGGCTGGTTGGCTGTAGTATCCAACCCAGGCAAGTTTACGATCAATTGGGTGAGCATCTGAGCGACTTCGGCGACATCCACATCACTGGGTTCGCCCGTTACAGTGGTGTGAAGCACTTGCTTCATAACATCCACAGCTAGATAGAGGCGATCGCTAATCTCTGAAGTTAAGACCGTCGCCTGATGCTGAAGCAGGCTTAAAATCTCTTCAACTTGGCAAATTAAAACTTCGATCGCTTCAACCCCGATGCTTCTAGAGTCACCTTTGAGGCTGTGGGCTTCTCGCATTAACTCTGCCAATATGGCAGAATCATTGGGATCATGTTCTAGGCGCAACAAACCCATTTCTAGGCTTTGTAGCCGCTCTTCGCTGGTGATGCGATATAGTTCTCGAAGTTCTTCATCTTCAATCAGGGATGCCCAATCTGATGACACCGTACCCATATCTTCAATCAGAGGTGGCGTAGCGTTTACCACATCATGGGTTTGAGAAGAACTTGGTATCGTCACCTCGGTAGCCGTCGCTAGGGCGACGGCAGACGATTCTAAAACAGCAGCAAGTTGACTGAGCACCTGTCCAAGGTTGATGTCACTCGGCAAGCCGGTTATGGCCTCGTGGACTAAGCCCCTAACCACGTGTAAGCCCTGACTCAAGGCATCGCTCACCTCAAATATGAAGGTCAGTTCTTGCTTTTGGAGGTGTTTTACGATAGCTTCCAATCGCTGGGCAATCATTGAAACTGTCTCTAACCCAACGCTTCTAGAATCTCCTTTAAGACTATGGAGCTGCCGTCGCATGGTTTCTAATACGGCCGTCGGCTCAGGGTGATTGGCTAACTTGCCCAGATCGGTTTCTAGGCTGAGCAAACGTTCTTCACTGGTTGATCGATAAATCTCCCGTAGTTCCTGATCTTCATCGATCAAGAGAGCCGGCTTTGATACCGATGATTGGCTCGATGCGATAACGGCTGTTGGCTCTGGGGTCAGAGATTCGGGAGTCGCTTCGCTTAAGAGACTCAAGATCGACTCCAGTTCTACTCGACTCGGCTCGCCCGTGACGGCTTCATTGACGAGGCGTTCAATGGCAACCAGCCCCTGAGCAAGGCGATCGCTGATGGATGACGTTAGGAGCATTTCTTGCCGCTGAATGGCTTTAAAAATGATCTCAACCTGCTGTGCCAGCAGAAAAATAGCGTCTATTCCGATGCTTCTAGCATCCCCTTTCAGACTGTGAATTTGCCGCAGTAATTCGGCTGACATGGTCTCACTATCTGGAGACGCCGCCAATTGAGACAAACCAGTTTCGAGTTGATGCAGCCGCTCTAAACTCGTTGTTTGGTAGATCTCCCGAAGCTCTTGATCTTCAATAAAAAGTGACGACTCCGGTGAGTCTACCGTTATGCTTGCCCCAATCGATGGCTCAGGGGAGAGTGAGTTCCCGGGCGATAGGCTTGGAGCTAATGCGGCTAACTGGGTGATGGCCTGCTCAATATCTATATCATTAGGTTCGCCGGTGACCGCTTCATGAATCAAGGCTTCAAGGTAGTTGAAGCTATTAGAAAGATGATCAAGAATGACAGCATCCAGAACTATTTCTTGGCGCTGAATGCTTCTCAAAATCACTTCAACCTGCTGAGTCAGCACCGTGATTGTTTCCAGACCCACACTTCTAGAGTCGCCCTTGAGACTGTGGATCTCTCCTTGTAATGCCCCCAGCATCATGGCATCATCAGGATCATTTTCTAGGCACAGCAGGCCATCCCTCAAGGTTTGCAGCCGAGCCTTAGAGGTAAATTCGTATATAGCCTGGAGTTCCTCGTCTTCAATCATCATGGCGAATTAATTGAAATGTTTGCCGAACTAACTGAGATACTGAAAGCCTGAAGACTACATCAGATTTTGGTACTACTGTACTTTGGTTAAGACCCACACAGAGTCTGAAAAGAGGGCTTTTGATTTGCCGGAGAGACGCAGAGAGTTGGCTTTTAGCTCTTTACGTTTCTCCGATAGCTCATCTACGCTAGTGCAATTCGGCTAAAATGAGTGAGCAGTTGAATGACCTCATTTCCCCACGACTCTATCGCCTTAGTTAGGCAGGGAAAACCACCCATTCTGAACAGAATCAGTTGCTTTAAATCATGTTGTTCAGCGCACTAGCCGCTTCATTCAAGCCCTCGGTACCTTTCCTGGTTTGAATTAAGCCTGCAGAGGTTTCTCTGGCTCCCTTATTGATCGTATCCATGGCCTTAACGACTTCCTGAATTGCTTCGACTTGCTGTTTTAGATTGAGTGATACTTGTTGATTATTCAACATCACTTTATTTACCGACTCCGTCACCCCAGAAAATGACTTCTCCATGTGCTTAGCCACTTCCACATTGCCTTTGACAATCTTTGTGCCTTCATCAATTACCATCACCGATGAATTCACGGCTTTCTGAATGTCAGCGACTAGCACGTTGATTTTGTCGGCCGATTCCTGGCTGTGGTCAGACAGCTTTCGAATTTCATTGGCAACTACGGCAAACCCTTTACCAGCTTCGCCAGCCCGAACGGCTTCAACCGATGAGTTGAGGGCAATCATATTGGTTTGGTTGGCTAGTTCAGACACCAACGAGGCGATGCCAGCAATTTGGCTGGCTTGCTCACTCAACCGGATGATCTGTTCCGCAATGGATTCTACATTTTTCTCCATCACAAACATCCCTTCTATTGTTTCTCCGACAGCTTGGGTGCCACGGGTCGCTAGCGCCAGCGCTTGGCTAGCCGCCGCTACCGCCGCTTGAGCCTGTTCCGCCGACTGTCGGCAGGAGGCTTCCAATTCATCCATCGTGGTCGTGGTTTCATTTACCGAAGCGGCCTGAGCACTAGCCACCCGTTCCTGCTCCTCCATGGTGGTTGCAATCTCATTAGATGCGGTCGCAATCTCCGTCGTAGCGCTTTGGACTGACCGACTAATGCCTGAAGCAATCACAAACCCAGCAATCGCCATCAGCAAGATCGACACTAGAGACCCTACAGTAATTAACAAGAGCAAAAAATTTATGATCTCCTTTTCCTTAGCACTGGCAGCGTTAAAATCGTTTTTTATCTGCTCTTCAAAGGCGGTATGGGCTTCGTATGTGGGCGGAAAGCGCACCGCTTCGACGAGTTGCCTGGCTTGTTCAGGCTGACCTGATTGCAACGCCTGTAAAACTTTTTCAGAATCTTGAAGCAGTTTTTGCGTCTCTGCTAAGTAGGCAGTCAATTGCGCTTGCTTGCCACCGGCTTCAGCTAGATTAGTCAACTCTGCCAAGTTTTCTTCATATCTTTTTACCTCTTCTAAATAATCCTCCCGATAGCTTAAGTCGTCAGGGAAAACAACCATCCCTCGAGCGTCTCCAACGACTCCAGACACATCCAACGTCGTTTTACCCAGGGCCACCTCCATTTGTTCCAACTGGGCCAGGTTCTCAAGTATCCGTAGCTCTTCTTGAAATTTTATATAGATTGTACCTGTCAACGCCAGCAACACAGCTACAGCAGGCGTATAACCTAAAAAGATGCGCGTTCTGAGTTTCAAGTTATTTAGCATTTAATTTTTCTCCTTATTATTTCTGTGTAAACGATTCATCTTCAATCAACACCAATCTGGAAGCTTTTCTTAGGGCAGATAGCCAGCCTTAGCGCATTGTCAATCTCGGCTTGATGCACGTTATTTAAACTAGCTCCAGTATTTTTAATGTTAGGTTTAAGGGATACGAAGGAATAGGAAAAATCTACGCCGAAGAGAGATGCTTTTGGATGATTGCCAGCAATTCTTGAGGTTGGGGAGGCTTACCTAAGAAAGCCGTTGCACCAATTGATAGCGCGCGGGCGCGGTCGATGATTGTGTTTTGGCCAGTCAGAATGATAATCGGCGTTTTAGCGAAGACAGGCGTATCGCGTAAAAATTTGCAGACGCTGTAGCCATCGGCATTGGGCAAGAGCAGATCTAGTAAGATTAAGCTGGGTCGTTGTTCAATTAGCTGTGAGAAACCCCGCATCGGTTCTTGAATGCTGATTGTTCGATAGCCTGCTGTTTGCAACATTTTAGTCAGGGTGTGAGCTAGCACTGGGCTGTCATCAATACAGGCAATTAGAGGTTTTTGAGAGGGCGCTGAACTGGGTCTGGTCTGAGCTGATGAAGCAGGCGTGTGTGTGGATGATTGCGCTATTAGAAGAGGGGATAAATCAGGAAGTGATCGCAGTTGTAACGTACCTATTTGAACATACGGCAGTAGAGCGCTTGCGCTCTCCACGATTGATTGCCCCTGTTGCCGAGCAATATCCCACAGAGTAAATTGACCTGTGAGATAGCTGTCGGGAATCGGCATTTCTTGAAGCCTTTTCGACTCTATAAGAACCGGGGAGAGATTAGGGTTAATTGACTGAAGATTAGCCGATTGCCATTGTTGCCGCAGCCAAATGACTTTATTGAACACGGTTTGCGATTCCATAGATGTGAGTGGTAAACAGGTACAAGACTTTGAGAGGGGTTGCACACCGGGGTGCCAACTACTCTCAAAGTCTTCGCAGCCACTCAACTCAAACAAGCATTCCTCAAGTACAGCACGAAGGGCTAGTTTGGCATGAAGCAAACTCAAATTTTTTTGACTGATTCCTTGGTCAAGTAATTGGCATTCCCAAAAAGGTTGGTAAGCTAACTTCGAAAAATCAGCACTCCAGTCCCAGCGAGAGCTATACTGCTTGAGCGATCGCTGCCAACGTCTTATCGGATGAAGCTTGTCTTTAACATAGAATAATCCTTCCTTGACAATATAAGCCTTCCACGCAATGTTCTGGCTAGAGAGATGTAGCTCTCCACCTTCAGAATTGTAGGTGAGAGAGGCTAATCTTTCCATAAAACTTGTTTTCAATATCTGAGACATATTTTAAGGAATAGATATGTTGAGCAATAGATACAAAGGAGCTATGGATAAAGTATCCTTCTGGCAAAGGAGCTCTCACCTTATCGGCTTAAAGCATTGCGTCTATAGGGTGAACTGATATTTTTTAATGGAATCAGAGATAAGAAGAAGAGATTTTCTCAGAAAACCTTTCTGAGAAAGCACTTAGAATAGCAGAAGCTACTGTCTAATTATAGATCTAGGAACGAGATAGAATGATTCTCATTGTTCCTCATCTTCTGCCTCACGCCCTTCGATCTACTCTGAAAAAGGAGGACGAGAGCCAGTTTCAAAATCCCTCTTTCGATCGTGAAGAGAGACTTTGAATGAGGGAAAACTATACCTCTCAAACGGGTTAAGTTTTAGCAGAGTGAATCATATTTTTGCAACATTTGTAGTAGCCACGTTTCTCACCCAGAGGCAAGATATCAAGGCTACAGTTACACAACTTTTGCTTACTACAGCAATGTTAGGGCAAGCTACATCAAAACTAACCCACAAGAGTAGGTCGGCTAGCTAATCAGACTTTCTATGCAGAACTTTGTACCTGTCTACGGAATAAAAATAAGTTGCCTTTTAGGACATATTTTGGCAAGTCCCAACCTGAAATGCGAATAATTCAAGGCCCTAACGACTGCTGATTGCAACATAAGGCAGAAATGCACGCGATCAGGACTTAAAAAGCAACGAGAGTCATGTTCACCAGGTAGAGCTACAACCCCATTCGGATCTTAGTGGAGAAAATCAGGAAATAAAATCTGAGCACAGCTAAACTTAGTAGATCCTGAGCATCACCCAATCCAGGCACTATCAGGTTAAGGATCTGAAAAATTGAAGCCCTGAAGCTACTGAGCTGCAACCTATACTTGTTTCAATAGCTAATTAGTATAAGCCCAACAAAGTCGATGCTACCCCTGAAACCTGCCTTGAACTCATCCAGCGCTTTGAATAAAAGGCACTATTAAACTCTTTCATTTGAAGATATCAGTAATTACCCTGACATGCCAATTTCAGTAGGTTAATATACACGTCTCTTTATGACTTCTTCGTGCTTTCTTTACAGATGTGGCCCCGCACCCGAACGGAAGTACATTATATCTTGAGCAGAGAAAAATAAAGGCCACCGCCGAGATAGACGCAGGGCAGGGCCAGGCTTTGCGGTACTCGCTCAGACTTCCATCTAGCCCCGGCAGTCTGAATTTGTTTATCGATCGGCTTAATCCAAGATTCAACGGGGCAGATACCCCTCTTTAAGGGCAACAATCTTTGTAAGATAGGGTCACAGCAATATTCAGGTAGAAAGCAGTCAATGTTAGACGCTTTGGTGATTGGTGCCGGGCCAGCGGGGTTGTCCCTGGCGGCGGCCCTAGGGGAAGAGGGGTTGACCGTGAACGGGCTGGCTCCGGTGGATCCAGCTGCGCCCTGGCCAAACACCTACGGTATCTGGGTCGATGAGCTAGAGGATGTGGGGCTAGCCCAGTTTCTCACCCACCGCTGGAAAGACTGCGTGGTGCACGTCCGCGACCAAACGCTGCCTCTACAGCGAGAATATGGGCTCCTCGACAAAGACCAGATCCATGCCTACTGGCTGACTCAAATCGACCAGCACCGCATCCACTGGCACCGGGGCACCGCCGTCCAGGTTGAGCATTTCCCTACCCATTCCCAGGTCACCACCGGCGGCGGGGAGACCCTAGCCACCCGCCTGGTGATTGATTCCACCGGACACCGGCCCGCCCTGGTTCAACGCCCGTCGACCTCGGCGCTGGCGTTTCAGGCAGCCTACGGCATTGTGGGCCGGTTTTCGCAGCCCCCCATTCGCCCCCAGCAAATGGTGCTGATGGACTACCGCGATGCCCATTTGGCGGTAGCCGAGCTGACTCAACCGCCAACCTTTATGTACGCGATGGATCTGGGCGACGGCGTGTACTTTGTCGAAGAAACCTCCCTGGCCCACCACCCGGCAATTTCGATGGAGGTGCTAGAGCGACGGCTGCACCAACGCCTCAGCCATCAAGGGGTAGCGGTCACCGAGGTGCACCATGTGGAGCGATGCCTGTTTCCCATGAACCTGCCCCTGCCCGATTTGACCCAGCCGGTGGTCGGGTTTGGCAGCGCCGCCAGCATGGTGCACCCGGCCTCGGGCTATATGATCGGGGCGATGCTGCGGCGGGGGCCGGAGGTGGCCCAGGCCATTGCCCAAAGCCTGGGGACGGCAGGGGTTGAGCCCCGGCAGGTGGCCCAGCGAGCCTGGCAGACCCTCTGGCCCAAGACCCGGCTGCGCAAGCACTACATCTACCAGTTTGGGCTCGAAAACCTGATGGATTTTGATGCTACCCAGCTGAATCGGTTTTTCGCCACCTTTTTTAACCTCAATCCCCCCGCCTGGTCGGGTTTTCTGGCCGATACCCTGTCGGTGCCGGAACTGCTAGGGGCGATGCTGGTGCTGTTTGGCCAGGCCCCCAACGACGTGCGCTGGGGGTTGATGCGCTCGGTGGCCCATCACGGCCATCTGCTCAAGCGCACCTTGACCCTAGGTTGAGTTCGGGACTAGCTTTAAGCCCAGGGAAGTAAACCAACCGTCCCCTCCCAGGAGGGGACAGGGGTGGGTCTGTCTGGGTCATTGCCTCGCCCGCAGGCCATAGCGGCTGTAGCGTCATTGAATCGACCCATCCGGCCCATCGGACACCCCTCTCTGGGAAAGGAAAGGGTGACTCGACCTGACGCTGATCTCAGCCAGATTATCGGGATGGGGTGGCATGGCGTATATTAAGGTCTAAATGACCAGGGGATTAACGACCATTAGGTGCTCTGGAACCGGTGGGAAGGCTCGCTATCCGACTGATTTTGCCGGGATGTGGGCAACCTATTTGAATCCTGCCGGGAATGAGTTGGCGGCTTTGCCCTGGCCCGGATGTCGTTGTCATCATGGAGACCCGTCCTATGGCTGAGCTACCCAACCCTCCAGCTACTACCTCCCCTGTGCAGCCCCCGCCCCCGCCCCCGCGCCAGGCCCAGGGGGTAGCGGCCCCCGTCGGAGGGCAACCCCGCCATCGCCCCGCCGCGCCGCCGCCGATGGCCAACGCGGCCGAAGCAATCAAGGTCGGCAACGGTAATCTGACCCTCGAAAAAATTGTCCGCGAGGCCTTCGATAAGGGCTTTTCGGATATTCACATGGGGGTAGGGGAGGTGCCTCGGTTTCGAGATCGCGGCGAAATGTCCCTGACCGAGTACCCGGTTACCGACGAAGCCACCTTTTATCGCTGGCTCGAAGAAATTCTGCGGCCCGAAGAAATCCAGGAATTTCGCCAGACCCTCGACTTTGACGGCGCAGCCCAGTACGACTTCACCCGGGTGCGGATCAATATTTTCGGGTCGCTCCATGGCCCGGCGCTGGTGATGCGCCTGATTCCAGTAAAAATCCTCACCCTGGATCAGCTGGGCTTTGCCCCCATCTTTCGGGATGTGTGCCATTATCACAAAGGGCTAATTCTGGTGACGGGGCCGACCGGTTCCGGTAAATCTACCACCATGGCAGCGATGATTGACTACGTCAACAGCGAAATGCCTAAGAACATTATCACCATTGAAGACCCCGTCGAGTTTGTCCACCAGAGCAAGCGCTCTCTGGTTAAGCAGCGGGAGGTGGGGCTGCACACCAAAAAGTTTGACGCGGCCCTCAAAGCCTCCCTGCGGGAAGACCCGGACATTATTCTGGTGGGGGAAATGCGGGATAAGGAAACCGTCAACACCGCCCTCAAGGCCGCCCAAACTGGCCACCTAGTCATGGGCACCCTGCACACTAACAGCGCCGTCAAAACCGTAGAGCGGATCCTCAACCTCTACGAGCCCGAGCAGCAGGCGCCGGTGCGGGTTTCCCTGGCTGAGTCGCTGGTGGCGGTAATTGCCCAGGGTCTATGCCGTACCACCGATGGCAAGCGCGCCGCTTTCCACGATATTTTAATTAACACCGACGCCATCAAAGACTATATTCTGCGGGGGCAGCTCGACGAAGTGGAGGCCCTGATTCCCAAATGTACCTTTGATGGCATGTGCACCATGAACCAGTCCCTCTACGCCCTCTACGAATCCGGGCGAATTACCGAGGAAACCGCCCTGGAAATGTCGCCCAAGCAAAACGAAATGGCCCAAATGCTTCGTGGACGAGTTTAGACCCCCTTTCCTAGCCCCGTCGGGGCCAGCCTCAGTGGCCGTCAGCTTTAAGGGCATTGCCCTGTTTACCCCTGGCGGTGACTGTGTTTATTGTCTAGATACCCAAAAACGCGCCCACTGGCACCTGGATCTGTGCGCCGCCCTCCAGCGCCAGCTCGGTCTTCAGGAACCGCCCTATTTTCTCCTGCCTGGCTTTACCGCCACCGTCGATCGCTGGGTCGATGCCACCACCCAGGCGACGATCACCGTGGCCGAGGCCTATCCCCGGGTTCGGCGGTTTCAGCCCCTGCTCAATGCCCTGTTTGATTTAGACGCCCTGCGGTGGCAGCCCAACTACACCGACTACGACCCGTGTGCCGTGGCGCTCATCGAGTCCTACCAGGCCACCTTTCCTCAGCTCTGGGATCACCATGACCTAGTGATGCGGGTAGAATCGCCCCAGACCACCATTGGCGCTGACGCGAACGCCTTGCCATTCTCCCCAGGGACATGGTCGCCCCCGGAGCCCTACTTGTTTAAGCTATTTGTCAGCGGTAGCGACACCGCCGCGACTGAAAAAATGCTCAGGCTGCTGCACACCACCCTAGAATCTACCCTGCTTGGCCCTTACACCCTAAAGGTTATTGACGTACTCAAGCAGCCCGACCAGGCCGAAGCCGACCATATCTCAGCCACCCCCACCCTAATTCAGGTTTCCCCTGCCCCCTATCGCCGCATCGTGGGCAACTGGCTTAACCCGCAGCAAATGGTGCAGCTTTTAGGCGGGGGATAGCCTCGAAGCTTGCTGCTACGGCGTCCTGTTGGGGTGAATGATCCAGGCTAAGCTGTCTATGGGGTAGGTTCTTGGGCGGAAATCGCCTTAGACTAAACAAGCAGATGGGCGATCTCAGTTGGGGAGATAACGGTTTATGGAACTGGTGGTCTGGCTGGCCGTAGTGCTGATTATTCTGGGCGGCGGCATGGGCTGGATGGTGTGGGCCTACCGCCGTCCAGCGGGGCACCTGGTGGTATTTGCAACGCCCATAGGGGCGCTGTCTAGCCCCATGGCTGATGCCGCCCGAAAACGCTTTGAAGGGGGTGCTGAGGCCTTCCAAGGGGGGCGCTTTGCCCAGGCCATCGACCAGTTTTCCCAGGTCATCGAAACTGAGCCGGGCTGCGCCGAGGCCTTCCACAACTGCGGGCTGGCCTACGCCAACCTGGGTAACGATGGCCTGGCGGTACGGGCGCTGGTTAAAGCCAGCGAATACTACGACCAGCAGGGCACCAAAGCCGGGGTAGATTTGGTCAAGCAGCACCTGGAGCAGCTGGCAGAGCAGCGGCGACGTTTGAAACTGGCCCAGTCTGTGACCTAAGCCTTTGCGATAGCCAGAAGAAGCCTGGGGAAACGAGACAAAATCTGAGTGATTTCTACCCCAGTACATCCTATTTGAACCCGGCAGTATCTCATCGGGGCGTAGGGGCGAACGGCGGTTTGCCCAATCTGGGGATTTCCGGGTCGAGAAATAGCCCCAGCCTCTGGAAACCCAAAAATCGTAAACAGGAAAAGCCGGTGCCGAAACAACGCCTAGATCTACTGCTAGTCGAGCGGGGACTGTGCGAGTCGCGGCAGCTGGCCCAGCGCCTGATTCAAGCGGGGGCCGTGCAGGTCAACCAGGCCGTGGTCGATAAGCCCGGCACCCCCGTCGCAACCGAGGCCGAGCTGCGGGTTAAGACCCGATCCCCCTTTGTGTCGCGGGGGGGCGAAAAGCTGGCTAAGGCCCTGGTGGAGTTTTCGATTCCAGTCACCGGGCGCGTTGCGCTGGACGGCGGCATATCTACCGGAGGCTTTACGGATTGCCTGCTCCAGGCGGGGGCGCAGCGGGTGTACGGCATTGATGTGGGCTACGGCCAGGTGGCCTGGACGCTGCGCCAGGATCCGCGCGTGGTGCTGCGGGAGCGCACCAACCTTCGCCATCTAACCGCCGCCAATCTCTATGGTGACCACGACCCCCGCCCCGACCTGGGGGTAATGGATGTTTCGTTCATCTCCTTAACCAAGGTGCTGCCAGCGTTTTGGGCGCTGCTGGTGCCCCCCCGCGAGGTGGTGCTACTGGTAAAGCCCCAGTTTGAGGTGGGGCGCGATCGCGTCGGCAAAAAAGGCGTAGTGCGCGACCCTAAAGACCAGGCCGCCGCGATCGCCGCCGTGCTCACCAGCGCCCTAGGCCTGGGCTGGGGCTACCGGGGGCTCACCTGGTCGCCCTTGCCCGGCCCCGCTGGCAATATTGAATATTTGCTCTGGCTGGCCGAGCCCGGCCCAGACAAGGCGGAGGATGCGGCGACTCCTCTACCTGACCTGCCTGAGGTCACCCGCCAGGCTCAGACGGTCCTGGGCTAGTGGCCGATTTGGGAAAGCTTGATCTTAGGGGCGTCTTCTGCCGAAAAGCCCTTTAACCAATACCAAATCCTGCTTGCATCCCCCGCTTGTAGGGCCAACACACAGTAATGCCCCTGCGGGGTTGCCGGTTTTAATCGGATTTTTTTGCCCTCGAATTGGGTGTCATACTAAATCCTGCTTGGCTACCCCCGATTCAGCCGGGCGAATGCCATAAAGCCTCTGGCTAGGCTGCGCCAACGCCCCTACGGGTTGGCCTTTTGGAAATCAGGCGTGGGGGACTCGGATTGGGTATCAAGCCGGTTTTTGGAAAAACAGCAGGTGCTGCTGGGGCAAAAAGCCCTCGGTTTTAACCCAGGTCAGCCCCACGGCAGCCATTTCTCGCTTCACCTGAGCCTCACTCATTTTGTGTAGCCGCTTGATCATCACCATCGGGTTTTCGGCCCGGTATTCCGCCAGTATCACCCGCCCGCCGGGCTTGAGCGCCGCCACGATGTCCGTCATCATCTCGTGGGGGTAGGCAAACTCGTGGTAGGCATCCACCATCAGGGCCAGGTCAATGGAATCCGGCGGCAGGTTGGGGCTATCCGGTTGCCCCAGAATTGACTCTACATTGTCAATCCCCTGGGTTTTTAGCTCCTGCTCTAGCAGGGCCAGCATCTCGGGCTGAATATCCACCGCCAGCACCTGGCCCTGGGGCACTAGGGCGGCTAAGCGGGTGGCAAAGTAGCCCGTACCGGCCCCAATATCGGCCACCACGTCCGTCGGCTTCAGCCCCAGGCTCTCAACGGCGGCGTAGGGATGCTCCTGCAGTACGCGGCTGGGCCGATCGAGCCAGGCCGCCCCCTGGTGGCCCATGGTTTGGGCAATTTCGCGGCCCAGGTAGACCTTGCCAATGCCGTCCTGGCTGGGGGAGGCGAGCCGATAGTCGGTGCTGCCCTGGAGCAGGGCTGTACCGCAGGCCGTGAGCCCCCAGAGGGCCGCAAGAATGACCAGCCACCGTAACCTCGAACTCAACCAAGCAGTGACGGGAGGCCAAACAGCGTTCAAAAAAGTGGCAATCATAGCTTCAGGTAACCCTCTCCCTAACCCTACAGCAGCGGCGTCACATCCTCACCGCAGTCATCGGCCAGGTACGACAGGGCCCGAAACCGCAGCCCTACCAGCTGGTCGTAAAGTGGGTTGAGCTTGCACATGGGCGGAATATGCACCAGCTTTTTGTTAAACAGCACCACATCCCGCTCAAACGGGCATTGGGACGGAATTAGCTTGCACACAAACCGGGCCAGGCGCGGATCCTGTACCTCAAGCTGGTCGAGCCACTCGCGGGCGGGCTTGAGGGGATCGAGCTGATCGCCATCGGTGGGAGGGAGCAGCGGGGATGCCCCCCGATCCTGCTTCAGGCTGTAGAGGGTAGAGCGTACCGACGACAGCGCTGTGGCTTGCAGCCCTAGGGTTGTGGAGAAGGACTGAAGCTGCGCATCCTCTTCAACCGAATAAACGCCGTCCGCCAGGGCTACCATCACCGCCATGCGCAGAAAGTTTTCCGCCGCCTGGGGGTTGGTACCGAGGGTGGCGGCGAGTTCAGCGGGAGTAATCGGCTCGAAGTGGTCAAAATCTAGCCCTGGGGCCAGTTCATCCTGGGTAATGGCGGTGATTAGCGCTTTCTCGTTGGCGTCAAAATCACCATCGGCCCAGGCAATGGTGAGCAACCCTCGGAGCCAAACTTTAACCTGCTCCTGGGTATAGGGAGAGTGGGTAACTACGGGCATAGCGTCTCCTCAGCGGGGTCAAAATACGAGACCTGAGCGCCTTAATTCTAGCGCTGTCTAATCCGAGCAGTGGCCATTGAGGGGTGAAACGGGAGGTTAAAGTTCTGCTTAAACCTCTCTTCAGAATGATGTCGGCAAGCCAGCAAAGGTTGTAAGTTAAAAAACTAAAAACTGTCGCTTCTTATCGATTCCTTATCGTTTTTCTCTAGTCTAGCCAGGGCTAGATCAGTCCACAGCATCCTTATCCAGAGGTTACCAATGAGCGACTACACCCCCGCCGACCTGCAAGCCATCGTCAAAGCCCCTATGATGACCGGCCTGGCGGTGGCCATGGTGGATATGGGCATTGTCTCGACGGCGATTGAAGCCGCCGCCATGTCGAAGGAGATTGCCGGAGCCGCCCAAAAATACCCGACTAACTCAATTATTCAGGCTGCCCTTTCGGAAGAAACCCTAAAGAGCAAGCAGGTTAAACTCGAAAAGCCCGACATCAAGCCCGAGGATGTAGAGTCTGGGGCAATTGTAGACAACGCCATTGTCGATATCAACACCGCCCTACAGCTCGTAGACGGTAAAGCGGCGGCAGAAGAGATTACCCAGTACAAGCAGTTCATCTATGACTGCGGGGTCGCTGTGGCCGAAGCGGCGGGTAGCGGCTTGTTTGGCTCTGGCAACCCGAAAATTAGCGCGCAAGAGGCGGCGGCCCTAGCGCGCTTCAAGGCGGCCCTGGGTCTTTAGCAGTGAGGATTGAGGTTCCAGGTGAGTAGGTGGGTGGAATCAAATGTAGGATGGGTCACGCTGCGCTAACCCATCCTACATTTGATGAGAGCGCTGCCAATGCCGTGGCCTTGAAAATCTGGATCAACAGCGACCATGTAAATTTTACCTATGCTGGATTCGGAGTCTAATTTCACCGCTATAAACCCCACCGTGCAATCTGCATGGATAGTCATCCACACATTAGCGAAAGACGAATGACCGCATCCAGTTGTTCGGGGTTGAATGGTTCAATTTGCCCTGCAGTGTGACTTCTAGAATATGCCATCGGTGGAACTAGGCCTGCTCAATGGCCCCGGCCAGAGGGCAGCACAGCACCCCATTGTGAAACGCATAGGGAGCGTTGGGAAACCTCGATCTGCTGCACCAACTCCACCGCCACCTCCGTTCGCTTGCGGTAGGCCAAGCGGTTTTTCTAGTAGTGCAGCAACTCCACTAATCGCTGCTGCACCTGGGCCATCTCCTTGTAACTCTCTTGGGCCGTCATCACCAAGTACGCCTTCTATTGGGCGGCATAGTTGGGAAACTGAACCGCCACGGCCAGCCCATCCACCCATTGTCGATGGGCCACCGCCAAGGTCATCACCGTCGGATAGCGGCTCATCCGCCACCGCTTCATGCATTGCCCGACGACTGACCGCTGCCCCCGGCGGAAACACCCACTGGCTATAAATCCCTTGCCAGGTCTTATTCGCCCTCAGCAGCAACCCGCTGACATCGCGACTGACATGCTCAAAGCCCGCCTCTCGGCAGAACACAGATCCATAGGCGGCCATCCCCTGGACAATTGCCTGCGGTATCCCCACTAACGGCCACATAGTCAGCCCTCATTCTGATCAATTCCTTAATTTTGGATCCGATTCTTAGTTATGGCACATTAACCTTCCAAGTCGTGGGTTGGCATCAGCGGGGGGATGGGGGGATGCGGGTGGAGTTAAGGGGGGAGGAGGTTGATGGTGGTTGAGGGGGTAAGCCTGGCTTCTGGGTGAGTAGAAGGTCAGGTTTAGGGCAGCTGCGGCGCTGATCCATGGCGGCTAGGCTAGCTCCTAGGGCTTCGGCTAGGGTGCTGATCAGCCGATAAACCGCTACGGTGCTGAGCACCACCCCGGCGGAGAGAGAGTTTTGCAGCAGGGTGACGGCTACGGCCTCAAACACCCCCAGTCCCCCAGGGGCACCGGGAATCACCAGCCCCGCCAGCCAGGCCAGGCTAAACAGGCTGAGCATGGCTGGCCAGGCCGCAGCGGGTAGTGGAGTGAGGGCGCTGAGGGCGAGGCCAAACCCTAGTCCCCGCAGTAGCACAAAGCCCACTTCTCCGGCCAGGGGCTTGAGGGGGTAGTGGCGCAGGCCAACGACCTCAAGTTCAGAGGCATCTTCCTCCGCTGACGCTTTGGCCCGACCCAGGCGGGCTACCACCGGGTTAAGAATGCGGGGATGCACCGTCCCTAGGACTAGAAGTAGCCCCCCCAGCTGGAGCGGCCAGTATCGAGTGGGGCTGGCTATACCCAGCAGCAACGCCGCCGCCGCCAGCAGTAGAGGCTCAAGCGCAACGCCGATGATGGCGGGGCCGTTGGCTACCCCAACTGCTTTGAGGGCCCGCACCCGGCCATAGAAATGCCAGACATTGCCCGGCAGGTATTTCAGCAGGTTAGTTTGCAGGTAGACCAGCGTGCTCCAGACCCCGTTGACCGGCTGCTGAAGAGCCTGCAAAACCCAGCCCCAGACCCAGCCCGACCAGATGTGGGCCAGCAGGGTAACGCCCAGGGCCAGCAGCAGCAAACTCCACCCGGCGGCGCTGATCCGAATGGCGGTGACTTCGCCCCAGTGGTAAGTGAGGGTGCGGATCAAAATGGCGATCGCCACCCCCACTACCCCCCAGCGCAGGTAAGGTTTGAGCCGAGCCAGGCGAGCTTTAAAAGCAGGGAGCAAGGGGCACCTCGCAGGGGATGACGCTACCCCTGGACTATAGCGCGCGGGGGCAGTAGCTCGTCATCACCCGGCCCGGTCGTCGCCGCTGGTGGTGGTAGGTGCGGCTCACGGGGTGGGATAAATCGGTAAGCGAGTCGAGGCCAATGCCGTTACGGCCCTGCTCTCGGCCTGAACTGTGGATATACCATCCTTCGCCTAGGTATAGCCCCACATGCTTAGTGCGTTCCGAAGTACCAAAAAAAACCAAATCCCCCGGCAGCAGTTCTGACCACTCAATGGACTGGGTAAACGCCTCCTGCTGGTAGGAGTCGCGGGGTAGGGCAATGCCCGCCGCCGCAAAGGCTGTTTGCACCAGGCCCGAGCAGTCAAAATTTGGCCCCACGGTGCCCCCCCAGAGGTAGGTATTGGGCTGGACCATGGCGTTTTGGGCAAAGGCGATCGCCTGGGGCAGCCGGTCGGCAATGGCGGTGCGATCAAGGGGTACCGGCTGGTAGGGAGCCAGCACCGGGGCCAGGTTAGCTCGGTCGATGGCCCTTATCCACCCAGGGTAGTCGTCTTCGCAAAGCCGTACTTCTAGGGCCGAGGGCGCGGCTAAACCAGCGGGTAGCGGTGTAAGAACCTGCAGGTAGCGACCTGGGGCCGCCTGGGTCACCAACCCTTGCAGGTCAGGGGTTTTGTAAAGATTAAGGTTGGTGCGACAAACGTAGGTCAGGCTGGCAACCTCGACCGCCGCCGGAGATGATTCTAACCCTGAAAAAGTGCCCATGGTGACCTATTCCCCTTTCCCGCCGGTGTTGCGAATATCCACAATTCTCTTCAGCAGGTTAAACCAGAAGGTGGCACCCATGGAAATGGCAAAGCCACTGACTAACCAGCCCAAAAACCGACGCGAAACAATTGGAATCGGCCATGACTCCTCAGCCTCCCGCTGCTGCTCAATCACCATTTCGTTATAGCCCAGGGGGAAGGGAATCTTTTCGAGAGCTTGATTGACGGCGTCTTGCACCTCGGTCAGGTTTTGGTTTAAGTCCCCCGGTGCATTGGTCACCAGTTGGTCGGCGGTCTGGGTAATGGAGTTGCGCAGCACCGGATCTTTGGCCAGTCGGGTGGCAATGTGAAAGGAGTCGGCATTGATAGAAATAGCCGTGGCGATCCCAATGATCAGGGCTACGGCTTTGGCGTTACGTTTGTAAACCCCCGTAGCTCGCTCCATACCCCGGTCAAACCATTTTTCAATCTCGTGGCCAAACATTTCCACGTCGTCGCGGACGGTGTCGGTGGTAACCTGCACCTTGCGAGAAATGGCCACTAAACTCGCCTGTAGCGCCGGGGTAATGGTTTGATTGTCTAGGCGGTCGAGCAGCTCGGTGGCGGTAGTATTCCCATTTTGGGCCAGCTGACTCAGCTCACCGTAGACCGGGCTGCTGCTGTCGAACACGCCCAGCAGTTGCTCGACATTGGGGCGCAGCTTGCCCAGCAATGCCGCTCGTTCGGCGGGGGTGCTATCGAGCCCACGGATGATATAGTCTAGCCGCCGTAAAAACGTCTCGGTGAGGGGATTATTTTCGGGTAGCGTGTCCTTGGCGATCCGGGCAAAATTGTTTAGCTGAGTCACGACCCGATCGATGCTCTCCGGCAGGTTCACCATTCCCGCCTGAAAATCCTGAAGAATTTGGGCTGAAACACTCTCCAGATGCTGAATTTCGGCGCTAAGCAAAAACTCGTTGCCCGTGCTGGCCCTCAAATCGCTGAGGATATTATTAATCGGCAGCAGAATTTTATCGTAGGCAAAGGTCCTGATCCGGTCATCGGCTAGCACCTGCCAGAGGCGGCCGAGCTGCATGCGCTCGATTAAGCTATTGGCAAAAGCCTCGGCAGGAATATAGGAAGGGCCGCTGGTTTTGCCATCACCAAAAACATTGCGAGTGCCGGTAAGGGCTCGATAAATGCGCCCGATAGTGTGAGTAATGCCCCGAAAAGAACGGGCAATATTTCCCCTGGCCTCCTGGTTTAAACCACGGATCCAGGGGCTTTCGTAGAGAGCATCGGCCAGCGCCTGGGCCTCTTTTTGTTTGTCAATATCGTTACCGGCTAGCAGCACCTCGATGGACTGCTTCAGGTGTTCAGGTCGCCACTGCAGTAGGGTACCAATAATCTCCTGAATCTCACTGGCTAAGAGACTCAAAACAAAAAAGACAAAGACTAGGCCCAGCGCAATGTCTAAAACGATAGGAAAGTTCATAAACTACCCGATAAATCCCTAAGTACGGCTGACCTAGCGGGGGCTGAGGTCAACCATGGCAACCATGCCAAAGTCAGAGAACTTAGCAATTCTTCAGGTCATAGGTCACTGACCGCAGCGGAGAAAATCCCCACCTTGACCATGCCCAGAATCAGCAAAAATGGGCAAGCTGAAGCATTTACCATTTGGCCTGCCCATTGTACTCAAAGGGTCTGAAAACGGATCAGATTTTTGCCAGCTAGGAGCCGAATTACTCGTTCTCATCATCCCCAGCGTACGTGCCATCGGCCCCCAGCTGCTTCAGCCGAATGTGCTTACGGCCCAGGGAAATCTCAAACTCATCCCCTGGCTGTAGGCCCATTTGCTTGGTATAAGCTGAGCCAATCAGCAGGTTGCCGTTGGACTGTACGGTGATGCGAAAACTTGCGCTACGCCCGCCCCGCCCGTTGCCGTTTTGGCTGCTATCGAGGTGAATGCCTTCCGCTTCGATCAGGGCGTTGCGGAACTTCATCATGTTGACCCGGGGAACCCCCGCCTTCGTCAGGCTGTAGTAACCGCAGGCCTTGGCCTTATCTTCTTTGCTGACATCGTCAAGTTCTTTAACTTTTTGGAGCAGGTCTTGTCCAACCAGAGGTTCTATTTGGGTAGCTTTAGCCATTAACTCTATTCTCGATCACAACGTTTTGGTCAGGTTTTTAGAACGCTAGCGGTTTTTACGCCGCTTCACTCTACTCTAATCACAACCCGCAAAATAATACTACAGTGAAATAGTTTTTTGCATCGTTTTTGTAGGTCGTTTTAGTAATTCCCTGAGCCAGCCCAAAACCTAGGAGAAATCCCTTGGCTCACTTAATTTTTAGCTGAGAAGGGGTTAGAACCTTGCTCCAGGTGTGGCCCAGGGCGGTGAGCCCGCCGCCCCAGATATAGCCATTGACTCCTTTGCCTTGGGCTGAGCTAGCGAAGCATCGCCCTAAAATAAGGCTGACCCAGGTTTCGATCCTGGATTCCCCAGCCCTCACACCCTCTAACTTGCGAGGCCAAAACCGAGCCATGAAGCTAACCACTCGCGGCCATTACAGTGTTAAAGCCCTGCTGGATTTGACATTGCAACCCCCAGGTAAAACCGTATCTGTAAATACCATTGCCGAGCGCCAGGATCTGCCGCCCCCCTACCTGGAAAAGCTCTTAATTGACCTGCGGCGGGCGGGCCTTGTGGAGTCGGTGCGCGGCGCCCAGGGAGGCTATCGCTTAGCCCAGCCCCCCGGCCAAATTTCCCTCGGCCAAATTTTAGCCGCCGTGGGCGAACGGGTCGAGCCCCTGCCCCGTCACTCTCCCCAGGCCGAACAGGCCGAAGACTGGGTCACCTTCGCGGTTTGGAACCGCCTCTCCCAAAAGCTGACCGATGCGCTGTACGGCATTTCCCTTGAAGACCTGTATTTTGATGCCCGCAGTTGGCAGGCCGCCCAGGGGGGGGAGGCCAGTTTTGTGGTTTAGTCGCGCCCTGGTGCTGCTGCTGGCGGTGGGCATCGATCGACTGATTGGCGATCCCTGGGGCTGGCCCCACCCGGTGCAAGCCATGGGCAAAGTGATTACCTGGGCCACCCAGGCAATATTTAAGCGAGGACTATCCCCCAGTGGCGAGCGCGTGCTGGGCATTGGTCTAGGGCTGGGGCTGATCCTCGGCAGCGGGGCTGTCGGCTGGGGGCTGGTGCGCCTGGCCTATGGCATTCATCCGGGGGTAGGAGTTATGGGGGAAACGGTACTACTAGCGAGCTGCCTGGCCGGGCGCAGCCTGCGCCGCGCTGCCGAAGAGGTGCTACTGCCCCTGGAAGCGGGGGACATCGCCACCGCCAGGCAGCGGCTTAGCCTTTATGTAGGGCGCGATACCGAGCACCTAGAGCGCCCCGAAATTCTGCGGGCGGTGCTAGAAAGCGTCAGCGAAAACGCCACCGATGGGGTGATGGCTCCCCTATTCTATGGCCTAGTGGGGGCGCTGCTACCCCTGGGTAGCGTGCCCCTGGCCCTGGCCTATAAAGCCGCCAGCACCCTAGATTCCATGGTGGGCTATCGCGAGCCGCCTTACCGCTATGTCGGCTGGTTCAGCGCCCGCCTGGAAGATGCCCTGACCTGGCTACCCTGCCGCCTGACGGTGCTCACCATCGCCCTGCTCTCGGGTTGCCCCAGTCAGGTGTGGTCGATATGCTGTCGCGACGCCCCCGCCGACCCCAGCCCCAACGCGGGCTGGAGCGAGTGCGCCTACGCCGCCACCCTAGGGGTGCAGCTAGGGGGAACTAACCAGTATCGGGGGCAGGTTAAGGCTAAACCGCTGCTGGGGGAGGCCCTGCATTCGATTACGCCTGACTGCATTCGTCAGGCCCTGGGGTTGACCCGCCGGGTTGTGCTGGTGTGGACGGGGGTAGGGGTAGGCCTAATGATTGGCCTCAGTGCCCTGGGCCGCTAAAACGGGGGCAAGGTAAATTTTCCTGCACTAGAATTTAGTCAGCGACGGTAAAAGCCTGGCTTACAATTTAATTTCCTGAAACTCTTTAAGACGATTGCTAGCCCAGAGCTTACCTCGTCATTCCCGCGCAGGCAGGAATCCAGCCCGAGAGTCTATTGATATTGGGTATCTTCTTTTCCGGAAATCGCCTAAAAACCCTGCTGATCTTCAAATCTGGAGTTCCCTTAGGTTTTTCACCCTATGGGAATCAGATCAGGGAGCTAGGCTCCTGGCCATACTCTCCACGGTAGACTCAACTCTCTCAGACTAGAATTCCTTCATTAAACCCCTACTCTGTCGGGTAATTGCCATCTATGAGCTCCAATAGCCCGGTCGTCGAAATCTTGTCCCCCGAAGAGCTACGCCGCACGCTAAACCGGATGGCCTCAGAAATTGTGGAGCGGGGCGGTAATCTCAGCCACCTGGCCCTATTGGGAATTTACACCCGTGGGGTGCCCCTGGCCCACATGCTAGCCCATCAAATTCAGCGGCTAGAGGGGGTGCAGTTGCCGGTGGGGGCCATTGATATCACCCTCTACCGGGATGACCTGGATAAAATCAGCACCCGCACCCCGGCCCGCACCAAAATCGCCTTTGACATTACCAATAAAGTGGTGATTTTAGTCGATGACGTAATCTACAGCGGTCGCACCATTCGCGCCGCCCTCAACGCCGTCATCGACTATGGCCGCCCCAGCACCATTCGTCTGGCGGTGCTGATCGACCGGGGGCGGCGGGAGTTGCCCATTCACCCCGATTTTGTTGGCAAAACCCTGCCCACGGCGGCGGATGAACTCGTCAAGGTTTTTCTCCACGATATCGACGGACGGGACGCCGTGCATTTACTCAAGCCCGAAGTGGCCGTATCCTAAGGTTGGTTCGGTTTTGTGCTGTGTCTAGTGAATTCCCCCACCGCCCGTGACTGTAAGCCCTGCTTTTGACCCCGACACCCAGGCCCGGAAGGCCGATCATCTAAGAATTTGCCTGGATGAGAATGTCCAGTGTCCCCAAATCACCACTGGGCTGGAGCGCTATCGGTTTAGTCATGTCTGCCTGCCGGAACTAGACTGGGCTGACATTGACCTCAACACCCGATTTCTGGGCCATTCTCTAGCCGCTCCGCTGCTCATTTCATCGATGACCGGGGGCACCCCGGCCGCCCACCAGATTAACCTGCGGTTAGCGGCCGTGGCCCAGCGCTATGGCCTGGCCATGGGGGTAGGCTCCCAGCGGGTGGCGGTAGAGCAGCCGGAGCTGATGGAGACGTTTTCGGTGCGGTCGGTGGCCCCAGATATCCTGCTGCTGGCGAATTTAGGGGCGGTGCAGCTGAACTACAGCTACGGCCTTGACCAGTGCCACCGGGTGGTGGATCGGCTCGCAGCCAATGCCCTAATTCTGCACCTCAATCCCCTACAAGAGGCGGTGCAAACCCGTGGCGACACCAACTTTAGGGGACTGCTGGAAAAAATTAGCCGCCTCTGCGCCGCCCTGCCCGTGCCGGTAATTGTCAAAGAAGTGGGCAATGGCGTGTCGGCCCCTATGGTACGGCGGCTGGTCGAGGCTGGAGTGGCAGCGGTGGATGTGGCTGGGGCCGGGGGCACCTCCTGGGCCAGGGTCGAAAGCGAACGCGCCATCGACCCGATCCAGCGGCGGCTGGGGCAAACCTTCGCCGACTGGGGCATGCCCACCGCCGACTGTATTCTCAAGGCACGCCAGGTGGCCCCAAGTCTGCCGCTAATTGCCTCCGGTGGCCTGCGCAACGGCCTGGACATGGCCAAGACCCTGGCTTTGGGAGCCGACCTGGCGGGGTTGGCCCTTCCCTTTCTCAAAGCCGCCAACGAATCGGAGGACGCCGTTGCCGCGCTAGTTGAGGTACTAATCGCGGAAATGACGACCGTGTTGTTCTGCACCGGGCAGGGAAACCTGGCGGGGCTGCGGCAGGCGGGGGTGTTGGAGAAAGGTAGATAGATAGATGGGAGAGGGGTGGATGCGTGAAGGGTGGATGGATGGTGCATTGCTGCGCGAATGCACCATCCATCCACCCTTCACCGAAATAAGCTAGTATTTCTGTACCAGACCATTTTCCCCCATGCTCGATCTGATGAAGCTAGCCCGCCAGATGCAGGGCATTAGCCACCACCTGACCCAGGAGGCGGCGGCGGCGCGGATTCGCGTTGAGACGGCCCGGCGGCTGTCTGAGACGGCGGTGGAGCGGCAAGGGCAACTGGTAGAGCAACTGGAGGAATGGGGCGATCGCGCCGCCTTTACCGCCGCCCAGCCCGTTGAGCCCCTGATGACTCGCGTTTCCCTAGGGGTCGCCCCGGAGGCCCACACGGTGATCGCGACCGACGGGTCGCAAATTTCCCCGAGCCACCACGAAATTGCCTACTGCTACCTGATCAACGTCGGGCGGATTGTCTTGCACTACGGCCAGGGCCGGTTTCCGCTGCTGGATAGCCTGCCGGAGGTGATCTATCGGCCTGAGGATCTCTACCTGTCGCGGCCCTGGGGGATTAGCACCGAAGAATGGATGGGCCACCGCCGTACCATCGCCGAGGCGGTGGTGTTAGCGGAACTGGGGGAAGCAGTACGGGCTCAGCTAGGGCCAAAGAACTCCACTACGGCTGAAGTGCAGCCGTCAGCCCCAGCTTCGGTTCCCCCTCTGCTGGCCATGGTGGATGGCTCCCTGATCTACTGGTTCTTAGACTCCCTCCCCGCCGAGGCGCGGCAGCATATCTTACCCCCGATCCTGGCAGCGTGGGAGCGGCTGCGGCGGCAGGGCATTCCCCTGGTGGGGTATCTCAGCGCCTCCCGCAGTGGCGAGGGGCTTAATTTTTTGCGGCTAGCGGCCTGCCCCTTTCCCCAGCCTGACTGCCAAAGCCACTGCCAGGGCCAGTCTGACAAAGCCCCCTGCAGCACGTTTATGCCCCTGCGCGATGCCACGTTTTGGGCCACCCAGCTGGAGCCGGGGCAGCGCAGCCCCTTTTGGCGCAGCTCAGCCAGCATTCTGGATCAGTATGGCGACCACGCCGTGTATTTTTGCTACCTCCACGTCGGGGCTGAGGTGGCGCGGGTGGAGGTACCCCAGTGGGTCATGGCCGATGCCGACCGCTGTACCCTGGCCCTACGCATGGTACTCACCCAGGTGCAAAAGGGCTATGGCTACCCGGTGGCCCTAGCTGAGGCCCACAACCAGGCGGTGGTGCGGGGGGGCGATCGCAGCCGCTTTTTTGCCCTGCTTGAGCAGGAAATGATTCGGGCGGGGCTGAGGAATGTGGGTACTTCCTATAAAGAAGCGCGGAAGCGGGGGAGTGTGGCTTAAGGGTGAGCGGTGAGCGGTGAGGGGGAAGGCTATCAGGATCTTGGATGAGGCTAGTTTTCGGAATAGGATGCCTTTAGGATGTAGTGAATCGTGGCCATGCAGACTGGCCCTTCGGTCTGTTTAGATGTCTACGGTGGTCGCAGTATGAAACTTCAATTTATGGCCCCTGGCCCGCTTGCCATGCCTCCGTCAAATTCTGTATCTGAATCCTCCGGCTTTTCTGAGCCACTGGAGCCTTCGTCGTCGTTTCAGCTGATTGACATGGCGGCGGCCCTGGCGGGCAATGGGGCGAGCGAGCAGCCCACAGACAAGGCCGCTGCGCCGGGTCACGCTACCTCCACAGCATGGGCCTGCACCCGTGTGTTAACGGGCCATACTAGCTGGGTGCGCTGCGTGGCCGTCAGCGCCGACGGCAACTTTATTGTCAGCGGTAGCGGCGATAAAACCCTGCGGGTGTGGCACCTCACCACCGGCCACCCCCTCCAGCACCTGGGCGGCCACGACGCCTGGGTGCGTTCTGTGGCAATTAGCCCTGACAGCCGCTGCTTTGCCAGTGTCAGCAATGACAACGCCATCTACCTCTGGGGTCTCAACAATGGCCGCTACCTGGGCCAGCTTGAGGGCCACACCAACTGGGTGCGAGCCGTGGCCTTTAGCACCGACGGCAAATACCTCTTCAGTGGCGGCCAAGACAACAAAATCCACGCTTGGAACGTCAGCGACCAAACCCTGCTGCACCAGTTTAACGGCCATAACCACTGGGTTCGCACCCTGGCGGTTAGCCACGATGGCACCACCTTAGTCAGCGGCAGTCAGGATAAAACCATTCGCCTCCACCGCATTCAGGGCAAAGGCACCGACCACGTGCTGACCGGCCACACGGCGGAGGTGTTGTCGGTGGCGGTGAGCCCCAACAACTGGCTGCTGGCCAGCGCCAGCGCCGACTGCACGGTGCGCTTTTGGAAGCTCAACAGCGGGCGCGCAATTACCTGCTTTAAGGCCCATACCGCCCCAGTTAACTGTGTGCAGTTCAGCCCCGACGGTAAGCTGCTAGCCACCGCCAGTAACGACGGCACCATTCGCCTGTGGAATATTGACCAGGGCAAACTGGTGGCGATTTTGCGCGGCCACGAGGGCTGGGTATGGTCAGTGGCCTTTGCCCCCTCGCCCGATGGCACCCTGACCCTGGTCAGCGCCGGGTGGGATGGCACCGTGCGGATTTGGCAACCCCAGCCCCCAGCTCAGGTAGCTATAGGCCGATCCCCGCTTTGATATACTCCCGCCGCATTCGGGCGATCGCGTCAATGGAAATGCCCTTGGGGCAGACGGCCTCGCACTCCCCGTGGTTAGAACAATCCCCAAAGCCCTCGGTGACCATTTGCTCGGTCATGGCGGTAACCCGCGACTGGCGTTCAGGGTGGCCCTGGGGCAGTAGGGAAAGATGGGTAATCTTAGCCGCCGTAAACAGCGACGCCGAGGCGTTGGGGCAGGCAGCGACGCAGGCGCCGCAGCCGATGCAGGCGGCATAGTCAAAGGCTAAATCGGCGTTAGCCTTGGGGACTGGCATCGCATTTGCCTCCGGGGCCGACCCGGTTTTCACCGAGACATATCCCCCAGCCATGGTGATGCGATCCAGGGCCGAGCGCTCGACCACCAAATCTTTAATGACCGGAAAGGCCGCCGCCCGCCAGGGTTCTACGGTGATGTGATCGCCATCCTGAAAATGCCGTAGGTAGAGCTGGCAGGTAGCGGTTTGGGGCTGGCCGCCGTGGGCCTGGCCGTTAATCATCACGCCGCAGGAGCCGCAGATGCCCTCCCGGCAGTCGTGGTCAAACTCCACCGGGTCGGCCCCGGCGTGGATGAGCTGCTCGTTGAGCACGTCCAGCAGCTCCAGAAAGGACATATCGGGCTGGGCATTGGCGACGGTGTAGGTGCTGAACTGGCCGGGGGTATCGGCGCTGGCCTGCCGCCAAATCTTGAGGTGGAGTTGCATAGGTGGGATGGAAAGCCGGTGGGTTTGAGGGTGCTGGCCTTCAGTTTAACAACTACTATAGGGGCAAGCTTTAGGTTTCAGGGGCAGGTTTTAGGCCTTTATTCCCTCTCGGCCCTGGGCTTTAGCAGGTTTGTGGCCAGAGCCGTGCCGCTGTAGAAGCTGAGCAGGCCCAAAACTGGGCTGCCTAACCCGTATCCCCACCCTTGGCGCCAGTTTTCAGCCGCGAACAGGTTAACGGTGTCTAGGCTGTAGGAGGAGAAGGTCGTGAGGGAGCCGAGAAAGCCGGTGGCAACCAGTAGGCGCAGTTCGGCGCTCATCCCTTCTCTTTTCACTACCCCGGCGGTCAATACCCCGATCAAAAAGCAGCCCAGCACATTAGCGGTTAGCGTGCCGACGGGGAAATTTCCTACCCCCGTCGTCTGGGTCACCCAGTGGCCCAGATAGTAGCGGCTCAGCGCCCCGCCGATGGCCCCTAGACTGACCGCAATCGGTGCTCTCAACGCCGTCTGATGCATAACACAGGCGAATTCTTGAAAGGATCTGTAGGATTAACTGAGCATTAACCCGGCTCCGTTACTATCCACAGAGGGATGAAAACCTTGATTCCTCAGGGCTGGTTTAGGCCAGCGGCTGAGGTCAACTCAGCCACTGCCACTGCCCCAATCCAACCGACCCAATCCAACCCAATGGTGGCTGATGTGACTTTAGCAACGGTCTTCCACCCGGTAGGATACTACGGTTTAGCGGTTGGCTGGTGGAGGTTCCCCGCCTAGGGGTGGCCACAGTTCACAGAATTACCAATGGAGTAAGGCTCATGGTTGCAATTACAACGGTTCACGCAAGGGAAATCCTCGACTCGCGGGGCAATCCAACGGTTGAGGTGGATGTGGCGCTAGAAGATGGCAGCACCGGGCGGGCCGCCGTGCCGTCGGGGGCCTCCACCGGCATTCGCGAAGCCCTGGAGCTGCGGGATGGCGACAAAGCCCGCTACGGCGGCAAGGGCGTGCTCAAGGCGGTGGCCAACATCAACGACGCCATTGCTCCGGCGGTAATTGGCCTGGATGCCGCCGACCTGGCCGGTGTTGACCATAAAATGCTGGCCCTAGACGGCACTGAAAATAAGGGCAAGTTTGGGGCTAACGCCATTTTGGGCGTTTCTATGGCGGTGGCGCGGGCGGCGGCGGTGTCGGCCCAGGTGCCCCTCTACGTGCATCTGGGCGGTGCCGAGGCGGTGCTACTGCCGGTGCCCTGCTTTAACATCATCAACGGCGGTGCCCATGCCGACAACAGCGTTGATTTTCAAGAATTTATGATTGCCCCGGTGGGGGCACCGACCTTCTCCGAAGCATTGCGCTACGGGGCCGAGGTCTACCACGCCCTCAAAGCCGTCCTCAAAGCATCGGGCTACAGTACCGGTATTGGCGATGAGGGCGGCTTTGCCCCCGACCTTAAGGCCAACGTAGAAGCCATTGAGGTGATTCTGAAGGGCATTGAAAAGGCGGGCCTGCGCCCTGGAGATGACATCGCCATTGCCCTCGACCCCGCCACCAGCGAGCTGTACCGCGAAGACGGTAGCTACCTGTTCTACAAGTCTGACAATAGCCGCAAGTCTTCCACCGAAATGATTGACCTGTGGGAAAGCTGGGTCAACCAGTTCCCCATTGTCTCCATTGAAGACGGCCTGGGCGAGCAAGACTGGACGGGCTGGCAGGCGATGACCCAGCGGCTGGGCGATCGCATCCAGCTGGTTGGCGACGATGCCTTTGTCACCAACCCCGCCATCATCGAGCAGGCGATTAAAGACGGCGTCGGTAACTCCACCCTGGTCAAGGTCAACCAAATCGGCTCGATCACCGAAACCCTGGCGGCGATCAAGATGTCCCATGATGCGGGCTATACCTGCATGGTCAGCCATCGATCGGGCGAAACCCCCGACGACTTCATCGCCGACCTGGTGGTAGGCGCCATGACTGGCCAGATCAAGTCCGGCGCTCCCTGCCGGGGCGAGCGGCTGTCGAAGTACAACCAGCTCTTGCGGATTGAAGAGGAGCTGGGCAGCCGGGCCAAGTACGCCGGGCTGGCTACGTTTAAGAAGCAGGCGCTGGTGGCCTAGGGCACGGCCCAGGCTCAAAATTAGGGCGACCCACGGAAGACCGCATCCGTGGGTTTTTTTAGCTGCAGACGCTGTTCAGGATAGGCTGCGGCGGCTGAGGAGAGGCTGACTATCCTGAACAGAGAAGCGGCTGTTGGGTCTCAGCCCAAGCCAGGAGCGGTTAACCGGGCTAAGAATTAGGCTGTTATGGCGAAATCGCCACGCTGGGACGGCACTACCGGTCTGATATTATCAACTCCTATGAGGTTGTACGGTGTAGGTGAAGGGGCTGAGAGTGTTGATCTCAGATTTGATCAGGCGACTACTGCAAATATCGGCCACCATCGATCGGCTGATGGAGCCCCTCGGCAAAGTCTTGAACTGGCTGGTGCTGACGCTGGTGGCGATGGGGTTTTACAACGTGGTGGCCCGCTACATTGGCCGGTTCATCGGTATGCAACTCTCCTCCAATCGGCTGATTGAGTTGCAGTGGTACCTGTTCGCGATGATTTTTCTGCTCAGCTTTCCCTACATTCTCAAGCACGGGGCCAACGTGCGGGTGGATTTTTTAGAGGCCAACTGGAGCGACCGCCGTCGGGCCATGGTGGGGTTTTGGGGCACGGTGCTGTTTTTGATTCCCTTTTGCCTGCTGGGGCTGTGGGTAACGCTGAACCCGGTGCTGCAATCCTGGGGGCGGTTACCAGATGGCAGCTGGGGCAGCTGGGAAATTTCCGCCGATGCCGACGGTCTACCCCGCGCCCCGATTAAAACCATGGTGCTGGTGTCCTTTGGGCTGCTGCTGCTCCAGGCTATTTCTGAAGCCATTAAATATTGGGCGGTTTGGTTTGGCTATGCCCAGGGGTTACCTGCCCCTCTGGCTGAGGCCGAACCGCTTCCCCCCATCGAATAAACCTAGGGGAAACCGCCAGGAGCGCTATGGGTTACGAGTGGTTAGCGATTGCCATGTTTGCTGGGTTCTTTGTCATTTTGATGACGGGCTACCCGGTGGCGTTTTCCTTTGCCGGTACGGGGCTGGTGTTTGGGCTACTGGGCCTGGCGGTGGGGGCCTTTGACCCGGCCCGGCTGCTGCTGCTGCCGAACCTCTGGTTTGGTACCATGGCAAACTTTACCCTGCTGGCCATTCCCTTTTTTGTGTTTTTGGGGGCGGTGCTAGAGAAATCGGGCCTGGCCGAAGAGCTGCTGGAAACCCTGGGCATTGTGCTTGGCCCCCTGCGGGGGGGCATGGCCCTGGCGGTGGTGCTGGTGGGTACCCTGCTGGCGGCGGCCACCGGGGTGGTGGCCGCCACGGTGATTTTAATGGGCATGCTGTCGCTGCCGATTATGCTGCGCTACGGCTACGACAAGGAGTTAGCTGCCGGAACCATTGTGGCCTCGGGCACCTTGGCCCAACTGATTCCACCCAGCTTGGTGCTGGTGGTGCTGAGCGACCAAATTGGCGTCTCCGTGGGCGATTTGTTTTTAGGAGCGCTGATTCCGGGCCTGCTGCTGGCCGGATCCTACGCTCTCTATGTGCTGGTAGTGGCGTTCGTAAAGCCCAGCACCGCCCCCGCCCTGCCCTTGGCAATGCGCCAGCTCAGCCGCGGCGAGCTGCTCCGCCGCACGGTGAAGGCCATCCTACCGCCGGTGCTGCTGATTTTTTTGGTGCTGGGCAGCATCTTTTTTGGCATAGCGACCCCCACCGAGGCTGGGGCGGTGGGGGCAGTGGGGGCCTGCGGGCTGGCCGCTTTTAACCGTCGCCTCACCGGCAAGCTGCTGCACGAGGCCGCCCGAGCCACCACCATTGTCACCGGGGTGGTGATGATGATTTTGATCTGCTCCTCCTTTTTTGGCCTGGTGTTCGACGCCCTGGGGGGCAAAACCCTGATTACTAACCTGCTGGTGAACCTGCCCGGGGGCTACCTGACCTTTATTGTGGTGGCCAACATCACAATTTTTTTGCTGGGGGTATTTTTAGAATTTATTGAAATTTGCTTTATCGCCATGCCCCTGCTGGTGCCCGCCGCCCAGGCCCTGGGCATTGATATGGTCTGGTTTGGGGTGGTGATGGCGCTTAACTTGCAAACGGCGTTTATTTCGCCGCCGGTGGGGTTCTCGCTGTTTTACCTCCAGAGCGTAGCGCCAAAATCCATTACCACCCAGGAAATTCACCGAGGTGCTCTGCCGTTCATGGCAATTCAGGTGGCGGTGCTGGCTCTGGTGATTGCCTTTCCCCAGACGGTGACCTGGCTGGTGGCAAGGTCGTTTCAATAAGGTCGTTTCAATCAGGTCAATAAGGAGCTGTTTGCTCCCGTTTTTGGCCAGTACCTAAAGCTCAAACCCCTGCTCAAACTCTTCGCGGGTCATAGGCTGACTCACCTCAAGCCCTTCGCCCCCGAGCAGGGTGAGGGGCTTGCCATCTACCGAAATCCACACTGGGGCGGCGGGGTCGAAGGCGGTGGCGGTGTAGATCACCTGGCCCAGGCGCCCCATCATGGCGGCGCTGCCGCCGCCAGCCTGAAAGTCACCCGACAGGTCAACGTGAACGCCGTCTGCTGCCACGCTAGCCTCTAGCAGCTTGGTCTGCTCAGGGATGGTAGTAAACGCATTTTGTTCGGGATCTCCCGATTTAGACAGCAGTGCCTCGAACGCCGCCGTTACCTGGGCAGAGGCATCGGCGGTACTGGCCACCGAAATCGCTTCGGGGATGAGGACAAACCCAGTGCCCTCGTCTTTGAGCCAATAGATTTGGCCGGTGACCGCCGCCGCTGGAGCCTCAGGGGTGGGCTGTTTGGTGGGCGGTTCCGCCACCGTTGGATCTGGTGAAACCGCCGTTTCAGGGGCGGTAGGGGCCTGATTCTGGTTCTGACCCTCGATAGTCGGGAACTCGGCCACCGGCGGTTTGGGATTGAGCGCCCGCCAGGTAAACCAGGCCGCCGACCCACCCGAGGCCAGCAACAGCGTCGCCAGCCCCACCGCGACACCGAGGGGAATGCGCCGGAGTTTTTCTTTATAGTCCATGGGGGTCTCCCAAATCAGGTTAGGGGGGAAATGAGGTCAGGGGATAATCAGGCCACACCGTTAGGGTAGATCAGAACTACCGACCCTACGGTGTCGGGGGGACAGCTGCGGCAGCTGGCTGCGGCACCAGGAAAGGGGACGAGGGCTCTATTCTGGCAAAAATTGCCAGGTCTAGCTCATTGTCGCGAACCTTAAAGGTGAGGATGCGGGCGGTCACCCCGGCGGCTTCGAGCTGCCGTAGGGTAAGCTGGTGGCTGGCCCCCTCGACTAGGGAGGTAATTAGTTCCGGGGGCGCTTCTTCCCCATCAATGGCTACCTTCGGATCGATCAGCTTGAACCGATGGCCATTGATAATCTCCACCCCTAGCTCGATAACGATGGCAATGTCTTCCTGTGCCACGCGATCTTCTAAATCGACCATGACTCGAATGCGATCGCCCGCTAAAAACTCCAGGGATGGGTTGGCCAGCCCGTAGCGATCCCGCTCGCGATCGCCCCCTGGCCCCGGCAGGGTAAACCGCAGCGTATCCAACCAGGCCTGGAAGCTGGATGAACTTAAAAACGCATTCAAGTCGTCGGCCCTGAGCCTGATCCGCAGCGCGGCCTGGGCCGGTTCATCGAGCTTGAGCTCACCCTGCTGGAGCCGATTGAGATCAACATCGACGGCGTCGGTTTCTAAGTCAATGGAGTTAATCCGTAAATCCGGCAGTTGGCGTAGGTAAACCCCCCGCCCGGCAATCAGCCCATGTTCAATGCGGCCATTGAGAATCTGATAGTTCGGGACGTTGTCGATGCGTACATACAGCTCTTCTGCCCCGGCCACCTGGGCACGCAGGGCATCCTCGGCCAGGTTATCCACCACAGCCCCCACCGGCGAGAGCATCCCCGTCAGAGTAGCGATAATAAGGGTGAAGATATCCATCGCGCTCACCCTAGGCCATCAGCTCGTCGTCAACCCAGCCCTTCACCAACCCGACCACGGCGGCGATTTCTACCTCCTGAACCACCCCCGAAGCCCGATCGACTACCTCGACCCGGCCATCGGCCAAGGCCCGGCCGGTGACGATGCGGTAGGGAATGCCAATTAAATCGGCGTCTTTAAACTTGACCCCGGCCCGCTCGTCGCGGTCATCCAGCAGAGTATCTACCCCCACGGCGGTGAGGCCGTTATAGATGGCCTTGGCCGCTTCCACCTGCAGATCATCAGCCAGGTTAGGAATCACCACGATGGCCTGGTAGGGGGCAATCGCCACCGGCCAGATGATGCCGTTTTTGTCGTAGGACTGCTCCACCGCCGCCTGGGCCAGGCGTGATACCCCCACCCCATAGCAGCCCATCACCAGGGGCAGTTCTTCCCCTGACTCGCTGGTGTAGGTGGCCCCCAGAGCTTTGGAATACTTTGTACCAAGCTGGAAAATATGGCCAATCTCGATGCCCCGCGCCGTTTGCAGAGTTTGGGATGGGTCGTGAACGGCGCTATCTCCCGCCCTGGCCTTGCGCAGGTCAAGCACAGTTTTAGGCAGGGGAAAGGGGTCGCCCCAGTTGGCCCCCACCACGTGGTAGCCGGATTCGTTCGAGCCGGTGACAAAATCCTTCAGGCCCACGGCGGTTTGATCCACCAGGCGCAGAAACTGTGGCGCTACATCCTTGACGCCGGGCTGAATGTAGTCATCGGATAAATTAGGGGCGATGTAGCCCAGGGGCAGCGGTTTTGCCGCCCACTTTTGCTGGGCATCGGCATCGGGCACGTCTAGCCCTAGCACTACCGTGCCGCCGTAGTCGGCGGCCAGGTTGGTCAGGGCGTTGGTGAGCTTCACCTCGTTAACATCCTGATCGCCCCGCAGGCTAACCAGCACCAGCACCGTTTGGCCGCTGTCGAAGGTGGCCTGGTAGAGAACGTTTTTGACAATTTGGGTGGGCGAGCACTGCAAAAACTGAGCCAGCGACTCGATGGTCGGCGTGTTGGGGGTTTCTAGCTTCTCAAAGCCGCTAAAGGTCGAGGGTACCGCCGCCCCAGGGCGCGAAATCGCCTTCTCGACGTTGGCGGCATACTGGCCGTCGGGGGTGTAGAGCACCTCGTCTTCCCCGGCGTCGGCCAGCACCATGAACTCCGTGGAGCCGGAGCCACCAATCGCCCCCGAGTCGGCATCCACCGCTCGAAACTCAAGGCCGCAGCGGCGCAGAATGTTGCTGTAGGCGTTGTACATCTCCTGGTAGGTGTCCCGCAGGCTGGCCTCATCGGTATGGAAAGAGTAGCCGTCCTTCATGATGAACTCGCGCCCGCGCATCAGCCCAAAGCGGGGCCGAATTTCGTCGCGAAACTTCGTTTGAATTTGATACAGGTGCAGGGGCAACTGCCGGTAAGAGCGCACCATCTCCCGCGCCACGGTGGTGATCACCTCTTCGTGGGTGGGGCCGAGGCCCAGCTCCTGCTGTCGCCGATCGACCAGCGAGAACATGATGCCCTCGGCCTTAGTGTAGGTCTCCCATCGGCCCGACTCGCGCCACAGCTCGGCGGGCTGAAGCTGGGGCAGCAGGCATTCCTGCGCCCCCGTGGCGTTCATTTCGTCACGCACGATGGCGGAAATTTTGGTCAGCACCCGCCACAGCAGCGGCAGGTAGGCATACACCCCGCTGCCCACGCGGCGAATGTACCCGGCCCGCAGCAGCAGCTTGTGGCTCGGAATTTCCGCCTCCGCCGGGTCTTCCCGCAGGGTGACAAACAGCATCTGGGACAATCGCATTCGGCCACCTAGGTCGTTAAATCGCCAGCGCCAACGAGCGCCTGTCCCATTAAGGATACTCCCTAAGCCGGTTAGGGGGGAATGCCCTTGACGAAGTCCTAGAACGGCGGATCAGTAGCAGCTAACCTGCTTCGGCTGAGGCTAGCTGCCGTCGCTGTTTCAAGGCCCGAAAGCCGAGCATGATCAGGCTGGGGAGCAGGGCGGGGGTAGGCACTGGCGTAGGGTTGACGGGCGACCCCGGCTTGTCATTGCTGCCGGGAATATCAATGTCAATGTCAATGGGCTCGTCGGTGCCGGGCAAATTGATATCGGTAAAATCACCCAGACCCGGTGGAGGGGCGGGCGGGGTGGGGTCGGGCACCGCCGCCGTCTGGGGGGTAGACGACCCTGAGTTACCAAAGATGAGCCCTAGAATAACCATCACCAGGGTAGCCCAAAGGATTACGCTCAGCGGGTTACCGGCCTTGGCTTTGGTAGAGCTGTCGGCCTGGGCGTAGTAGTTAAGCGAATCTAGGATATCCACCAGGGGCGGAAACCCGGCGACTCGATCGGAAGACTTGCTGGCCTTGATAAACTTTGGCGCCTGTAGCGATTTAGGCGGGGCCGTAAGGTTAGCAATAACTGAGTTGGCCTCGCGGGTGAGGGCGTAGGCCTGAACCGGGGCCGTCTTGCTGGTGCCTATGCCCAGGATGATGGTGGCCGCAAGGGTAAGGTTGTAGACTCGCGTGGGTATGGAAAGAGATTTCACGGTGTGCTCCAGGGTTAGTCATGAAAACGCAGGCAAGATGATCTCGTCCATGGGTATGGGGGTAGAGAGGTAGATACAAACCCGGTGAAGCAGATTAGCGCGTGGGTACAGAGACCGCTGTAGCAGTAGTTTGACCCCAAAGGCAGCTTGAACCGGCCAGGGATACCGTTCCAAACCAACCTCCGCCAGCCGTTACATGATTGTAGGCAAAGGCGTCGTTAAATAAATATGCGTAGTCAAACTTGCGTAAATGCAGAACTTTAGCCGTCGAAACTATCGTAACAACGCGGATTCGGGTTAGGTAGTCTAGCTGATGAATTTACCGACTCTTTCATCAGGGGGCAGAAAGTATAAACTTTGTTGATCCCACCCATGGTCAGTCAGCAGGGAAGGGCCTGCGGCGAAAGAGGATCCCGAGTTTTGGGTACAGGTTCCTGTGGTTCGCCTAATAGGCCTCTCCAACAATCCAGATTTTTCTACGGAATCACAGGAGTTTCAGGACATTTCTGGAGATGTCTAATACGAGAATTCTCTTTGGGTTTCTGAAACAAACAGTTAGGGGCAGCCTGGATTGCTATAGCTCTAATTTATAACAATTATTTAGGAAACTAATGCCCTACCGATAAAATTCAGAGAAGCAGGATGATATCGTCTAGGTATAGACAATATTCGATGCAGAACGACTCGCCATTTATTAAATTCAATAAAGGGTCAGGTGCTGGCGATGGGCATCACGAATCATATTCACTTCGGAAACCTACGCGGCGACGTCTTTGGGGGCGTCACGGCGGCGGTTATTGCCTTACCCATGGCCTTGGCCTTTGGGGTAGCGTCTGGGGCTGGGGCCGCCTCGGGGCTATACGGGGCCGTTATCGTAGGCTTCTTTGCGGCGTTGTTTGGGGGCACACCAACGCTCATTTCTGAACCTACCGGGCCGATGACCGTGGTGTTTACCGCCGTCATTGCCCAGCTAATTGCGTCAAATCCTGAAAAGGGTTTGGCTATGGCCTTTACCGTAGCCATGCTGGCGGGGCTATTTCAAATTCTGTTTGGCTTCCTGAAGCTGGGGCGATATATCACCCTGATGCCTTACACCGTTATTTCTGGCTTTATGTCAGGAATCGGTATTATTTTGATTGTTTTGCAGCTGGGGCCATTTTTTGGTCATCCGACCCCGCCTGGCGGGGTAATTGGCACGCTTGCCAGTCTACCTGAAATGGTGGCGACCCTGAAGGCACCCGAAGTGGCGCTAGGGATATTTACCCTGGCCGTTCTGTTTCTCATGCCCAAGCGCTTTAAGCGCCGGGTTCCCCCGCAGCTGGTGGTCTTGGTCGTGGGCACGCTGCTGTCGTTGATGCTGTTTTCGGCAACCGATTTACGCCGGATTGGGGAAATTCCTACCGGATTACCGGTGTTGCAGCTGCCCGTGTTTGAGGCCAGTGAGTTGCGCACCATGCTGATCAATGGTTTAGTGCTGGGCATGTTGGGCTGCATTGACGCCCTGCTCACCGCCATGATTGCCGACAGCATTACCCGCACGCAGCACGATTCCAATAAAGAGCTGATTGGCCAGGGCATTGGCAACCTGGTATCAGGGCTATTTGGGGGCATGCCGGGGGCCGGGGCAACCATGGGCACCGTAGTCAACATTCAGGCTGGAGGGCGCACGCCGCTGTCGGGTCTGGTGCGAGCCGGAATTTTGCTGGTGGTGGTACTGTGGGCCGCTCCCCTGACCAAAACTATTCCCCTGGCAGTGCTGGCGGGAATTGCGGTCAAGGTCGGCTTCGACATTTTAGACTGGAGCTTCCTCAAGCGCGCCCACCACGTCTCCTGGAAGGGCACCGCGATCATGTACGGGGTGATGCTGCTGACGGTTTTTGTCGATCTCATCGTAGCGGTTGGGGTCGGGGTCTTTATTGCCAACATTCTCACCATTGAGCGCCTCAGCAGTCTCCAGTCAGACCAGGTGAAAACCATCACCGACATCGACGAAGACCTGATCATGACCCCCGAAGAGCAGGAGCTGTTGACCCAGGCCAATGGGCGAGTGCTGGTCTTTCACCTGAACGGTCCGATGATCTTCGGCGTGGCCCGGGCGATTTCCCAAGAAACCAACGCTATGGACGCCCACGACGTGCTGATCCTGGATTTACAGGATGTGCCGGTGCTGGGTGTTACCGCCGCCCTGGCCATAGAAAATATGATTCAGGACGCCAGCGATGCCAATCGCCAGGTGTTTGTGGTCGGCGCGCGGGGTAAGACCCTGAAACGGCTAGAAAAGCTGGGGGTGATGCGGTTTGTGCCCAGCGCTCACCTGGTGGAGACCCGTGCCGAAGCCCTGGGCTCGGCCCTGGCCCTGCTGACCTACCAAGATAGCCTGAACCCAGCCATGGTGTCGTCTGAACCTGGAGCCACAGCTGTTTAGGCTAGGTGCTGATGCATCAGCGCGAGGGCTACCGCATTCCTGCCGGGGAAAGTCGTGGCCCTCCCATTCCATGACCTGCCCCCTTTAAAGGCAGCGTTTTCCACGGATATACTGCCCATCCCAGCCCAACTCTGGGCACAGCCAGCTGTGCCCTACCACCCAGACCATCGGCTAAAGTACCTATCCTTCCGTAACCACCTCCCATGCTACAAGCCTGCGTATTTGCCACTGTCTTTTGCGGATTTTTTGGCATCATCTTCAAGCAAAACCTGGTGATGAAAATTGTCGCCATGGATGTGATGAGCACCGGCGTGATTGCCCTGTTCGTGCTGGTTGCGTCCCGTGGGGGGCTGTTTACACCCATTCTGGAGGCCGCGCCCAAGGGGGCCTATGCCGACCCGGTACCCCAGGCGGTAATTTTAACCGCGATTGTGATTGGCTTTTCAATTCAGGCCCTGATGCTGGTGGGGGTCATGAAGCTGGCCTGCGATCACCCCACCCTAGAAGCTGACGTCATCGAGAACATCTACCGGCCATGACTACCCTAACCATCGTCTGGATTGCCCTGCCGCTGGTGGCGGGGCTAGTCCTTTATTTACTGCCCAGGGTCGATCGGGTGATGGCCCTGGGGGTGACCCTGGCGTCGGTGGCCTACGGCAGTTGGCTGTTGCTCCACCCAGCCCCCCTAACGCTGGAACTCCTGGATAACTTCGGCGTTAGCTTAGTGGCCGACGAGCTCAGCGGCTACTTTATTTTGACCAATGGCCTGGTCACGGCGGCGGTGGTGCTCTACTGCTGGGGTACGGGCAAAACCGCCTTTTTCTATGCCCAAACCACTATTCTCCACGGCTGCGTCAACGCGGTGTTTATAGGGGCCGATCTAATTAGCCTTTACGTGGCCCTGGAGGTGATTGGTATTGCCGTGTTTTTGCTGGTTGCCTACCCCCGCACCGACCGCTCTATTTGGGTGGCCCTGCGCTACTTGTTTGTCAGCAACACCGCCATGTTGTTTTACCTGGTGGGGGCGGTGCTGGTGTATCAAACCCACCATTCCTTTGCCTTGATCGGGCTACGAGGGGCACCGCCCGAAGCTCTGGCCCTCATTTTTTTGGGCCTGCTTACCAAGGGCGGTATTTTTGTATCGGGGCTGTGGTTGCCGCTCACCCACGGCGAGTCCGAGACCCCCGTGTCGGCCCTGTTGTCGGGGGTGGTGGTCAAGGCCGGGGTGTTTCCCCTGGTGCGCTGTGCCCTGTGGATTGAAGAAATTGATCCGATCGTGCGGATCTTCGGGGCCGCCACGGCGCTCTTGGGCGTCAGCTACGCCGTTTTTGCCAAAGACACCAAGCGGATGCTAGCGTTCCATACGGTTTCACAGCTGGGCTTTGTGCTGGCGGCCCCCGCCGTGGCGGGCTTTTATGCCCTTACCCACGGACTGGTGAAGTCGGCCCTGTTTCTAATTGCCGGGGTCTTACCAACCCGCAGCTTTAAGGATCTCGCCCAGCAGCCTGTCGCCACCCCGATCTGGATTGTTTTGGTGATGGCCAGCTTCTCGATTTCGGGGTTTCCGCTGCTGTCGGGGTTTGGGGCCAAGGTGCTGACCCTAAAAAACCTGGTGCCCTGGCAGATCGTCGCCATGAACCTGGCGGCCCTTGGCACGGCCATATCCTTCGCAAAATTTATTTTCTTACCCCACGCCTCGGCAAAGAAGGTTACTGGGACCGCGGGCAAGCCGGGGTTCTGGCTGGCCATGGTGGTGCTGCTGGGGGGGCTGGTGGCGGCCAACGGCGTGTATTTTGAAGCCTACAGCTTGCCTAACATGAGCAAGGGCCTAGCCATCATCGCCCTGGGCTGGCTGGCCTACCTGCTGATATTTCGCCGTATCACCCTGAAGCTGCCCCAGGTGCTAGAGCAATTTGAACACCTGATTGGCGGCATGGGGCTGATGGTGATGGTGCTGTTCTGGATGGTGCTGGCATGATTGGTGCTTTGAATATTCTTCTGCGGCTGGTGATTTGGTTCTTGCTGACCGCCGATCTGAGCCCCGCCAACCTGCTGATTGGGGTCAGCATTGCCCTGCTGCTGCCGCGGGGCTACACCCGCGCCGGTGCTCTTAAGGACTGGTTGCGCACCCTGGGGGAAGTGTTGGTCGCCATTCCCCAGGCCTACTGGGAAGCCGTTGAGATCATGCTGCGGCCCCATCGCCACGAAGCGGTCACCCTCGAGCGGGCCAAGCCCCGGCGCACCCCCGGCCTCATTTTTCTGGATATTTTCTTGATTACCTTTACCCCCAAAACCATTGTGCAGAAATACCACGACCAGGGCTGGTACGAGGTACACCACGTTCGTCGGAGGGCTGAACCATGACGCTGGTGCTGATGGCCATGGTAGCGGCCTTGCTGATCCCGATGTACGAAGCCTGCCAGGACGAAGACGTTTGGCAAAAAATGCTGGCCTTTGCCAGCATTGCCACCAAGACCTCGGTCATGATTTTGGTGGTGTCGGTGCTGCGCGATGACTGGATGATTGGCGTCGTCGGGGTGATTATTCTCAGCGTCGGCAATGCCGGCATGATGCTGCTGGCTCACCTGCTCAAGCGCCTCAACGACGTGACAGAACTGTAACAGAGGGGTAAAGCATGACTAACCTATTGAGTTACGCCTGCCTGGGCCTGGGCCTGGTGTTCTGGTTTTGGGGCACCTGGCCTTTGGTGGGGTCGCGATCGGTGCTGTTTAAGCTGCATAGCCTGTCGGTGGCTGATACTCTGGGATCCATGGCCATTATCGTGGGCCTGCTGCTGCGCATTCCCAGAGAATGGCCGCTGCTGGTTCTGGCGCTGCTGTCCCTAGCAATTTGGAATACGGTGCTGGGTTATGTCCTAGCCTACTGCTCAACCCGCGAGGGCAACCATGGTCGATAGCCCCCTTGAGAACTACCTCTACGTGATTGTGGCCCTACTGCCCCTATCGGCGGGGCTGCTGATCTTTCAAACCAATCCGTACAATGCCCTGGTAATCCGGGGTATTTTGGGGGCGGTAGCGGCCCTGGTGTACGCGGTGCTGGGGGCGGCGGATGTGGCCCTGACCGAAGCCCTGGTCGGCACTCTGCTGGCGATTACCCTATACGCGGTCGCGGTGCGCTCCTCCCTGGTGATGCGGCTGGGGGTGCTGGCTGAGCAGCTAGACACTGAGACCGAGTTCCACTCGATCACCGACGTTTCCCTAAAAACCCTGACGGAGGCTCTGAAGACTCGGCTCGATCAGCACCACATGCGGCTGGAGCTTCTCCCCTACGACACCGTTCAAGCCCTGCACCAGGCCCTGGCGGCACGAGCAATCCACGGCATGTATACCCCACCGGCCCTAACCACCGGGGAAAGTTCTACCCTTTCGAGTGGCGAGGTCGCACCGCCGCCGCTGATCACCCTGCGGGTGGCGCGCCTGTACGAAATTCTCAAGACCGAGCTGGCCCCTGAAGCCGTCAAGCTGGCCTATGTCAGCGTTGCTGACGGTAGCGCCCTACCCACAAGCGCCCCAAAACCTGAGCCACCGCCGAGGGAGCAGCCACCAGAGAAACAGCCGTGAAAAGAACAGCCGTGAAAGGAACAGCCGTGAAAGCAATAGCCATGAAGTGGGTCTACCTGGCCATCGGGATTGTGGTGTGCCTCAAAATGCTGCTTTTGCCTGACCCCGCGCCGGGTGCTACCGATCTCGCCATCGTCGAGGCCGTTGTGCAAGACAGCGGCGTGCCCAACGCGGTAGCGGGAATTATTTTTCGCAATCGCCTCTACGACACCATCTTTGAGGTGGTCGTATTTACCATTGCGATTATGGGGGCGCGGTTTTTGCTGGCCAACGAAACCCCAGCCCCCAAGGTTTATCAGTTCCCCGATCAGCCCTCCATTGTGCTGGCTCGCCTGGGGGCCACCATTGCCGCCCTAGTCGGCATTGAGCTGGCGATTCGGGGGCATTTAAGCCCCGGCGGCGGCTTTGCGGCGGGGGTGGCCGGCGGCACCGCCATTGGATTAATTGCCATCACCTCATCCCCCGAGTGGATGGAGGGCATTTACCAGCGCTGGCACGCCGCCACGGTTGAGAAGGTGTCGGTGCTGGTCTTCATTGGGCTGGCCGTGATCAGCCTAAGCGGGTGGGAGTTGCCGCCGGGAGACCTGGGCACGCTGCTCAGCGGCGGCCTGATTCCGGTGCTGAACATTCTCGTCGCTATCAAGGTGGCCCTGGGGTCCTGGGCGGTGCTGCTGCTGTTTATTCGCTATCGAGGTTTACTGTAGCGGGTTTTTCCCCAGCCTACAGCTGTACCACCGGCAGTCGGGAGGTGGCCAGCCGATCCATCCAGCTGGCCAAAAAGGCGTAGTTGGCCCCCTGCTCGGTTGGGTTCGACGTGTCAGCCGGGTAGGGCAACAGCCCCTGGAGGGAAGCACTGGTGACGCAGAACATCGATTTTTGAAAGCTCTGGCAAATCTTCACCCGCACGTCGTCGAGCCCCCGGCCCTGGGATTGATAAAACTCGGTTAGGTAGTCGGGTAGAAAGTGCCGCATATCCTGCATCGTCAGGGTGGGGGGAATGCCCGCGCCCCCCACGGGCAGGGGGTCAGCGTAGAGTGCCCCATACTCAAACTGGCTCTGGTCAAAGGGAATTTGGTAGGCCTGGGCGTTGTAGGAGACGGTGCCCAAAAACGGCGTGCCCCGAAAGAACACCGCCTCCACGTAGGGCACCGCCACATCCATCAAAAAGGTCAGCCCGGCCGACTTCGGCAGCAGGTCGTAGGGGATGCCGTTGAGCTGCACGGTGTAGGTAATCGGGTGGGCGGCGGCGGCCACCAGCGCCCCCTTAATGTGGGCCACCACCTGGGGAATGGTGGTCACCTCGCCCCGGTCGTAGCGGTCAGCGAGGTCGATGAACATGTCGCTCATGATGCGCCAGAACTGACCCAGGGCGCTGTAGTAGGCGAGCTGGCGCACCTGCTCGGGCAAAAAGTCGGGAAAAGCCGCGTTTAAGCCCCGAATTACCGGGTTATGCTTGATTTTTGCCATCATCGCCGCCTGGCAATGGCGCAGAAAATCCTCGGAGTCTAAATACTCATCCATCTTGCCGCCGCCGTGCCAGAGCATGGTCTTCATGCAGTATTCGGCATATTCAAAGTTAATCCGGTCGTGCCACCAGTGGCGCAGCAGCTTGGCCAGCGAAACGTCGCCATTGAAGTATTTGAAAAACGGAAACAGCACTAAAAACTGATGATCGGCAATGTAGATCAGGTTGCGGGAGTAGGCATCTAACACGGTGCCATAGCTTTTAAGAATGCCCACCACCTCCAGCACATTGGTGTCGGAGTCGGGCAGGAGCGCATCCGCCGCCAGCAGCCTTTGAATAAAGGGCTCTAGGGGATGGGGGGCGGCGCTGGCGAACTTGGGTAGGGTGTTAGTCATAGCTGATGGATCTCGATCGCAACGGGGGGGTGTCGGCAGGAGTAATAACTGGAGTCCTGGCGAGGGTAGCGGCGGGGGCGGGGTTACTCAGACCAATGCCCTGCCCAAACCCCTCGTAGGGCTTGTGCAGAGCCAGGGTGGTGTGCTCGCTCCAGCGGGCCATCCAGTTGGGCTGGAGGCCAAAAACGACAATTAGGGCGGCCAGGGCCAAGGCGGGAACGCGATCGCGCCAGGGCACCCGCGGCAGCGACACATCCAGCTCAGGCGTATCGCTGGGGGCAGCAATGGCCAGCCGCCCAAAAAAGGCCCGGTTGACCAGCAGCAAAAAATACACGGCGGTGAGGCCGGTGCCCACCATGCACAGCAGCGTTTGTACGGGGAAAATCAAAAAGCTGCCCCGAAACACCAGAAACTCCGAGATAAACCCCACCATGCCTGGAATACCGGCGCTGGCCATTACCCCCAAAATCATCAGCGAACCGACGAAGGGTAGGCCCCGCTCGGGGTTGAGCAACCCCCGCAGCACGGTGAGGTCGCGGGTGCCGGTGGCGTGGTACACCGACCCCACCAGCAAAAACAGCAGGGCCGAAATCAGCCCGTGGCTAACCATTTGAAACACCGTGGCGACAATGCTCACTGGGGTCGCCGCCGCCATCGCTAGCAGCACATAGCCCATGTGGCCAATGGAGCTGTAGGCCACCATTTTCTTCATATCAGGTTGGGCAATGGCGGCCAGGGAGCCGTAGAGCACGCTGACCACCGCCCAGGTGGCCAGCCCCGGGGCCAGAGCCATCCAGGCGTCGGGGAACAGCCCCAGGCCAAACCGCACCAGGCCGTAGGTGCCCAGCTTGAGCAGCACCCCCGCCAGCAGCACCGAAACCGGCGTGGAGGCCTCCACGTGGGCATCGGGCAGCCAGGTATGGAAGGGAAACAGCGGTACCTTGATGCCAAACCCAATCAGCAGAGTCAGCAGCAGGGCAATCTGCTGGGCCAGGGGCAGCGCCGCCCCCAGGCCGCTGTCGTAGTTAAAGCTGGGCTGGCCCGAAAGCCACACCAGCCCCAAAAACGCCCCCAGAATCAGGATCCCCGACAGGGCGGTATAAATTAAAAACTTGGTGGCCGCATAGCCCCGCCGCGCGCCGCCCCAGATCGCAATCAGCAGGTAGAGGGGAATCAGCTCTAGCTCGTAGAACAGAAAGAACAGCAGCAGGTTAGCCGACAGAAACGCCCCCGCCACGGCGGTATTCATCACCAGCAGCAAAATGTAGTAAAGCCGGGGCCGATGCAGGTGAGGATCGCTGATGTAAATAGCCACCAGCCCCAGCAGACTGTTGATCGCCAGCAGGGGCAGGGAGAGACCGTCGAGGCCCAGGCGGTAGCTCAGCCCCAGGGGCTCAACCCAGGGCAGCAGCTCCTCAAACTGAAACCCCGGATTAGTTAAGTCAAACCGGGTGGCCAGCAGCACCACCCAGCCCAGGGTAACGGCCAGGCTGAGGCTGCTAATGGCCTTCGCGGTGCGGGCGGCCAACGGCTGGGGCCAGAGGCCAAGGGCCAAGGCCCCCACCAGCGGAATTAAAATCAGTGCGCTTAGCATTGACAACGACTACCAAAACGTCCAGGTCATGAAAATTCCAATCAGCCCCACCCCGGTGAGAATGGTCAGCAAATACAGCTGCGACTGTCCCGAAATGCTGTACTTGAGGCTCTCGCCCCCAAACAGCGAGGCCAGGCCGACGGCATTGACCACCCCATCCACTACGTAGCGATCAAACCAGTTGCTCAACTGCGCCAGCGCCGCCACCGCCGCCACCACGGTTTTATCGTAAAGCCGTTCGGTATAGAAGTCGTAGGCCAGCAGATCTTGGGCAATGCGGAGGGGGCGCTGGAGCGATCGCGCCAGGGACTTGGACAGCGGTATAGTTGCCCCCACGGCCACGCCCCCCAGCCCAAAGGCGATCAGCAGAGCCGTCATCGGCAGGTTCAGGTAGGCCCAGGGGGGTAGCAGCGAAAGCTTCGCCATCAGGGCGGGCACCAGCAGGGTAAAGATCGACAGGGTAACCATGGGCACCGCCATCGGCCAGGGCACCTCCGGAGCGCGCCGGGTCTTGGGCTGGGCTGACCCTAAAAATACGTGGCGAAACACCCGAGTCAGGTTGAGGGCGGTGAGGCCGTTGACAACCAAAAAGACCAGCGCCAGCAGGGGAGACTCCTGGCTGAGAAAATCGGCCCCCATGCGCAGCCCCCAAAAGCAGCCCAGAGGCACAACCCCCACCATGCTCAGCGCTCCGATGGCGTAGGCCAGGGTGGTGGCCGGCATTTTGCGGCCCAGGCCCCCTAGCTCGGTAAGGTTTTGGCAGTTGGTGGTGGTAATAATCGCCCCCACGCCCATAAACATCAGCGCTTTAGCCACCGCATGGGTGAGCAGCAGGATGAGGGCCACCCCCGGCCAGGCGGTGCCCACCGCAATAAATACCAGCCCCAGGTAGGCGCTGGTGGAGTAGGACAGGGTACGTTTCAAATCCACCTGGGCCAGGGCGACCAGCGACCCCCCCACCGCCGTAATCGCCCCGATCGCCACCAGCACCTCCAGGGCGACCGGCGACAGCACCACGATGGGCTGCAGCCGAATCAGCACGTAGGCCCCACAGGTGACCACCACCGAATTCCTCAAAATTGAAGCGGGGTTGGGGCCTTCCATGGCCTCATCCAGCCACAGATGGAGGGGAAACTGGGCGCATTTGCCGATGGGGCCAGCAATCAGCGCCAGCCCCAGCAGCGTCGTCAACAGCGGCGACAGGTCCGCAGTTTGCACCCATTCGTAAATATCATTGAAGTTGAGGCTACCGGCCAGGGCCGACAGGGCAATTACCCCCATCAGCAGCAGCACGTCGCCGATGCGCTTGGTTAAAAAGGCATCCCGGGCGGCGGTTACCACCAGGGGCTGGGCGTACCAAAAGCCCACCAGCAGATAGGTCGATAGGGTCAAGATCTCCAGCAGCGCGTAGGAGACAAACAGCGACCCACTCAGCACCAGCCCACTCATGGCGGCCTCAAAAACCCCCATTAGCGAGTAAAACCGGGCCAGCGCCCAGTCTTTTTCCAGGTAGCCGAGGGCAAAGACCTGGGCCAGCAGGCTCAGGGCGGTAATCAGCTCCAAAATCCCCAGGTTGAGGATGGAAATATCCAGGGTCAGATCCAGCCGCAGGTCGGCAAAGTTAAACCACGGCAGCAACAGTTCCTGGGCCCCCTGGTTCCAAATTCCCCTAAACACCAGCATGCCGTGGACAAAGGCCACCAGGGTCATGGCGATGTTGATGTAGGCGGCGGGGCGGGGGCCGGTGCGCCGAATTAAACCCGTCGACCAGGGTAAGGCCAAAATGGCTCCGGCCAGACCATAGAGTGGTAGTAGCCAGCTGGTTTCAACTAAAGACTGGGACATCCAGACGATCCTCGACAACGGCGCAGGCAGGCGGTTGAGCCTAACGGCTCACAACATAGGGGTGAATGAGCAACGGGTTAACGGGCCTAAACTCATGTTTGCCAGGGCTTACAGCCGCTCCCATCCGCGAGTGGCCAATGGCAAATCCGTACTGAGATTACCCCGGCCCTTTCTGTAGACTCCCGGCTGGGGGTTCACAGAAACTACCGACCCAAAAATCAGCCGCCGGGGGCTGACGGGTTATTTCCATCGGCTAGCCCGGTCAATTCATTCAGCCGAGGTAACCCGCCGCCAAAGACCACAGCCCTAGGAATTAAAAGGCTTTTCTAATACTCTACTCGATTCTTTACCCGCTCCGGCAAGGAAGCGCCCATTCTTGGTTAGGGCCCCAGGCCGACCCCAGCCTTGGTCGCAAACGCGGACGAAATTCCGACCAGAGTGAGTATTTACTCTGACCAACGTTTCAAAACATAATCTTTGAAAAAGCTTTGTAACATAAGCTCTCATGATGCTCAACATTAGCAACAATCATTGAGACTTATATTGCAAAAGTGTCTATGGACACCTATGCTGATCGTGTTACCGAAAAAATTTCAGGCAATTTTTAACGTTTGTCGCTTTTTGGGAAGTCCCGTTTTGTTGTATCTCGGGACGTTTTTTAGCGCCTAATTGGCGATGTAAGGACTCAATAAAGTGGGTTTGGGTTTGCCTGAATTCAACAGGAGATTACGACGATGCCGATTGCTGTTGGAATGATTGAGACCCTGGGATTTCCGGCGGTGGTAGAAGCTGCCGATGCCATGGTCAAGGCCGCCCGAGTGACGCTGGTGGGCTACGAGAAAATTGGGAGCGGTCGCGTCACCGTGATTGTACGGGGCGACGTCTCGGAGGTGCAGGCCTCGGTGTCCGCTGGGGTTGAGTCGGCCAAGCGGGTAAACGGGGGCGAAGTACTGTCTACCCACATCATTGCCCGGCCCCACGAAAACCTAGAGTTTGTGCTGCCGATTCGCTACACCGAAGCGGTCGAACAATTTCGCACCTAGGGCTAGTTTCACCTGGATTGGATCGGCCTAGGTTGAGCCGGTTGCCCGATTGGGGCGGCGGCAAAGCCTGAACCCAGACCCGATCAATCGATTGATTTGTTTAAATGTTCACAACTACATTCTTAAGGAAGGGTTTAACAGCATGGCAATTGCAGTTGGCATGGTAGAGACATTAGGATTTCCGGCGGTGGTTGAAGCCGCCGACGCGATGGTCAAGGCCGCCCGAGTGACGCTGGTGGGCTACGAGAAAATTGGGAGTGGTCGCGTTACCGTGATCATCCGGGGCGACGTGTCTGAGGTACAGGCCTCGGTGGCGGCGGGCATTGAAAACGTCAAGCGCGTCAACGGGGGGCAGGTGCTGTCTACCCACATCATCGCCCGGCCCCACGAAAACCTGGAGTTTGTGCTGCCGATTCGCTACACCGAAGCGGTAGAGCAATTTAGAGAAAGCGTCAGCGGCATTCGCCCCTACGGCAGATAAGTCAGCATGCTTTTGGCTAAAGTTCGCGGCACGGTGGTAAGCACCTGTAAAGAGCCGACGCTCAGCGGCGTCAAGTTTCTGCTGGTGCAGCTAATTAGTGAAAATGGCGACCTGCTGCCCGATTACACCGTGGCCGCCGACGTAGTCGGGGCTGGCCCTGGGGAATGGGTGCTAATTACCCAGGGCAGCGGCGCCCGGGAACACCAGGGGTACGAAAATCGCCCCGTAGATGCAGCGGTGATCGCTATTGTGGACACCGTTAGCCTCGACAGCGGCGCGCTCTATAACAAGCGAGACGATTTTAGCTAGGGAAGGTTTCCTGAGCTGAGATCAACGTTAGGGAGTTTTGAAGGTTGAGTTTTGAAGGCTGAGTTGAAGTCAGGGGTCGGCCATGACCTGAGATACCGATGTCATTTCCGCGTCAGCAGGAATCCATAGCGATATTCTCGTTGCAGCCGGTAGCTGATTTCAGCACCAGCCCCTTAACGCTCGTTGAGACCTCAAGCCTCCCGATTCCAGTTCAGCGGCTACCCGACTGAAGCACAACCTAAGCCGGTAACCTGAGGATGACTTTTTTTGGAGGATTGAGGCGATGACGACCCGCACATCAGCGGTGTCTCCGATCTCTGGGGTAGCCCCCATCGAGCCACGGATTCATCCCCTGGCCCAAGTCCATCCCCTGGCTCAGGTGGTGGGCGATGTGCAGATCCAGGGCCAGGCCGCCGTCGCCCTGGGGGCATCCATTCGGGCCGATGTCGGCGCTAACCTCTGGCTCGGCAGCGGCAGCACGGTGCAGGAGGGGGTGTCTATTTACGGGCTCTCCCAGGGCCAGGTTCTCGGCGATGACCAGGTGCCCTACACCGTCTGGATTGGCGATCAGGTCATCCTTACCCACAAAGTGCTGATTCAGGGGCCAGCCTACCTGGGCACCGGCAGTTTTGTGGGCTTTCGTTCGACCTTATTTAATGCCCGCCTGGGCCGGGGCAGCGTCGTCATGATGCATGCCCTGGTGCAGGATGTGGAGATCCCAGCGGGCAAGCTGGTGCCCTCAGGGTCGGTGATTACCCGGCAGGAGCAGGCCGATCGTCTGGCCGATGTTGGCCCCGCCGACAGGGCTTTGGTGAGGGAACTAACCGGCCAGCCCAGTATTCCAGTTTCGATTAGCGCTCGCCCCCCCCAGGCTGGCTCGGTGACATACTCAAACGAACGCGATGGATTAGGTACTATGGAACGTCAACCGCTAACTCCCGAAGTTGTGCAGCGAGCCCGCCAGTATTTGGCCCAGGGTCTGTACATTGGCACTGAACATGCCGACACGCGCCGCTACCGCAGCGGCGTTTGGCAGACCTGCAGCCCCATTCACGCCAGCCGCGAGGCCGACGCCCTGGGTGCCCTGGAAAACTGTTTGGCCGAACATGCGGGGGAATACGTCCGTATGTTTGGTATTGACCCCCGCGCTAAGCAGCGGTTGGCGCCGGTCACCATCCAGCGGCCCGACGGTCGGCCCGTGGAGCTGAACGGCAGCCAGTCTATTGCCACCCCCGCCCACCCCACCACTGCCTACCGCCCCGCCCCCACCACCCCCGTTGTCAGCGGGACCCTACCGCCGGAGGTCGTACAGCAGGTGCGCCAGTACCTCAGCCAGGGCTACCGGATTGGCACCGAGCACGCCGACGCGCGCCGCTACAGCAGCAACGTTTGGCAAACCTGTAGCCCCATTGAAGGGTCCCATGAGGGCGCTGTTTTAGCCGGTCTAGAGCGCTGCCTGGCCGAGCACAGCGGTGAGTATGTGCGGCTGTTTGGCATCGACCCCAAGGCCAAGCGCCGAATTGCCCCGATTACCATTCAGCGGCCCGACGGTAAGCCGGTGCAGGGCAGCCATGCCTCGGTGCCGATTAATGCTGCGCCCGCCAGCTACAGCCCCAACCCGAGCCAACCCCAGGGGTTAGGCGGCGACTGGGTGCAGCAGGTGCGCCAGCTCATTCAGCAGGGCTACCGAATTGGGGCCGAACATGTGGACGAACGCCGCTATCGCAGCAACGTCTGGCAGACCTGTACGCCAATCAAATCTACCCATGAGGGGGAGGTGATGGCCGCCATTCGCGCCTGTATAGCCGAGCACCCAGGGGAATACGTGCGAATTTTGGGTATTGACCCGGTGGCCAAGCGGCGGGTGGCCTCCATCACCATCCAGCGCCCTGGGGCAGCGGGTCATGCTGGACAGGCTGGATCAGCCGCCCCAGCACCGGCGCCCATGCCGTCGTTTTCGACCCCAGCCGCCTCAGCCTCGTTCCACAGCAACGGATCTAGCTCAGGTCAGCCCCTGTCTTCTGAGGTGGTGCAGCAGGTTAACCAGTTAGTCAACCAGGGCTACCGCCTTAGCCTAGAACACGCCGATCAGCGGCGCTACCGCAGCGGGGCCTGGCAGACCGGCGGGGCCCTCCAGGGCAGTCGAGCGTCAGACATTTTAGCGGCCCTAGAAGCTCAGCTGCGCAACCATCCGGGCGAATATATTCGTCTGGTGGGCACCGATCCAAAGATGAAACGACGAGTTTCAGAAACGACTATCCAGCGTCCCTAGGGGAGCCCATTCCATCGCCATGGCAGAGCCGGTGCAGGCTGTAACCCACCCCCGCAGCGACTATATCCACGGTAACGTGAGTATAGCCCCTGGGGTAGCCATGGCCGAGGGGGTAATTTTAGCCGCCGCTGAGGGCTGTCGGCTGGTGATTTCTACCGGCGTATGCCTCGGCACAAAGGTGATGATCCAGGCCCGAGGGGGGGATTTAATCGTGGAACCGGGGGCTAACCTGGGCCACGGGGTTTTGGTGGTGGGCCACGGGCTCATTGGCCTGCACGTCTGCATTGGGGCCGACAGCACCGTCATTAATCCGGATCTGGGGGCCAGCCAGGTGGTGCCACCGAGGGCGCTAGTGGGGGATCCGAGCCATGCGAATGGGTTGTCGGTTGCTTCGCCGCTGAATTCAGCCGCCAGCCCCGCCGCCAATGGCCCTAATGGGTTTAAGCCTGGCGATCAGGGAGTAGCAAACTCGCCCTTAGGGCCAGCCGCCGAGATCGCAGCCCCTGCCCCCGACTCTAGCAATGGCTCACCTGGGGACAGCGCCCTAGCGGCGAACGGTGCTGCGCTCAATGGCCAGGCTCCCCAGCCGGCGATCTCGACTGCCAACACGGCCACTTCCGACGCGCAAACTACAGACAATTCCAGGGAATCCGCTCAAAATGGCACATATATATATGGCAAAAAACAGGTCAACCACCTGTTAGAAACCCTATTTCCCCATCGGCGGGCATTAAATGGCACGTCCCCGGAGGGCAACCCCTAAACAACGCCTAAAATCCTAAAATAAAGAAGTGGACCCCACCCTGCCAAAGGCATCCCCATGCAACCCGACGGTAAACTGGCCTCAAAGCAAGACCTGCAGCTCGCGCCCCAGCCCAAGTCGCTGAACCTGGCCACGCCGAAGGGCGCCAAGTCAGAGCCGCTACGCAAGCTAGATAAGTACCGCGGGGGCGCGCTGGGCATGGTTTCTACGGAAAGCTTTCCGGCGGTGGTGGGCACCGCCGACGCCATGCTCAAAGCCGCCGACGTGTATCTGGTGGGCTACGAAAAAACCGGCGGCGGCCACTGCACCGCCATCGTGCGAGGGGGTATTGCCGACGTGCGCATGGCCGTCGAGGCCGGGGTACAAACCGCCCAGGAGTTTGAGCAGTACGTGTCGTCGTCCCTCATTCCGCGCCCCCTAGCCAATTTAGAGGCGGTGCTGCCGATCTGCGCCAAGTGGGATGAGCTGCGCCGGGTGGGTTCAGGTCGCCTCGGCAACCAGGCCATTGGCCTGCTGGAAACTCGGGGGTTCCCCGCTATGGTCGGGGCCGCCGACGCCATGACTAAATCCGCGGATGTACAGCTGATGGCCCACGAGACCATCGGCGACGGCCTCTGCACCATCTTGATTCGCGGCTCGCTGTCGAACGTCGCGATCGCCATCGAAGCCGGTATGCACGAAGCCGAGCGCATTGGCGAGCTCCACGCGGTGATGGTGATCCCCCGGCCCCTGGATGATCTAGAAGACTCCCTCCCCCATGTGGAGATGGAGATGGAACAGCCCCTGCGCCTGCCCCTCAACCTGGCGGTCAAGCAGCCGGAAGAGGTTCGGGAAGAAGTTTTGGAAGAAGTCATTGCCCTAGAAGCGGCCACCGCCGAACCCGTAGCCGAAGAGATGGCGATGGAGTTGGAAGAGGAGGAGTTGGAGTAGAAGGGAGTCGGGTGTCAGACCTCTTTTAACTTTTAACCTTGTAACAATACCCCTAAAAGCACCCATGTCGTATGCCTAGATCTTGCCTGAGATCCCAGGGCTCTGAGGTCAGTTGACAGGAATTTCTAGCTGACCCAATACAAGAGCCCTGGGATCTGCCCCCCATGCCAACAAAGATCTCCACAGATACTTAACCTAACCACTACCCTTTGATAGGCTCAGGGCATCGCCCCTCCACCCATCCACCCCCACCCCCACCTGATCCACCAAATTCCCCGCCTCTGCATCAAACCACTGCACCTGGGCGCGGTTGCGAAACCAGGTGCGCTGGCGCTTGGCAAACTGGCGGGTGTGGGTGACGATATCGGCCTGGGCCTGGGCGAGGGAAATATCACCCTGGAGGTGGCGAAGAATTTCGGCATAGCCCAGGGTTTTGAGCAGCGGTAAATCGGCTCCGTACCGATGAGCCAGACGGGCGACTTCATCCACCAGGCCAGCGTCTACCATGGCCTGGGTGCGGTGGGCAATCCGCCGGTTTAGGGCCTCAGTCTCGCAGTCGAGGCCAATATAGAGAATGGGGTAGCTGGGCGGCGCTTCCCCCTGGAGACTAGACAGGGGTTGGCCGCTAACATTGAACACCTCCAGGGCGCGGATGGTACGGACGGCATCGTGGGGGTGAATGCGCTGGGCGGCGAGCGGGTCGAGCTGTTCAAGCATGGCGTAGCAGTGGGCCTGACCCAGCGCGGCAAGCTGTCGCCGCAACTCGATCTGCGGGGCCACCGGAGGAATCTTGAGCCCCTTCACCACTGACTCAATGTAGAGACCGGTGCCGCCCACCAGCATCGGCACGGCGGCCTGGGCGGTATGGAGGTGCTGAATGACAGACTGGGCCTGCCGCTGGTATGCCGCCAGGGTCAGGGCCGTGGTGGGGTCGCAAATATCAATTAAATAGTGGGGCACTTGTTGCCGCTCGGATGCCGAAGGTTTGGCAGTACCAATGTCAAACTCTCGATATACTTGTCGAGAATCGGCGCTGAGAATGGCGGCGGGAAAACGCCGGGCCAGGGCCAGGGCCAGGCCTGATTTCCCCGTCGCCGTGGCGCCGCCAATGATCAGTAAAAATGGTACAATTGAACCATTATCATCCTCGTCTTGGGCAGCGGGTTCTCGGTTAGAAAATTTTGGGGGTTCCATCCCTGGGTCAATCTTCATCTCAATCGGCTTTAGAATCCTCTAGGGCAGGTTTGTGCTATAATTTCAAGATATTTTGACCTGCAAGGTTATTAGGCGGCTTTAAGCCCTTTCTTGGAGCATACAGTATGACAACCGACTACGGTGCTGATCAGATTCAAGTACTGGAAGGTCTTGAGCCTGTTCGTAAACGTCCGGGTATGTATATTGGCACCACGGGTCCCCGGGGGCTGCATCACCTCGTGTATGAGGTTGTCGATAACTCCGTTGATGAGGCCCTGGCTGGGCACTGCACTAGCGTCGAAGTGTCCCTCAATGCCGATGGCTCCGTCACCGTGACCGACAACGGGCGCGGCATTCCCACCGACGTACACCCCCGCACCGGCAAATCTGCCCTCGAAACGGTGATGACGGTGCTCCACGCCGGGGGTAAGTTTGGTGGCGGCGGCTATAAAGTGTCCGGCGGTCTGCACGGGGTGGGTATTTCCGTAGTTAACGCCCTGTCAGAGTGGGTGGAAGCCACCGTCTGGCGCGAGGGCAAGGTGCATACGCAGCGCTACGAGCGGGGCGTGCCCATCGGTGAGCTGGCGGTGTCGCCCCTCAAAGAAAAGCGCCAGGGCACCTCTATGACGTTCTTGCCCGACACCCAGATTTTTACCATCGGCATCGAGTTCGACTACGACACCATCGCCGGACGGCTGCGAGAGCTGGCCTACCTGAACGCTGGCATTAATATCACCTTCACCGACTACCGTCTGGAGCTGCTGAAGTCTAACCAGCCCAAGGTTTCTAAGTATTTCTACGAGGGCGGCATCAGCGAGTATGTGGCCTACATCAACGGTGACAAGCAGCCCATCCACGACGAAATCATCCACATTTCCTCCGAGCGCGACGGGGTGCAGGTAGAAGCCGCCCTCCAGTGGTGCGCCGACGCCTACTCTGACAATCTGCTGGGGTTTGCCAACAACATTCGCACCATCGACGGCGGCACCCACCTGGAGGGCCTCAAGGCGGTGCTGACCCGCACCCTCAACAACTTTGGCCGCAAGCGCAACAAGCGCAAAGACGCAGAATCAAACCTGGCCGGGGAAAACATTCGCGAGGGCCTCACCGCCATCGTTTCGGTGAAGGTGCCCGACCCCGAGTTTGAGGGCCAAACCAAAACCAAGCTGGGCAACACCGAGGTCCGGGGCATCGTCGATTCCCTGGTGGGGGAAGCCCTGACGGAATATTTAGACTTCCACCCCAACGTGGCCGACGCCATTCTCGAAAAGGCGATTCAGGCCTTCAACGCCGCCGAGGCGGCTCGCCGGGCGCGGGAGTTGGTGCGCCGCAAGTCGGTGCTGGAATCCTCGACCCTGCCGGGCAAGCTGGCCGACTGTAGTAGCCGCGACCCCAGCGAGTCTGAGATCTTCATTGTAGAAGGCGACTCCGCTGGCGGCAGCGCCAAGCAGGGCCGAGATCGCCGCTTCCAGGCGATTCTGCCCCTGCGCGGCAAGATTTTGAACATCGAAAAAACCGATGACTCTAAGATCTACAAAAACACTGAGATTCAGGCGCTGATTACCGCCCTCGGCCTGGGCATCAAGGGCGAAGACTTTGACTCGTCGCAGCTGCGCTACCACCGCATTTGCCTGATGACCGATGCCGACGTCGATGGGGCCCACATTCGCACCCTGCTGCTCACCTTCTTCTACCGCTACCAGCGCGACATGGTGGATCAGGGCTATGTGTACATCGCCTGCCCCCCCCTCTACAAGGTAGAACGGGGTCGTAACCACTGGTACTGCTACAACGAGCGCGAGCTACAAACCCTGATTGCCAACGAGTTCCCCGCCAACGCTAACTACACCGTGCAGCGGTTTAAGGGTCTGGGGGAAATGATGCCCACCCAGCTCTGGGACACCACCATGAACCCCGAAACCCGCACCATGAAGCGGGTAGAAATCGAGGATGCCGCCGAAGCCGACCGCATTTTCACCATTCTTATGGGCGACCGGGTCGCCCCCCGGCGGGAGTTCATCGAAACCTATGGCCCCCGCATGAAGCTGGAGGATTTGGATATTTAGAAGATTCCAGGGGCAAAAGCTCGCCTGGAGTCTGTTCTTACCAAGGCGGAGGCGGGAATGACAGCTGCCGATTCCTGCTGTGGCAAACCATTTGGCTAGACTGAATGGCGGCAAACCCATCCTGAGATTTAGCAACCTGTCGCTATCCTCCGTAAAAATTCTTAATGAAAACGATTCCCAAATCAGTCTAAGTTAACAATTACGAGGATTTAGGTCTGGACTATGGCGCTGCCGTTTTTTGACGGCTGACCTTGTCCCCAACCACATTTGACGTAGATATAAAGCGAGACGTTTAGCATGAGCAATCTATCAACCGAGCTTCGGGAAGGCACCAAAAAAGCCCACACCATGGCCGAAAACATGGGATTTGTGCGCTGCTTTTTGCGGGGCGTCGTTGAGAAAAACTCCTATCGCAAGCTAGTGGCCAACTTTTACTTCGCCTATGCGGCTATGGAAGAGGAGCTAGAGCGCCATCAAGATCACCCCGTCGTCTCGAAGATTTACTTCCCCGAGCTGCACCGTAAAGCCTCCCTGGAAGCCGATTTAGCCTACTACTACGGCCCCAACTGGAAAGATCAGGTCTCCACCACCCCCGGCGGGCAAGCCTATGTCGATCGCATTCGCGCCGTGGCCAATACCCAGCCCGAGCTGCTGGTCAGCCATTCCTACACCCGCTACATTGGCGACCTCTCCGGCGGGCAAATTCTCAAGGGCATTGCCCAGCGAGCCATGAACCTGGGGGAAGGGGAAGGCACAGCCTTCTACGAGTTCCCCGAGATTGACGATGAGAAAGCCTTCAAGGCCCAGTACCGTCAGTCGATGGACGCGGCTCCGGTGGATGAGGCTATGGTGGCACGCATTGTTGAAGAGGCCAACGATGCCTTTGGCCTGAACATGGAAATGTTCAAAGAGCTAGAGGGCAACCTGATTAAGGCCATTGGCCAGATGCTGTTCAACACCCTCACCAGCCGCCGCCGTCGGGGCAGCACCGAGCTGGCCACCGCTGAGTAAATCCTATGTCTGATAATCTTGCCACCACCGGTGCCGATGCCGTTGATGCCGCCATTGAGAGCGGCATTGATCTCGATGGTTCCCCCATTCCCGCCGCTAAGCTAGAGCTGTACCACAGGGTCATGGCTCAGGAAGCCCAGCGCCAGCGCAGCGGAGTGGTAAATTCGATGAGATCGCGCATCGTGCGCATCGGGGCCAAGCACTATGCCGCCGCCGATCTCAACCAAATGCTGCTGAAGGCTGACTTTGCCCCCCTGAAAGATAAGGAATTAGCCTACTTTTACGGGGAGAAATAAGGGGGCAGCCCTTAACTAATCCTAAATCCGGTGTTGCTGAATTGAGACATGAATTTGGGTAGGGGCAAACGGTCGTTTGCCCCTACGAGGTACGTTGAATGCTTGATTCATCATGATCGTGACAACTAGAGGCTAGGCGGCGGCACTGCTCTGGGTCGACTGTAGGGATGAGCGCATACCAGGCACCTGAATACCGCGCATCAAAATATCGGTTACCGAAATTATCCCCACAAGCCGACCGGCCTGCACCACTGGGGCGCGCTGTAGCCCGGTTTCGGCCAGAATCCGCGAGGCCTCCTGAATCGTCAGGTGGGGTTCTAGGGAAATGCAGGGTTGCCGCATAATGTCCTGCACGATCACTTTTTCAGGATCGTGGCCCCGGCCCACCACCATATAAACAATATCGCGCTCGGTTACCACGCCAAAGGGCATGCCCTGGTAACGCCGTTCTACCAGCAAGGCCCGAATTTGACGCTGCTGCATCAGATGAATAGCCTCGGCCACCGTGGCCGAACTGGCAATGGTGGTGACGGCCTCGGTCATAATATCGGCAACGGTCAGCATAAAAGTCTCCAGGAACAGCGCTGAAAATAGATACAAGAATAATATTTAATCTTCTCTATCGTGACTTCAGAACTGAAGGGCCGCGGCAGTTTTCACAGCTTTTCTTTAGATTTGTACACCTATCGACATACCCATTGACCCTAGAGAGGGTTGACCAGGGTGCTCGTCAGCATAATTTGCGACTCAGAATAGGGCCAGGCCCGAAACGTTATTTGACCTACCGACCTGACACCGTTGCCTTGGTTCACCCTAAGCATCCTCGTCGCTAACGGCTTTGGCGTTTGCGGCGACGACGGCGGCGGCTTGGGGTTGGCCCCTGAAGCTGGCGCCGGAGGTAGGTGAGCCCACCGCCAATCACCGGCACCAGGGGCATGAGCGCTAGCCAAAAGGGTGAGGGGGGCTGGTCAGGCAGAGCCACGGTCAAGGGCGTGAAGCCCAGCGACGCCGCCGTTAACACCTGAAGATTATCAAGGGCCGTTGTCGGTGCAGCGGATAGGGCCAGGGCTTGCCGAGTTTGAGGGCCAATGGTGCCATCTGCCACCAGCCCCTGCTGCTGCTGAAAGGCTTGGATAGCCTGTACCGTAGCGGGGCCATAGATTCCGTCTATGGTTCCGCTATAAAGCTCAAGCTGAGCCAGAGTGGCTTGCAGTTGCGCCACCTCTGGGCCAGTGGCGCCGGCCTGCAGTAAGGGCTGGGAGGCCGTAATCGGCGCTACGGTTTCCTGGCCCTGCCCTGGGCCAGATGCCAGGAAAACTGCTAAGCCCGTCAGGGCCAGGCTGGCGGCTAGTCCCCTGGCCCCGCCCCCTAGGGGCGGCCTGAAAACGCTGGCCTGCTGAGGTTGGTTTGGCTCATCCGTGGGCATATCGTTCATCCTCCAGAGAACCCCCATACCCACACCGGCAGGGTTAATAACAGTGCCGCAGAGCTGAGCCCCACACAAAGAACCGACAGGTCGCGATCTAAATCATAGGCTTCGGCTAAGACTAAATTTGAAAAGGCGCAGGGCATGCCGGCCTGGAGTACCATAACCAGCCGAGGCCCGCCATGGATGCCCAGCACCGTTAAGCCCAGACCCACCGCCAGGGGCAACACCAGCATTTTAATGCCTATGGCTACGGCGGCAGAGGGTAGATGATGCCAGGCAGTCAGCTGCTGAATCCGCAGACCCATCAGCACCAGCGACAGAGCAACAACGGCCCAGGCGATTCGATACAGGCTGACATCAAGCCAGGTGGGCAGTGCCAGGGTGCGTAGCCACAGGCCAGCGCCAAAAGCCAGAATAATGGGATTGCGCAGCACTTCTAATAGCCAACTCAGCCAGAGAGAATGCCGCTTGGGGCGGGGTCGCCCACCCATTTCCGAGGCGATGATAGCTCCCAACCCGTAGGATCCCAGCAGGGTGCCCAGGGCATCGTAGAATAAGGCCCAGCCAAACATCTCAATGCCGAGTTGGGGCAGCAGCAGCACCACCGGATAGCCAATGTAGCCGGTATTGCCCAGCATCGCCGCCAGGTGAAAGCTGCCCTGGGTCGGGCGAGGCCAGGGGACGGATTGGGCCACAATCCACCGTCGGCTGCACCATAGCCCCAGCAGAATTGCGGCCCAGGCTACCGCTGGGGCCATATAGAGATGCCCTGACAGATCCGCCCGCCGCGTAAACCCCAAAATGCTAGCGGGCACGCCCACCCAAAACAAAAACCGGCCTAACTGGAGGGGTACCTGCTGATGCAGCCCCAGCCGCTGGCCGCGAGTTGGCCCCAGGCGAGCCAGCACCATTCCCAGGGCGACCCCAGATAGCACCCCTGCCACCAGGGGTGGATATAGCCGTAACCAGACCCCAAGCGGTGGCAACCCCATAACATCCTGACTAAAATAAGCCCAGCGCTTTTATGGTCAGGGGTTAGTCGGGTCGCGTCAAGTTTGTTTGCGCTCACGACCGCTTCCGAGGCCATAATAATGGGGGTTTAGAGAATAGCCAGACCTAAATCCTACATCCGCCTTAACCGCCGGACACAGGGCCTAGTACGCTAGTCTAGCCAATCAGCCACGCCCACCCGTTCGTTCGGCATCGTTAGATATCATGCAAACCCCGGAGCACACCCAACCAGACGTCATGCCGCCATTGGACGATATTCCAGAAGCCGCCAGGGATACTCCCCTGGGCAATCAACTCCAGGCTAAGCCCCAGGGACGATGGCGGCTACCCAAAGTTCTCAAGTGGCTGATAATTTTTAGCTTAGCCGCCCTAGCTGCCCTGGCTGCCGGGGTGTTTGCGGCCTGGTACCAAACCGAGGGCATCCCCAGGGTTGACATTGCCCAAACCTTTCAGGCGATGATTACTCGACCCAGTGCTGCCGAGGCCACTGGAGCTGCTCCGGAGGAAGCCCCCACCAGCCTTGATCGCGCCCTTCAGCTGGCTCCCACCAGCCGCTCGTTGCTGGGCCACCTAGCCTATGATGAAGCTCCGGAAGCCGAGCTAGTACCCCTGGCCGCTAATGCCAGTATTCGGCTGCGGGCAGCGGCGGCGGCTCAGTTTGAGGCGATGTCCCAGGCGGCGGCCAGTGCGGGCATCACCCTGGTGCCGTTGTCGGGCTTTCGCACCTACGCCGAGCAAGAGCAGATTTTCTTTAGCCTTAAAGCCGAACGGGGTCAGAGTGCCGAAACCCGCGCCGAGGTCAGTGCCCCCCCCGGCTACAGCGAACACCACACCGGCTACGCCATTGACCTGGGGGATGCCACCCAGCCCGGCAACCATCTGAACGAGGGCTTTGCCAGCACTCGGGCTTACCAGTGGCTGACCGAAAATGCCGTCCGGTTTGGGTTTGAGCTATCCTTTCCGCCGGAGAATTTGCAGGGGGTGGCCTTTGAGCCCTGGCACTGGCGATTTGTGGGGGATGTGCAGAGTTTGGAGACGTTTTATCGAGAGTAGGTGGGGGTCAGGGAGCGGGGGGCAGGTGCTGGGAAGTAAGGGACGTGTCTCTAAATAAAGTACCAGGTGTGTTGATCGCTTGATATCTTCAAAATCTCTATCCCCCCTCTCCTAGCAGGCTGAGCTGCTGGCCATGGACGGAGTTAGCTGAGGCTGGGGCCGATGACCGCCGGGGTCGAGGCGGCAGGATGTTGACGTGGGCCACAAACCAGGTGCGGAGGGCCTCGGCTTCACCGGGGCTGAGGTCAGTTAACGCCAGCGAGGGTGGGAATAGCGCCTGGCCAGGTGGAGTGGCCCAGGTCGCATCGCCACCATGAAGGTCAAGGCCAAAGGGGGTCAAATCCCCAGGCATCTGGGCCAGGTGGGGGAGTAGATTCGCGACGGCCAGAAATTTCCCCCGCTGGGCTTCGAGCTGCTTGACCCGCCGCTGCCGGGCCGCTTTGTAGTCCAGCACGGGGGCGGGGTAGTCGGCCCTGGCCGGGGGGGTGCCCAGCTGGGCCGGGGGCAGATCGGCCAGCTCGGGCACCCAGCGCTTAATGAACTGTCCCTCGGGGTCGCAGCGGTCTACGGCCACCTGGCCAGGGTTGTAAATGCGCGTCCAGGTTTTATCGACGCAGTGGGTCACCCCCGACTGCATGGCCCACTGGTAATGGTCGATGGGGCAGTCGCCGTCGATCAGGTGACGCATAAAATGCAGCGCCCCATAGCGCCAGTCGATACCGCCCAGGTTGCTCAAAAAGCTGGCGTAAATGGCTCGGGTACGAAAATTAAGGGCTAAATAGCCCCCGGTCGCTTGTAGGCAGCGGGCGGCGGCATCCACGATGGGGAAGCCGGTCTGCCCGATTTTCCAGGCCTGGTAGAGATCGGGGTCGAACTCCCAACCGTCTTGATCAAAAACCTGGTAGAGCGATCGCAGCTCCAGCTGGGGTAAATAGCGAAACCGTTGGGTAAACCCCTGGCCCCAGCGCAGCCGAGCGATCAGCTGCTGGTGGCTGCGCCGAAGTCGGCTGTCGCCAAAATCTGGGGCCTGGCGAATAGTTTGCACACAGTCGCGCACAGAAATCACCCCAAACTTGATGTGGGGGCTAAGGCCCGTGGTGGCTTCGGCGCTGGGGTACGAAAGCTGCCAGTAGTAGCGGTCGGCCTTTTCAGCCAGAAAATCCTGAAGCAGGCAGCGGGCGGCGGCGGTGCTGGCGGGGGGGATGGGCTTGCCGTCGGCCTGGTGGTCGAGCTGCCTCAGGTCAGGATGGGCCTCACCATGAATCTCCGCAGGCACGACCACCCGCTGGGGCACCGGGGCCAGGGGCTGACCCATGTGCTGGTACCACAGCTCTCGATACTGGGGGTAGGGCATCAGGTCAGCCAAGCTGGCGGGGGGCTCGAACCAGCGAATTTTCATCCCCTGGCTGGCTAGGGCCTGGTTCAATTGGGCATCTCGCACTCGGCCATAGATGCGCTCGCAGTCGGTATAGGCATAGATGCCCTCAGCCCCGGCCTCTCGCACCAGGTCGGGCAGCACCTGTACCGGATCCCCCGATCGCAGAATTAGCCGCCCCCCTAACTGCCCCAGGTCAGCATCCAAAGCCTTCAGGGCGCTGAGCAAAAAGGCGACTCGGGCTGGCCCTGTTTCGGGGTGGTGCAGGAGGGCTCGATCAAAGACAAACACCGGCACTACCTGCCCTCGCCGGGAGGCTCTCAGCAGGGGCTCATGGTCGCAGACGCGGAGGTCGCGGCGAAACCAAACCAGGGTCGTGGGCATGGGGTAACTTCAAGCCTGACGTCTTAAACCGTAACAAAATTTTTGATTACCCTCCGAAGTAGATCAGTATATATGTACTATATTAATAAAGGGATGGCACAACCCCCGCTCTACCTGGCCTACGACCGACTGTGATGAGGCAATCTCTAGCCCAGCCAACTCCGCCGCCAAAAGTAGGCTGGGTAAGGCCCGCCTGCCCATCAACAGCTCAGCAACGGGTACGGGCCAAGCCCTTTGCCTATCCTACGGAGTAGATGGCAACGGTAAGTTGAACGCAAAGGTAAACGCTATGGCTCCAAATCCACGGCAGTCCACATCCGCCCACTATCGGCAGCAGCATCCCTCGCCCCCGGCCTATGTCCACGGCCCGACAGCGGTCAAGCGGCGGGTGCCTCAACCTCAGGTAATTTCCCATGGGCGGGGGCCGCATTCGGGCAGATTGCTGGTGGCCGGGGGGTCGCTCTCGGTGCTGGCGTTGGCGGCGGTTTTTATTACCCCTAACCTTACTGAGGCTCCTGCCCCCGCTGTGGCTCGCCATGATTGTGTAAAACAGGTCGAGCTGAACTCTTTTCTATCTAGGGATACCCTCAGCAAGCTACTGGCGGTTGGGCTTGACGCTCCGAAGGAAGATGTGCGCCAAATTTTAGGAGAACCTTACTGTGTCCTGGCTGAAGCCCCAACCGAGGCCGGAGCCGAGGCGGAGCGAGAAGCCTACCCTCTAGAATTTGACCCCCAAACCTGGCTGGTGGTGCTCTACAGCAACGGCCAGTACAAAGGCTATGATTTCAGCTTTCGTTAAGACGCCCCCGAATCGGTCGTTCTTTGCTAAAGTGTCAGGGCAAAATTGCCCCGAGATTAGCACCGCCATGGTCCTGCAAAAGAAGCCTCCGCTGTTAATCACCCTCGGTGCCGCGCTGCTGCTGATCGGTGGCGGCGCACTGACCTTTTGGGCAACATCACGACGCAGCACCTGGGTCAAGGCGCTGCCCGAGGGGGCAAATGCCATCCCAGACAACGCCCTGATGGTGCTGGCCCTATCGAGCGACCAGGCCCAGTGGCAGCGGCTGCGGCAGTTTGGCACCCCCACCACCCAGGCCCAGGTCGACCAGATTCTAGCCCAGTGGCGCGATCGGCTCTTGGCCAACCAGGATCTTACCTTTGCCACCGACATTCAGCCCTGGGTGGGGCCAGAAATCACCCTGGCGGTGTTGCCCACCGAAACCTCACCCACCGCCGCCGCGCCTGCCCCGCTGCCCGACCCCGCCACCGCCCTGACGGCTAACCTGCTGGTGGTAGTGCCCATCGCCGATGCGGCTAAGGCCCAGAACGATTTAGGCAATCGCCTGGCCGAGGCTACTACCCCGGAAGACAATCCTTACCGGGGGGTGACCATTCAGCAAATTGATGGCCAGGCCGATGCCCCCCTCTACGCCGCCGTGCTCAGCCAGGAGACGGCTGTTCTGAGCCCTCAGCTGCCGCTGCTGAAGCAGTCCATTGATGCCTTTAAGGGCGGTAAGTCTATCGTTGACCGGCCCGGCTTCAGCAAAGCCTTTGAGCAGCTGGATGAAACTAAGGCCCTGGCCCGCTGGTATGTGGATGTGCCGACAGCGGTGCAAACTCTATCGGCAGCAGCAGATCCGCCGCTGCCGCCTAACCGGCTCAAGGCATTTCAAGCGCCCAGGGGGCTGGTGGGGACGGCTATCCTCAATAATCGGGGCCTTTATCTACAGGGCATTAGCTGGCTTGACCAGGGGCCTCAGACCTTTGCCACCGACAATAAGGCCGATCAGATGCCCCAGCGCCTGCCTGCCGACACTCTGATGATGGTGTCGGGGGGAGATTTTCAGCGCTTTTGGGAAGATTTTCAGGCGGGCAATCAGCTTTCTGCCCTGTTTCCCTTCCGCCCTGACGACCTCAGTCTAGGCCTTCAAACCGCCACCGGCTTGAGTTTGCAGGAAGACCTGTTGCCCTGGATGGCGGGGGAGTTTGCCCTCGGGGTGCTGAAGCCCCCGGCCCCGGCGGCTAAGGAGGCCGCGCCGCTGCCCAACCCCGCCCTGGTGCTGATGGTGAGAACCAACAACCGGGAGGCCGCTACCGCCACCTTCGAGCGTCTCGATCAGGTGCTGGCCAGCCGCTACCGGTTTTCGGTGGATGCCGTTGATCTCGGCGGCGTGCCCGTCACTCGCTGGACGGCCCCCTTTGGTTCCCTCGCCTTTGCCTACGGCTGGCTGGGTGAAGACGTTGTGTTCCTTAGCGTCGGCACCGGCGTCGCCGAGTTGGTTGCCCCCGCCCCCGCCCGCACTCTGGGAGAAAGCGCTCTGTTTCAGGCCGTTACCGGCGAAGCCCCCCGCCCCAACAATGGTCACTTTTTTCTCGATCTAGAGGGGCTAGGGGCGGCGGAAAATAGCCTGCTGCTGCCGCCGTTGCCTAAGGATGGTCTGCTTAGCATCGAGGCCATTGAGGCGATCGGGGTGACGGCTACGGTAATTAGCGATCGCCAGGTGCGCTACGACCTGATGACGGTGCTCAAGCGCGGCGACCGGCCTGGCCCCCTGCCCCAGGCTAGCGACCCGACCCCAGCACCTCCGCCGGTACCTGAATCGGCCAGCCCTGTTCCTCCAGCTGGAGCTAATCCGGCTTCTTCCCCAGAAGCCGCTCCAGAGGCGGTTCCACAGCCTTCTCCACAGTCGGCCCCGTAGCTTAGGAATGACGAGAAGCCATGTCGGATATCCTGCTCCTGACAGGATAAGGCGGCGCGTCAGAGCTGTCGACTTCCAGAATAAACCCTACAAAAATAGAGAATCAGCCTGAAACTCTACTATTTTCAGCCTTTCTTTAGAATACGATAGCTCTATGCAAGCTGTTATACAGCGTTTCTCAGCCTGGCGAGGTATGAGTTTGAATATGAGATTACCGCAGGAGGAACATTCCGAGCTTTCTGCCACATCACACTAGTCTAAAAAAGCTATAGAGCGGATTTCATTCGGGTGAAGTACACCCCTAGGATTCTCCCTACCCCCTTCATAAGGGGGGTGCCTAGGGAAACTTAGACAGCCAGAAACCGGGGGGATCTAGACCTGGGCCAGCAGATACCTCACTGAATCGGCAACCGCTATAGCTTGGATGCCCCTTGATGCAATATCTAGATGTTCAGTCCTTTGTGAGGCTTGGTTTTCTCACCCGCAATGATAACGAATCGATAAATTCGTCAAGCCCCAGTTACTTACAGGAAATCCATCAATGACAACCGCAGACGATTTTTTTTTGGTTGGTAATACTCGAGGAAACAATGTCGCTTTATTCGACTTTTCCTCTGGAGAACTGATAGGAGATTTTATTTCTTCAGAAAGTGGCCTGTTAGACGACCCCGATACCTTACTCTTTGGGCCTGATGCTAATGGCGATCGCCGCAAGGATTTGTACGTTACTAATGGTACAAAGCCTGGAACCTCCTCTGTTCTGCGATTCGATGGGGCAACCGGAGAATTTATCGATACCTTCATCGGTGACGACCCTACCACTGATGTTGACGAAACTGGAGGCATCGTTCGCCCCTATGAACTTGCCTTCGGGCCGGATGGAAAACTATACGTAGCCAGCTTTCTGAGCGACCAAATTCTCCGCTACGACGGCGAAACGGGAGAATTCCTTGACGTATTTGCCGAGGGCAATGGCCTGGCCGGGGGCTTAAATGGCCCTGACGGCTTGCTTTTTATCAACGACAGCTTGTACGTCACGACCCAGGGCAGCATAGCCACTAAAGATCCCGTCACTGGGGATATTTCTCCATCGTTTAGTGCTGGGTTGCCGAGCCAAATTCTGCGCTATGACAGCCTGGAGGCGGGTACGACGCCCACGGTATTTGCGACCCCCGCTCCGTCTCCAGATAGCTTTGGTTTTGTGAGTTTGCTGGGCCTAGAGGTGGGGCCAACCGATGGCGACCTTTATGTCAGTGATTTTGCTGGAGATATACTGCGTTTCGATATCGAAACAGGCGATCTGATCGAGCGGCTTGGCACAAACTTCACAACTGGCGAGCCACCCAGCAATAACTTCATCGGCAACCTAGATTTTTCGTCTGAGGGAGATTTGCTCACGGTTGGCTTTGACGTTTCCACCGAAGCAGGTGCCGTTTTACTCTTCAAAGAAGATAATGGCACCCCAAAATCGCCGTTTGACGTGCTGGTACCGATTACGCCCTTACTCAATCGCCCCATCGGCGTCACGTTTTTAGACAATACGCCCGAAGTCAGTGGGCCGCCAGCACCAGAACTGGTTGACCTGACCGGGTTTGATAATGATATTACGGTGAGCGTTACTGTCTCGCGCGAAGCGGGCTTCAACAACATCCTGAAGTTCTACGCAACCGATGCTAACGGGGCCCTAGACGGGTTATTACCTGGCGAGGCGGGCTATGAAGCCGCCGTGGCCGCCAACCTGCTCGATGGTGAGCTATTTGTGGGTAACAACATGTCTACCGATGTGGATCTAACCTTGGCCGGTGGTGCATTCTACGCCCCAGCGCTGCTCGTCGACGGCAGCTCGACCAATCTGGTGACTCTCGACGATGCGGCCCTGGGCAACGTGCGGGTCAAGCGCGAGGTCAACACCTGGAGCTTTGAAGACCTGAATGACAACGACTTCAATGACTTAGTGGTAACCATCAACTCAATTGGGCCAATGGTGGCCTAGGGGATGGTTAGCCCGGTGCCCTAGGATGCCGCTGGACAGAGGCTTTGCGAACATTCGGCCCCTCAGTGAAGGCTACGAGCATCTTGATTCGCTCAGGCAACGGCTTAGGCTTAGCCTGGGGGGTGCGGTAGGGAATTGAGGGCAAGACGTAATAACCTCCAAAAAAGTAACCTCCAAAAAAGACGCATAACCCCTGAAAAATAGGAGTTATGTCCGAAATCCTATCTTCTTCAGCCTGCCTTGAGAATGAAATCACCCTGCCGCTGGGTGGGCAAAACTCGGTAGGATAGAGTAACGACCTATAGCTCCGATACCCCGATGGATTTGACTGCGCTCCAGGGCTGGCTCGACAACGCCTCATTTGCGGTACTGTTCCTCACAATGTTGCTCTACTGGGGTGGGGTGGCCTTTCCGGCCATTACCCCGCTACCCACCCTGGGCACCGCCGGGATGGCGGTGGGCAACCTAACCATCGCGGCCCTGCTGCTGGCCCGCTGGGTGGAGGGGGGGTATTTCCCCATGAGCAATCTCTACGAGTCGCTGTTTGCCCTGGCCTGGGGCATTACCGCCATGCATCTGGTGGCCGAGCGGATGAGCCGCAGCGCTCTGGTGGGGGTCGTCACGGCTCCCATTGCCATGGCGATTACCGCCTTCGCCACCCTGACGCTGCCCGATACCATGCAGGGGTCTGAGCCCCTGGTACCGGCGCTGAAGTCTAACTGGTTGATGATGCACGTCAGCGTTATGCTGCTCAGCTATGCGGCACTGCTGGTGGGGGCGCTGCTGGCCATTGCCTTTTTGGTGGTCACCCGGGGCCAGGCGGTCGAGCTGAAGGGTAGCTCTGTTGGCACCGGCAGCTTTCGCAACGTGAAGCTGCATCGGGCGGGGGTAGACGCCGCTGCTCTGGCCGAGACGGCCCCGCCGTTGACCCTCGCCACGGGCGGCACCGCTGTCATGGCCAAACAACAGGTGACCCCGGCGGTTACCCTATCGCCCCAGCGGCTAACCCTAGCCGACACCCTTGACAACATCAGCTACCGGATGATTGGGCTGGGCTTTCCGCTGCTCACCATTGGCATTATTGCCGGGGCGGTTTGGGCCAACGAAGCCTGGGGCTCCTACTGGAGCTGGGACCCGAAGGAAACCTGGGCGCTGATTACCTGGCTGGTGTTTGCCGCTTACCTCCATGCTCGCATTACTAAGGGTTGGCAGGGTCGCCGTCCGGCCATCTTAGCCGCCGCTGGGTTTGTGGTGGTGTGGGTTTGCTACCTGGGGGTGAATCTTTTGGGTAAGGGGCTGCACAGCTACGGCTGGTTTTTCTGAGCCAGCAGGGCCAGGTCATGCTCTACCATTTCTTCGACAATCTCCTGGAAAGCTTTGGTGGGCTGCCAGCCCAGGGCCTGCCTAATTTTTGAGGCATCCCCGCGCAGCGGCACATCCTCGGCCTGGCGGTAGAAGCGCGGGTCGATTTCCACATAGTCTTTGAAGTCTAGGCCCAGGTGGCCAAAGGCGCAGCGCACAAAGTCTTCCACCGAATAGTTGGTGCCCGATGCAATCACGTAGTCATCGGGGGTGTCGTGTTGTAGCGTTTGCCAGATCCCGTAGACATAGTCGGGGGCATAGCCCCAGTCGCGCAAGGCCGCCAGATTCCCCAGGTAGAGCTGGTCGGCCAGGCCCAGTTTAATACGGGCCGCCTGGGAGGTAATTTTGCGGGTCACAAACTTAAAGTCGCGGCGGGGCGACTCGTGGTTGTACAAAATGCCGGTGCAGGCAAACAGGCCGTACTGGGTGCGGTAGTTGCGCACCAGGTGATGGCTGGCCAGCTTAGAAATCCCGTAAATAGAGCGCGGGTTAAAGGGGGTGGCTTCCGTCTGCGGACTGGCCTCCACGGTGCCAAACATTTCGCTCGACCCGGCAAAGAAAAATCGGCATTCCGGCGCGGCTTCTTTGATGGAAGCCAGCAGAAAGTGGGTGCCGTTAAAGTTGGTGGTTAAAATTGAGAACTCATCCTCAAAGGTGTAGCTGACAAAGCTAGAGGCCGCCAGGTGGTAGCATTCATCGGGTTGCACCTTAGCAATCACCTTGTAGAGCGACAGCTCATTGTCTAGGGCCGCCGCGTGGAAGGTGATGTAGTCTTTCAAATGCTCAAGGTTAGACAGCTTGCGGGCCGAATCTTCCAACGAAGAGCGCCGCACCAGGCCATGCACCTCATAGCCTTTGGCGATTAACAGCTCGGCCAGATAAGAGCCATCCTGGCCCGAAATGCCGGTAATGAGTGCACGCTTCATGGGCAAGATCCTAGACCTTTGGAGGATTTAGACTAGCATTTTTCTGCTCCTCACCCCACCCTTAGACCAGGTCGGTGACGAACTCCCAATCATCCGCTTTATGATGGGTTTCCAGAGTCTTCCCGTTTGGGGAGGCAATTTTACTGATGGTATGGGATATAAAGGGCAATTCAGTGGCGGAGCTTTTGGTAGGGTAGCGACGTCTAATGCATGGGCTGACCTGGTTGTCTAGGGTAGGTGAGGGTGTGCCGCAATACAGAATAAATTTTCGCCTCGGGTGGCCCCTGGAGCACCTTTGGGGGCGGCTGCTTTTGGGCCTAGCGCTGAGCTTGCTGTTGGGTCTGAGCCCAGTTGGTTTGCTTGCCCAGGCTCAGCTACCCAACCTTTGGGGCCCGTCAGGAAGCAGCAGCACACCACCGATTGGCGTGCAGCGCATTGGCCTGCTAGAGGCCGCACCGGTGGCGCTCGACGGCATAGATTTATTTCAAATTGCCTCCCCAGCGGTGTTTAACCGAAACGAGCCGGGCGGGCAGGTGCCGGTGGAAGTACGGGCCCGCCAGATCGAAAGTAATCTCAACCAGGTGATCTCGCAATCGTTGCAGGTCGCTGACGACGACTCCGATGGGGCGCTTCCGTCGAGCGCTCCCATCGAGGTCATCATTGAGCAAATCAACGGGCAGCCCGTGCTGTTTGCCACCAGCAACAACTTGGTTGAACCCAAGGTGCTGCTCACTATCACCGATACCGATGCCCAGTTTCAGGCTATTTCTCAAACGATCCTGGCCGAGCGCTGGCAAGAGATTTTGCAAATCGCCCTCCGCAGGGCCATTGATGCCCGCCAGCCCGATGCCCTAAGACGGCAAATTCGCAAGGTCGTGTGGATCGTTTTGGCGACGGTCTTGGCGACTCTGGTGCTAACCGGCATCTGGCAGGTACTGGGCTGGCGCAAGCATACCCTAGAAGAGCGGCGCACGGTACAGGGCAGCCAGTGGGAGCCCCCCCTAGATGGCGATGACGCCATCTATCCCCATCATCAGCTGAAGCAGCTACTGCGGTATCAAATTTCTGTGGATCAGCGGCTGCAATTAGTGGCCTTTTTGCGCTGGCTCATGTTCTGGAGCATCGCCTTTGTTTGGATTGCGGGCACCGCTGGGGTGCTGTATCTTTTTCCTCAAACGCGGCGTTATGCTTTTGGGCTGTTTTCGACCCCGGTGCTGCTGCTGCTGGCCTGGTTTATTACCGGCCTGCTCAATCGCCTGGCCAACATTGGGATTGAGCGGACCGCCCAGGCCTGGGGCAAAAATGAGCTGGGTAGTCTAGAGGACTTACAGCGCAAGTCGATGCGGGTTTCTACCATTACCGGTGCCCTCAAAGGGCTGAAAACCGCTGTCATCTATGCCCTGGCGCTGCTGCTGGTGTTGCAGATTCTCAAAATTGGTCCGGCCTCTCTGCTGGCTTTTGGGGCGGTGGCGGCGCTGGCCCTATCGTTTGGAGCCCAGAGCCTGGTCAGAGACCTGGTGAACGGATTTTTAATTTTGCTAGAAGACCAGTACGCTATCGGCGACCTGGTGGCTACCGGCAACACCACAGGCATTGTAGAAAACCTGAACCTGCGAGTGACTAAAATTCGGGGGGAAGACGGTCGCCTGGTGACGCTGCCCAACAGCCTAATTGCCCAGGTCGATAACCTCAGCCGCAACTGGTCACGGGCCAACCTCACCGTTGATGTCGGCTACGACACCGACGTCAATTATGCCCTCTATGTCATGCAGGACGTGGCCCAGGCCATGGCCAAAGACCCCGCCTGGCAGTACGCTATCCTCGACCCGGTGGAGATGATTGGGGTTGATGCCATGACCCACGCCGGTATCACCATTCGCCTTTGGATTCGTACCCGCCCCCTTAAGCAGTTTCTGGTGGGCCGAGAGTTCCGCCGTCGCCTGCGGATCGCCTTTGGACAGGTGGGCATTGCCATTGGGGTGCCGCAACAGGCGCTCAGCGGAGTGCGGGAGGAGGTTTTAGAGCCTGACCCTAGCCATGGGTCAACGCCTTTACCGTCAGAGGATAGCCATGCCCAGGTCAATAGCGTTGATCCAGCCGCAACTGGCTAGGTCTGAGCGGGGCTGGATCGCTAAGGGCTTTGCACCGGTGCGAAGCCCTGCCGAGGAGATAGGTTCTAGTCGACGGGCAGATTCAAGGTAAGATCTGCACGGCGTTAAACAATGTAAAGTCATGGCTGAAACTCCCAACCCCTCCCCCGAGAAGCCCAAGAAACGAACGGGAGATAGCCCTAGCAGCAGCGGAGACCGCACCGGCGATCGGCGAGGCGGCAGAGGTGGTCGGGGCGGTAGAGGGCGTGAAGACGATCGCAAGCCCGCCGTGCCCCCCGCGTTAATGCGAGGCCCCAAGCCCAAACCTAAGGCGGTGGAAGAAGAAGTGCCTGCGCCTGAGGTAGTCGTCGAGACCGCTGCCGAGACCGAGACCATCCCTGAGACAACGGCTGAAGTCACTCCTGTGGCAGAACCAGAACCCGCAGCTGCACCCGAGCCCGTGGCCAAGCCTGAGCCTAAGGGCACCGCTAAGCCTATCCTAAAAACTCGGAAGTCTGAGCCGGTGGTGGAGTCTGAAGCCGGAGCTACACCCGAGCCCGTAGTAGAATCTGCGCCTGAGCCCGTGGCAGAACCAGACGCCGTGGCCGCCCCTGAGCCCTTGGTAGAACCAGAAACCGTGGCCGCATCGGAGCCCGTGATAGAAACTGAGCCTGAAGCAATAGCCGCCCCTGAGCCCTTGGTAGAACCGGAAGCCGTAGTCACATCGGAGCCCGTGGCAGAATCTGAGCCTGAGGCGACAGCCGCCCCTGAGCCCGTCGTGGAACCCTCGCCCTCGCCCGTGGTAGAACTAGAAGCCGTGGCCGAGCCTGAACCCGTGGTGGAGGCTGAGCCTGAAGTGACCGCCGAAGAGTCTGAAGCAAAGCCCGACGCTACGGCGAGCTCTGACCCGGATGAAACTCCTGGAAGCTAGGGCCTTAGGGATGCTCCTGCTTCTCCGGGAGCAGGGTTTGATCGGGGGGCTGGCAATTGCTGGAATCCACCTGAGGAGCAGCGGCGGCAGCCAGAAACTGGCCATCCAACAAAAAGGCCCCCTGCTCAAACCGCACCCCCCAGTAGCCCCCAGGGCGATGGCTAAGTACCGTACCCTCAGCCCCCACTTGCAGGGTGTCTGGGGGACGTAGCATCGGCATTGGGTCAGCGGTTTTGAAGTAGGGCGGCAGAGCAACCAGGCGCACCTGGTCGCCAATCTTAAACTGACTGGCCATGGGCTGTTTTCCTGCGAGTGAACCCTTGTATTTTAGGCTCCTGCGATAGTGTTGCTGAATTGAGGCACGAATTTGAGTAGGGGCAAACAGCCGTTTGCCCCTACGAGAGACGTTGAATGCTTGATGCATACCTGTGTCCAGCAATAGACATCTCCAGAAATGTCCTGAAGCTCCCGTGGTGTCGTGGCAAAATCTGGATTTTTGGGGAGGTCTAATGCCCCTGTGACGCATGGCTTGAGCTAAAACCGGGGCAAAAACCCTATATCGAGTACAACACCACGTTTTCTTGCTCGTTGGGGTCATTGCGGGCCACCAGGGCCTGGGCGGGCTCGGTGGCGTTCAGGTTGGTCGGCATATGGGGCACCCCTGGGGGGATAAACAAAAAATCCCCAGTTTCGTTGATGATGGATTGACTCAGCCCCTCACCGTAGCGGGTTTCGACCCGGCCCTTGAGAATATAGATGGCGGTTTCATAGTCTTTGTGAAAGTGGGGCTCTGCCGAAGCCCCCGGTGGAATCACCACCAGATTCATGGAAATACCCTGGGCTCCGGCGGTAGCGCCTGAGATGCCAACAAAGTAGGGCAGCTTTTGCTTGGTCATCACATCCCCCTGGGGCCGCACGGTAATCACCTCGGTCGCTGATGGGGCTGGATGCAGTGGGTTAGCCATGATTACCTCCTGGGCTTGAGGGCTAGCTTACTGATCTATCATGACGAGGATGACGGCAATGGGGGGGATCGTCACAATTTTTTGGAAGATTGAGCAGGTCGCCCAGGGGCAACGGCAGACCTTACCCTAAACCCTGGCCAGGGTAACTCGCTCGCCTTGATCTTGATACTTGCCGCGCCGGGTTTCGTAGCTAACCTGGCAGGGTTCTCCCTCAAAGAAAAGCAGCTGCACCACCCCTTCACTGGCGTAGATGCGGCAGTCGGCGCTGGAAGAGTTGGAGAACTCTAGGGTTAAGTGACCTCGCCACCCGGCCTCGGCGGGGGTGAGGTTGGCAATAATACCGCAGCGGGCGTAGGTCGATTTGCCGATGCAAATTACGCTGATGTTGTTAGGCACGGAGATCTTTTCCAGCGCTACCCCTAACCCGTAGGAGTGGGCTGGCAGGATGAAATAGCTCCCGCTGGCGTCGCTTCTTAGGGCCGTCGGCTCTAAATTATCGGGGCTAAAGTTTTTGGGATCAACCACCGTACCAGGAATGTGGCGGAAGATGCGAAACTCTGCCGGAGACAGGCGGATATCGTAGCCGTAGGACGACAGCCCATAGCTAATCACCGCATGGTTGGTGCTATTACCATTGGCATCCACATGCCTAACTAAGGACGGCTGGAAGGGCTGAATCATGCCCTCCATAGCCATTTGACTGATCCAGGCGTCGTTTTTAATCATGGTCTTATGTCCTGTTGATAACGTTTTGAGGCAAAATTCTAAGCCGTTTTCCGAACAAAAAGATGCTCCATAGACGACTGACCCTGGCGAAAACGTTCTTGAATCGCCGCCAGCCTTGATGCAACCCAGGTAGGCAAGGTCTACTAGCTTTCTGTCAGCGCTATTCCCACCTATAATCCTGTACAGCTCATCCTGAGGATAGATTTTCACCCCATGAGCATGACGGGCTAAGGTCTAACCCCAAAATCCCCTAAGGCAAAAAGCTGCGGCGAAACTCCGTCACCTGGTCGGCCACCGCCAGCAGCACCTCCGGCATGTCTGGCCCGGTCAAAATTACGTCCACCTGGGGGGGGCGATGCTGGAGAAAATCTACTACCTCCTGGGTGGCTATTAGGCCGTAGTTAACGGCCAGGCTGAGTTCGTCGAGCACCACCAGGCCGTAGCGGCCTTTGTTAACCACCGCCTTGGTATAGTTCCACAGGTCTTGAACGGCCTGCTGTTCCGCCGCCCCCACCTCTGGCCCGTGGATGCAGCCGGGCATGTCGCCGCGCACCCAGTCGAGGTTCTGGCCAAACTGCATCGGCTGGTCTGGCCCCTGGTGAATGCCACCTTTCAAAAACTGCACGATCAACGCGGCCTTGCCCTGATCGGCCAGGCGCAGCGCCTGCACCATCACGTTGGTAAAGAAACTACGGTGTACCGAGGTAAACACCTGCACCGTTCCCTCAACGGTTTGCAGCAGGGGATGACGGATCAGGGTCGTCGCAGGGGGTAGCGGAAAGCTAGTGACGTTTAATTGAGAGACCATTGGGGAAGTATTCTAGGGGCAATCGTCGAATGGCTGGGCTAAATATAGCGTACTTTCTGGGAAGCAAATCGGTAAATGACCCCATATGCAATTATAGTCCAAAAGTACTATGGGCTTTTTTGTACCGCTGCGCTAGCAGGTGGCACAGCGTTCTGCCTGGTCTAGGGGCCTTGCCCGTGGTCAGCGTACCCAATTCGCTGTCGAGGCACGCGCGGTCCTGGCCATAACACCAGAGCTTGGCTCCGGCCTACTGTATTCTAGTTACGGCAACTTAGGTATACCCCCATGGCTTGGCAACGTCCAGATGGTCGTCAGTCGGATCAGCTCCGGCCCATTAGCTTCGAGCGGCGGTTCACTAAATTTGCGGCGGGCTCGGTGCTCACCCGCTGTGGTGAGACCCAGGTGCTGTGCACGGTTTCGATAGAGGAGGGGGTACCCAAGTTTTTGCAGGGGTCAAGCCGGGGCTGGCTAACGGCGGAATATCGCATGCTGCCGGGGGCCACCCCCCAACGGCAGGAACGAGAACTGACCAAGCTCTCGGGCCGCACCCAGGAAATTCAGCGCCTGATTGGTCGCAGCCTGCGCTCTGTTGTGGATTTTAGCCTGCTGGGAGAGCGCACCCTGCTGGTCGATGCCGACGTGCTTCAGGCCGATGCGGGCACCCGCACCGCCGCCATTACCGGCGGCTATGTGGCCCTTAGAGAAGCCGTCGACAGCCTGGTGCAGCGGGGCAAGCTGAGCCAGTCACCGCTCATCCATGAGGTGGCGGCGGTCTCGGTGGGGCTGCTAGAGGAGGAGGCTTTCCTAGACCTCAACTACCCAGAAGATTTGGCGGCCACCGTAGATTTCAACCTCGTGCTCAACGAGCAGCTCGATATCGTAGAACTCCAGGGCACCGCCGAAGACGGCAGCTTTAGCCGTCAGCAAATGAACCAGATTTTAGACCTGGGCGAGCGCGGCATCAAGCAGTTGCTGGCGGCTCAGCGAGCCGTGTTTTTAGATCCGTAAAGGCCGCTTCTTTCCGGTTTTGCTGAATTGAGGCATGAATTTAGGTAGGGGGCAAACGGCCGTTTGCCCCCTACGAAGGACGTTGAAGGCTTGATTCATACCTGTGTCCAGCAACGCCCCTTGCCCTGGGTTCAGGAAGGCCTATTGGGCGAGAGAGCCGCCGCTAGTTAGCCATATCAACGCCCAGGAGGCTACCCCAGCGATGCAGTATTCTAAGCTTACGGTCAATGCCTTGTGGATCGAGGTACAGCCTATTCTCAAGCATTCACCGCTCGGTTCGTTCTCGGTTTGTTAAGGAGACTTTAGCCATGCCAAGCCGTTCTGTTATTGATGGGTTCAGGCCATGGGTGCTGGGGCTGGTTGTGCTAATCGGGCTAGGGCTAGGTTGGTGCCCGGCGACTGTAGCGCTGGCGGCTCCGGCCCAGCGACCTATGACCCAGGTATTGGTTCACCTGGGCACCGAGGCCGGGGGGCTGCGGTTTGAGCCCAACCGCCTAGAGTTTACGGCGGGCCAGCGCTACACCCTGGTGCTCGACAACCCCAGCGATCAAAAGCACTATTTCACCGCCAAAGACTTTGCCGACGGCATCTGGAGCCAAAAGGTCGAAGCCGGGCCGGTGGAAATTAAGGGGGCCATCCACGAGCTAGAGCTCAAGCCGGGGGGAGTAGCCGCCTGGGTATTTGTGCCCGAAAAGCCGGGGGTCTACGAATTGCGCTGCACCATCGCTGGCCATGCCGAAGCGGGCATGGTAGGGCAGATTGAAATTAAGAATCCTGTGTAATCTGGCTGGCTGTTTATCCCCTTGGGGATACTGATACCCATGGGGCCAACCTTACCCTCTACCCGTCAGCTACTGCCCGAGGCCGCTGGGCGCTTACCCCTAGAAGCGGCCCTGGAGCGTGTTGTCTCCCAGGCCGCCCACCGTCATGAGCTGAAGCTGGCCTACGTCAGGGCGGTGGTGCTGCTGATTTCCACCAGCCTGGATATCCTGGTATTCTTCTTCCCCCAGCCGCTGATTGGCAAGGATCAGGTTCCCCCCACCATTGCCCTGGTGGGTTGTGGGGCTAGCCTGTTTGCCCTGGGTCTGGTCAAACTGCTACGACGGCCCCTGTCGGCAGGCAGTCTGCGGCGGCTTCAGGTGGCCGTGCCGATCTTTGACGGAGTTTTGATTGGGGTATTCATCACCAATATTTGGCGGGTGCTGGGGGAGAGCCAGCCGTTAATTCTGGCCAACATTGCCGCCTTTTGTTGCCTGCTGGCCGTATCCGGAGGAATGCGGCTGAGACGACGGGCGGCGGGTCTGACCACCTTACTGGCGCTGATCAACTTTACCTATGCGGCCAGACTTTTTCAGCTGGATATTGCCATTGGCCTCTTCACCGCGTTCACCATTTTTGGCACGGGTTTTTTAGCCATGGCGATGGCCGATATCGTACGCCGCCACGTCAAAAACGAGTCGGGGCGGCTGCTAATGGAGCGATTTTTGCCCCGCACGGTGGTAGAAGCGGCCTTTGAAACCCCGCTGGACCTACTTCAGCATCCCCAGGAGCGCGACGTGACGGTGGTGGTTACTGACCTGCGCAACTTTACCCAGTTCGCTGAAACCCTTGACCCCCAGGCCGTGGTTGATTTTCTCAATCGCTACCAGGATCTGCTGGCCAGACTGGTAGAACAGCACGGCGGCTGGGTCGATAAGTTTATGGGCGACGGCATGCTGGCGGTGTTCGGTGCCCCTGAGGCTCTAGATAACCATGCTGAACATGCTCTCCAGGCGGCCATGGCCATGGCCGAGGCGGTGAAGACGATTTCTCCCCTGGCCATGGGCATTGGCGTACATTCTGGCCCGGTGGTGGCGGGCTGCCTGGGCACTGACAACCATCTGGAGTTTACGGTAATTGGCGACACCGTAAACGTCGCGGCGCGGCTAGAGGATATGACGAAACACCTGGGCCATGGGCTGTTGATTAGCGAGACCACCCACCAGCAGCTGGGTGATTGGCCGCTACAATCCCTGGGGCCACAGCCGATTCGGGGTCGAGTAGAGGTGCTAGAGCTGTTTACGCCGGCGTGAGATCAGCTCAATCAGATTACTCATCTTTGGCCTGGGTTTTGCGGTCACTCAGCTTACCTTGAAAGATTGGGTGAAACCACGTCAGGAAAACTTGCAAAATTACGTCTTACCCAATCCATACCGACTTCGTTGTTGAGCTTAATTTTCTGCGGTGTGTCGGGGTAGATCTTGCCTAGAATATCCGCATCTTGATCCACTACGACCTTGCCAAACTTAAGATACGTGCTGCCCAATGCCTTGAAAACAGGGTGCTTAGCTTGGCCAAACAGCAAAATATACGTCCGCGTCCGATTCTCAGCTTCTGGCACAAAGATGTGGCACTGGGCCGCCTTCCCCAGCGGCATTTCGCCATGGAAAATCACTAGGGATGGAAAGTGGTTTTCTAAATGGGCCTTCATGGTACTAGGCAACAGCAGCAAATCCGGTTTTCTGATCTTTTCTGCCCAGCTATAGGGGGCAGTGGGCATGTCATAAAATGCCTGGGAGTGATGGCCGCCATCAATAAATTGATGGAATTCCACCTCAGTAATTCTAAACAGGTCACGGTGGGTGCCGTTTTGGTGATTGTAGTCGTGCATATTGAGCAGCATCGTGAGCAAATCGGTCTCGACGCTGCGATCGGCAGTATGACCGACAAAGTAATAGGTATTGGCAATCTCGTTCAGCACGGTGGGAATTGGCAGCTTGGCCTCGTAGTCCCCATAGGACCAGATAAAATCCCCCTGCAGGATCAGCTCTAACGGCTCCAGCTGGGGCCTCGTCTTTTTGTTTGTGCCTGGCAAAACCGTGCAGCCTGACCGATCAAATTTAAGGGCGTGAAACGGGCAAGCCACGACACTGGCTCCGTTACCCTGAACCTCACACCAGCCCTCTGAGAGCATGGCTCCCATGTGAGGACAGGCGTTGGGCAAAGCCTGAATTTCCCCCGCGGCATCTTTCCACAGGACATAGTCATGGCCGAACAACGAGATTTTGCGAGGCTGGTTTACGGCCAGCATTGATTTGTGCGCCAATAACCAGGGGGCGCCAGGCAGCATAGATGCCATGGTATTCTCCATTAGCGATAAAATTGCGAGAAATCTGTCGCGTTTTTAAGATATGACAAAACCTTCGCATTCGTCAAGTAACTTTCGCCGGCAGCCTAAACAGCAGCGGGGCAGAGCACGGGTTGAGAAAATTCTGGAGGCCGCCGCCGCTGTGTTTGACGACGTAGGCTATGCCGCCGCCACGACTCACCTGATTGCCGCCAAGGCCGAGACGGCGGTGGGTTCGCTCTATCAGTTTTTCCCGGATAAAGCTGCCATCTTTAAGGCGATGGAACTACGCCATACCGAGCGGGTTAAGGCCATGTGGGAGAAGGTGGACATTCCTGCCATGGTGCGGTTGCCCCTGCGCCAGATGATTGGGGTACTTACCCAGGCGGTGGCAGAGCTGTTTGAGCAGCCGGTTTCGCGGGTGGTGTTTGTGCAGTTCTATGTGGCCCGCGAAATTTTCCAGGAGATTGATGAAAGCATGACCCAGGAAGCCATCAATTTCATGGCGAATATCCTGAAGCAGCGCCAGCCCGACCTAGATGCAGAACAGTACGCGCTACTGGCTGAGGTCTGTGTGCACAGCAGCAATGCGGTGATGCTAGCGGCCCTGCGCAGTCCTAACCTAGAACATCGTCAACGCCTAGCCCAGGAGATGGAGAAGCTGATCGTGTCATATTTGGAGCCCCATATGGGCGATGCTCAGTCGGGCAATGTAATGAAAGTAATGATTTGCTCCCACTGTCAATCGACTCAGGTATGCAAAAACGGGCATCGCCGGGGAAAGCAGTGCTATCGCTGCAAAGAATGTGGTAAACAGTTTGTAATTCAACCTTCACTCTCTCGCTAGCTCTAGCACTTTGGCCAGAACATCATCTCCAATCCGGAAGCCCGATGCAATCAGTTTTTCAAACTCAGCCCTAGCGGAAGAAATATATCCAGCTTGCTTGGCCAGCAAAATGATGCTTAATGTACCGCGAACAGGTCTTGCAGAATAGTAGCTGCCTTTCGAGCGGCCCGGTCATCCAAGATCGCTTTATCCCTAAATGATGAAGAGCCCAGGAAAGTACTTGACTTTCTCCTAATCCCAAATCCCAAGCAGCTACCGCAGAATCTACACTATCAATGAGCTTTAGAAAAGACTGGCCCTGGCTCAGAATCCAGGTCACGGCGGTATCGTCGTAACTACCCTGCTGAATTCCGTTGACAACTCCTTGGGAAATTATACCAAATCCGAGTCGTATAGCCCCGATTCCCCACAGGCCAAACTGTAGGGGCAAATGGCATTCGCCCGATTGAATCGGGGGTAACCAAGCAGGATTTGGTATTACCATTTCATCACAAAGTTGAGGGAGTAGATTTACACGTCCAATTTTGGCTAGGGTAATAATGGGGGATGAATTCACCACCCATTGCTTAACCACGATGCCATCCTTCTTCTAGTTCTTTGACAGTGACTTGAAATGGCGATACTTCAAAGCGGTTAAGGGCTGCTAAAAATGCTTGCCGACTAATGCCGGCAATTTCTGCTGCTTTCGATTGTGAAATCATCCCTACTTCGTACTACTTCACCACAGCGGCGATCAGCAGCTCTTGGCCAAACTCATCGGGTGTGCTGCGAAGAGCTGAAAAGGCACTCTCTGGCAAGTTAAGTCTAATTTGAATTATGAGATTTACAAGGGTAGAGTGTGTAGCTCAACTTTAGCATCGCTGTTCTTTACCCCAATACCCATAGGACGGGCAACTAAAAATACTAATTAAGATGATTGTGATTTTGGTGTGCTTCTAGTCAATTAACGATGCAACGAATGTACCCGTGAAAGAGAAAGGGAGATGACAACTTCCCTATCCCTTGTGATAAGCCAATTTAGCAATTTAGGGCAGAATCTTCTAGGGTAGACTGTTCAAAAATGAAGAATAGCTGCTTCTAAGATCGATTCTCAGCGATAATCTCGTCTAAAATCTCCTGAGCGCCGTCAGCGCGCAGCTGTTGGGCGAGCTGCATCCCTAACGTTTCAGCCTGGTCAGGGCTACCCTGCACGGTCTTCTTAATCACCCGCAGCCCATCCAGACTAGCGACCAAGCCGGTTAGGATGAGAGTCTCGCCGCTGAGGGTGGTGTTGACCCCAATGGGCACCTGACACCCCCCTTCTAGCTCGCGCAAAAAGGCTCGTTCGGCCAGACAGCGGGCGGTGGTAGCTGGGTGGCTGAGTACCGCCAGCAGGGCCAGAATGTCGTCATCTCCCTGGCGGCACTCGATGCCCAAAGCCCCCTGGCCGACCGCATGGAGGGAAATGTCGGCGGAGAGAATTTCGTGGATGCGATCGCCCATATCCATCCGCTGTAGCCCCGCCACCGCCAAAATAATGGCGTCGTAGCCGCCCTCGTCAAGCTTGCGCAGGCGAGTGTTGAGGTTGCCGCGAATATCCTTAAAGGTAAGGTGGGGGTAGTGGTGGCGCAGCTGGGCCAGCCGCCGCAGGGAAGAGGTGCCAATTACCGCGCCGGGGGGCAGGGTAGCCAGGGTTTTGTCTTGGTTGCTGGCGTGCATGACCAGGGCATCGGCGGGGTCTTCGCGCTCGGTGATGCAGCCCAGCATTAGCCCTGCCGGCAAGCGGGTGGGCAGGTCTTTGAGGGAATGCACCGCAAAGTCGCTATCCCCCCTCAGCATGGTGTCTTCGAGTTCCTGGGTAAACAGCCCCTTGTCGCCAATTTTAGACAGCGAAACATCCAGCACCTTATCTCCCTGGGTATCCATGGTGAGTACCTCAAAGGCAAAGTGGGGGAAGTGCTTTTGCAGTTCATCCCGCACCCAGTGGGTTTGAATCAGCGCCAGCTGGCTCTTGCGCGACACAATGCGAATGGTGCGGGTAGGAGCAGCAACGGCTGGGGAGGCGGTGGTTGGCATAATCTGTAAACGCGAAGGGTCAAGGGTTGCCAGTTTTGCCCTGCGCTTGGCCTAGCGCCGCAGGGGAGGCAACGGGGCGGGTAATCACCACAGAACCTTTAGGTTACAGTAATCCGGTATCCCCCATAGCAAGCCCTGGGAAGATGTTAAGGGGTTGTCACACTTGGGGTTAGGATGAATGGGCAGAGAAGGGTATATGCCGTTGCCGCATCAGCTTCACCACGGAAAAGGCTCCCGCCGCCAGGGGAAAAGCCCTCACCCTATATCCATCTCCCGTTCGGGGAGAGGGACTTTGAACCTGGACTCCCTTTCCCTTGTTGAGAGAAAGGACGGGAGAAAGCTTAGGGTCAGATCGGCCTCGATCATGGCTCTGGCCAGCGTGATTTTTGCGGCCCCAACAATGGTTTTGGGGGCCGCATCCCCGGCCCTAGCCCAGGTGCTGCGGCCCGAAGTGCGGATTCCGTTTTTAGCTGACCCCCTACAGGATGTCCCCCTTGACCCGCTACTGCCGAATCCGCCGGTGCCCCGGCCCCTCAGCCCCCTAGAGCAGTACGCCCTGGAACAGGATCTCGATCGGCTGGCCCTGGAAGCCGAAGCCCTGAACCAGGCCGGTAATGCAGAGGAGGCATTAGAGCTGTGGATGCGGGAAGTGCGCCTACGTCGCCTGCTGGGGATCGAGCGTGAACTGGTGGCGATTCAGCGGGTGGCTCAGTGGATGCGCGACCTGGCCTCGACCCAGGAGCTTCAGCTGCTCTCGGCCCGACTTGACCAAATTCAGGCCCAGCAGGATATCAGTGTCGCCGCCGACCGAGCGCGGCTGGAGGACATGGCGGCCACCTATACAATCCTGGGGGACGTGGAGGCGGCAGTGGCCATTCACCGGACGCTGGCGGATATAGCTCTGGCGGCGGGCGATCGGGCCACCTACCAAACCCAGGTTGAAACCCTGACCAGCCTCCAGGCCGACTGGTTCTACTTTCAGCCTGCCGCCGAGGCCTACGGCGAACTGGTGCAGCTCACCGCCGCGGCTGCGGATCGCGACGACCAGATTCGCTACCAGCTGGCCCAAAGTCAAAACCTGGAGCAGGCCCAGCAGTTTGAGGCAGCCATTGCCGTGCAGCAGCAGCTGATCACGCTCTACAGTACCGATGAAACCCAGTGGCCCCTCATTCCTGCTGTGCAGCACCGGGTGGGCCAAAATTACCGCACCCTAGGGAACCTGGAGGAAGCCTCCCGCAACTATCAGGCTGCCTACACCAACGCCATTGCCAACCGGCAGCTAAATGTCGCCAGCACCGCCATCCGCGATCTGGCGGCGATCTATAAAACCCTGGAGCGGGTAGGCGACCTGGGCTACCTCTACGAACAGCTGCTGCTAGTTGAACGGCAGGCCAGCAACGCCTACGGTCTGATGGAGACCTTTGACCAGCTGGGGCAGCTCTATGAGCAGACCGGGGAGCCTGAGGCGGCGCTATCGGCCTATCGTGAGGGGCTGATATTGGCCCGCAGTCTAGGTCACCGCCAGGATTATTTTGAATCGCAGATTACCCGGCTAACGGCCCCCTCGCCGACCAGTGGTTAATTCTCGATACCGCAGCGAACGGCCCCGGCATTAAATTTGGCGCAACGCTGGTGATTGCGGTGATCGTCGCCGAAATGTTTAACCAGACCAACTGGCAGCGCATCTACGCCTGCAAGAGCGATCGGGTGGTGCGGCGATCGTTCCTCGGATCGTTTCTGCTGATTTTGTCCATGCTGTTGATGGCGGGACTGCTGGGCATTCTCGCCATGCACTTTGGCTACAACTACGATCGCGCCTTTTTCTCCCTTATCCAAGCGCTGGATCTGCCGAGCTGGGTGAGCATTGCGGTGCTGGTGCTGGCCCTGGTAATGAGCAGCCTAGATTCGCTGCTTAACGGCATCGCCAGCGTGTTTACGCCCGATCTGCGGCGCTTTTTCCAACCAATCCACCCACGGCATTCTGCGGCTGAGCCGGGTGCTGACGGTCGCCGTGGGCCTTCCCGCGATTCTGATTGCCTCGCGGGGCTACAACGTGCTGTACCTGTTTTTGCTGGCTGATCTGGCCTGTGCCGGGGCGCTGTTTCCGGTGCTGTTTGGGCTGTATTCGCGGCGGCTGGCGGGGACGATGGCGGTTTGGAGGGCAGTGGTGGCGATCGCATCCGGTGCCCTGTTCTTCCCCCGGCCCGACTTTAGCCCCTGGAAGGGGCTGCCCTTCGCGGGCGATCTGCTGGTCAGCTTTGCTGCCCCGATTGTGGTGTCAACATTGATCTGCCTGGTATGGATCCAACTCAATGCCTAGGGCGGCAAGACGGAGGTGTTTGACTTCGGCATTCTCAGTCGCGACATCCGCGCCCATGGCGAGGGGGAGAAAATACCCCAGCAAAGTGCTGGATAATCCCTGATCCTGAGGTATTGTCCAGCACTTCTGACGGATAACACCCCCATTACCCACCCTTAGCCCTCAAATCTGCTGGATAACACTCTTAAACCCCAGACTTACCCAGCAGACATGATATTTAATTCCTGAATGTCTGGGTATTATCCCGTTGATCTGCTGGATAATACTAAAAAGTAGGGGCTTATCCAGCAGATTTGACACTTAATACATAGTTAGCTG
>DAIUJR010000012.1:0-94292 GCA_036848635.1 Nodosilinea sp. CTOTU7336
CTGGTCTCTGCTCCTGCTATTGATTCTACAGGCTCAATTTCCGATAAGGTTTATTCATTATTCAGCGTCAGCATCGAGCGCAGGGAGTCCGTCGATACTCAATCGATTTTTCTGCCGTCGGTAGGCGACTAATCCCGCTGTTCCCTTGTTCTTGGCCCAGGTGTCGAGCACCTCACGCGGAGCGCGAAAATCCATCAGAGGTACGCCGTAGCCGCAGGAGTCGCTCACCCGCGCGACGTGCAGGCGCACAATAGAGCGAGTGCCAGGATGGGGCGGGAAGTGGGCCAGTAGCGCCTCAAAATCCGCCTGGCCGGAGGTCACCACTTCCCCACGACCGTGTAGCCGTAGAATTTGAGATGGCTCCTCAAAGGCGCAAAACATAATTACTAGACGACCATTTTCTCGCAGGTGGGCCAGGGTCTCAGCTCCGCTGCCAGTGAGATCTTGGTAGGCCACGGTGAGCGGGTCAAGCACCCGTAGGGCATCGCCGCCCTTGGGGGAACAGTTGATATGCCCCTCCGCCGATAGGGGAGCCGTCGCCACGAAGAAAACGGGCTGCTGGCCCATCCACTGGCTGAGTTCGGGGGTAATTTGGTCGTAACGTCTGCCCATGGAAATGACTTTCTGAGGGGATCGGTCAGATGTTACCTATCCTAAAATTTAGTTTGACGGGGCCTCAGTCGATGGAAATAGACTGGGGGCCACCGCCATTCTGGGGGTAATAGGCCGCATCCGTAGCCCCTGGGGGTGAGGTGACGCCCTGCTGGCTCAACCAGCTTTTCACGGGGTCATCCGCCAGGCTCAGCCGCAGCAGGCCGGAGGCAAACCCGCCCAAAAAAGCGGCCGGGTGGCTAAACAGCTCCTGCACAAATGGCGATAGTTCATCTAAAAACATGGCGTTTCGCTAACCTAGCGCTCTACCCCATGATCCTAACCTGAAAGCTGATTTCTAGCCGGGCGAGGGCTAACATATCGCGCTGGCCAGATAGCTTAGGACAGGGTTGGCGGATCGAGCCACAACTGAGAGGCGATCTGGCTCGCCATCGCCACTCTGATCGCGCCGGGCTGGCTGTGGCCTAACCGAGGTGGCGATGGCTATAGCCGGGCATCAGTTGATTCCAGCCATGCGGATGGGCCAAGGAATGGGGCTTGCAACGGGAAAACCTACGCATCTGCGGCCAGGGGGTGGGGTAAAGTAAGGATCTTTAACCTGTGCCAGGCCCCATTCCCATGGCTGAATCCTTTGATGCCCGGTGTTTTGCCCCCGCCACCCAGCGCAACCGGGAGGCTATCTTAACGGTATTGTCTCGGGTACTGCCCCAGTCGGGAACGGTGCTAGAACTCTCCAGCGGCACCGGGGAACATGCCGTATTTTTTGCCCCCCGCCTGGCCCCGCGCCAGTGGCTGCCCTCCGACCCCAACCCCCTAGCCCGCGATAGCATTGCCGCCTGGCGCCAGGTCGTTCCGGCAGAAAACCTCCATGCCCCCCTAGCGCTGGATGTCTGCGACCCAGTTTGGCCGGTGGAGCCCGCCGCTGCCGCCGCGCCCTTATCCCTGGCCCTAGGGCAGGCGCCAATTCGCGCCATCGTGAATATCAATATGATCCACATCGCCCCCTGGGCGGCCTGCTTGGGGCTAATGGCCGGGGCCAAGCGGGTTTTGCCCGTGGGGGGAATTCTATATCTCTACGGCCCCTTTAAACGCGACGGCCAGCACACCGCCCCCAGCAATGCCGCCTTTGATGAGAGTCTGCAAGCCCAAAATTCTGACTGGGGGGTGCGCGATCTAGAGACGGTGGTCGCCGCTGCCCAGGCCCAGGGGCTGGCCTGGCGAGAAACCGTAGAAATGCCCGCTAATAATCTATCGGTTATTTTTCAGGTTGAATAGATATCTGTCTCTATCCTAGCCTGGCTAAGGCTGACCCGCGCCGCAGGTTAGCACTGTGGCGGCGGGGTGGTCTTGGGCGGCCTGCTGGAGCTGGGCCTGGCTAGAGCGTCCGTAGGTGCTCAGGGTGCTGACCTGTTCGGGGGTGGGGAGGGTGGCGGCGACTTCCTGCCCCAGGTCGCTGACGTAGATGACCTGGTCGATGGTTAAGCGCCGCTGCTGCTGCTGGGCATAGAGGGCAGCATAGGCTTCGGCCAGGGGTTGCCATTGGGCTGGGGCGCAGTAGCTGCGGTCGATTATCACCGTTACCGCCGGGCCGCCGAGTACCTGGCGCAGGCCCAGCCCTAGCCCCAGAAAGGCTAGCCAGCCCAGGCCCAAAATAGCAACCAGTCGTCGATTGGGGTTACGCATAGACGGTAGAAACGGCGATCTCGACTACAGATTCACCTGAAACAGATCCTTAAACAAGCTTTGCACATTGTCGGGGCTGCCCTGCTGCACGGTAGATTCCCGCAGGCTGGCAATGGCCTCTAGCTCGCTCTGGTTGACCTCGCCGTAGGCAATGGGGTAGAACCGCACCTCGCTATAGGCCATCACGTCTTTAACGGCGTCAAATTTATAGCCTCGGTTGACGTCGCCGTCGGTGAGCAGCAGCAGGTAAAATCGCCCGGTGGGGTCAGCGGCTTGTTTTTCGAGCAGATCCGCCAGGCCCACCATCACCCCGTCATACATAGCGGTGCTGCCGTCGGCCTGGAGCTGGTCAACGGTAGCTAAGAACTTCTGGTGCTGGAGCTGGTCAAAGGGGGCCAGGGGCAAGCGTTGCAGCGGATTGTCGTCAAAGGTGACAATGCCAACGTAGTTACCGGCGTTAATTTGTCCGGCGGCAATCCGTAAGCCATCCTGCACGGCCTGTAGGCGCTGGCCCTCCATGGAGCCGCTGGTGTCGATGACCAGACTCATGTAGACGGTGCGATCGCCGTCTTTGCGCAGCTTCCAGTTCGACTGAGCCGCCAGCAGCACCTCCCCAGCGGGAGTGGGGGGAATTTGCTGGGCCTTGAGGTAGTCGGTTTCCACAAACCCCTGATCCAGGGCCAGGGCCTGCATTTCAGCAGATTGGGCAAAGTCGGCAAAGGCCTTCAGGGCGGCCTGCTGCTGGGGGGTATTCCACTCGAACCCAACTAGGGGATTGTTGTGGGGGGCGCCAAAGGGCACAAACTCGGTGTTTTCAAAGCCAGGCACCTGGCGCAACCCCAGGTAGTTTTGGTACTCCAGCGGAAATGCCTGGAGCTTGCTCTGGTCGCGCAGAAACAGCTCCTGGAGATCGAGGGTGGTGGGAGTAGTAATCAGCACCTGGGCCTGAAACTGGTCAAACACCGAATTGACCTGGGGGGTTTGCAGCTCGGCGACGGTCAGCTGGCCGCCGGTTTGCTGGTGCCCGGCAGCGCGCCAGTAGAGGGTATACAGCAGATTCAGGGCGGTGGAGCTGGAATAGGGGTTGGGGTAGGCCACCGTCACCTGCCCAGAGGCAATGGCGTTGAGCAGGCGGTCGAAGCTAACGGCGCCGTTTTCCGCCAGGCCATCATAAACCTCCCTAGGCAGCACCCACCCGGCGGTGTTGGGCACCAGCCGCGCGGCAATGGGCACCGTCTTGACCCCCTGGCTTTGGATCATGGCAATCCAAAGATCGTTAGAAGGGCTATAGCCCGTGGGCTGCGCCGTACCGGCCCCCAGTAGCCGGGCGGCGGTGCCCGACGCCACTTTGCGAATGCCCACCTGCACCACTTCCCCCGAGGGTAAAGCAACCTGACGCTGGTTAAAGGCTTCGGCTACTTCCACCAGCCAGCGCTCGTTTTGGCGATCGACGTTGGCTTTTTCGGAGGAGGTAAAGATTTCAATATAAGCGATGTTGCCCCCGCCACCGGGCTGGGCGGCGTAGAGGGGAAAGTCTTCGAGCCGGGGCAGGGGCTCTTCGATTTGGTCGGTGGTGTAGCGGGTGGCGGCTTCGTCGGAGACCAGCTCACTGCCCACATCAATGTTTGGCAGAATCGACTGCTCCAGGGCCGCTCTAGCGCTATCTAAGGAATCGACCTGGGGGGCCGAGCCAGGGAAGGAGCCGGGGCCGCAGTTCCAGAGCAGCACGGCGCAGAGGCCGAGGAGAAAGGCAATGAGAGGGCGAAGGCGCATAGCTGGGGGGTGGAGGGATGGATGGGTGGAGGGGCGTTGCCCTGAGCTTGCCGAAGGGTGGATGGGTGGAGGGGCGTTGCCCTGGGCTTGCCGTTTATCTATGCAGACAGGCTTCGCCAGCGGGAAGCGTCTCCGGTTGAGAAAGGGTTAGGGGGGGGCTTCGAGGATGTGTTTGTTGGTGGCAATGAGGGTTTGAAGCTGGTGGGGCAGGGAGCTGGCGGAGCTAGGATCATCATCTAGGCCAGCTAGGGTGACCTGGTCTTGGAGCTGCTGAAGTTGGGCGTGGGTGGCTTGGAGGCGATCGCAGCTGGCTCCCAGGCGCTGCTGGGCAAGTTGGCGATAGGTAGGGGTTTCAATTTGATCGATGACGGCCAGCGCTTCGGCGACCTGGCGGCTGAGGTCGAGTACGGTATGCATGGCCTCTAGTAGCTCGACCTGGAGAAAAGAATCGCGCTCGTAGATGCGGGCCGCAAACCGTTGGGATTCGCTGGCCCAGGTTTGGGCCTGTCGCCAGGTGGGCTGGGCCTTAGGCGGCACCTGGCGGCTAAGGGGCAGCAGCTGGCTGGCGAAGGTATCGGCCTGGAGCAAATCACCGCCCCGGGCCAGGTTAGGGGCAGACCGAAAGCCGGTGGCCCAGCTGCCGACCATGGCGGCGGCGACCCCGCTTCCGGCTAGCCACACTAAGGGGCGAGCACCGGCCAGCCAAACCAGCGCTGCCAGCCCCAGGCCGGTGCCCGTCAGCAGTATGTAGGTCTGGGGTTGACCGAAAAACGTTGCCCTGCTCATTTCATAGCCGCTGATTGACACTCCCATCGCTACTCTAGCCTAAGGCAAGGCTGATCCTCGAGCATCGGTACAGAATGTCCATAAGCCAGGCGCCTTAAAGGTGATCTCAACGAATCTCGATGCCTATCGCAGCAGCAATCGGGTTCCTAGACCGGTGTTCTAAGGCACTGTCAACGTGCTTCCCAAGGTAGTGATGGCATCTGATACCTGGGCAGTGCCGGCATCCGTAGCCGCGACCAATAATAAAAACACGTTGCTACTGCGCTGACGGGCAAAAATCTTGCCGCTGATCGGCTGAGGCGGCAACGTTCCCTGGGTGAGTTGCCCGACCCAGTCGATCCGAATACCGCCCCCGGCGATGGGCTGCACATCGCCGGTAGTAAATCTCTCTCCCCGGCCAAAGGTAGTTTGGGCTGCGGCTAGTAAGGGGCTGGCCAAGTCCTCGGCGGGGCCGGGGACCAGCGGCGCCACCGCCACGGTGTAGGCCAGGCTGCCATCCGGAGCCTGAAACAGCGGCGCGCCCCCGACCGTGCTCACGGTGTAGCCGTCTAAAATGCCGATTTGAAACCGCCCCTGGGGATCTTCAAAACTGCCGCTGATCAACGGCAGGGCCGGGGCGAGGGCCGGGGGCGGTGGGTTAGTCTGGGCGACGACAGAGGACTCTGCCCCAGGCTTAAACCACGCCATCCCCTGGCCCCAACCAAAACTGATGACTAACGCTGCTAGCGTCACCAGCCCAAAGCGTCGTACTAGCCGTCCCATGGTTCTACCCTGCCGATTTCACCGCTAAGCATAGCAACCTATAGCAATGTGGGTGCAGGACTAGCTCAGAAATTAATCCACACAGTAGGCCTCAATGCAGCGCACGAACATCTCTACGCCCAGGCCCAGGGCGGTTTCATCAAAATCAAAGCGGGGATGGTGGTGGGGGTAGGCGAGGGATTTTTCCGCATTGGCTGACCCTAAAAAGAAGTAGCAGCCCGGCACTTCCTGCAGAAAGAAGGCCATGTCTTCACCGCCCATGGTGTGGCAGTCGGGCACTACCCCGGCGGGGGTCTCTACCACCGACAGCGCCACCGATCGCACCAGCTGCGCCATGGCGTCGTCGTTAATGACCGGTGGATAGAGGGCTTCGTAGTCAAATGTATAGGAGGCTCCGTAGCTCTGGCAAATTCCCGCCACAATCTGCTCAATCCGCTGGGCAAAGAAATCGACGTAGACTGGGTCAAAGTAGCGCACGGTGCCGCTCATTTCCACCACGTCGGCAATGACGTTAGCGGCGGTGCCGCCATGGAATTGGCCCACCGTCACCACCGCCGACTTGGTGGGGTCTACATTGCGGGCCACGATGGTTTGCAGCGCGGTCACAATCTGCGCCCCCACCACGATTGAGTCCACCGTCTGGTGAGGCAACGCCCCGTGCCCCCCCTTACCCTGGATAGTGCAGTGAAAAAATTCTGACGCGGCCATCAGCGCGCCGCTGCGTACCCCCACGGTGCCCAGGGGCAAATTGTTCCACAGGTGCAGGCCAATCATCGCCTCTACGTCGGGGTTAGTGAGCGCCCCGGCTTCGATCATCGGCTTGGCCCCCCCCGGCCCTTCTTCTGCAGGCTGAAAGATGATTTTCACCGTGCCCGCGAAGCTATCGCGGTGGTGGGCCAGGTAGTAGGCAGTGCCGAGGGCGATGGCCACGTGGCCATCATGGCCGCAGGCGTGCATGACCCCATCGTGCTGCGAACAGTAGGGGACAACGTTTTCTTCTTGAATAGGTAGGGCATCCATGTCGGCCCGCAGACCCAGCACCGGCCCCGGACGATGGCCTTGGATAGTGGCCACGACACCGGTTTTGGCGATCTCGGTCTGGTGCTCAATGCCCCAGGTGGTGAGCTGTTCGCTAATCAAGTCGGCGGTCAGCCATTCTTTAAAGCCCAGCTCTGGGCGCTGGTGGATGCGCCGCCGCCACCCCACAATCTCGCTCTGCAACGCCTGAATGGCCGGACGAATGCGCGACTGATCGACGGCAAGGGGTGAAGCGGTGGTGGCAAACATGGCGAAACTATAGTCTCAGGAAAGAGCCTTAACGATAAAAAAAATAAGCAATGTGAAACGGACTACTGCTGCTTAAAATCTTATCGTCAAAAAAACGGATTAGCCCGGTCTTGAATTCAGGCGATTTCTGGAAAAGGAGATGCCCGACATCACCAGCCCCTCGGGCTAGATTCCCACCCCAGAGCCTGCCCCCGTGAAAACCAGGGGTGGGAATGACGAGTACAGGTCTTCCTACCCTTGCCGTGAACCGTCAACCGTGTACCCCACACCTCAGTCATCGCTAATGGTGTTCATAGTTATTTACGCCACACTCTACTCGGTAAGTTCTTAGTGGATATCGCCTTAACCGCCGCCAGGTTTTTCAACGGCATGCTGAAACCGTTCTCTGCGCCCTCACTTCACCCAGCTAAACCCCACCGCCGCCGCAATAATTAAGCTGAGTAATACCAGCGGCACCCAGAGGTCATTTGCCATCATCATAGGGCTACCCCCTCACGATTGCTGAACTGCCATGACTCTATCTGACCGGGTGACGTTTTTGCAGGAGCGCACCCCCCTCAGCGTGCTACCCACCACTAGCCTGCGCAGCCTGGCCCGACATATTGAGGTCGTCTCCCTGCCAGCGGCTCAGCCCCTGGCGGAGGCGGGGCAGGCGGCCCAGGGGCTATATATTCTCTGGCAGGGCAAGCTTGAAACCCTCGCCGCCGAGGCCGGGGGGCTGAGCTTTTTGCCCGGTGCGGTGATTAACCTGGAGGCGCTGCTGCTGAATCAGCCGGTGGAGCAAACTATCCACACCCTGACCGAGAGCACCCTCTGGTTTATTGACCAGAGCCATTTCCAAACGGTGGTGCAGGATCATCCCGATATTCTACAAACCTTTACCCGACAGCTGGTGGAAGCAGTGAAGCGGCTGTCGTTTCAGTTTAGCTACGAGCAAGAGCGTCAGGCGGTACTGCGTCCCTACCTGGTGAGCCGCGCCAAGCGGGGGGTAATTGGCCGCAGCCGCTACGCCGAGCGGCTGCGGGCTCAAATTCGTGAGGCCGCTGGCCATCGCCGGGCAGTGCTGATGTTTGGCGAGCCTGGTCTCGAAAAAGACAACCTGGCCGCCCTGGTGCACTTTGGCTCTAGCCAGCGGCGGCAGCCCATCATCCAGGTCGATTGCTCCAAGCTCCAGGCCAGCGGAGCCGACCTGTTTGGTCGAGTCGGGGGCAAGCCGGGGCTGCTGGAAGCGATCGGCGGCGGTACCCTGGTGCTGAACAACCCCAAGGAGCTAGACGAAGACCTGGTGGAACCCGTGGCTCGCCTGCTTCGCGACGGGCAGTACCAGCCCGTTAGCCGGGGAGGAGAAGCTACCCCCACGCTGGCCTCCCAGGCGCGAATCATTTTAATTTCTGAGCAGGGCGTTCCCGCCCTGGATGACCTGGTGGGGGCCACCATTAAGGTGCCGCCCCTGCGAGTGCGTAAGGCCGATTTAGACGATCTGGTGAAGTATTACCTGGCCCTGCTCTGCCGTCGTCGCCGCCTGACCCGCATTCGGGCTACTCCCGAAGCGATCCGTCGCCTCCAGTCCTACGATTTTCCCAATAACCTGCGGGAGCTAGAAAACCTGGTGGAGCGAGCGGTGTCGCAAATGGCGGCGGGGAGCCTGATTACTGAGGAAATCATCTGGCCCTCCCAGAGCAAGAAAAAGCAGCTGCGGCTCAATTTGCTCAACACCTACCCAGGGCTACGGCGGTTTTTGCGTAGCCCCTGGTGGCCCGATCGGCTTAACTACGGCGTTACCCTGGCCCTGTTCGCGGGGGTGGTGCTGCTGCTCTGGCTGGGGCCGCAGTCGCGCCAGCAAAATGTGGCTCTGACGGTGTTTTGGGCCTGGTGGTGGCCGCTGGTGTTACTCAGTTTCCCGGTTGTAGGACGGCTGTGGTGTGCGGTGTGCCCGTTTATGATCTACGGCGAAGTCACCCAAAAACTCTCCCAGTGGCTGTTTCCGGGACGGCTCAAGCGCTGGCCGCGCCAGGCCGCCGAGCGCTGGGGGGGCTGGTTTCTGTTTGGCCTGTTTGCGCTGATTTTGATTTGGGAGGAGGTTTGGGACTTAGAAGATACCGCCTACCTGTCGGCCTGCCTGCTGCTGCTGATTACCGCCGGGGCGATGATCTTTTCGGCTCTATTTGAACGGCGGTTTTGGTGTCGCTACCTCTGCCCCATCGGCGGCATGAACGGCCTGTTCGCCAAACTGTCGATGACCGAACTGCGGGCGCAGCAGGGTACCTGCTCGGCCGAGTGCACTACCTACCAGTGCTATAAAGGGGGGCCTCAGAAGGGGGAAGGGCAGGCCACCAATGGCTGCCCGCTGTACTCCCATCCGGCCCAGCTGGTGGATAACCGCGACTGCGTACTCTGTATGACCTGTCTCAAGGCCTGCCCCCACCGCTCGGTAGAGCTTAACCTGCGGCCCCCCGGCATCGAGCTCTGGACGACCCACCAGCCCCGCGCCTATGAGGTGGCCCTAATGTTTTTGCTGCTGGGGGCGGTGTATCTGCACCGGCTGCCCGAACTCCAGAGGTGGCTGGGGCTTAACCTACCCCTCACCAGCATTGGTAACCATAGCCTGGTAGCTACCCTGGTGCTGGCCATACCCGCTATGCTGCCGCTAACGGTGGCGGGGCTGGGGTGGCTGGTTGGGCGAGTATATCCGGCGGTTAAGCCCCGCTCCTTTGTCAAGCTGGCCTACGGCTATTTGCCCCTGGTGTGGGCCGCTAATTTAGCCCATTATTTGCGCCTGGGTCTAGGGGAGGGTGGCCGCCTTTTGCCGGTATCTTTGGCCACCTTTGGCTACTCAGGGGCTAATCTGCCGGTTTGGGTTGCCCACCCCGCAGTGGTAGCATTCCTACAGGGGTTAACACTGCTGCTGGGCATGGGGTTAGCCGCTTGGCTGACCCAGAAAATTTCTCGCCAGCCTTTTCGGCAGCGGCTGGGGCAGCACGGCTGTACGGTTTTATTTGGGGCTAGCCTGTGGCGGCTGATTGTGGGGGTCTGACCCCTTTAGGTCATCGTCGCGGCGGACGTGTAAATTTTTATCTAGACTTCTACCCAGGTAACTATCTGAACAACGTCCCAGGGGCTGAGTTTGTTAAATTAGCGTTTCACTCCTTAGCGGTTCAGCTTAAGTTCCTGATCTTAGGGTCTGTTTGAGATTTTGACCTCAGGGATTAGCCATGCAACAAAATCCCAGCATCGTTCCCGTGCAGCACCTTCCCCCGCGCCGGCGTGGGCCGGAAAGCCATGGCGAGTCTCTCGCCTAAGTTCGGTGTTTAGTTCAACGCCGATCCTCGAGTTCCCAATTTGAGTTCCTTTTTATCGGTTTCACCCATGTTCCAGGATAATTCGCTGGACTTTAAGCTGGTTCAACGCATTTGCTTACTCCAGCAGGCGCTAGATCAGGCTATGGAGTCCCTAGAAGACCTCCAGCAGCAGGTATCTAACCACCAGATGTTGCAGTCTCACCTGGCCCAAACGGAAGAATATTCCAACGTTCAGCAGAAGATTATCCTCAACCTGCAGCAGCAGCTTGAAGCGAAGGATCAGTGGCAGCACCAGGTGCTGGAAAAGCTATTGCTACAGGTCAAACGCCTGGTGGATGATCAGCACCTGGAGCTAGAGCGGCTGCGGGTGCGCATTTACCAGGGTCAGGCGGAGGTGCAGGACTATTTAGTGCGGATCAAAAACCACTACCAGAATCTGTCGTTCAACCGCTCCCCCGCCCAGGATCTTGATCCCATCTCAGAGGTAATGATTGCCCGCGCCCTCACCGTTAGCCTCAGCAGCCAGCTCCAGGCGGCCCAGCAGCACATTCAACAGTTGGATGGCACGCTTACCCGTCACCAAGTGACCCTGGCACGAATGCAGGCCTACGTCAGGGCGGTTAATGCCCCCGCCGCCAAGGCCCTTGCCCCGGCTCACCCCCAAACTTCCGAAGCGCCCGAAGACGCCATTGCGCTCCGGGCCATTGTCGAAGCCCAGCGACAAAAAATGGCTGAACTGATTGCCGAACTGGGCCAGCAGTTTCACCAGCAAACCCACCTGAAGTCGCGGTTTCAAGAAATTGCCGCCGAGCGCGATACTCTCAAGCAGCGGGAAGTTGCTCTGCGCCAGGAAAATAAAGCCCTGTACGAGCAGATGGTGCAGCAGTCTAACCAGATCAGCGACTATGAGGCCACCCTCCGCGACTGGGAAGCTCGATGGCTAGAATTGAACGCCCAGCGCACTTGGATCGAGGCCGAGGCTTCTGCCTAGCTGTACGGGTTTGATGCCGCCACCTGAGCCCTGGGTCAGGTGGTCTCGCCGATGCGGTCGGGTAGCACGGTGTCGAGCAGCGGAATCAATTCATTCTTAAGCTGCCCCGCCCGAATAAACTCGGCGTAGGTATCGGCCTCAATGGCCAGCAGCTCTTCCCGCAGTTCTTCGAGGGCAAATTCGCGAACCGTTGGGTTTTGCTGCTCCAGCTTCACCATCTTTTCTTTCACTTCGTTGAGCTGACCATCTACCAGGGCCATCTGATAACCCACAAACTCTAGGTCAAACTCCTGGTTAGTTTTAATCTCCTCCAGCCGATTCATGACCCGTGTCAGGGCCACCCGGTGAGCCGTCATTTGCTTGTATTCCAGCAGCATGGGCTGGTCGCCCAACAGGTTTAGCGCCTCAAGTAGGGGCTTTGTGGTCAGCCCCTGCACCAGTAGAGTAAACAGCATTACCCCAAACACGATCGAAATAATTTCCGTCCGCTCGGGCAGAAAGATTGGCACGCTCAGGGCCAGGGCGACCGACACCGACCCCCGCAGCCCCCCCCACCACAGCACGGTTTGCCCCGCCAGGGATAGGTCCATGTCTTTGCCGGTGATGGCGTTGCTCAGGGCTCCCAGGCCAAATACGCTAGCGGCACGGGCGGCCAGCATGAGGGCGATCGCAATTAAAATTTTGTCCAGCTCATCCACCAGACCGCTAAACCTGACCTGGTCGCCAATCAGCAAAAATACAATGGAGTTAATAAAAAACGATAGAAATTCCCAAAACTCTGACACCACCAGTCGGGTGCGGGGGTTCATGCCGATGCGAGAGCCAAAATTGCCCAAAATCAACCCAGTGATAACCACCGCAATCACCCCCGAGCCCCCCAGCTCCTCGGCCACCAGGTAGGTGCCGTAGGCCGATACTAGAGTTAAGGACTGCTCCACCAGGGGAATATCAAACCGCTGGGTCAAAAACGAAATACCGAAGCCAATCAGCCCTCCAACGCTAGCCCCGATTCCTACAAACACCAAAAACCGCGCGAGGGTCACCGACAGGTCAAATTGCTCAAGCCCCAGGGCGATACCCAGCAGCAGGTTAAACGCCACGACCGCCACGCCGTCATTAAACAGGCTTTCCCCCTCCATCACCGTGGTCAGGCGCTTATCCACCCCCAACTCGCGGAACAGGGCTACCACCGAAACCGGATCAGTAGCCGCTAGACTGGCCCCCACCAGCAGCGCCGTAGCCAACGAAGCCCCGGCAAATGCCTGTAGGCCCATCACCAGGCTGGCTACGCAGATCACCACCCCAAGGACCGCGTAGAGCACAATCGGCACGGCATACTGCTTTAGTTTTTTCCAGTTGAGGTTCCAGGCGGCCTCAAACAGCAACGGCGGTAGAAAAATAAACAAAATCAGCTGGGGAGAGAGATTGATCAGCCGCACATCCAGCACCGCTAGGCCCAGGCCCACCAGCAGCAGTAGCAGGGTGTAGGGAATGTTGCGGAACAGGCTAAACACCCTGGACAGGGTAGCCACCCCCAAGGACACCGACAGCACCAGGCAAAACTGGCGCAGGTTCTCCTCAATCGTCGGATCCTCAAGCAGTGGTTCGGCAACGGCCAACAAATCCATACTGACTAAGTTCATAAAATGCGGATCCTATTACTTAAACCTCATTCCGCCCTAGGCCTTAAGCTTGGCTTAGGGAACCCCTAGTTTCTAGGCCGAACTTCGACTCGAATCTCACGAAACAGCCCATTCACCCAACGGTATGCCTAGCCGGCCACAGACAACCTTAAACGCCCAACGGAGATCTTTTGCCAGCCCGCTCCAGGCCAATTGTGATGCCGCAAAACTGTGATGCCGCAAAACCTACCTGGTTTAGGCTAGCTGAGCAATCAGAAGTATTGCTACGTAGGGCTTGGTAATATAACCTCCATGATGATTTAGAATCTCTTCGATTACACCTGCTAAATTCTGTCGCTTGTCTTCGGGCAGAATTATGTACTCAGACTGGGTTTTGAGCAAATTGAGGTATTGCTGAACATTGTATTGGAGAGCCCAAGGATATTCTTTTTCCTGAAGATCCCAGTCCTCAAAGGTGACGGTTTCAATCGTTACTGCTGGAAAGGCTTGCAAATTTTTAGCCGCGATCGCAGCCAGGTTTTTTCCGGGTTCTAGGCCGTGAATTTCATAGCCCTGACAAGCAAAAGGAACAGTTGCCTTGCCTGTACCTGTGCCAATTTCTAGAATTGTGGATGAATTTGAAAGTTTAGCTATTTCAACTACGTCTGCAACTAATGAAGATGGGTAGCTAGGCCGAGCCACATCGTACAGAGATGCAGTTTCGTCAAAGGTTTCACCGTGCTTCTTGTTCATTTTGGAGGATCCTTTGTGAACCTGCTCGGCCCGTTCTCTGTATCAACATAACATCAGCTTCAACCTGAAGACTGATAGACAGGCTCCTAATTTCACCGCTACAAAACGCTTGCGGCATCCCCCCTATCTGCTCTTCTAAAAACTCAACCCTTCTCCCGCATCTGACTCGCCTGGGACAGCAGCGCCTCCGCAAAGGATAACGACTCCTGGTGGGTTGCCCCGCCCGCCAGCTGGGCCAGCTCCTCCCGGCGCTCAGCGGGGGAGAGGGGCATGACCCGTACCACCGTGCGAATGGTCTCGGTGTCGGTGGGTGTAGCTACCGCCTTTTGCCGTTTCCCCCGCCCCCCAGCTTTTGGCGTCGAGGGGGCATCTACCACCTGCTTACCGACCCGAAAATGCACGTCGGCCATGGCCGCCACCATGGGCTGGTGGGTGACGCATAGCACCTGGTGCTGTCGTCCCAGCTGAAACAGCTTTTCGGCAATGGCCTGGGCCACTCGACCCGAAACCCCCACGTCAATTTCGTCGAACACCATGGTGCCGACGGCATCAATTTGTGAAAAGCAGGCCTTCAGGGCCAGCAAAAAGCGGCTCATCTCGCCGCCTGAGGCGGTTTCGGCCAGGGGTTGCAGGGGCTCGCCGGGGTTAGGGCTAAACAAAAACTGAATGGCGTCGGCCCCAGTGGGGCCAGGGGCAACCGGAGCTAGGTCAACCCGAAACTGCACCCGATCCATCCCCAGGGGTATGAGCTCAGTCACCAGGCGGGTTTCCAGATCCTGGGCGACCCCCTGGCGCAGTTGGGTGAGGGTAGCGCAGGCGGACTCCAGGGCTCGCTGGCAGGCTTGGAAGTCGGCTTCCAGTTCCTCCACGGACTGCCCTTCCCCCGATAGTTCGGCCAGGCTGGCCTGAATTTCACTCCGGTAGGCGATCAGCTCGGGCAGCGGGCGGGCGTATTTGCGGCTAAGGCTCTTGAGCTGGCGCATCCGCTGGTCGACCTCCTCCAGCCGTTGGGGGTCGGCCTCGACGCTGGCCCCGTAGGCGTTGATGGCCCGACCGGCCTCTTCCACCTGGGTGAGGGCCTCGCTGACCAGGGCCAGAATCGGGGTAATTTCGCCGTCGTAGCGCTCCATGTCGATCAAAATGGCTTCAGCTTTGCCCAACAGGTCGGCACAGGCTTTTTCTCCGGCGTCGCTTTCGTAGAGAATTTGATAGGCTTCGTAGCTATTCTGCTGTAGCTCAACGCTGTGGTTCAGGCGGTGCTGCTCCTGGGTCAAGTGGTCTAGCTCATTGGGGTCATCTAGCTGGGCCTGATCCAGTTCTCGGTGGTGGAGCTGAAGTAAATCTAATGTGTCTAGGCGATCGCGCTCGGCCTGGCGGCGGGCCTCTAGCCTACGCTTAGCCTGGCTGGCGGCCGCATAGGCCGCAGCTACTTGCTGCCGTTGGGTGGCCAGGGGAGCACCGCCAAAGCCATCCAGCCACTCGCGCTGGAGGTTGGGAGAACCCACCTGCACGGTTTGCCCCTGGGCGGTAATTTCGACTAAAAGCTGCCGGAGAGACTCCATCTGGGGTTTCGTAATCGGGCTACCGTTGAGGAAGGCGCGGCTGCGTACCGAAGCCTTGCCCAGCGTCAACTCGCGCTTGCAGATCAGCGAGTCGGCGGGCTGGGGCAAGTTTTGCTCGTCCAGCCAGGTGCGGATATCGGTGGATAGGTCAAAGTAGGCTTCTACCACCGCCTTGTCGGTGCCCGAGCGCACCAGGCGCTGACTGGCCTTGCCCCCCAGGGCGGCATCAATGGCATCGAGAATGATGGACTTGCCTGCCCCAGTTTCTCCGGTCAGCACAGTCAGCCCCCCCTGGAGCTGGAGATCCAGCTGGTCGATCAGCGCAAAATTCTCAATGTGCAGGGCAGTCAGCATGGCCGCGACCAGACTCCAAAAGCAGAGCTTATATCGAGTTCAGCTTATTTTAGTACCAATGTATTTTGTCGCCCCAGGTGGGGAGTTCTACACCTGATTCGGTAGCCTACACCGTTACAATAGTTTACGGGAATGGCGTTTGGTTTAATGTCATTGCCGTTTGTGTTCGTCTTAACCTCTCTTTGAGCGTGCTATGGCTTCTAATTCACCCCAGGATTCGGCTCGGTTTGCGAGCCCCACGGTCGAGCCCATTGCCATTGCCGTGGCCGGGGAGGTGCTAACGGATGATGTTCCTGCCCCCGTGCTGGCTAAACGCGCGGCCACACCCCCTGCCCCGACCCCGAAGCAGAAGCTACAGGACCCGTTTGAAGAGTTTGGCTACGACCCCGACGAAATTGCCGCCTACTACCGGGGTAAACCGTTCCAGGTGCTGTTTCGCTTCCTGGGCATTTTTGGGCCGCTCATTTCCTTTTACCTGAAGGTTTGGCTTGATCGCCGCCTGGGCCACAGCGCCCGTAATGAGCAGCGGCGAGCCAATCAACTGCGTGAGTTGCTCACCGGCCTGGGGCCAGCCTACATCAAGATTGGCCAGGCCCTGTCGACCCGACCCGACCTGGTGCCGCCGATTTTTCTAGAAGAGCTCACTACCCTGCAGGATCAGCTGCCCCCCTTCCCCAACGCGATCGCCTTTCGCTACATCGAAGAGGCCCTGGGGGCACCCCCCAGCGAAGTCTACGCTGAGCTCTCCGCCGATCCCGTGGCCGCCGCCTCCTTGGGCCAGGTCTACAAGGGCAGGCTTAAAACCGGCGAAGCCGTAGCCGTCAAGGTGCAGCGCCCTGGCCTGGCCAAACGCATCTCCCTGGATCTTTACATTCTGCGGCGGCTGGCCCGGTTTGCCACCGACCATGTCTCCCAAATTCGCAGCGACCTGGTCGCCATCATGGACGAGTTTGGGGAGCGCATCTTCGAGGAGATGGACTACACCCACGAGGGCCAGAACGCCCAGCGCTTCGCCGACCTCTACGGCCACATTCCTGACATCTACGTGCCCTGCATCTATCCCGAGTACACCGCCCGGCGGGTGCTCACCATGGAGTGGATCGACGGCATCAAGCTCACCAACATCGACAAGCTCAACCAGCTGGGCATCGACGCCACCCACCTCATTGACGTCGGGGTGCAGTGCTCCCTGCGGCAGCTCTTGGAGCACGGCTTCTTCCATGCCGACCCCCACCCCGGTAACCTGCTGGCCATGCGCGACGGCAAGCTGGCCTACCTCGACTTTGGCATGATGAGTGAGGTCAAGTCTTACCAGCGCTACGGCCTGATCGAGGCGGTGGTGCATATGGTCAACCGCGACTTTGAAGGGTTGGCTGGCGACTACGTGAAGCTAGAATTTTTGACCCCTGATACCGACCTCACCCCAATTATTCCGGCTCTGTCCAGGGTCTTTAACAATGCCCTGGGGGCCAGCGTGGCGGAGCTCAACTTCAAGAGCATCACCGACGAGTTTTCGGCGCTGATGTACGAATACCCCTTCCGGGTACCGGCCTACTACGCGCTGATTATTCGCTCCCTGGTCACCCTGGAGGGCATTGCCATTAACGTTGACCCAGAGTTCAAGGTGCTGAGCAAGGCCTACCCCTACGTGGCTAAGCGGCTGCTCACCGACCCCTCCCCCCAGCTGCGCGGCTCTCTGCAAGATTTGCTGTTTAAAGATGGTAGCTTTCGCTGGAACCGGCTCGAAAACCTGCTGCGCAACGCCCGCGACAGCGACGACTACGACCTCGACCGGGTGATGGATCAAACGGTGGAGTTTTTGTTCTCGGAGCGGGGCTCGTTTCTGCGCGATCGGATCGTCAGCGAGCTGGTCAAAAACCTCGACCGGCTGGGCCAAACCACGGTTCAGAACCTCACCACCTCGGTGCAGCGCCGTCTCGGCCTCAAGCCCCCCGCCGCGCATCGCCCCGCCCCGGTCGCCGCCGACAGCGACCTCGACCACCTGCTGCGGATTCTAGACATTCTCAAAGACACCAAGGGCTTCGACGCCGCCCAGGTGGCCACCCGCATCCCCGCCATTTTGTTTAAGCCAGAAACCCGCGACATGGGGCAGCAGGTGGTGTCGGGGCTGGCCCAGCGCACCCTGGCCCGGTTGATTCGCAATCTGCTCACCGAGGGCGAAGGGGCCACCCCCGCCCCCCCAGGACGGCAGCTACCGCCGATGCCGGTCGCTAAAACCGCCATTATCCCCATCTCCTGAGGCTCAGTACCGCTGTTAAATAGAGCCAATCACGACATTGCCGTTGAGGCCCAGTTCCCCGGTAATACCAAATCCTGCTTGGTTACCCCCGATGTAATTGGGCGAATACCATTTGCCCCTACGGTTTGGCCGGTTGGGAATCGGGGCTGTGCGATTCGGATTTGGTATAAATCTTCTTTTCCGACCTTGTCCTGGGCACTAGCCTAGAAAACTTCCCACGTTCCATGGCTAGGCCGACTCATCGGCCTCTTGCGACTGAGGATGAAAATATTCATAGATCTGCTGGGCCAGCTGCGGCCCAATACCGGGAACGGTGGCCAACTGCTCAGGGCTGGCTTCGCGGATGTAGTCGATGGAGCGAAACGCCGCCAGCAGCTCCTTCTGGCGGTGCTGGCCGAGGCCGGGGATTTCGGAAAGGCGAGATCGCCGCATGCGCTCCGTCCGTTTTTTGCGGTGGAAGCTAATGGCGAAGCGATGGGCCTCATCCCGCAGGCGGCGCAGCAACTGCACGCCGGGCTGGTCGGCCTCGGTGGTCAAGGGTAACGATTCCCCCGGCAGAAAGATTTCCTCCCGCTGCTTCGCCAGGCTGACCACGTTTAAATCCTGTAGCAGGTTGAGCTCTCGCAGCACGGTCACCACCGCCGAAAGCTGCCCCTTGCCGCCGTCGATCATCACCAGGTCGGGCCAGTCGGGGTTGCCTAGACGGGGCTTATCGGGGTCGGCGTAGCGGCGAAAGCGGCGACGAATCACCTCGGCCAGGCTGGCAAAGTCGTCAGAGTGGCCCGCCCGCACCTCCGGGTTTTTAATTTTGTAGTGGCGGTAGTGCTGCTTAGCCGCCATACCGTCCACAAATACCACCTGGGAGGCCACCGCGTCGGACCCCTGAATGTGGGAAATATCGTAGCCCTCAATGCGCTTGGGCAAATCCGGCAGATCCAGCACAATGGCCAGGTCTTGCAGGGCCTGGGTGTTGCGGTCGGCGGCGGCCTGGGTGCGCAGTAGTTCATACTGGGCGTTGCGCTCGACCATATCAATCAGGTCGGCCTTGGTCTGGCGCTGGGGCACTTCGACGGTCACCTTGCGGCCCCGCCGCTGGCCCAGATACTCGGCCAAAATGTCGCCGTCGGGCAGCTCGTGCTGGGCTAAAATCACCGAGGGAATCTCCACCGAGTCCACCGTTTGGTAGTGATCTTCGAGCACCCGCTGGAGAATTTCCCCCGGCGTCCCTGACTCGGCATCGGCGGTAAACCCTAGTCGCCCTACCAGGCGACCGGCCCGCACCTGAAAAATCTGCACGCAGGCGTGTTTGGCGTCGGCGGCCAGGGCAATGGCATCCCGCGACACCGTATCGTCGGGCAGGGCCACCTTTTGGTCGGCGCAGAGGCGTTCCAGGCCGCGAATTTGGTCCCGCAGGTGGGCGGCCTGCTCAAATTTCAGATCCTCAGCCGCCGTTTCCATCTGGTGGGTGAGAATATCCACCAGCTCAGTGGTGCGGCCCTGGAACACCATCACCACCCGCTGTAAGGTCTTGTGATAGTCTTCGGAAGAAATCAGCTGCTGGCACACCCCAGGGCAGCGGCCAATGTCGTAGTTAAGGCAGGGGCGATCCTTGAAGAACGGCTGCGGCCGCTGACGCAGGGGAAAAATTCGCTTTACCAGGTTCAGGGTACTGCGCAGCAACCCCACATCCACGTAGGGGCCATAGTAGCGATCCTTAACGCTCTTGCGCCGTTTGCGGGTAATGAAAATCCGGGGGTAGTCTTCCGACCAGGTAACGCAGAGGTAGGGATACTTCTTGTCATCCTTCAGTAACACGTTGAAGTGGGGCTGGTTCTGCTTGATCAGGTTGGCTTCTAGGGCCAGGGCTTCGGCTTCGGTGTCGGTGACAATGAACTCGATGTCTACCACCTGCATCACCATGACGGTAATGCGGGGCATGTGGCCGTGGAAATCTCGAAAGTACGACCTTACCCGGGTACGCAGGCATTTTGACTTGCCGATGTAGAGGGTCTGGTCGCGGCCGTCCTTCATGAAATAGACCCCAGGCTCCTTAGGAATTTCCCGCAGGCGGGCCTCCAGACGTTCGGGATCGTTAACTAGGGTAGAGGGCTGAACCGTAGAACTCACGGGCGCAATATTCGCTAAACCATCGTCCTCATTAGGATAACGGTAAACCCCACCGGCGTGATTCTGCGCCCGGGCGGTTTTCCCTAAATAAAGAGACGTGGTAGCCTAGAGGCCATTGGGCCACAGCTCTCGTCTACGTATTTTCACTTAGACTGCAAATGCATCTAATACGTTAAACGTAGGGCTATCATAAAGGTTGACAGTGATTTACTCCATTTCACGGCTGTTTTTCGGAACGGCTCAGCAGAGGGATGTAGTTTTTGTTACAGAGAGTTCCTCGATTGTCGCGTTGCAAGGTGTAAAGACTTTATGGATTCAAAAACGTTTGAGGCCCGCCACAAAGAGCAAATCAGGGATATCCTGAATCGCTTGCAGTCAGTTATACTGGTATCCTCGCAGCTAGAAGCGACCCTGGCAGATATTGGCGAATCGGTACATGGGCTCAGCCGAGACGTAGAGCAGTTTTTAGCCGAACACTCCGCTGACCGAGGCCCAGAAACCGATTAACTGCAAGGGTTGAGCCCGTAGCCAGGGCAGGGGCGCTGAACTCGCCTGTCTCCCCCTAAAAGTCGATTTACGGTTGGGAACTTTTTGGGCGTCTCAAACGCCTTGACTCAAGATCTATTCAAGTCAAAATAGTGGAGCCAGGATTCTACCCACGTCGCTAACTCAGCCATAGGCGATGGTGGCCAAGGTAGCTTGAACGGTTTTGATTAATTCCTTAACTCGGATAGGTTTAACCAGGTACTCCTGGGCTCCTAGCTCTAGGGCTTGGTGGTGATTGGCCTGAAACGCATAGCCGGAGACCACAATCACCGGCAGGTGTCGCCACCGAGACGACTGTCGAACCTTTTGAAGTAGGGTATAACCACCAAATTCGGGCAGGCCTAGGTCGAGCACCAGTAAATCTGGAGAAAAATCCTTCAGGTGCTGGTCGAGATCGACGCTATGGGGTAAAGGTGAAACAATGAACCCGGCCTGGGTCAGGTAGTCTGAGAAAAACAGCCGATTGGCTGGGTCCTCTTCGACAACCATAGTCCGAGGAGCATTGGGGGCCGGGCGGGGGGAAGAAGTTACTATGGTGTTTGAATCCTTAGTCAGGCGATGGCACCGCTTGGGGTTGCTAGACACTAAGCTGGTAAACCCTAGGATGGTAAGGAAGCTGAGAGCCGCAGGTCGAAGGGATACCCCTGGGTTGACCTAATCATTACTGCAACAGCCGTAGACTTGATGGGTGCTTTATGTTGCCCCTCTCTATCCCTGCACTAACGCTGGGGGCCTATTTTTTATTGAATGCCTGAATATCTGAAGTTCTAATTGAGCCATGCTCTTAGGATCAAGAATTAAATAACGTAGGATAGTTCTCCCGGCTGTCCAGGGTCAGGCAGGATGCCTAACCTACAAAACTTGGGTTTTATTTAATCCTCATTCCTTAGCGGTAACCGCCTAACGGGACAACCAAGCCGCCCCTAGACGGAGGACTCAAACGCTGACCATTAGGCGCGTCCTCAAGCCTGGCGCTGCCTTGGGGTTCCGCACCCATGGTTTGGACGACTCAAGCGGGGATTGACCGCCGCTGATCAGAAGATTGCCAGTCAAGAACTGACTTCGTCATTCCCGCGGCGGCGGGAATCTAGCCCGAGAGTCTGTTTAGAGGGAGTATCTTCTTCTCTTAGAGGGAGTATCTTCTTCTCCGGCAATCGCTTTAAGCCTGAATAAACTTATACAGCTTTACCATAGCGCCCTCCAGTACTGCGGGGGGGTGCACCAGCGCCATGCGCACATAGCCTTCGCCCGATTTGCCGAACCCAATGCCGGGGGCCAGGGCAACGCCGGTGGCGGCCACCAGGCTGGTACAAAATTCCATGGAACGGTTGGCCCAGGGGTCGGGCAGTTGAGCCCAAAGGTACATGGTCGCCTCCGGGGTAGGCACCGCCCAGCCCAGGCGGGCTAGGGTTTGCACGGCGGCATCGCGGCGCTGGCGAAAAGTGGTAACCATGTGCTGAACCCCATCCTGGGGGCCGCTGAGGGCCGCGATCGCCCCCCGCTGAATGCCGGGGTACTGGTTAAAATCAACATTGGCCTTGACCTGGCGCAGGGCCTGAATTAACTCAGCGTTGCCGATGGCGTAGCCGACCCGAAAGCCACCCATGTTATAAGACTTAGACATCGAGAAAAACTCGATGGTCGTGGTCTTTTCGGGGTCGGCCTGGAGCACTGAAGGGGCCGGTTTGCCCGTAAAGGTTAGATCAACGTAGGGAAAGTCGTGAGCCAGCACGATGCTATGTTCCTGGCAAAAGGCCACTGCCCGCCGCCAAAATTCCAGGTCGGCTACCGCCGTGGTGGGGTTGTGAGGGTAGCTCAGCACCATCAGGCGCGACTGCTCCAGCACGGCGGCGGGGATATCCTCAAACTGCGGCAAAAAACCATGCTCAGCCCGCAGTGGCATGGAGTAAACTTGCCCCCCGGCCAGGTAAATGCCCCCGGCGTGGGAGGGGTAGCCCGGATCCATCAGCAGGGCAAAATCCCCTGGATTGATCACCGCCAGGGGCAGGTGGGCCGTGCCCTCCTGGGAGCCAATTAGCAGCAGCACCTCCGTTTCGGCATCCACCGGTACCCCGAATTTATCGGTGTACCAGCGGGCGGCGGCCTGTCGCAAGGCTTGAGTACCAGAAAATAGGCAGTAGCCGTGGGTGCTGGGGTCGGGTAGGGCGGCGGCGATCGCATCCAGCACATGGGGTGCCGTGGGCAAGTCTGAGGAGCCCAGGGAAAGGTCGATGATGTCTTGCCCGGCGGCCCTAGCCGCAGCCTTGGCCCGATCCATATCGGCAAATACGTTGGCTTGCAGAGGCCTGATTCGCTGGGCAATTTGCATGGCGCTGGGTAAGTAACGGCTTCACATTCTATATTTGATCGATCTGTGACCTCAGTGCCTCTAGTTCCGCGTCTACTTCCGCATCCTGGGGAGCGGCTTGCCCCGTTTCCGCTGCCGATAGCTGCCCCTGATCGACGCTGCCCCCAGCCAGCTGGGCCTTCATCGCGGCCAGTTCAAGATCTACATCGCCCCCGGCTTCAAGGGAGGCAAACTGGCTTTCTAGGTCGGCCCCGGCCAGCTCCACGGCGGCCTGGGACTGGGCCTCCATTTGCAGCACTTTCTCTTCCATGCGCTCGAAGGCGGCCATGGCGCTTCCGGTATTCATGCGGCTGGTGGTGTTTTGCAGCTGCTCGTTGGCCTTGGCGGCGCTGGCCCGAGCCTTAAGCATGTCTTTTTTGGTCTTAGCTTCCGATAGCTTGCTTTCGAGACCAATCAGGTTACGCTTGAGCTGGTCTACGGTGGTGCTTTGGGCATCGAGCTGGGTTTTGAGAGAAACGGCGGTTTCGGCCTGGACTTTCTTGCGGCTTAAAGCTTGACGGGCCAGGTCTTCGTCGCCTTTTTGCAGGGCCAGCTGGGCGCGCTGCTGCCAGGTGTTAGCCTCCGACTGGGCCCGCTCGTACTGCTGCTGCACCCGCTTTTGACTCGCGATCGCTCCGGCCACGGCCTGGCGCATCTGCACCAGGTCTTCCTGCATGTCGATGATGGCCTGGTCGAGGATCTTTTCTGGATTTTCGGCGGAACTCACCGCTGCATTCAGGTTAGAGCGAACCACTCGGCTAACGCGATCAAATAACCCCATGATGTGCTGCTTCCTTATCCCTAGTGTTTCGAGAGCTATGCCCAGTCTACACAAAACCTGGGCCGTAGGGGCAGACCTGGGGTGGTTCGATGTAAAGCTCACTCACAGGTATCATTGCTTCGATAGTAAAGTAACTTTATTTTGACCTGGGGTGGTTCGATGTAAAGCTCACTCACAGGCCCTTGTAAGGAGGAAATCTTTCCTGCGAGTAGAAGCATTTCCTGGAATTCGACGCAAGCCTTGTTGCGTCAGCTTAGAACCTTCCCAGCCTGCTAGGCGAATACACTGACCACGGCCCCGTAGATTGCCAGCAAGACCCCAAAGGCTTGCAGCTTGAAGCCACCAACAGTAACCTCTTCGATCTTGGCAGAGAGCTGATTTAGCGCTGACTGATTTGATGTAATGGAGACCGAGAATTCCTCCTCGACTTTATTGAACCGCTGGCTAACCAAAGCATCTTGAGCACGGGCTTCAAGGCGAACTTTTTCGACTTGGTGCCCAAGTTCAACAATTCGCTCCTCCAAAGTAGTTGGAGACTGGCCTATGTGCATCGTTGGGTTACTTGAACTTGATTGAGATAGCATACGGGCAGACAAAGAGATGACGCGCGGTCGTTTGCCCAGCGGAAAGTCGCGAAACCAGCTAACCACAATAGAGGAGAGGGTTTGATTTCGGAAAATTCCAAGGTTGCTATTGATGGAATGAAGGACGATCAGGCCGCCAAGGATTTGCATAGCCGTGCCTGTAGTCTTGTTGATGAAAGCACTAGACATTGGCAAAGCCTGAAGCACTGATAGATGTATGCAAATCAGCAGACCAACGACGAGAACAGGCCATGCTCTCCAGAACCAGATGAGAAGCCGTTTTGCTGTCTGCATATTAGGCTTAATAACGTATCGAATAGTAAATGATTGGCATAATAGCCCCTTTAGCCGAATTACTCCAAATCCTCCCCCTGCCACTTCAGCACCGCAGCATTGACCCCCTGCTCGCGCTTGGCCTTAGCATCTTGCTCAAACCAGCGGATGATTTCCTCCGGGGTGAGGTCTTCGACTGCGGTGTTAAGGTCTTTGGCGATGTAGGTTAAGAGCTTGGCCGTAGACAGGGTGAGCCGGGCCAAAAACTTTTCTGGCGACGACAGCAGGGCCTTATCTACCTGCGCCGATTCGGTCTCGGTGAGAAACTGGATGGATTGGTCAAACATAGCCGGTTAATGTTCGGGTTTCGCTTCAATTAGATAGCCGCAGCGGTGCTCGCCGTTGACCAGCCAGTGGGTGCGGGTGACGTGGCAGTCGGGCAGGGCTACCTCAAACATCTCTAGCTCGTGGCCACACACGGTAGGAAACGATTGGGCAATGTGGGAAATGGCGCAGTTGTATTCGGTAATTACAAATCGCGTCGGGGAGCTGGTATTGGCGTCGGGCTCGGCCCGGTGCCATTCAGCCATGTAGCCCTCCGCCTGGCGGAGCTGCACCAGTTTTGCCACCCGCTCGGCCACAGAGCCTCGACCCACCTGCTCGCGGTAATGGATAGCCTTGCGCTCCCACTGCTTGCGCAGAATGGTACCGACCTGCTCTTGACCAACGGTTTCGGCCAGGGCATCCAAAAGGGAGAGGGCAAACTCGTCGTACTGGGCGGGAAACTGATCGCGCCCCTTATGGCTGAGCTGGTAGATGTGGTTGGGGCGGCCCATGCCCTCTTGGCCAACGCGATGCTCAATTAAGGCATCGCCTTCAAGATCCTTCAGGTGGCGACGAATGGCCTGGGTACTCACCTCGAAATGCTCTGCCAGAGCCTGGGCCGTGGCTTCCCCCTGCTTGAGCAGGTAGGTGAGGATATCGTCTTTAGTAGAGGGTTGCTGCACAGAAGTCATGGCGTTGGCCCACAGGAGCATAGAGACGGCGGCGGTGGATCCAGAAGAGGTTAGTCAAGGATCCACAATGTTAAGCTAGACTTTGACAACATCTAGGTTGCTAAACTAGTCTAAAATAGTTAGACAACTTAAATGTTGCTTTAATTGTATAAAATTAGTGGGCTGTGTAGCCAAATCTTTTGTGATGACTGACAACAAAACGACCCAAGCCACCGAAAAAAACCTAGAGCTGATGCGCAACTTTGCCCAAAGCTATGCCAAGCGCACCGGCACCTACTTTTGCTCTGACCTTGGCGTTACCGCCGTAGTCCTAGAGGGCTTGGCTAAGCACAAGGATGATTTTGGCTCGCCCCTGTGCCCCTGCCGTCATTACGAAGATAAAGAGGCCGAAGTCAAGACCATCTACTGGAACTGCCCCTGCGTGCCCATGCAGGAACGCAAAGAGTGCCACTGCATGCTGTTTCTCACCCCTGACAACCCCTTTGCTGGGGATCAGCAGGACATTACCTTTGAGACCATTCGCACCGAGACTAATAAATACTGAGGTCTTGTTTAACCTAAGGGTTAACCAGGTCATCACATCCCAGCGTTATTTCCGCGTCAGCGGGAATCCACAGCAGGCCTTCCGCTCAAGCTGTTAGCTGACTTAAGCGCCAGCTCCTTACCCCGTTTTTCCCTCGCCGCTAGTTAGAGAGCCCCATCCTATGAGTGCTTCCGTTCAGTCCCTTGTTAGTCAGCCCTACAAGTACGGCTTCACCACCGATATCGAGGCGGATATCATTCCCCGTGGCCTGAGTGAAGACGTGGTGCGTTTGATTTCGGCCAAAAAGAACGAGCCGGAGTTCATGCTGGCGTTTCGGCTGAAGGCTTACCGCAAGTGGCTGACCATGGCCGAGCCGACCTGGCCCAATGTCACCTACCCCCCCATTGACTATCAAAACATCGTCTACTACTCGGCCCCCAAAACCCAGGCCAAGAAGCTGGGCAGCCTGGATGAGGTCGATCCTACCCTGCTGGACACCTTTGAAAAGCTCGGCATTCCCCTGTCGGAGCAGAAGCGGCTGGCCAACGTGGCGGTAGATGCGATCTTCGACAGCGTGTCGGTTGCCACCACCTTTAAAGAAAAGCTGGCGGAGTCGGGGGTCATTTTTTGCTCGATCTCCGAGGCACTGCAGGAGCATCCCGACTTGGTGGAAAAATACCTGGGTACCGTGGTGCCCATCGGTGACAACTACTTCGCCGCCCTCAACTCGGCGGTGTTTAGCGACGGCTCCTTTGTATATATCCCCAAAGACACCCAGTGTCCAATGGATTTGTCCACCTACTTTCGCATTAACAATGGAGATTCGGGCCAGTTTGAGCGCACGCTGATTGTGGCGGAAGCGGGCAGCTCGGTTACCTACCTAGAGGGCTGTACGGCTCCTATGTACGACAGCAACCAGCTCCACGCCGCTATTGTCGAACTGGTGGCCATGGATGATGCCAGCATCAACTATTCCACCGTACAGAACTGGTTCGCTGGGGATGAAAACGGCAAGGGCGGCATCTATAACTTCGTCACTAAGCGCGGTCTCTGTGCCGGCAAGAACGCTAAAATTTCCTGGACCCAGGTAGAAACCGGCTCGGCCATCACCTGGAAGTACCCCAGCTGCGTGCTAGTGGGGGATAACTCCGTGGGCGAGTTTTACTCTGTGGCGTTGACCAACAACATGCAGCAGGCTGACACCGGCACCAAAATGGTACACGTCGGCAAAAACACCAAGAGTACGATTATTTCAAAGGGTATTTCGGCGGCCAAATCCAGCAATAGCTACCGGGGGCTGGTGAAAATTGGGCCAAAGGCGACCGGGGCGCGCAACTACTCCCAGTGCGACTCGATGCTAATCGGCGATACCTCTAGCGCCAACACCTTCCCCTATATTCAGGTGCAAAACAGCACTGCCCAGGTCGAGCACGAAGCCTCCACCTCCAAAATTGGGGAAGACCAGCTGTTCTACTTCGCCCAGCGGGGTATTTCCCCCGAAGATGCGGTGTCGATGATTATCAGCGGTTTCTGCCGAGATGTGTTCAACAAGCTGCCCATGGAGTTTGCCGCCGAAGCCGACAAGCTGCTGGCCCTCAAGCTCGAAAACACCGTGGGGTAGGGTGCATTCGCGAAGCAATGCACCATCTAGTTAGCTTGGTGCATTGCTAACGCGAATGCACCCTGCGGCCGGTCTTCTAGGGAGCCAGATTTCATGGATTTAGATGTAATACAGGGAAATCAATCAATCCGTCAGCGTCGGAAAACACAATCAGAAGCATGGTGGGCACCGCCCACTCCAAGGTATTCAGAACGTAACCATGACTAACAAAACCAGCGACCTCATCCTCTCCGTGCGTGACCTCCACGCCATCGTAGACGGCACTGAAATTCTCAAGGGGCTCAACCTGGACGTCAGAGCCGGAGAAATCCACGCCATTATGGGCCTCAACGGCTCCGGCAAAAGTACTTTTTCTAAAGTGCTGGCGGGTCACCCCGACTACGAAATCACCGCCGGAGAAATCTGCTTTCGGGGCAAAGACATCCTCACCCTAGAGCCCCACGAGCGCGCCACGGCGGGGCTGTTTCTGGCCTTTCAATATCCCCTAGAAATTCCTGGCGTCAGCAATCGCGACTTTTTGCGCGTCGCCTTTAACGCCCACCGCAAAGCCCGAGGCGAAGAAGAAATCGACGTCTTCGACTTCGATGACCTGATCGAAACCAAGCTCGACCTGGTCAAGATGGACGCCGCCTTCCTGGATCGCAGCGTTAACGAAGGCTTCTCCGGGGGCGAAAAAAAGCGCAATGAAATTTTACAAATGGCCCTGCTAGAGCCTACCCTAGCCATTCTAGATGAAACCGACTCGGGCCTAGATATCGACGCTCTCAAAACCGTAGCGGGTGGCGTCAATCAATTAGCCCATGCCAGCAACGCCGTGGTGCTAATCACCCACTACCAGCGGCTGCTCGACTACATCGTGCCCGACTACGTACACGTCATGGCGGCGGGGCAAATTATTACTACCGGCGACAAAACCCTGGCCCAGGCGCTCGAAGCCCGGGGCTACGACTGGGTACTGGCCGAGCATCGGGCGGAGGTAGCATTGTAATGGCAAACATCTCAGCCGTGACGGCCTCTAATCTAGCCACTATGTCCCGCCAGCAGGACTATCTCCACCAGCTGCGGCAGAGGGTGACGGTGGCGGTGCCCCCGGAGCTATCCCTGCCCGACCTGCGGGCCAGGGCCGAGGCCATACTTCACGAGCAAGCCTTCCCCTCTACCCGCGACGAAGACTGGCGCTTCACCGATCTCTCCGCCCTACTAGACATGACATTTACCGTGGCTGAATCGGCTCCGGTAGCCACCCCTGACCTCGCCCCCGTCGGCCTAGCGGAAACCGCCGGAGCCCGAGTTGTAGTTGTAAATGGGCGCTTTGAGGCCGCCCTATCCAAGCTAGACGGTCTGCCCCAGGATGCTGTAGTCGGCAGTCTCAGCCACCTGCTGGTCCAGGGCAAGCTAAACGCCAAGCTAGGAGAGCGCCTGGCCCAGTCCCAGGGTAGCCAAGAAGTCTTCACCGCCCTCAACACCGCGGGTTTTTTGGATGCCGTAGTGATCTGGCTGCCCCCCCATCTGGTGGTCGAAACCCCCATCCAAATCGTCTACCTTTCCCAACCCCAGGTAGCCCCTGCCCTGGCCCAGCCTCGCTGCCTAGTGATGGCCGAGTCGGGTAGCGCCCTTACTCTAGTAGAAGACTACTGGGGCGTTAGCCCTCAACCTCACCTCACCAACGCCGTCACGGAACTGTGGGTCGAAACCAGTGCCCAGGTTACCCACAGTCGCGTTCAGCGGGAAGGGGCGGGGACTTACCACATCGGCAAAACCGTGGTCAGCCAGGGCCGCGATAGCGCGTATGTGGGTACGGCGGTGTCTCTGGGATCTGCCCTTTCTCGACACAATTGGGAAATGTATCAAACCGGGCCGCAGACTACTACTAAGCTTTATGGGCTGGGAGCGATCTCGCACACCCAGCACGCCGACACCCATAGCCTGGCCGCTCTCAGCCATCCCCATGGAAGTATTGAGCAGCTGCATAAGTGCATTGTCGATGGCAAAGCCCACAGCGTCTTTAACGGCCGCATTGCCGTATCCCAGGCGGCCCAGCTTACCGCTGCCAGCCAGCTTAACCGCAACCTGTTGCTGTCAGATCGGGCCCGGGTGGATACCAAACCCCAACTCGAAATCGTCGCCGACAACGTTAAGTGCGCCCACGGGGCCACCGTTAGCCAGCTCCAGGCTGACGAGATTTTTTACTTGCAAAGTCGCGGCATTAGCGCCCCCCAGGCCCAACGACTGCTGATTCACGCCTTCGCCATGGAAGTGCTCAATACGATTTCAGTGCCCTCCCTGCGGCTAGCCCTAACCCAGGCTATGACCCAGCGAACCTAAGCTCAATAGGAATGACATAACGCCAGTGGGCCATGCCCACCCTAAGACACCTACCCACCCATCCATCCACCTCCCTACCCATGACCGTCGCCCAGGAACTCACCCTCGCTGCCAAGGTTCGCGCCGACTTCCCGATTCTGCACCAGCAGGTCAACGGCCACCCGCTGGTGTATGTGGATAACGCGGCCACCTCCCAAAAACCTACGGCGGTACTGGCGGCACTGCGGGATTACTACCAGCACGACAACGCCAACGTGCACCGGGGCATTCACAGCCTCAGCGCCAGGGCTACCGACGCCTACGAAGGGGCACGGGATAAGGTGGCGGCCTTCGTCAACGCCGCCAGCCGCGACGAAATTGTGTTTACCCGCAACGCCAGCGAAGCCATCAACCTGGTGGCCTACGCCTGGGGCATGACAGTACTCAACCCTGGGGATGAAATTATTCTCTCGGTAATGGAGCACCACAGCAACCTGGTGCCCTGGCAGTTTGTGGCCCAGCGCACCGGGGCAGTACTCAAGTTTGTGGGCTTATCGGCGGAGCAGGGCTTTGATCTGGAGCAATTCCGTCAGCTGATCTCGAACCGTACCCGACTGGTGGCCATCAACCACGTCTCTAACACCCTGGGCTGCATCAACCCCGTGGAGGAGGTGATCGAGCTGGCCCACCGGCATGGGGCTAAAGTTTTAATTGACGGCTGCCAAAGTGCCCCCCACCTGCCCCTAAATCTTCAGGCTATGGACTGCGACTGGTTCGTGGCCTCAGGACACAAGATGTGTGGGCCAACGGGCATTGGGTTTCTCTACGGCAAGCTGGCCTTGCTAGCAGCCATGCCGCCATTTCTAGGCGGCGGCGAAATGATCGCCGATGTCTATCTCGACCATTCTACCTATGCCGACCTGCCCCATAAGTTTGAGGCGGGTACCCCAGCCATTGCCGAGGCAATTGCCCTGGGGGCGGCGGTCGATTACCTCTCCGCTTTAGGAATGGAAAATATCGCCGCCTATGAACATGAGCTCACCGCTTACTTCTATCAACAACTGCGGACGATTCCTGAGGTGCATCTCTATGGGCCAGCCCCCCAGGCCGACGGCAGCGGGCGGGCGGCGTTGGCCACGTTCACCCTAGAGGGCGTCCATGCCCAAGATTTATCCACCCTGCTGGATCAGTCGGGCATTGCCATTCGCTCGGGGCACCACTGCACCCAACCGCTGCATCGCCTCCTCGGGGTCGATTCCACCGCTCGGGCGAGCCTGTATTTTTATAACACCAGGGCTGAAATTGACAGCTTCATCGCGGCGCTGAAAGATACTCTGGAGTTTTTCAAAAGCGTATTTGAGGATGATTAACCCTGCACGGCTGTTTGAAGCCTGTACAGATGCCTGTTTCACAGCATAGAAAGCCATCCATAGGAACTTTCCCTGACAACTCGTCTGCTAAACTCTGGCCAGGTTCAGTGCCTGCACCGTGGTGTTTTGGGTGAAATCCGATAAGCTGAACACAGAGAGGTTCGAGAGATTCCTAGGCTAGAACTATGCTGCTGCAACTCTATGGATTAGCCTCGCTAACGGTCTTTACCCTGGCCATTGGGCCATTTTGGCGAGATCCGTCTAATCCCAAGGCTCACTTAGGGGCCTGGCTATTTTTGGGGTTGGCCATGGTGATGAGCCCTATTACGCTGCCCAATATGATTGTGCAACGGCTGTGGCGGCGGGGTCGGCCTCTGGTAAGGGCCTTTTACTCCTTCAGGTTTTAGCCCCAGCCTGAGTCAGGGCGTTGCTGGACACAGGTATGAATCAAGCCTTCAACGTCCCTCGTAGGGTCAAACGGCCGTTTAACCCTACCCAAATTCAGGCCTCAATTCAGCAACACCTTAGTCAGCGTTGTCGAACGGTCGTGCTAAAGGTTCACCGATAAACAGGCCCTGCCCTGGCCACAGCACGCTTTTCCAGTAGGCCTCAACGAGCGTATCCCCCGCCAGGTAGTGGGCCATTAGCACACCGGGGTGGGGAAATTTTTGCGGGAAATTGCAGGGCTCAACCACGGTGCCATAGCTGCCCGTCGCTCCGGCTTCCAGCCAGTGCAGACTGCTCATTTGAGAGCTATCGGTGAGTTGCCCGCCAAAGGAGGTGAGGTGGTCGGCCACCGCCCCTGGCTGATACTGGTTGGTGTCGATGGCAGACACCCGTGCCAGCCCCGTAAAGTAGAACATGACATCGAAGCGCCCGTTGAGCTGGTTGTCGTTGATAACCTGGATATTGAATTGGGGGGATAGCTGGGCCAGGGTTTCAGGATAAAGTTGCGATCGCCCATTTCGCGCTGAGTCGCTGGTTTCCATTAGATAGGCCGTGCCTAGGGGTTGGGTGCCATCGGCGGCCAGGCCGCGCTCAATTAAAGCGCTAGCGGCCCCAAAACTGGTAGCCGCCAGGGCCATGGTGGGGCGAATATGCAAATTATCAAAAGGATTGGGGCGATCGCTGTTGAAATAGGGGCTAGCGGCAGTGGGCTGGCATCCCTGGGCACAAAAGGACGGATCGAACCCGAAGGTAAACGCCGCCGTAATCGACATGCAGCCCACTCGGTAGGGTTGAGTCCAGGTTAGCGCATAGGCCTGCACCCGCGCCGGGGTTTGGCGCTGCACCTGAGCCCAGAGGGTGTTGAAATCCTCCACCGGCAGAACGGTTTGGCCAGGGTCAAACCGAATACGAATCATATTAGCGGCAGGAATGCCGCGCCGCACCTGGTAATAACGGGCGATTTGTCGGCTCAGCGGGTCATCCAGATTGACAATGATGGCCAGCTTTTGCGGGGTTAATTGATCGGGACTAGCGGGTTGAGAAAACGACTGCTGCCACCGCTGAAAAGCGGCCTGGGATTGACACCCCGGCATGGTCAACAGCGCCATCCCGATCAAGGCCAGCCATAATTTCCGTAATCCTGACATGGCAATCCTTGGCAACAAAATCGGGCGCGGTGAGGGGGTATTACCCTATTCATCGCGGGGAGGCGCCACCAGGATAAACCGCCAAACCTAGCTCTTGTCAGCATCATGACGCCCCCTTAGCCGCCTCGCTGATGCCATAACGTACCAGCATCTGGAAGGAGTTCGGTAATCGGCAGGCGCTACTCTCAAGAACGGTTGCTATAGGATAAAGGCGTACCGTAGTGGCGCATCGGGTAGGAGAGGCAGCATGGGTAGGCCAGAGTCGTCTCAATCGAAGGACAAGGCCCCAAAACCCAACGCCGTGGTTGAGTCCCTGATGGGGCTGTGGCAGCGAACCGCCAACGGGGTTGGGCGGCTTCGGCCCGCCCAGCAGCTTAACCGCTGGTTTAACGTTGACGATGACAAAGTCGCCGAAATTTTAGCGGCGGTGCGCGACCAGTTGCCCACCACTGAGGCGGTGCTAATTGGCAAACCCCAGGCGGGCAAAAGCTCCATAGTGCGTGGGCTAACGGGGGTTTCTGCGGAAATTGTCGGCCAGGGGTTTAAGCCCCACACCCAAAATACCCAGCGCTATGCTTACCCGTCTGAGGAGCTGCCCCTGTTGATTTTTACCGACACGGTGGGCCTAGGGGATGTTACCCAGGCCACCGAGGACATCATTGCCGAACTGGTCAGCGACTTGAAGGAAACTAGCGGCAAGGCCCGGATTCTAATTCTCACGGTCAAAATTACCGACTTTGCCACCGATACGCTGCGGCAAATTGCTAAAAGCCTGCGAAAGCAGTTTCCGACTATTCCCTGTTTGCTGGCGGTGACTTCGGTGCATGAGGTGTATCCCAGGGAACTGGAAAACCACCCCCCTTACCCCCCTGATCTCGATGCGGTCAGCCGCCCCTTGAAGGCGATTCAGGTCAACTTTGAGGGTATTGCTGATCAGACGGTGCTGATTGACTTTACCCTCGAAGCCGATGGGTTTGATCCGGTATTTTATGGCCTTGATGCACTGCGCGATACCCTGGCCGAGCTGCTGCCCACCGCCGAAGCCGAGGCTCTATACCAGCTCCTAGATGAGCAAGACAGCGCCACCGAGCAGCTTGGCAACCTCTACCGCGACGTGGGCCGACACTACATCTCCGCCTTTGCGGTCATGGCCGCGACCCTGGCGGCGGTGCCCCTGCCCTTTGCCACCATGCCGGTGCTGACCGCCCTCCAGGTGTCGATGGTGGGGCTGCTGGGCAAGCTCTACGGCCAAACCCTCAGCCCCTCCCAGGCGGGTGGGGTAATTAGCGCGATCGCGGGCGGTTTCTTCGCCCAGGCCGTGGGACGCGAGCTGATTAAGTTTATTCCGGGCTTTGGCAGCGTCATTGCCGCCTCCTGGGCTGCCGCCTACACCTGGGCGCTGGGGGAAGGGGCCTGCGTCTACTTTGGCGACCTGCTGGGGGGTAAAAAGCCCGATCCTCAGAAAATTCAGGCCGCCATGCAGGAAGCGTTTACCTCGGCCAAACAGCGGTTTAAGGAGGGAGGGAAGGGGAATTCGGCGTCTTAGGGAGGGGGTATCGGGTATCAGGTTTCGGGTTTCGGGTCTTGGGAAAATCGGGTTTATTTCTTAAAGGAAGATGTGGGGGTGAGTCAGGTGTTCTAACATATAGGAAGGTATAGCTATAGAATTCGGAGATTTGTCCTATCGTTAAGAAACAAAAACCCCTGGTCAACAAATACATCACCGACCCTAAGGTGCTGCTGATCGACCAAAATGGCGAAAATCTTGGCCTCATTGACACCCGCGAAGCTCTGCTGCAAGCCAAAGCCAGCAAGCTTGATCTGGTGGTCGTCTCTCCCCCCAAAGACGGCGCACCGGTGGCGAAGATTATGGACTACGGCAAGCTGCAGTATCAGCAAAGCAAGCGCCAAAAGCAGACTTCTCGGCCTACGGTTAAAGAGGTTAAGTTTCGCCCTAACATCGGTGAGTCGGACTACGAACGATGGATTAAGCGAGCCACGGAGTGGCTGGGCGAGGGCAACTCGGTGAAGTTTTTTGTGCGGCTGCGGGGACGCGAGCACCAGCACCGCGATCGCGCCACCGACCTGCTTAAGCGGGTGGCAGAAGATTTAGGCACCGCTGGCAAGCTTCAATCGTTTGACCAACGGGGTCTAACCCTATTTCTTTCTCCGGCTTGATTAACCGGTGTGCTGTCACTGCATTGGTTTTGACATCAATATTCAATCCGGGAATATTCGACCCGGGTTAAGGTCGGCAGCCTGAACTATGAGAATGCAGAATTGATCTCGCGGTTTTGGGGTTATGCCGACCTCTCAGATAGGGCTAGGGCCCAAAGACTAGCCCATACCTGTGTTTTCTGATACAGAGTGCTGGGCTGATTCAATACAAGCTATGAAGAGGCTAAGCCCCTGGGTTTACCACCGGGCAAGTTCTGTATAAGCCAGCGTGAATAAACCCATTGCCGACCTTCCCAGCCCCTCTCAGCTACTGCTAGATTTACAGCGCGTTAACAAAATTGCCCAGCGGCTATCGGTAGACCTCGCGATCTCCCCCTTGGCCCGCCACGTTACCGACGGCTTGGTGGAGCAATTTGGCTGTGCCTTTGCCCGCGTCTGGGTGGTAGAGCCTGACCAAACGGCCCTGAAGCTGGTGGCCTCCTCGGGGCTCTATACCCACACCGATGGCTCCTTTGCCCGGGTGCCCATGGGGGCCTACAAGGTCGGCAAAATTGCCCAAAACCGGGTACCGTTTCTCAGTAATCAGCTCGCCGAAGAAGCCTGGGTTAAAGATCGCGACTGGGCGCTGGCCAATAATATTCGAGGCTTTGCGGGCTATCCGCTGATGACCCAAGATCGGGTGATTGGGGTGCTGGCCACCTTTAGCTACAGCCCCATGGCCCCGGAGTTTTTAGAGGTACTGCAGGTGCTTTGCATGACCACCACCATTGTCCTAGACGCGGCTTTGCGGGTGCAACCCGGTACGACTGCTACTGGTAAACTGGCTCCGGTGGATCAGGGAACTCCTCTTTCTGAGCAGCTAGCGGCGATTTTGACCGTGACGCCGATGACCCTGGTGGGTACCGAACGACCCCTGTCGCCTACCATCAGCTACGTTTTTTTGCGACTGGCCGAGGGGCTAAACCAGCTCAGCTGCGATTATTCGCGGCTAAGCTACGGGGCCACCGCCGTGGCCCTAGAAGCCCTGGTGACCCTGCCCGACGGCAATCGTCAGTCGGATCTATTGGCCCAGTGGAGATCGCGCAGCGACCAGATTCGCCTCATAGCGACTGCGGTTGGCGGCACACTGCAAACCCAGCCCGGCCCCCAGACCCAGGTGGTGCAGGTGGCCCTTCAGTTGCCCTACGAGCCTGGTCAGGTGGGAATCCGGGTCAGCATTCAGTGCCGGGCACCGCTGGTACAGCTAGCCCTGACCACGCTGGCCTATCAAGCTGGGCTAACCGTGGGCGACGCCCTAGATAGGGATGTCATCGTTTTAACCGACCACGAAACGGTTTTACAGACGTCTCCTCTAGCCATTTGGGTTCGCTTTGGCCCCACCGTACCCATTCCCCCCCAGGCTACCACCGTGCTCGATAGCTCGGTCGATGCCGCCCAGCTGCGGGTGTTGGTTGAGCAGCTGGCCCAGGGACAGCCCGTAGCACCGCCGCCGCCTAACGGCATCAATCGCCTCTCGGAGCGTGAGCAGGAAATTATGGCTCTGCTGGCCCGGGGATTGCGCGATCGCGACATCGCCAACCGCCTCTTCATCAGCGAGAGTACCGTTAAGTTTCACATCAACAACAGCCTCACCAAGCTGCAGTCCAAGAACCGCTACCAGGCCGTTTACCGGGCTACGACTCAGGGCTGGATTTAAGCTAGGCAAAAAGCTGACGGCATCAGCCGACTCCGGCCTTATCCCTATTCCTCTACATTTGCGTCTTGCCGCTGCTTGCGCAGTGCCGCCACCCCCATGGCTACTAGGCTAGGGATGAGAGCTGGAGTCGGCACCGGGGTAGGGCCAGGGTTAGGGCCAGGGTTAGGATTGCCGTCAGGGCCAGGCTCAGGAGGGGGTGGCAACACCTGATCAAAAGACAATGTGGTAACGGCGGCATAGCCCGATAGCCCTCGAACATTGAGCCGAGAAATTGAGCTGCCGGCAAGAAATGAGGTGGTATTGCCGCCGGAGAGGTTGCTGATAGAGCTTAGCAGCGAACCGGCCCCATCGAAGGCGCTAAAGCTGATGTCGCCCACCAGGGTAAACCACTCGACCTGGAGGTTGGTTACCGGCTTGAGAAATGTAATATTGCGGCTCAGGAACTGATTGAGCTGACTGGGCTCCCCCAGGGAAATACCGACGGTATCGCTGGGATCGCGGACGTCCACATAGCGATACCACTCGCCGCCGAGGTCTAGATTTTGGGGCGCATACTCGTCATCAACGACAAATTGCCGCGGATTGCCGGGGGGTGTCATTTCGCCAAAACTTACCCTGGCGGCTTGAGCAGGGGCTTCCAGTACAGTCATCCCAACTAAAACTACTCCGGTTAGCGTTCCAAGCTTCATTAATGCTGCTTTCATGTGTTCTTACCCAAGTAATGACCATCCATTGCCCCACGTAAAGACAATTCCAGCCTGACGCTCTCCGTATTGCAAGTATCTTTTCAACGCTTGTACAGAGAAATCAGGACAGATCTGGCCAACTTTTAACGGATGATGCTCCGCCGGGTTTGAGCAGCGGGTCGGGTGTATTGGGTGCTCTATAAGCCCCAACCCGCCGCTGTTGGGGTTTATACTCTTAAATCACTAAGTACGAGGGGTGTGCAACGCCAGCACGGTCTCGATTCGCCGAATCCAAAGATTGGCACCAGGTTTAGCATCAAGCCTGTTTAGCAGCGGCGCTTCAGGACTGGCCAACAGATAAAGTCCCACCCTCATTCCCGCGTAGGCGGGAATCCATGACGAGTCGGTTGCTTGGGTCGGTACTTTATTTCAGCGCAAATTCCTTCCGGTGGGCAAAGCCCCGCTCCTAACTCTGATTTGTGTCAGGATTTTTTAGGATTGTGATGTTTTGCAAATTTCCAGAGCTGTGATCTGATTATTTTCTTAAGAGATGGGTAACCCCAAGCATCTTGCTAGAAGATTCTGTGGATACGAGTATTTTCAGGGTGATCCTCATAGTTTAACAAGTGGCTTTCTGTGCCTAAACTCCCACTACCTCCCTAAGGGTAAAGCGTTCCTACAGTACAGCCTTAGAATGCAAAAGGATTGTACGCTTACCTTCAGATAGCGGTAGAAGCCAGCGGTTTTGATGGGAGTTTGCTTCAAACAGCAGCGCCTAGGTCAGTCTCTGTAGCCAAATTTCGTTGTTTTTGCTTAGAAAATCAATGCAGCTATTCCACCCCCCCGGCAAGCAAGGTCTCTACGATCCTCAATTTGAGCACGATGCCTGCGGCGTCGGCTTTATTGTCCACATGAAGGGGGCGCAGTCTCACTCCATTGTGGAGCAGGGGCTGACGATCTTGGTCAACCTGGCCCACCGAGGCGCGGTGGGGGCTGAGGCCAATACCGGTGACGGCGCGGGGATTCTGCTCCAGCTACCCCATCGGTTTATGGCCCAGGCCGCTGCGGCGGAGGGCATTACCCTGCCAGGCCGAGGGCACTATGGCGTCGGGTTCTTCTTTGCCTCCCCTAACTCGGTCGATCGTGAGAAGGGTCGCCGCTTATTTGAGCGCATGGTGCAGGAGGAAGGGCAGCAGGTGCTGGGCTGGCGCGATGTGCCGACGGACAATAGCTCCCTGGGTGATACGGCCAAGGCCAGCGAGCCGTTTATGCAGCAGGTGTTCATCCAGCGCGGGGCTGATCTAGCGGATGATCAAGCCTTTGAGCGCAAGCTGTACATCATCCGCAAGCGCTCCCATTCGGCCATTCACTCCACGGGCATCGACCCCTACTGGTACGCCACCAGCCTCTCCTGCCGCACCGTGGTCTACAAGGGCATGCTGACCCCCGAGCAGGTGGGGTTATATTTCTCAGACCTGGCCAACCCAGCCATGGAAAGCGCCCTGGCCCTGGTGCATTCTCGCTTTAGCACCAACACCTTCCCCAGTTGGGAGCGCGCCCACCCCTACCGCTACGTCGCCCACAACGGCGAAATCAACACCCTGCGGGGCAACATTAACTGGATGTATGCCCGCCAGTCGCTGTTCCAGGCCGATAGCTTTGGGGATGACCTGGAGCGGGCCAAGCCCCTAATTAATAAAGAAGGCAGCGACTCCGGCATTTTCGACAACACCCTGGAGCTGATCACCCTGGCCGGGCGCTCCCTACCCCACGCGGTGATGATGATGATCCCCGAGCCCTGGGCTGCCCACGAGTCCATGAGCCCCGAGAAGAAAGCCTTTTACGAATACCACGCCTGTCTAATGGAGCCCTGGGACGGCCCCGCCTCCATCGCCTTTACCGATGGCACCATGATGGGGGCGGTGCTGGATCGCAACGGCCTCCGCCCCTCTCGCTATACCGTCACCAAGGATGACCTGGTGATCATGGCCTCAGAAGCAGGGGTGCTGCCCGTCGCGCCGGAGCAAGTGGCCTATAAGGGGCGGCTAGAGCCGGGCCGCATGTTCTTAGTCAATATGGAGGAAGGGCGCATCGTTGCCGATGAGGAAATCAAGCAGCAGATTGCGACCGAAAATCCCTACCGGGAATGGTTAGATCGGCATTCAGTGAAATTGGCGGATCTGCGTGGGGCGACAGACTCAGCGGCATCCAATGGCCATAGCCAAAACCCCGAGGGGGCAAACGGCCCTTCACCCCTACCGACCGCCCAAACCGCCTTCGGCTACACCTTCGAGGAAATCCGCCTGCTGCTTAAACCGATGGCGGCAAACGGCGTGGAAGCGATTGGTGCCATGGGCACCGATACTCCCCTGCCGGTGCTGTCTAACCGGCCCCGGCTGCTGTACGACTACTTCCACCAGCTCTTTGCCCAGGTGACCAATCCGCCCATCGACTCGATTCGGGAGGCGATCATCACCTCCGCCCAGACCACCATTGGTTGCGAGCGCAACCTGCTAAAACCGGAGCCGGAAAGCTGTCGGCTGATCAACCTGAAGACACCGATCATCACCAATGCCGAGCTGGCCAAGCTGCAACATGCCGAGGGTTTTCCGGCGGTGACGCTACCGATGTTGTTCTCTTCCCAGGCCGGGGCCGCGGGGATGGCAGCCGCTCTGGAGGGAATCTTCCAGGCGGCGGATGCAGCCATTGCGACAGGCACCAGCCTGCTCATCCTCTCCGATCGGGGAGTGGACGCTAACCATGCGCCCATTCCTGCCCTGCTGGCGGTGGCGGGGCTGCACCACCACCTGATTCGCAACGGCACCCGCACCCGCGTTGGTCTGGTGCTGGAGTCGGGGGAACCCCGCGAGGTGCACCACTTTGCCACCCTAATTGGCTACGGCTGCGGCGCCATCAACCCCTACCTGGTGTTCGACACCATTAGGGGAATGATGCAGGACGGCCTGCTACCCCCCATGGACGAGGCCAAAGCCGTGCAGAACTACATCAAGGCAGTGACCAAGGGGGTGATTAAAATTGCCTCTAAGATCGGCATTTCCACCATTCAGAGCTATCGTGGGGCGCAGATTTTTGAGGCCCTGGGGTTAAGCCAGACCGTGATTGACCAGTACTTCACCTGGACGGCCTCGCGCATTCAGGGGGTCGGCCTCGATGTGATTGCCGAAGAAGCCCTGGGGCGGCATCGCCACGCCTTCCCGGATCGCCCGGTGGAGCATCTCACCCTGGAGGCGGGGGGCGACTACCAGTGGCGCAAGGAGGGGGAAGCCCACCTGTTTAGCCCTGAAACCATCCACACCTTGCAAAAGGCGGTGCGCACCGGCGACTACGACACCTACAAGCGCTACGCCGCCCTGGTCAACGACCAGGAAAAGCAGCGCTTCCGCCTACGAGACCTGCTGCAATTCAAACCACGGGAACCCATTCCCCTAGAAGATGTGGAGCCGGTCGAAGCCATCACCCGCCGGTTTAAGACCGGGGCGATGAGCTACGGGTCGATTTCCCAGGAGGCCCACGAAACCCTGGCCATTGCCATGAACCGCATTGGGGGTAAATCCAACACTGGGGAAGGCGGCGAAGACCCGGAGCGCTACACCTGGACGAACGAGCAGGGTGACTCGAAGAACAGCGCCATTAAGCAGGTGGCCTCGGGGCGGTTCGGCGTCACCAGCCTCTACCTCTCCCAGGCCAGGGAGCTGCAAATTAAGATGGCCCAGGGGGCTAAACCCGGCGAGGGGGGCCAGTTGCCGGGTGGCAAGGTATATCCCTGGATTGCCAAGGTGCGCCACTCGACCCCAGGAGTGGGGCTAATTTCGCCGCCGCCCCACCACGACATCTACTCCATCGAAGACCTGGCGGAGCTAATCCACGACCTCAAGAACGCCAACCGGCAGGCGCGCATTAACGTCAAGTTAGTGTCGGAGGTCGGAGTCGGTACCATCGCCGCCGGGGTGGCCAAGGCCCACGCCGACGTAATCTTAATATCGGGCTTTGACGGCGGCACCGGGGCCTCGCCCCAGACCTCCATCAAGCACGCCGGGCTGCCCTGGGAGCTGGGCCTAGCGGAAACCCACCAAACCCTGGTGCTAAACAACCTGCGCAGCCGGGTAGTGGTGGAAACCGATGGCCAAATGAAAACGGGACGGGACGTGGTAATCGCCGCCCTGCTGGGCGCGGAGGAGTTTGGCTTCTCCACTGCACCCCTGGTTTCCCTGGGCTGCATTATGATGCGGGTTTGCCACCTGAATACCTGCCCGGTGGGGGTGGCCACCCAAAATCCTGACCTGCGCCAGCACTTTATGGGCGACCCCGACCACGTGGTCAATTTCATGACGTTCATTGCCCAGGACATGCGAGAAATTATGGCGGAGCTGGGCTTTCGCACCCTGAATGAAATGGTGGGCCGAACCGACGTGCTAGAGCCCAAGCAGGCCATCGACCACTGGAAGGCCAAGGGGTTGGATCTGTCTCCCATTCTCCACCAGCCGGAGGTGGGGCCAGAGGTGGGCCGCTACTGCCAGATGGCCCAGGACCACGGGCTGGAAAAATCCCTGGATATGACCACGCTGCTAGAGCTGTGCCAGCCTGCCATTGAGCGCGGCGAGAAGGTCACGGCCACCCTGCCCATTCGAAATACCAACCGCGTCGTCGGCACCATCCTTGGCAATGAAATCACCCAGCGCCATTGGGAAGGGCTGCCCGAAGACACGATTCATCTGCACTTCCAGGGCAGCGCCGGGCAAAGCTTTGGGGCCTTCGTGCCCAGGGGCGTAACCCTGGAGTTGGAGGGCGAAGCCAACGACTACCTGGGTAAGGGGCTGAGCGGTGGCAGGCTGATCGTCTACCCGTCGAAGCAGGCCACCTTTATCCCGGCGGAAAATATCATCACTGGCAACGTGGCCTTTTACGGGGCGACCGGCGGCGAAGCCTTTGTGCGCGGCATCGCCGGGGAGCGGTTCTGCGTGCGCAACTCAGGGGTGACAGCAGTGGTGGAAGGGGTGGGCGACCACGGCTGCGAGTATATGACCGGCGGCAGGGCGGTTATTCTGGGCCTCACGGGGCGCAACTTTGCGGCGGGCATGAGCGGCGGCGTCGCCTACGTGCTGGATGAAGCGGGGGACTTTCCCACCCGCTGCAACCCCGAAATGGTGGAACTAGAACGCCTGGAGGAGCCTGAAGAAATCCGCGACCTGCGAGAGCTGATTCAGCGCCATATCGACTACACCGGCAGCAAGCGCGGGCTCAAGCTACTAGCCGACTGGGGGGCCACCGTGCCCAAGTTCGTCAAGGTCATGCCCCGCGACTACAAGCGGGTGCTGCAACACATCCAAACCGCCATGGCCGATGGCCTGACGGGCGATGAGGCCCTCACCGCCGCCTTTGAAGAAAACGCCCGCGACGTAGCGCGGATTGGAGGAAGTTAGGGATTGGTTGTCGGAGCGCACAGTCGTGCGCTCCGACTGATAACCGTTCGTTATGGCGTTAAGGATGGCGGTGATAGCCGGACTCAAACTAGGCAAAACGGCCACAGTAGCGGTAGCAATGATGGATGATCGTGATCGACATGCGCACCATGCCATCGATACCCTTTGGGTAAGCATCAAACTTGTAGGCTTGCTTGTCTACCTTGTCACCTAACCCGTTGGCCTGATCGCTCAGGCCCCTAATGTCGCTCCGAACCTCCTCGATTTCGCCCCGCATCTCACTCCGAACTTCATCGATCACATCTCGCAGATCGATCAACGCATCCCGAATGTCGCTATTGGTTGGGTTCTCCGGTACCTGCACGGCCTGACCTCAACCTGGGTATGACTCAATTCTAGCCAAGTATTTCCAATCTTCTGACCTATGCTGACGTGATATGAGCGATGCGATCAGAGACAGTTTCAAGCTGTATAGTTAAGAACGTGTTGAATTAGTAGCTCCTCTATTCAGTTCAATCTTGAAGCATTTGACGCACTGTTTCAATACGTAGGGGAACATCATCTTTGCATATATTGTAAATTTGTTGCTCATCCACCTCAAAATAAACATGAGCAAGAATGTTTCTCAAACCCATAATCGCTTGCCAAGGGATCTGAGGATAAGCCGTCAGCAAGTTTCCCGCTGTTTTTTGATTGATTTTCTTAAAACTTAAAAGACTCTCCTACTGCCAGCAATACCATGCAAATAGAGTCAAGATGTTCAAGTCCGGATTCTGTGCTGTAGAAATCTTGTGGCGATGCAATATTCTCAAAGCGTCTTGGAATCCGTTCGAGGGCTTCAAGGATTTGTGTAAGCCGATCTAGTAGCAGACCGTCATCAGACATAGATGGCTTCTCTGTCTAAACGGGCCTTGAAGCGAGGATTCATATTTTCCCGGTAGCGGAGTACGTCTACCGGACGATTAAGAAGCTCTATAAGATCTAGCCGCAGTCGCGAGGTAAGCAGCAAGTTTGGATAATCTGTCTTAAACACAATATCTATATCGCTATCAGGGCTAGCTTCTCCACGAGCATAAGAGCCAAAGTAACCCAAGGCCGTGAACTGAAATTCTTCGCCCCTTTGCTGCTTAAACTCTCGCAAAAGCTTTTGTAAATCGAAAGGCGAAAGGACTGACTTGACTTCTGTGGGTGAAGTTGTCATGACAGCAATATAGTTTGACTGTAGTTTCTGAGACTGTTCGCTATAACAGCCATTGTAACGCCTGCGCTAGGGCACGGTGACAGCAGGATACAGTTTGTATGCCCACAGACCGTAGCGGTGAATGCCTTAGCACCCTGCCCCGCCGCCGATAGGTAACGACAAGTTAACATGACCTAAAGAGAATCCAGGGTTTTTCAAAAACCCTGGATTCTGAGTCTTATATAGAGGATGGTAAACTCGATAGTTCTTCGTGGCCTGAGTGAAGATGAAAATGCCATACACGTATCTCAGTAATGATGGCTTCCACTAGGTTCCCATATAACCTACAGACTAATAAGAGGAACAGAGGAACAGTAGCCGTAGGGTGGGCCTTGCCCACCATCACCCCAAAATCGATAAGCCATGGAAACCAAAACCATTCAAATTCGAGTTAGCGCAGAAGCAGCAGAGCGATTTGAAGCGGCCTCTGAAGAGGATCAGCGGAAAATTGAGGCTCTACTAAGCTTACAACTAGGAGATTTAACTCAGCCCAAGCGATCGCTAGCAGAGATCATGGATTCCATGAGTAACTATGCCCAATCTCAAGGACTAACGCCTGAAATTCTAGAATCCATTCTGCATGACGAGTAGCCGTTTCGTCCTAGACACCAATGTTCTAGTTAGTGCTGCTCTTTTTCGACACAGTAAGCCCGCCCAAGTCTTCAGACGGGCTTTAGATGGAGGCAATCTACTGATTTCAGTCGAAACTTTAGAGGAGCTGAGAGACGTCTTAAATCGAAAAAAGTTCGACCGCTATATTAGCCTATAAGATAAACAAGATTTCTTAACAGTCTTAGTGAGACGATCCTCTTTAGTCGAATCCACATTGAGAATAACGGCTTGTCGAGACCCTAAAGATAACCAGATTCTAGAATTAGCCGTTATTGGTCAAGCGGATTTCATTATCACAGGGGATAATGATTTGTTAGTTCTCAATCCCTTCCAAAGCATTCAAATTTTGACTCCAGACACTTGGTTACAGAATTACTAAGGACGACCACCATGGGAAAACCAACCGGCTTTATGGAATACCTGCGGGAAGTGGCGCAAGAAGTCGCCCCCGCCGATCGCATTCGCAACTGGGACGAGTTCCACCTGCCCATGCCAGAGGAGAACCTCCGCACCCAGGGCGCCCGCTGCATGGATTGCGGTACCCCCTTTTGCCACACCGGCATCACCATTAGCGGCATGGCCAGCGGCTGCCCCATCAACAACCTGATCCCCGAATGGAACGACCTGGTCTATCGTGGCCTGTGGGAAGAAGCCCTGGAGCGGCTGCACAAGACCAACAACTTCCCTGAGTTTACTGGCCGGGTCTGCCCTGCCCCCTGTGAGGGCTCCTGCGTACTGGGCATCACCAGCCCACCAGTTACCATCAAAAACATCGAGTATTCCATCGCCGAAAAAGGCTGGGAATCAGGCTGGATTACCCCCACCCCGCCCCAGCAGCGCACCGGCAAAAAAGTCGCCGTCATCGGCTCTGGCCCCGCCGGGCTGGCCGCCGCCGCCCAACTCAACTCGGCGGGCCACTGGGTCACGGTATACGAACGGGCCGATCGCCTCGGTGGCCTGCTGATGTACGGCATCCCTAACATGAAGCTCGATAAGCAGCAGGTGGTGCAGCGCCGGCTCGATGTCTTGGAAGCCGAGGGCGTTACCTTTGTGTGCAACACCGAGGTGGGCAAAGACATCTCAGCGGCAAACTTGCTGAAGGAATTTGATGCGATGGTGCTCTGCACGGGTTCTACCAAACCTCGCGATCTGCCTATCGAGGGGCGCGATCTCAAGGGCATTCATTTCGCGATGGAATTTCTTACCGCTAATACCCAGGCTTTGCTGGATGGCCAGCCTGGGGAGAATTACATCTCGGCTTCGGGCAAAGACGTGGTGATTATCGGCGGTGGCGACACAGGGACAGATTGCGTCGGCACCTCCATTCGCCACGGTTGTAACCAAGTCACCCAGGTCGAGATCATGCCCCAGCCGCCAGAAACTCGCTCTGCCGGTAACCCCTGGCCCGAATGGCCCAAGGTCTACAAAATGGACTACGGCCAGGAAGAAGCCGCCGCCAGGTTTGGTAACGACCCCCGCGCCTACCTCACCACCGCCACCAAATTTGAGGGCGATGAGCAGGGCCATGTCAAAGCCGTCCACACGGTACAGATTCAGTGGGGCAAAGACGAAAATGGGCGCTTTGTGCCGCAGAACGTGCCCGGCACCGAGAAAGTCATCCCTGCGCAGCTGGTGCTGCTGGCCATGGGCTTCCTTGGCCCCGAGCAGCCGTTGATCGATGCTTTGGGCCTAGAAAAAGATGGCCGCAGCAACGTGAAGGCGGAACATGAGCAGTACACCACTTCGATTCCGGGAGTGTTTGCGGCGGGGGACTGTCGGCGGGGCCAGAGCCTGGTGGTATGGGCGATCAATGAGGGCAGAGGGGCGGCGCGGGAATGCGATCGCTACCTGATGGGCACTACCGAACTGCCTTAACTCGCTCACCCAGAACCCGGGTTTCTGGCCTCAACGGCTGGACTAGCCTTTGATACTGGTCAAAAGAAACCCGAGTTCTCGCTGCTGATGAACAATACAGCCAAAACCGACTGGGCCAAAATTGATGCCATGACCGATGACGACATCGACACGTCAGACATTCCGCCGCTTAGCGAGACTTTCTTTGCCAAGGCAAAACTAAAAACGCCTCAACGGATACGCTTATTCGCTCAATGGATTCGTTGTATTCCATTGGGCGAATAAGCATTTGAGGGTTGCGTAGGCTTTAACGCTCGGTGTTTTGAACCTATTGCCCTGGTGGTAGAAGCTTCGGCGATGTGAGAGAAACGAGCTGCAAGGGTGGATAAAGCATTTTGCCTGGGAGATGAATCATCTCTGCTGGTGACGAAAGGATCTTGGAGCCTGGATGAGCGATCGCAGCGGCTGAATGAAGGATCGACGGCAGCATAAGACCCTTCCAGGGTGGCTGATGAAGCTGCCAGGGATGGCGATGGTTGTGGCAGGGGGATGAGAGGGGCGATCGCAAGTTTAGATAAATGGTTTGCCAAGGCGAAAGAATCCGGTAGCCAACCAATAGAAGGATCTATAGCGGTGGCAGCACAATCGCTCAGCAGAATATAGTAATGCAGCAAGGGGATTAGAGATCATGAACGCCCTTCGTTATGAGATGATCATTGTCTGGTCAGAGGAAGATGATTGCTTTCTGGTACATCTACCCGATTTTCCTGAACAGACCTATCGCACCCATGGCAACAGCTATGAAGAAGCGGCTCGCAATGGTCAGGAGGTTTTACAGCTTTCACTGGAGGAAGATGGGCTGCCTCTGCCTAAACCCAAAGCTGCTGTTGCCTGACAATCATTGCCAATGACGTAGTGTTTCACCATGATGGAGCAACTCAGGAAATTGTTGGACTTACAGTGATTGGATTACTTGCCAATCTGACGAAGGTGGCTTAGCTGAGTTAGCAACCGTAAATTGAGCACGCTTCACTTTGCCAACGTTCTAAGCAATTTGATCATGGTGGGCACGGACTAAAGCCCTTATGTTTGCTGTTGATGTGAAGATAATTCTGCCAACTATCAAGATTAAGTTATGCAGGCAGGGCATTCCAGTTCATTGCTGGGCATATTGTAGATAGTAATAGTGTGTCCCCACATGTACCCGGTATCGCATCCCGCCTCTACCTCAAAAATTGCATGAGCCAGAAAAAGTCGTCAAACCGTCGCAAGCCCGCAAACATTAATCAAATCCGAGCACAAATCCGCAAACTAGCAAAGCTACACAGTTATGATGAGCAGATTTTGTTAGACTTTGCTGAATTTGTGCATGGTGGGAAATTTAAGGAAATTGAACCGAGCCTCAACGAGTTGAAAGAGGCAGTCTGCCAAGCATTTAATTGTTCTGATTATAAATCTCTCAAGAAAAACAAGGCGTTTAAGCTAGCTACTGCTGGGCGTGGCTTCAATTTTAGTTATAAAGAGCCATGGTTGACACTCTATCGCGAATGGGTGCGAGTTCCTGAAAACGAGCGCAATGAAATTGGGCCAAACACCATCAATGGGATTGACGTACTCAAAAATTTCCGCCCCTGGCAGGTATTTCAACTCGATCCAAAAACTGCTACTGCTGATGACATCAATTCGGCCTTTCGCCAGCTAGCCAAAAAACATCACCCAGATGCTGGCGGAGATCGCAAGGTTTTTGAAGAACTTCAAAAAATGCGAGACTCCTTACTTTTACTACGTTAAGTGTTTTAGGTGAGTATTCAAAATGCCAGCAGCACAACGAAAACACATTCTTTTGTCCGACCAAGAAACGGCAAGCATATTAAAAATTAATATTAAAAAACTCTATAGAATCTGCAATTTCTTCGACGACAATGTTGATGATGAATGGGATCTAGTTGAGGGAGAGCATTTCGAGTGGGTGCGAAAAGATGTAAAAAAGCGACAATTTTACGAAGCTGGGGCTGTAGCACTTGCAAAGTATCTTCAGGAGGTTGAAACCCAAGGGTTTTTCGCTAGCTTAGTGGACGAAGTACTAGAAGTTTTTACCCACCGACGCAAAAGGATACGCCGTCACTTAGTCAGAAGACAAGTTTCCATTGAATTTTCGAATCTAGGTGATGCAAGCTTGACGCCTGACTTGGTTTTTCTAGAAAGGCCAAAGATTATTCGTATCCTGCGCACAAACGGAAAAGGGATAAATGCATCAATTAAGCGAATACAAAATAATAATAGCTTGGAAGGGCAGGAACAGCTAAAGCCCGGAAAGCATTTTGATGTCATAGAAAATAACCAGTACTGGAGTCAAATTGGAATCGTCGGTTTAGCCCAAGACATGTCTCAAAATCATGGGAAGAGATCGCGAGCATCCCGAAAAGCATGGACAGATACAGTATTTGAAGAAATCGAGGACGCTATCCAGGAACAAAGAAAATATTTGGAATCATCCGAAATCCGAATAAAAAAGGCAATGGAAAAAGCTAAAAAAATTGCTGACAACACCTGCCAAGTTTCTTTGCAGAGGCGCACTGCTTCTCAACCTTTTGATCTCCATGTCCATCATCTGTTCGATCGCAGCTCAAGACCTGACCTAGCAGATGTCTTGGACAACCTGCTCGTCATGCATTCTGAGATACATCGCGGTTTTCACAGATGACATGGCAGTGAAAATTGTGAACCAAAAGATCTTATTGAGTATCTATTTCATGCGGAAGGAGATAAGTTTCAGACGCAGCGAAGCACTAGGAATCTTGATGCCCTTGTCAATCAATTGGCAAGAATTCAGTCGTTTTTTGAAAATCACTACAACATGCCTTAGTCCCTTAGAATCGTCACAGTCTGACGTAGCTCTTGCACAGTTGCGAGCCCACCATCCTACGAAGCTGCTATCAGAGTTATTCTCCAACCTCTAAATCTTGCTCAAAATCATCAACCTCGATCGCTTTGCCACCACACTGGCATCCCCAATCCATCCCATAAAGTCCCTCACTCACAAACCGCTGAAAGCTTGAATACTCCCACTGGTGAGGGCATCGCACCAGGCCATGCTTGATTGGGTTGTAGTGCAAATAATTTAGGTGTTGCACCCAATCTTCCTCATCTCGAAGGGTGTGTTCCCAAAACCGTCGTTGCCATACATCACTCTCTCGGTGCTTTTGGCGAGATAGACAAATCGCTTGCGGCAGCACATTTTTGCCTCGAAGAAATTGCGTAACAAGAATCTTCAATCGCCCTACTTGTAGGAACATCCGGCAAGCTCTCTACACTCTGGCGCACAGCTCAACAATAACTGAGCGCAACCACTGGCAGGCCGGGTCGGCTTGGGTGCTGCGGTGCCATCGCAGCCAAATCGAAAAGCCGGGTAGCTCAAGGGGCAACGGTAGCAGCTTAAGCGGTTGGGTTTGGGCAAAGGCCAGGGCAATGTGGCTGGCCAGGGTGGCAATGTTTGCGGCGGTGATGGCGGCCTTGGCCAGCGTGGGGATCTGGCGGGCAACGTTCTGGTAGATTGCACCAACCCCGTGGGGGCCAATTTAACCCACGGGCTGCATAGCGAACGGTCGGGTAGCGAGGTCATCCAAGGGCTTGTGCCTACCGCCAGGGTGGTAAAAGCTTACCACCCTGGCGGTAGGCTGCAACGCTAGGCTTCTAGCTACCGTACCAGGACTTCCATCCGCTCGGCTATTACCGCATAGAAGGGGTCGCCGCCCGCCATCCCCAGCATTTGCAGCATGGTGGGCACCGGCGAGGGCCGGGAAATGACCTCTGGGGTGCTAAACCCCGGCACAGCCTTAAAGTACTGCTTCACCAAATCCACCCGGCGGGGTTCGCTGGCGTCGCGCCAGGCGGTGATCGCCTTTTCGTAGAACATTCGGTTGGAGAAGCTAATGATCGCTAAACCGCCGGGCTTGAGAATGCGATAGATTTCGCCAAACACTATCTCCGGCTGCTGAAGGTACTGAACGGAGACGGTGTTGAGCACCGCGTCGAAGCTTTGATCCTCAAGCGGCAGACGGGGATTTTCGTTGAGGTTCTGGATAAAGTAATGATTTAGCCGAGGATTTTTGGCCAGTTCTTCGCGGTTCATGCCGTGGCCTTCAACCCAGTCAAACTCCATATCTGCCGGTAGGTGCGACACCCAGCTACTCATCAGGTCGAGAATGCGGCAGTGGGGCTGAAGCCGTTCGCGGTAGAGGTCGGTGAGGCGCTGAATAAACGCGTCATCGACGTGGGTGACCAGGCGAGGCACGTCGTAGAAGGCGGTATCACTTGACTCGTCAAGCTTAGTGCGTTGTTCGGGCTGGAGCAGCATGGCTAAGAATGGGGTAGATCAGAAGGTTCTTCCACCCTAATTGTAAACATACCTTAAGCAAAGCTGACCGGCCAGGCTAAGCCTCAGGAACATGCGCTGAAATAAGATGCCGCCTAACCGAGAGGCTCGTTATGGAGTCTCGCCGGTGCGGCAATGACAATTGGGAGGTTATGTCGTGGCTAGCTCCTCAGGGGATGGGCGGCTCACTCCATCCCCGAATTCCGCCACGGCACCGGATCTACGGATATGCCATGGACAAACAGCCCCCAATGCAGGTGCGGCCCGGTGGAGGCGCCGGTGGTACCCACCGCCCCAATGGTCTGGCCGGGCTGCACAAAGTCGCCCTCGGCCACATCCATGCGGCTGAGGTGAATCATAATACTAAGCACCCCCTGGCCGTGGTCAATGCCGATGGCGTTGCCGTTGGCCTCAAACCCATCGACCTCACGACCGACTAAGATAATCCGCCCGGCGGCAGGGGCCGCCACTGGCGAGCCGATACCGGCGGCGTAGTCTACCCCCCGGTGGTAGTAGTCGTTGGCAAATACGCCGTTGTAATAGCGGCGCACGCCGTACTCGGCGCTGATGCGCCCCTGACTAGGGCGCACCATGGGGCCCTGCCAAATTTTTTTGGGGGTGACCGTGGCCTTGAAGGTGTCCAAACGATTGGCCTCGTACTGGCTGCCCAGGTTGCTCTGGCTAGGGGTGAGGGTAATGCGCTGGGTAGGAAAGCTACGATTGCGCAACCCCACCGCCAGGTTACGGGTCTCTTCGCGGCCGCTCACCTGAATGACCATGCGGCCTGGCGGGTCGAGGGGGCTGGTGGGAATTAAGGCACGAAACCGATGGCCCGAAATTGGGAAAGTCGCGTATTGAGTACCGCCGTTAACCGTGACTACGGGGGGTTGCGAGGCATCAAAATTTTGGGCCTGAACGATTACCGCAATAGTGTCACCTAATTGGGGATTGTTTGGTGTAATCACCACCTCATAGGCTTGGGCCTGGGCCGTCAATAGCCAGGTAGTGGAGCCGACCACGACCCCCGCCAGTAGGGCTCGCCGGGTCAATCGGGGGGGCAAACCTGTCGCTAAATCCATGGTTCTCTCTGTAGCCGACCTAGGGCTGGTTGGCGTTGTTGGCATCCTTAACGGCGGCATAGAACAGCAGCCCCACCAGGGGTACGCACAGCCCCAGGATTATTGTAGTGGGCATTGTGCCCCAGTCGGGGCTACCGGAGGATAGCTCAAAGATAGAGCCGACCGCCGCGATCGCGGCAACGCAAGAGCCAGCTAAAAACAAGCCACTTTTGGGGGTCACAGATCGGGTCTCCGAAACGGCATTGTAAAACTAAAGCAGACGACTAAACCACCTGTCCGTCTTTATTGAGGGCAGCATAGCACGCTGACTAGCCATTGATCGGCTGTACATCTTTGGCCAAAAAACCGTGTTTTTTCAGCTCCTGGTTGAGGGCTAGCCCGTTGTCCACTCGGTCTACGAACATGACGCCGGTGAGGTGGTCCATCTCATGGAGAATGCAGCGAGCCAACAAATCAGCCGCCTTAAGTTTTTGAGGACGGCCATTTTCGTCTTTGTAGGATACCTCCAGGGCGGCGGGGCGAACCACATCCAGGTAGACCCCAGGAATGCTGAGGCAACCTTCCTGGCCGGTGGCCAGTTCCTTAGAGACCCGAATGATTTGGGGATTAATCAGCACCAGGGGCGGCGCGGCAGCGTTTTCAGGATCTACATCCACCACCAGCAGCTGCTTATTGACGGCCACCTGGGGAGCGGCTAGCCCGATGCCATCAGCGCTGTACATGGTTTGCAGCATGTCGCGCACTAGCTGGCGCACCTCGTCGTCAACCTTGGCCACGCGCTTGGCGGGCTGGCGCAGCACCCGATCGCCCAGTACGTGAATATCCAGGGGCGGCGACTTGACCTTGGTTTTTTCGACTTGGATGGCGGTTGGCATGGCGGTGCGGTTAAGTGTTAACGAAGGGTGTTGACGACGAGGGCCAGCAAAGGGTGTCGTTCTTTACCTATCCTAACAACTCATCCCCCGTTCACGCAGAGGCCAGGGGCGTGATTTTACGACCGCCGGGTTGAGGCTGTGCTCAATCAAATTCACGGCCCAATTCGACCATGTCAACCCTAGAGGGGCTCAGCCCCCACCCCACCAGGTCTATATAAAATCAGTCCAAAACCAAAAAAGACTCCCAGATTTTACTGAGAGCCCTTTAAGTGGTGGCGGGGCATGGATTTGAACCATGGACCTTCGGGTTATGAGCCCGACGAGCTACCAGACTGCTCTACCCCGCGTCGGCCTATCTAGTATAGCTATAACTGTTTGCGGTTGACAATCATTTTTTTGAGATTTCTGAAAAAGCCTGCCTAGGCTGGCGTTGAGCCGATGCTGTTGAGGAGCAGCCCTAATACATCAGGGGTAGCTCCCCCACTACATCCAGCCGTGTAAAATCGCCAATGTCCATGTAGGTTTCTGCCAGGGTGTCGGCAATGGAGGGCGAGATCCAGCCCATCTGTTTGAGGCTAAAAATAGCGGCGGCGTACTTGGCTCGCTTCGCCCCGTCGATCACCTTGATGGCCAGGCCCAGGCCTTCCCCCACTCGACCTATACACTGAATGCCCTCGGCCCCAGACTTGCTCACCAACGCCCCACTGGTCAGCTCCATCAGCTGGGTATCAAAGGCGCCGGGGCCGCCCACCATGTCGGGGTGGCTGGTCATGGCACGAATGATGCGCTCCATATCGAGGCTATTGCCCGAGGCCAGCATGGCAAACAGGGTGGCCATCTGCTTGAGCTGCATAAAGTAGGTGGGAGCGCCACAGTCATCGTGGGCCATGATAAATTCGTCGGGGGGCATGCCCAGTAGCTCAGCAACGCGGTCGAGAATGAGCTTTTGCACCGGGTGGCTGCGGTCAAGGTAGGTCTCCACCGGCCAGTTTTGCTGTTGGCAAACGGCCAGCATGCCGGCATGTTTGCCCGAGCAGTTGTGCTCTAGGGGGCTTTTTTTGCCGTCTGGGATGGGGCAGTGTAGGGCATTGGGGTCAAGATCTGAACGCCAGAGGATATGAAAAACCTGGCGGGCCTGCTCAATGCTGCCCTGGTGCGACCCGCACATGATGGCCAGGTCTTTGTCGGCGAGGCCGTAGCGCTCTAGCGCCCCAGAGGCGGTCACGCCCAGAGCCTGAAATGGCTTCAGGGCCGACCGAATAAACGTGCCTAACTCGGGGTTGCCCGCTACCGACAGGTTGCGCCCGCGGGGGTCGCAGACGACCACATGGGCCACATGGTTAGACTCGACAATGCCCTCCCGCAAAAGCTGGATTTCGAGTTCGCGAGTTTGATGGCGGTTAACCCTACTGCTGGTCATAACTGAGGCTCTAACGGAATAAACATAGTGTGCATCGTTACGGTCATTCGCGTCACAGGCGTGGCATGAATCGAGCTGGCCCGATTGTGAATTATTGCCTGAGACTCTAAAGTTCCGACCCATCTAAAGTTCCGACCCATCTAACCCTGGCCAGCCCCTAGATCAAGGGCCAAGCCATTAGCCCTAAGCCTAGCAGGGCGGCCATCACCCCCAGGGTGCGGCGAATGCGCTTTAAAACAGGCTGCACCTGGTAGTCCACAATGAGGCGATCGCGGTTAGAAATTTCCTCTGGCTTGACCCAGAGCTGGCCGTCGTACCACCCCGACTCTTCGTAGGGAACCGTCGGCTGACGCAGCCGCCCCCCCACGTGGGCCCACCCCACATAGAGCTGCAGTAGCGTCAGCATGGGCAGCACCAGGGCCCCCATGGCGGCGCTAAGGGCAAAGGACAGCGGATGCTTAGCGGGGGCAAAGCTAGCGGCGGCCATGGGGCCAGCCACGACCCAGCTGATCAGCCACAAAATCACCACTGGCTTGAGGTAACCCCCCAGGTCGCGGCTGCCCCAGCTATAAAACCAGGAACCCCGCACGTCCTGGTACTCATTGATGGGCTGTTGGTCAGCCGGAACGGGACACCGTTGAGTCATTTTCAGCGACAGTTCACAAACCTATGCTCTAGCCTAAACGAATTGCAGCCGGTTAGAGCTTTTTAAAGCGAGTGACCGTATCGGGGCACAGCCCGCTGGCCCTAAGCGGAGGGCTGATACGCCATCTGATTGGCGTGGCCCCAGAAGGCTTCCAGGTCGTAAAACTCCCTGGCCTCGTCTAAAAATACGTGAATGATCACTTCCCCATAGTCCAGCAAAATCCAGTTCCCTTCCATCTGCCCCTCAACCCGCAGGGGACGGCGGTTCCAGTCGGTCTCTAGGGCGGCCTCAATGGAGCGGGTGATGGCCCGCACCTGCACCGCCGAAAAGCCGGTGATGACCACAAAATAGTCGGCCAGGTACGACACATCCCCCACCTGCAAAATTACGATGTTGGCCCCCTTACGCTCATCGGCGGCGGCGGCGGCGGCATGGGCCAGCTGTAGGGCTGGGTCTTCCGCCAGGGGCGGAAAACCCCCTTGGGGAGCCAGGGTATCGGCGGTGATGACGGGCGGAATGGGTTGGAAATTAGTCATGGGCAACGGTGTAAAAGGACGGGTTAATCAAGGTGAGATGGGTACAGCAGAGGTCACAGGCGGGCCTGGGAGTCAGGGTAGAGCCCCAAACCCTGGGGAGAAAAACGGTCACGAAAATAGGTATGGGAAAACATCATCAGGCTGAAACTTGCGAGACAACTCTGGCCCTGCGGCTCGCCGCTAAAAAACCGTTGCGAGTCAGCACTGCCCGGGGGTGGATGGGCTGCCCCTTGGCGATCAAATGAGTGAGGGTGTAGTCACAGGTTTGGTATACGGCCTGCCCCAGGTTTTGATAGCTAAGCTGGCGCAGATGATTGAGCTCGGGGCTGTCGCCGCGCTCGGGTTCGAGGGAATCGGCTAAAAAGACGACGCAGCTGAGGGGTGCCATGGCGGGGCGACCCAGGGTATGGTTTGCGATCGCCGACAGCACCTCGGGCTGAACCACCCCAAACTCCTGCTGGGCTACCAGGGCACTCACATCCGCGTGGAGCAGGTGGGGATAGCCCTCATCCACCGGATCTAGCGTCAAACCAGCGGAGCGGGCCATGGCGAGCAGGGTCTCGGCCTTGAAATACTTGGCTAGGTCATGCATCAGCCCGGCCTGGGCCGCCGCTTCAGCGTCAAGCCCGTGGTGGCGAGCCAAACCTGCGGCCAGGGTTTCAACCCTGAGGCTGTGGGCGAGTCGCTGGGGCGGTACGTGGCTATCTAGCCAGGCTAGAACCCGCCGCCGCAGTACACTCTGGGAAAATATCATGGTGCTAACGTGCAGACCGTACCCCTGGTTTGAATCTGTCTCCATTGTAGAGGATGCGGCTAGTGACCAACAGCCTGGATCCTTACTCTAATTAAAAGCATTTGAGATAGACTTCCCTAAATAGGCGTGGGCTGAGAGCCTTTGCCCAGCCTAGGATGATTGCGGAGGACATCAAATAAGGATCGGTTTTGGGCATGTTGGGGGAGTCTGGGAAAAGTTTGAGATCCTAAACCCGAACCAGCGTTTATCATAATCGTCAACATTCGGTAACCGCTGGGGGAGAACCTGCCATCAACCCTGAAGCTGGCTGTCGTCGCATCCTCGGTTTCATGTGGGAGACAAACCATGGCCCAATCTATGCCAGGCATCATCATTGTTGGGGTGTTAACCAGCCTTTTGGTTGGCGTCATCATTGGGTTTTATCTACGTCAAAGCCGCGTTAACCAGCTTGCGGAGGCGGTTCAACAAAGCCAAAAGCGACTCGAGGCCCTAGAGCAGGAGCACGACCAGCGGCTCCAGGCGGCTACCCTCAAGCTTCAGCAAGATTATGAAAACCAGCTAGCGGAAAAAATCGAGCGCTACCAGGATCAGTATGAAGGTCAGGTCAGTCAAATTGAGGCGGAGTACCAGGCCCGGCAAAGCTTAATAGCCCAGGCTGACCCAGGTAGGTATGATCCTAGTAATCCAGAAGCGGCGGCCTATGGGGCTATTTCCACCGGGCCAGATGTCGCTGGCGATATTGAGCAGCGTATTCGCAAACAGTACGAAACTCGCCTCAAGGAAGCCGCCGCCAAAATTCAGCTGGCCTACGAGCAGCACCTCAAAGCAAAGCTAGCCGAGGCCAGAGAAGCCGCCCAGTTTGACTACGATCAACGTCTGGCCCAGGCCTTAGACGAGCAGTCCCTACAGCTCAATGCCCTGGGGTCCACGGCTGGCTCAGCAATTGCGACTGGTGCCACCGGCCACGATGAAGCCCTAGTGCAGGAACGTCTGATCGCCCTAGAGACGCAGCTTAAGGCTGAGTATGAGCAGCGCCTGGTCGCAAGAGTCGAACAGTACCAGGACGACATGACCCGGCGTATGGAACAGATGCAGCAGGATCACGCCGATCAGCTACAGATGATCCAGGCCGCCCAGCCGGGGCCAGCCAACTCGGTGGTAGGGGGTGATGCCACCGAGTCAGAACCGATTGCGGCCCTAGAAGCCCGACTGCGCTCAGAGTATGATCAGCGCCTAACCGAGGCGATCGCCCACCACCAGGATGAACTGCTGCGACGCACCCAGGCCCTGGAGGAGGACTTTGCTGCCCGGTTGCAGATGGTACAAGGCTCTGCGCCATTGGCCACAGCCACGGGTGTAGCTGACGCTGATTTAGAAGCCCGCCTCCGTCAGGAGATTGAGGCTTCACTCCAGGCGGAATACGAGCAAAAGCTGGCGGAAAAAATCGAGCATTATCAGGATGAGCTCACCCAGCGCGCCCAAGAACTAGAGCAGGGGCTAGAGTCCCGGCTGCAAATGCTCCAGCCGCCCCCGGCGGAAGGCATAGTGGATAGCCCCCCAGCGCCCCGCCCCGCCCCCGCCCCTTTAGAAGCCGATCAGCCGTTTACCACCCCGTTAGATCCGCTAGATCCGTGGGCTACGGCGGAGTCCGGGACGGTCAGCCCCTCTGCTGAAACGGATATCTCCCCCCAACTGCCGGTGGATGAAAGCGAGCCGGTCAATTATCTTGGTCTTGACGAGGGGCTTAATCTAGAGAGTGCTGAGCCATCACCGGTAGCTGAAGATATTGACGAGAACTTCAGCCTGGATAATCTGGATGATCTGTTGAGTGCCTCTAATCCCGATGACGACCTGTCCGACGACCTATTCGACAGCCTAGATGATTTGAGCAATTTGAGCTAGGCCATCAAGACAGCATCTCTAGATCCCAGGAATGCATAGCCTACCCGATAGCAGGTTTACTCTCGTTGGGTAGAGGGAATTAAAACACCCGCTAACAGCTACTTTAGCGGCCACCAGGGCACCTTATCGCGGGTGGCCCCATACACCTCCTTGAGGCCCTCTGGGTCGATCACCTGCACTAGGTCAGTGCTCTGATCTGAGGGCTTCCCGGCTTTCAGGTACCCGGCTTTCGTCAATCCCTTCAACACCTGCTCCACGGTGCGATGGTTCAGCTGGCAGGCCCGAGCAATCAGATCCACCGGCAGGTCAAACTGGTACGGCAAATCCTCTGGGCCGGGCTGGCTGCCGAGGGTGCGTTCCTGGTATACCAGCGCCCGCAGTAGAGCCGCCACCGCCTGGGGTGGGTAGGTGCTGCAGTTGAGCAGGTGGTACTGAAACTTTTCCCGCAACTCCAGCAGTTGCCCATAGCGTTGGCGAAAGGTCTCGTGTTGGTCATACAGCGCCTGCACCACCGCTACCGGCACCTTGATGACGTCGGTGGTTTTATAGGCTTCCACTAGGCTGGGGAAGGCCCGCACCACTGGTCCAAACCCCACCGGCAGGCTGCGCATACCAAAGCAGCCGCCAGGGTAGGTAATCGCCATTACCCGATCGAGGGGGGTGCTGCGCATAATCACCGGGCCACCCTCCACCACAACGTAGAGATGCTCCAGCCACGACTGGGGTCGAAACGCCGTGTAAACCGGGCGATTAGAATAAAGCTTTTCGGCCCCAGGGGCATGGGCCACAACGGCATCGAGCAGAGCATCGCCATCCATTTGGCGAAACAAAAAGCTTTTTTGGGTTAGCGTTACCGCCAAATCGGCGGTGGGGCTGCTGGGCCTAGCCATAGGGCACTATCACAACTTAACACAGCCATTGTGCCCGAAAAATATGCAAGCTTCATGTGAATTGAAAGTCGAATGTGTTTCAATTCAGATACCATTGAACCGCCGCCGCATTCATATTGGCCATGAAATCTAAACTAGTTCTACCTGACGAACAAGGCAGTGGAGATAGCTCTGCTGCGCCCCCCAACCCCCGGCCTCGGTTCGCTTGGGTCGGTTTAATCAGTCTGGCCCTGCTGGCCCTCAGTGCGGTGGTCTGGTGGGGCTTACGGTTAGCGGGGCTGGGTTGGCCCGCCTGGCTGACCATCGCCGTTACCCTGGGGGCTTTTTTGCTCAACGCCCTCACCTCCCTCTCGGCGGAAGTTATTTTTCTAGGGGCGCTGGCGCTGCTGTTTCTCACCGGAGTCATCGATACCGCCACGGCCCTAGCGGGCTTCAGTAACCCCGGCATGATCACCGTGGGCATTCTCTACATCGTGGTGGCGGGGCTACAGCAAACCGGTGGGCTAGACCTGATTTCGCGAGCGGTGCTGGGGATGCCCAAGGGGCAAACCCAGGCGCTACTGCGGCTGATTCTGCCGGTGGTGGGGCTGAGTGCCTTTTTGAACAACACGCCGATTGTGGCGATGTTCATTCCGGTGGTCAGTGATTGGTGCCGCAAGCTGCGTCTCAGCCCGTCGAAGCTGATGATTCCGCTCAGCTATGCCGCCATTATGGGGGGTATGTGCACCCTCATTGGCACCAGCACCAACCTGGTGGTGAATGGCCTGCTGATTGCCGAAACCGACTACCCCGGCCTAAAGCTGTTTGACCTGGTGCCGGTGGGGGTGCCCTGCGCCGTCGCCGGTACGCTGATGCTGGTGCTAGCCCAGCGCTGGCTGCTGCCCCAGCGCCAGTCGGCCCTCACCCCCACCGACGACCCCCGCGAGTACACCGTGGAAATGGTGGTCGAAGATCCCAGCCCCCTGGTGGGTAAAACCATCACCCAGGCGGGGCTGCGCCATTTACCCGGCCTCTATTTAACCGAAATTCAGCGGGGGGAGCAGCTACTGACGGTGATTAACCCCCAGGAAACCCTGCGGGCTAGGGATCAGCTGGTGTTCGTGGGCATGGTGGACTCGATTGTAGACCTGAACCAAATTCGTGGCCTTAAGCCCGCCACCGACCAGGTGTTTAAGCTCGACTCCCCCCGCGCCGAGCGCATTCTAATCGAAGCGGTGGTGTCGAACACCTGCCCGCTTCTGGGGGTGACCATTCGCCAGGGCAAGTTTCGCAGCCGCTACGGGGCGGTGGTGTTGGCGGTAGGCCGTAACGGCGAGCGCCTGTCCGGCAAGATCGGCGATATTCGTCTACAGCCGGGAGATACCCTGCTGCTGGAGGCTCATCCTTCTTTCCTGGAAGAAAGGCGCGCCTCCCGCGACTTTTACCTGGTCAGCCAGGTACCCAACTCCGACCCCCTTCGCCACGACAAAGCTCCCCTGGCCCTGGGGATTTTGATCCTCATGATTGCCCTGGTCACCTTCGGCTGGATGGAAATGCTCAACGCCGCTACCCTGGCCGCCGTACTGATGTTGCTGACCGGCTGCTGCTCGTTTCAGCAGGGGTTTCGCAGCATCGACTGGTCGGTAATTTTGGTGGTGGCGGCGGCCCTGGGCATGGGTAAAGCCCTGGAGGTCACCGGGGCGGCGGCGGCCCTGGCTAGCGGGGTGCTGGGGTTTGCCGGGGATAACCCCTGGGCGGCCCTGGCCATTGTCTACGGCATTACCACCATTCTCACGGAAGTAATCACTAACAACGCGGCGGCGGCGGTGGTGTTTCCCATTGCCCTGGCGCTGTCCCAAAGCCTGGGGGTGAGCTTTATCCCCTTTGTGGTGGCGATTATGATTGGGGCCTCCGCCAGCTTTAGCACCCCGATTGGCTACCAGACCAATCTGATGGTCTACGGCCCCGGTGGCTACAAGTTTACAGATTTTTTGCGGGTGGGCATTCCCTTTAACCTGGCGTTCTGGCTGCTAACGGTGCTGATTGCGCCCAGGGTGTTTCCCTTTTAGGGTGGGATGGCACCCGGCTTGAACTGGGCTGGCAAGACGCCTACCCCACCAAACTTCGGATTTTTGGCTCAGTTGTCCGTGCGAAGCAGGCTTAACCAGTAAGGGACGTGCGTCTAAATAAAAAATACCCGCAGCATTGATCACTGGAGGGTGCATTCGCGCCGCAATGCACCAACAGGAAAGATAGCTCTGGGTGCCTTATTTTCTTGCGAGTCCCTTAATGTAGATTTCTGGGATGAAAGGGAGCCTGGGCGTAGCCTGAAGGGGGTGACCAGGCTGAAACCCCTGATTTCTAGTGGTCAGGGCTGGGATTTACACAAAATCCTGATTACTCCCTCTATCCCTCAGGTTGTAGAACGTCCTGGTAATCTTCGGCCTTCAGCTTGCGCTCCATGAGGGCGGCAACGGCTGCTTCGGCGGTAATTTCGCCATTCAGAAGTAGGTGTACCTGCTGGGCAATGGGTACCGAAATTTGTTCCCGCTGGGCGATGGTCATCAGCACGTGGGCGGTGTTGACCCCTTCCGCAGTGCTGCCCAGTTCTTCCAGAATCTGGTCGAGGGGTTTGCCTTGCGCCAGCCCATAGCCCACCCGGTAGTTACGGCTGAGCGAGCTGGTGCAGGTGGCTAACAGATCCCCTAACCCCGACAGGCCTAAGAACGTTTCGGGCTGGCCCCCCAGGTGAGTGCCAATCCGCATGACCTCTGGCAGAGAGCGGGTGATCAGGGCCGAGCGGGCATTGGCTCCCAGCTTTAGCCCTTCGCAGACGCCGACGGCGATCGCAATCACGTTTTTCAAGGTGCCCCCCAGCTCAGCCCCCAGGGGGTCGGTGCTGCGGTAGGTGCGAAAGTTATCTGAGGCAAAGACATGCTGCACGGCCTCGGCGGCGGCCTCATTGGCGCAGGCGATCACCGTGGCGGCGGGTAGGCCCTGCTCAATTTCTTTAGAAAGGTTTGGCCCCGACAGCACCACCACAGCGTGGTGAGGGAACGCCTGCTGAAAAATTCGTGACGGTGTCAAAGTGCTCTCGGGGTCAAGGCCTTTAGTGGCGGTAACCAGCACCGTCGATTCAGGAATATTCAGCCTCTGCAGCTGATTAACCAGATCGGGTACCCCCGGCATGGAAATGGCGGAGAGAATAATTTCTGCCCCGGCCACCGCTTCGGCCAGCGACAGCCCGCTGCGCCGCGACCAAATCTGCACTCGGTGATGGTTGGTGGTGGCAATTTGGGCCAGGGCCTGGCCCCAGGCCCCAGCCCCCAGAATGGTAAAGCTTACCTGGCGGTGCTTGTAGTCTTCTAAAACCTGTTCCAGATTTTCGTCAGGGGCGGTGGTGGTGACCATAGGAATTACGAATAATGAAAATATGGAAAACTAGAGGGTATCAGGTGCCGGGTATCGAGCTAGGCCTAGAACCTCAAACCGGTCACCTAAATACCTTGACCCTAGACAGTTTGCAACGATGGCGTGGTGACACTGCGCCCCAGAACGTAATCGGGAATGCAGTTAGCCTCCATAAATTGGTGATAAGCCTGGATGTTGTTATCGCACCGTTCTTCGCTCCAGCCGCAGTACTCGCGCAGCGCCTGAGCGACTACCGGCAGCGCATCAAACCCGTAGTTATGATGCATTGATACGGTGGTGCGGCGACGCAGAATGTCCACAAAGGTGTAGGCCATTTCGGCCTGTACGGCAAATACGATTTGAGCCTTAATGTCATGGGCATAGCTCACTATGGGCTCAGCCAGGGCGGGGTGCTGATCGACTAGGGCCAGCACCGCTCCCGTGCGCGCGCCATAAATGTTAATTAGATGATCGAGTACAGCGGCGGCAATGCGATCTCGGTAGCGATCGTGCCACGCGCTTACCCGAGGATTGTCAAGGAAAATTGCCCCAGGCAATGGACGAGTGTGGGTGGGGCAGGCGGGTGCGATCTCGCCCCGGTGCTTAAATGCGGCATTGACAAACTCCTCGCCCACCTGACGATGGGTGGTGAGCTTGCCGCCAATCAGCGAAATTAGGTTTTCGGCCCCCTCTTTGCTGTGATTATGGAGAATGTGGGCACGGGTGATGCTGCCGGCCTTTTTGCCCTCGGCGTAGGGTAGCGGCCGTACCCCAGCATAGGTAAAGCGCACATCTTCGCGGGTGAGGTGGGCGGCGGGCAGCACCGCGTTAGTTTCGTTGAGTAGATAATCGACCTCGGCATCGTCAGCTTTAATATTGTCGAGGGGGCCGTCGTAGCGCTCATCGGTGGTGCCAATTAGGTACTGACCCAGCCAGGGCAGGATGAAAAAGGGTCGTCCGTCTGACTTAGCCTCGGTGTAAAGGGCCGAGTCGGGGGCACCGGGAAAGGTATCGACGATGATATGGCTACCTTTGGTGCCGCCAATCTTACGCCCCTGGCTAATGGGCGACTCGCTAAGGCCGCAGACGGCATCGACCCAGGGGCCAGAGGTATTCATCACCACTGTTTTACTGTGGGCCTTGACCTCAAAGGTGGTGCCGTCCAACATGTCAAGGCAGGCCAACCCGGTGATGCGTCGACCACTCAGGTAGATATCTTCTACTTTGGCGTAGTTGAGCGTTGTCGCCCCAGCCTGCTTAGCATCGAGAATATTTTCGAAACATAGCCGCTCCGCATGCTCGGCTTGCCCATCATAATACTGGGCTGAACCGGCCAGCTGATCGGCATCCATAGCGCGAAAAAGCTGCTGGGTAGCCTTACGTGACAGCATGCGGTGGTTGGGTAGCGACTTGTCGTAGCTGAGCACGTCGTATAGCACCATGCCAACTTGAATAATGCGATAGCTGCGGGCGCCACTGCGATAGACTGGAATCGTCATCCGTATCGGTTTGGTCAGGTGAGGAGCGTTGCGCAGGAGAACCTCACGCTCGTGCAGCGACTCGCGCACCAGATTAAACTCCAAGTATTCTAAATAGCGCAGTCCACCGTGGATCAGGCGGCTCGACCAACTGGTGGTGCCGCTAGCAAAGTCGCCCTTTTCAATCAGAAGGGTTTTCAGCCCTCGCAGGGCCGCATCCCTGGCCGTGGCCGCGCCGTTGATGCCGCCGCCAATCACAACCAGGTCGAAGGGCTCGGTAGTTAGAGTTTGAAGGTTACGCATAAATCTATTAGGGTCAGGGTTTGCGGGGAGGTACGATGACCCGGTGGCCTCAGCCCCGAGAGCGGGCAGACTGCACACACCTCACTCAGTTAGGCCGTAACTAATTCGGGCTTGGTGTCTGTAATGCCTACTGCGTTGGCCTCGCGGAACATGTGGTTAGCCCACTGCTGCACGTCGTAGCGGGTAATGGCTTTGTGCATATTTACCATGCGGCGGCGCTGCTCTTCGAGCGGCATGCTTAAGGCTAAGTCAATGCACTCATCCATGTTCTTATCGGAATAGGGGTTGGTGAGCACGGCATCGGGCAACTCCACTGCGGAACCCGTAAACTCTGACAGCACCAGTACTCCATTCTCACCGTCATGGGCGGCAATGTATTCTTTGGCCACCAGGTTCAGGCCATCCCGCAGGGGGGGAATCCAGGCGATGTCGGCGGTTTTGTACAGGGCCATCAGGTCGTCGAAGGGAATCGGCTCGGTAAAGAGCGAAATAGCGTTCCAGGTCAGCGTGGAGTACTTACCGTTAATTTGGCCGACCAGCTGCTCAATTTCGCTCTGGGCGGTTTTGTAGACTCGCATGCCAGCGGCGGCCTTAACGGCGGTCATAATTAAGTTGACGTTACCGCGGAGCTCGGGGCGACGCTCCAGCAGGCGCTCGTAGCAGAGCAGCATTTCCTTAGCGCCCTTGACGTAGTCGACCCGGCCGGCGGAAACGATCAGTTTATTATTGCCAATGTCGGCACGAATGTTTTGAATCCGCTTTTGCACCGAGGGCTTATTCACCATCTCATGGATGTAGCCGGGGTTAGTGCCCACCGGGAAGGCATCAACATTGACCACGCGGCCCTTGTAACTAAGCTGGGTCGTCATATCGGGTTCAGCCAGGGCGGTGCCGTAGGGGGTAAAGGCTTCGGGCACAGGCTTGCGCTCAACCAGCTTCACATCACGCAGGCTGCGGGCTGCCGAGACAAAGTTTTCCACATAGCGGGGAATGTGGAAGCCGCACAGGTCGCAGCAGAGTAGGCTGTCAATAATCGCCTCGCGCCAGTGCAGAATGTTGAACACATCGGCGGCGGGGAAGGGGGTGTGGTGGAAGAAGGCGATCTTCACATTGGGCATTTTTTGCCGAATGTAGAACGGGGTCAGCCACAGGTTGTAGTCATGAATCCAGATCAAAGCGTCGTCAGCCGCCTCTTCGCAGGCAGCGGCGGCAAAAAGCTTGTTGATGTGTTGGAAGTTTTCCCAGTCTGAGCTTTCGTAGGTAAAGTGCTCAGGGAAAGAGTGCAAAATGGGCCAGATGGCCTCCTTAGCGGTGATGTAATAGAAATCCTTAACGCGCTCGGCAGGGAGAGGAATGCGGCGGATGACAGCGCGCTCGCTCCAGCCCTCCATCGTCACCCGTTCGTCAAAGCTCTCCTGCTTGTCGGTGGCCACCTGCTTCCAGGCTACCCAGGTGCTGCTGTCGGCGTTGGCAAAGAAGCTCTTAAGGGTGGGCACAATGCCGTTGGGGCTTTTTTTCTCACGATAATAGGTTTTACCGCTTTCTACGACCTCGTCGTAGGGCTCACGGTGATAGAGAATTACTAAAGAAGATTTCACAATTGATACAGAAGCCTGATTTGTACCCGCCGGGCGGGCTTTGACAAACTCCAAACTAGCTAAACAACAATTTTACCGACTGGCCTGAGATCCAGTCATCGCCGGGAGGCTTGACCGTAACCCTGGCGAGACTAGCGCAGCACTGAGGCCACGAGGCCTAATTTGAGCCTTAAACGTCCCGATGTACTCTATCAAACTACATAGATCACCTTCCGCCGCCATCTATCTAGGGATAGAGTTGCACCAGGGAACTTCCGGCTGACCCGATCGCCAGGCAGCAGATTTTGCTTAGAAGCACGCTTGCTCAACAATTGCTTAAGTTTGCTTATAGCGGTTCCTGAACGCATGAGGTACACCTCGACCGAAGGAAGACTTGAGGTTCATAGGCTAGGAGAACTGGACTGTACCTCACCCGAATGAGAACAGCCAAAAGTTGATGTCTAGCTTGAGGGTAGAACTAGATTGGTTAACAAGTTAGTGATCGCTTTTTAACCAATCTGAATCATGAGTTAAAAATGAAAAAGCTCTTAAAAATGAAGTAAAAATGAAGTAAGCTAGGCGACTTAATGGCTCAGTTAAGGTTTCAAATTAGGCCCGTTTGCCAAAATATGCAAAATATAATAGTATCTAAACCATGAAGGGGAGTAGCCTTGGGTATTAATAAACCCTATCGTTTGAGTCAACATGCTGGCGATAAGCCTGGTTCAAACGGCGAATTTATGCTGTTCCTGAGCTCAGAACTGGGGCTTTCTCTGCGAGAAAATTAGTTTTAATCTGAGCTCTGGATAGAGCTTTCTCACATTCGCAAGCGAGACCTTCACTAAGTCCATACCTGATGTGGGCTTGGTGGAGTTTATTGCCCTATCCACCATGCCTGCTCAGTTCCTTAACCCTGGAGTAGCGCATGCCCCCCCTCACCGGATTTACCGCTGGACTATTACTCATTACCCTATCTGAACTCGGGGATAAAACATTTTTTATTGGTGTCATTTTAGCTACCCGTCACCCCCGCCGCTGGGTGTTTGTCGGGGTAACCGCCGCCCTCTTCGTGATGACGATTCTATCGGTGCTGATTGGGCAGGCGATCACGGTACTGCCCCAGCACTATGTGCAGGCCCTGACCGTAACGCTCTTCTTTGGGTTCGGGCTGAAGCTGCTGTACGATGCCAGCCGCATGGCCGGGCCAGGAACCTTAGCGAATGAACAGGCCGATGCCCTCGAAGCCGTTAATCGACGCGAACACGGCAGAGCCACCTGGACAGTTGGGGCTGTGATCACCGAAGCTTTTACCCTAACCTTTGTGGCCGAATGGGGCGATCGCAGCCAGCTAGCTACTATTGCCCTAGCGGCGGCCCATCATCCCCTGGGGGTAGTTTTGGGGGCCACGCTAGGGCACGCCATTTGTGCGGCGCTTGCCGTTGCCTGCGGCAAGTTGATTGCGGGCCACATCTCAGAGCGGCAGCTAACCCTAGTGGGGGGAATTTTATTTATTGGGTTTGGGTTAGTGGCGGCCCTGGACATGGCTTAGGCTAGCTCGCAGTTAACCTACCTAGCCCAAAAGCGATTAGTTTGCCGAGGTGGCAATGTTCGTACTCATAGTCCAGTTTAGAAATTAGAAATGTCCTGTAGAGAGGACCTCCGTTCTAGGGGGGGTAGGGGTTAAACCGATCTAGGGCCAGGATGATTCGCTTGGCGCGATTTTCCTGGCCCTAGATCGGTTTGGCACTGGCCTCAGTCTTTGTTTAGGCGGCCCTAATTAAGTCCCATTAAGTCCCATGGCGAAACCAGGGAGTGAATCTAACCCTCAGCTAGCCGCTTACGGCGCAGGGTGGTAAAGCCACCTACCCCAAGCACCAGTAAGCTGAGCACCGCAGACGGCTCGGGCACCGCCTCGGGAGCCCCCTGCTGGGCACCCCGCACCGCAAACACCACGTCGTTATAGTCAAGGTCACCCCCGCCGACGATATCCTCAAAGCCCAGGATAATCCACTCGTTGTGCTGGAAGGCCACGACGTGCTGGAGCCCATCGGAGTTCTGGGTGACATCGCCGCCCAGGGTTCTCCGCGCCACTTCGGCTTCGTACTTTTTAATCTCCTTAGGTTTAGCGTTTGCCTTGGGTTTAGCCAGGTTAAACCCGTCGGAGAGGATCGAGAAGTTAAGCTGGGTCGGCCCGCTAAATTTGCCCAGAGTAACCCCTTGCCCTAGGGCCAAGGGGCCATCCTTATTGGCCAAAATGCTGTTTGGCGAGGAAACATCCTCAAAAATGGTCTCCGACTTCACCAGGTTGCCGGCCCCATCAGTAGCGCTGTACATGAGTTGGTTTCTATACCCAGCCCCTTCGTTAATAAAGTAGACCTCTACCGGGTCTACCCCATTCCAAAAGAGCTTGCTGGCGTCTAGCTGATACTGGCTCAGAAACGACTGGGACAGGGCGTTGCGCTCACCCTTAACCAGTTTAGCCAGCGCTTCAAGGGTAGTGGAAGACTGCACCGGCTTCAGGGATTTAAGATCCGTAAACCCGAGGTTAGTGGAAAATTCCGTTGGGGTTAAGCTGGCGGATGGCAATACGGCCTTGGCTGGCGCCGAAGCCACCATACTAATAGAGGCCGCCGCCACGGCAGCAACCCCGACTTCTAATAGATGACGATTGATAAACATTGGTTGGTACCCTTTGACTGTCAGAGTGTGGTTATGAAAAGCACTCGATCGTTAGAGCGGCCTATGACGTTTGAACGCTAGGCCCATAGGTCTGGTTTAAAATCGATCGACTGCCCAGAAAGTTTGGACTACACGGTTCTAATTTAGTCGGGGGCACAGCGGAAAAGCTTGGGTAGATGCCGCAGTTCTGACTTTTTGATTGAGTAGTTTTGATAAAGATTAGGTCATAAATATTGCGGCAAATACGGAATTAACTACGTAATAACCCATATTATCCTGTCCACAGCTGAAATGGCTAGTCAGTTCCTGAGGTGGTGCATTGCTACGGGTTGGCGTTCGCGGGGCGTTCCGCAGGGTAAATTCTTTGCTGGAAGTCCCTTAGCGTTATGCACCCTATGACTAGCTCATACTAAATCCCAGGCCCATCCGCCCGCTTCCCAAGAGGCCAACCCGTAGGGGCGTTGGCGCAGCCTAGCCAGAGGCTTTATGGCATTCGCCCTTTTGAATCGGGGGTAACCAAGCAGGATTTGGTATCAATCGCCCTCTACCGGGGCTGAGACTCTAGGATTGCTCTGCTGAAGGCGATAGCTGCCATAGATGACCGCCGCTAAAACTATTAAATAGGGGCTGTAGGCCAGCAGCCAGAGGCCTATTTTAAGCCCGCCCACGGTAAACGCTTTGACTGACTGAGTAGCGGTTTGCCAGGTCTGGCCCAGGGTTTCTTTGACCGGCCGCAGGGGTAAGCCTGGGGTGACCGGGCTTTGCAGCGAGAGGTCGAGGTAGGCGTAGGTAACCTGGCGCTTCAGGCTTTGCTGCTGGGCGGTCAGCCGTTCGATTGACTCTCGCACAGTGCTGAGTTCGCGAGCCACCTCTAAAACGTGGGAAATTTCCCCAGAGCGCTCCATGATCTTGAGCAGAGCCGTTTCTGACTGACGCAGGTTTTTGAGCCGGGCCTCGGTGTCTACGATCTGGGTAGAAATATCCTCAGCGGTCAGAGATTGCTGCTGCACGGTGCCCAGGGGCCGCAGGGCCGCCAGTACGGTCTCAAGCTGGGCCTGAGGCACCCGCACCGTCAAGGAGATTTGGTTGGCGGTGCCCTCGGGCGAGCGATTATCTTGCCGGTTCAGCACATCTCCCTGGGCCTGCTGCACGATGGTTTGAATGGCAGTTACAGCCTCGTCCAGGTCGGTGAGGATGAGGGTAAGGCTAGCTCTTTTGGCCAGCTGCGGGGCAGGTTGACCACTATCGGCCAGGGGAGCAGCCTTGGCCGCCGCCGCCCCCGGCGGTTCGGAAGATTCCGCCACGGGAGCCAGAGCCTGGTCGCGGCTGTACGGTTCAAGTTGTGCGGCGGCGGACTCTGGGGCGGTGGTGGAGTTCGTGCTTTGCTCCACTAGACTGGGGGCAGTGGTACAGCCCACTAGCAGCGCTGTACCCAGGGCTAACCCCAGCAGTCGGGGGCCGTTTTGATTGAGTCTATCGGTGTAAAAGGTCATGGTTATCCATCTCCAACCGTCGCTTTTAGTATGGCGGTGGCCCCGGAGGGATAACGGCAGGTTACGAATAGTGAAACAGCAAACGCTAATTTATCTCAGCTAGGCCTCAAAGGCCCCAAAAGCCACCTTATCGGCCCAGGCGAAACCCCTGTATTTACCCTGAAATTCTCCTTCCGCCCTCCACCTTCTGCCCCCTGCCTTCTACCTTCTACCCTCCGCCTTCCGCCCTCCCTAAACCCCCAACACCTTACCCCGCAGCCCAGGGGGGGCCTCTAGCCCATAGCGGTGCAGCACCGTCGGCACAATGTCGTAGAGCTGCGCTTCTTCAATCACCTGCCCGCCCTGAGGGGCTTTCGGATCATAGAAAATCATCAGGCCAAAGGGAGCGTGGTTGGCATCGTCGGGGCCGGTGTCGTTTTCGACGGTGTAGAAGCTATTCAGCCCTACGCTGCCAACGGAGCGCCAGGCCAGGTCGTCAAAGTAGACTATCAGGTCGGGGGCGCGGCCACGCACGTTTTGGTAAATGTCCTGGGGCTTAAACGCTTTGACCTGGAGCAGGTTGCCGTTGGGGTCGGTAAGCTGAGACAGTTTTTCGGTCAGTTCCTGGCGGAGGACATCATACTCGGCCATGGCCACGGTGCCCTCTGGCTCACGCCCCCTGACGTTGAGGAAAATCCGAGCGTAGTAACCTCCTGCCCCCCAGGCCTGGGTTTGGCTCCAGTCTACCGCCAGCTGGTCCAGGGGCAGCACCTCGGTGACCGGCTGCTTTAGGGTCAGGTAACCGTTGGCGATTAGCCATTCGTTAATGCAGATGCCCCCCATCAGCGGCTGGGCCCCGTGGTCAGAGACTACCAGCACGGCGGTGTCGTCGTCACAGTGGGCCAGTAGTTCCCCGACCCGCCCATCCACATGCACGTAGTAGTCGTGGATGGCGCTGGCAAAGGGCGAGTCGGGCTCGTGCTGGGGATGGCGCGGATCCATCGGCTTCCAGAAGGCGTGGTGGAGGCGGTCTACCCCCATATCCACCAGCATCAAAAAATCGGGCGCATCGCGGTCAATTAGCTTGGCGGCCAGGGTAAAGCGCTGGTCGCAGAGGGTGTAGAGGTTGTCGAGGATGCGGGCCTTTTCGTCGGACCGAAAGTTAGGCACGTCCATCATAAAATCGGGTAGCCAGGTTTTAATCTGGTCGCCCAGCTCCGGCGGATAGGTGAAGGGCACCTCAGGGCTGGGGGTGAGAAAGCAGGAGACCAGGGAGCCATTGACTGCGTAGGGGGGCGAGGTGCCGGGGACGCTGAGGGCGGCCACCGTCCAGCCCGCGTCGCCTAAAATATCCCACAGGCGAGGGAATTTGACCGCCCGACCGTCGGAAATGGCCATGGAGTGGTAGTCGCGATCGCGCCGATTGCGAAACCCGTAAATGCCCAGCTCTCCTGGGTCGCGGCCAGTCATCATACAGCTCCAGGCGGGCACCGTAATGGCGGGAATGCTGCTCTCCAGCCGTCCGTAGCTGCCCTGGGTAATCAGGCGGCTGAGGTGGGGCAGATCGGGCCGCCACTGGTCAAATACCAGGTCGGGGGCCATACAGTCGAGGCCGATGATGAGTAGACGGGGGGTGGGCATGGGAAGAGGTTCGCTAAGGTATGCCTATAAAGCTCCTTCTACCCTAGCGTTGAACCCGTATACCCGTCGTTCCCCGGCCAGGGGCACCAGGGTAACCGAGCGCTCATCCCCCGGCTCAAACCGCACGGCGGTACCGGCGGGGATGTCGAGCCGCATGCCCTTAGTCTGGTCGCGGTCGAAGGCCAGGGCGGCGTTGACCTCAAAAAAGTGAAAGTGGGAGCCCACCTGAATCGGGCGATCGCCCGTGTTTGCCACGGCGAGGGTGACAGTGGGTTTGCCTGCGTTCAGCTCAATTTCCCCGTCGGCGGGGAGCAGTTCGCCAGGAATCATGGTTTACCTCCTAGGTTGGCCAGTAAATCTTGCCGTTTCTGCTGCAGGGCACGCTCCACCAGGGGTAGCGCCTCCTCTAGTTCCCGCCGGGCGGTGCTCTCAGCTCCCGCTTCTAACAGCTGGTTCAGAGCAATCAGGTGGGCTGTATCCAGAGCCAGCTCGGTGGGCACCTTGACATCGGGAATTACCCCTACCCCGTCCCAGTTTTTACCGGTTACCGGGTTAATCGCCTGGCCGGTGGGAATAAACACCCAAAAGTGGTCGTGCAGCCGAAACCCTCGCCCTGGATTCGCGCCTCCTCGCGTAGTTTCCCCCACCACCCTGGCCCGCTTCAGGGTTTGTAGGTTGTAGGCAAATTCCTCCGCCGCCGAAAAGGTGTCGGGGCTGGTGAGTATGAACACGGGCCGATCTAAGTAGCGCGGCCCCGGCACGTAGGGGAGGGTCCACCACTGGTGGGTGACGTCGGTTTCGCTCCAGTACAGATCGTTCAGATGAATGGGGGGATGGGCTGGAAACAGGTAGCTGCACAAAAACGCCACCGTGGCCGGGGAGCCTCCCTGGTTGTGGCGTAGATCTATGACCAGGGCATCGGTGTGGGCCACCAGGGTCATGGCCGCGGCCAGGGTGGCGGCGGCAAACTCTGGCGGCTCAAAGCTAAAGAGCTGGATGTAGCCGACGTTGCCGGCCAGGCGCTCGACCTTATTAAGGTCAAAATTACGATGGCGGCTCAGCTCCCGCTGGCGCTCTAGCTCTTCTGGGGTAGGCTCGGCGGTGGCCTCCAGGTGGGGCAGGGGCACCGGGCTAAAGTGCAGCCGCAGGTTAGAATCCTGGCTTAGGGCCTGGAGCTGGGCGGTCAGGGTGGCGGCGAGCTGCTGCCCGCCGTTGATGTCGCCGTAGCCCCCGGCATCCAGGCGCTGCTCCAGGTCATCCTGAATTTTCTCCGCCACTTCGGGAAAGACATAGGCGTCGAGCTGAATAATCAGTGCGTCAAGCACCGTCTCCAGGTCAGCGGCCTGGAGGGGAAAATCAGGGGAGGGGTGAGACGAGGCAGAAACAGCCATACCGGCCCTATCGAATCGGATCGTGAACTGTTACCAGTTTAGTGCCATCGGGGAAGGTCGCCTCCACCTGAACATCGTGGATCATTTCGGCTACCCCCTCCATCACCTGGTCGCGGCTGAGCAGGGTGGTGCCGTAGCCCATCAGCTCAGCCACGGTGCGGCCATCCCTGGCCCCCTCTAGAATTGCCGCCGAAATATAGGCCACCGCTTCGGGGTGGTTGAGCTTGAGGCCCCGGTCTTTGCGGCGCTCGGCCACCAGGGCGGCGGTGAAAATCAGAAGCTTGTCTTTTTCTTGAGGGGTCAATTGCATGGGGCTGCGCTGGGGGGATGTGACTGGCTAGATGTAAGCTTTCAGGTTTTTTCGCGACTTGTCAACCGAGTGCATCCCCGTTTTGCAATTTTACAGCCCCAAAGTCGGTGCGCGGTAATTGCTGTGCCCTTCAGCTTGCACGGCTCATTGACCCCTTACTATGAAGAAGCTTTATCCAGGACAGATGCAATGGCCGAAACCTTACCAAAAGTGATTATCCACGGCGGCGCCGGTAGCTCCCTGGGCGATCAGGGGGTACTAGAGGAGGTGCGTCAGGATCTGCACGCCGTGGTCGAGCAAGTGTATCGCCAAGCCCAGACCGGGGCCAGCGCCAGAGATTGCGTCATTCTAGGCTGTCAGCTGCTGGAAACGGCCCCTCGATTTAATGCGGGCTATGGCTCGGTACTGCAATCCGATGGCCAGGTGCGCATGAGCGCCTCGCTGATGGATGGCAGCACCCAGCGATTTAGCGGCATCATCAACGTGTCGCGGGTGCAGCACCCCATTGACCTGGCGGCCTGGTTGCAAACCGCAGACGACCGGGTGCTCTCAGACCTGGGGGCCGCCGAGCTGGCGCGGGAGCTGGGCCTGCCCCTGTTTGATCCGATTACCGATTTGCGCCTCAAAGAATGGATGCAGGAGCGGAGCAATCAATTCCAGCGGGCCATGGCCGGGGTGGTAGCTGAGCCTGTGAACCTGAATGCTGAGGCCCGGCGGGGCACCATCGGCGTTGTGGTGCTAGATATTGCCGGTCGCCTGGCTGCTGGCACCTCTACCGGCGGCAAAGGGCTAGAGCGCCTTGGCCGAGTGAGCGATTCGGCTATGCCAGCGGGCAACTACGCCAACGGGTTTGCCGCCGTGAGCTGCACCGGCATTGGCGAAGACATCATTGACGAGGGGCTGGCCACCCGTGTCGTGGTGCGGGTCACCGATGGTCAACCCCTCGCAGCGGCCTTTGCTAAATCCTTTGCGGAAGCGGAGGCTAACCGCCGTGACTTTGGCGCTATCGGCCTCAGCCACCGGGGCGAAATTGCCTGGGGCAAAACCAGCGCTGTACTGCTGGCGGCCTACCACACGGGCACCGTCCTGGGTGATACCCTAGAGCTAGGCCCCGGCACCCTGACCGGAGTAACGTAAGCGCTATGGCTGATCCCAATTCCTCCAATCGCAAGCCCTCGGCATCTGAAAAAAACGTGCTCGCCATTGATGTGCCAACACTAATGGTAATTTTGATTCTGCTAATTTTGCTGCCCCTGCTGGCGACGGGGTTCATCTCACAGTAAGGGCGCACGGCCGTGTGCCCTTACAGATTACGGAGCCTGTAGATACTCTAAATCTGGCCCGTTGGGAATAATGCCGCCGGGGTTAAGCGGAAATAGGTTGCCGTAGTAGTCGCGCTTGACCGCCTCAATATCACAGGTTGCCGCCACCCCGGGTAGCTGGTACAAACGCCGCAGGTAGGGGCCGAGGTGCGGATAATCTTGAATGCGGCGGCGGTTGCACTTAAACAGACTGTAGTAGACCACGTCGAACCGAAACAGCGTAGTAAATAGCCGCACATCGGCCAGGGTAAGGGGGTCGCCACAGAGGTAGCGGTGGTCAGCTAGGGTTTTATCAATATGGTCTAGCGTCTCAAAAAGTTCGGTACAGGCGAGATCGTAGGCGGACTGGGTTTGGGCAAAGCCGCAGCGGTATACCCCGTTATTGACCGCATGGTAAATGCGCTCGTTCCAGGTGTCGATGGTGGGCTGAAGCGTCTCTGGGTAAAGATCTAGCTCTGGGCGGGTGGCCCAATCCTGAAAGGCGGCATTCAGCATGACGATAATGTCGGCACTCTCGTTATTGACGATGCTGGCGGTTTGCGGATCCCACAAAACGGGTACGGTGGCACGTCCCGCTTGGCCACTGCTGGCCTGGCGATAGAGTTCTGGTAGGGTGCGGTAGCCCTGAAATGGGGTTTCAAAGGCCCAGCAGCCCTCATCGACAGCGGGGGTAACCGGAATGACGGCAATCGCATGCTCTAACCCTTTGAGGGCGCGGGTGACCAAGGTACGGTGTGCCCAGGGGCAGCCCAGACCGACGATTAAGCTATAGCGGTCAGCGGCGGCGGGGTAGGTGACATCCTGACCTACCCAGGCTCGGAAGGCGCTTGCAGGGCGCTGATAGGCCCCGGTTTTGCTAGTGGGGGCCATTTGGGCCATCATAGTGCGCCAGAGGGTAGTCCAGACTAGCTTGCCGGTGCGAATGAGCAGACCAGGAGGAAGCGAAACATTGCGCCGAGCCATAGGTATCCCAGAAATGAGACCGCGATCGGGTTGATCCCTATGGCCAACATACCCTACCCCTTCGCGATAAAAAACCCGGCCCAGGTCAGAAATCGTAATTCTGACCTGGGCCGGGAATATAAAGGGTGTTGTAAGGCGTTGAAATAGAATCAGACGTTAGGTCTACTGAGCCCAAGCCACGATATTTTCGTAGAAGGTCTTTGTCGTCAGTACACCGGGCCAGTTGGCATCGCCTTTAACAATGTTGCCGGGGATGTCTTGATTCCACTGCTGCTGGACGTCGAGGCTGTAGTTGAGGTAAAGCTTGCCATCCACGATAGTCCACACGCGAGGATCCACCGAGGCCAGGTTACCTTCGCTCATAGCTTTGGCGCAGTAGCCGCCGTACTGGGGAGCATAGGCTTCGGGGTTAGCCGCAAACAAGGCCTGGTTCTCGGCGCTGCTAAACCGCCAGGTGGCTCCATTCCAGCTGTATTCATAAGCGGCGTTGCCAGGAACAGCCGCTCCTTCGGTAAAGTAAGCTACGGGATCAGCGCCACGAATAGCCAGGCTGCTGGCAGATTCTACATATACTTCGGAATGGGGAGGCTCAGTAGCGGTGACCTGATCAACGCCAGCACAGGGGTTGGCGGCGCAGGGGTTGGCGGCGCAGGGATTGGCGGCGCAGGGATTGGCCGCACAGGGGTTGGCGGCGCAGGGGTTGGCGGCGCAGGGGTTGGCGGCGCAGGGATTGGCCGCACAGGGATTGGCCGCACAGGGATTGGCCGCACAGGGATTGGCCGCACAGGGACTAGCCGCCGCACATGGCGCGGCAGAAACGGCGCTGATTACACTAGGCAGGGTTACGGCGCCGAGGGTTAGCGCAGAGGAGGCCAGCAGGGTAGCTAAATACCTAATCTTCATAGGAAACTCAGGGGAAAGGACAGCACATCAGCCAGAGCTGGCACGGAAAGCTGCTCCAAGCCGCTTTACCCCGTAGGAAAAGGGAGCTTTCCGATGTCAGACGCTGATGACTACTTAACTTGACTCAAATGAAGCCTCTCTGAGCCAATTCTGAGAAAACGTTGAGAATGACTGGGCGTAACGCCCCAAAACTGGGTGTTGCTGAATTGAGGCATGAATTTAGGTAGGGGCAAACGGCCGTTTGCCCCTACAAGGGACGTTGAATGCTTGATTCATATCTGTGTCCAGCAACGCTACCCAAAACTGGGCTGGAGGATGAGCAGAATCCAGCACTACCTGAGTAACTCATACCGAATCTTATCTGCATCCCCCCGATTGGTGGGAGCATTGCAGTGAAAGGCTCCTACGGGATGCCTGGTTTGAATTGTTTTTTTGCGTTCGGATTTTGTGTCAGGTGTTTTCCTGAGCCCATCAGTGATAATGAGAGCGATATGAAAACCGCCAACGGGAACTAGACTATCGTCAAGAAACCCTGGCTTTCTCCTCGGTTAAGGGAAGCCAGCGGCGGCTCACCTCTCGAAAATTATGATGAATCTACCCACCTGGATTACGGTTTCGCGCCTGCTCGGTGTGCCTCTGCTACTGGGGTTGCTGCATACCCCGACCACAACCCAGCGATGGCTGGCGGCGGGCATCTTTTTAGTGGCGGCGGGCACCGACTGGCTAGATGGCTATTTGGCCCGTCGGCTCAACCAGGTGACCGAACTGGGCAAATTTCTTGACCCTCTGGTGGACAAGCTACTGGTGCTGGCCCCTCTCCTCATGCTGATTGAGCTGGGCCAGGTGCCTGCCTGGGGGGTATTTTTGATCGTGGCGCGGGAAATTACCATTGCCGGCTGGCGAGTCAACCCGGCTATGCAGGGAGGGGCCGTACCGGGGGCTAACCTCTGGGGCAAGGCTAAGACGGTGGTGCAAATTGCCGCGATCGCCCTCCTGATTGCGCCCCTACCTTCCCTCTGGGATGTACCTGCCCAGGTGTTCTTCTGGCTGGCCGTGGCCCTTACCCTGTGGTCGGGGCTGCTTTACCTGTGGCCACAACTTCAATCGCGCCCTGAGGTGGGTTAGATCTGTCCCTTGTCGGCGGGAGGAGGGCACTGGTGAGTAACCATTTTCTAGAGATTAAGGATCAAAAGCGGGCGCAACCAACAACCGCTGAATCGTTCGACCCAGATCGCCCGATAGCAACAAGGCCCACTGGGAATTAAGATCGATAGATTTTTGGCGCGATCGCAGGGCAACATCCTTTGATGAAATCTACAATCTTCCTATGGTGGCTCCTAGGAACTGCCCCGGCTGTGATTCTGACCGGATTGGTCGCCCAATACGGCGTCAATGTTCCCCACTGGGATCAGTGGGACACCCCGGCTTTGGCGCTAATTCAAATGGGGCAAGGAACCCTGGATTTTGGCGATCTGTTCGCCCAGCACAACGAGAGCCGGATGGTGTTTCCTCGGCTGCTGTGGCTAGCCTTGGCCTCCCTAGGAGGGTGGCATGTCAAGCGCGAAATGTTTTTTACCCTGGGCCTGGCGGGGTTGGTATCGCTGGGGTTGTGGCGGCTATCGCGACAAACTCTGCCCCTGGGGCCAAAGGGTGCCCTGGCCCTATGGGCGATGAGTAACTGGCTGTTGTTTAGCCTATCTCAATGGGACAACTGGTTTTGGGGGCTGCAATTCGCCACCGTTGTGCCCATCGCCTGTATTGTTGCCGGGCTGCTGTTGTTGAATACGTCCCAAAGCCCTCTGGTGAAGGTTTTAGGGAGTGGGGTACTGGCCACCATTAGCACGTTTTCCTTTGCGAACGGGCTGCTGGTCTGGGTGGTACTACTGCCGACGGTGGCCGTGGTGGCCTGGGTCGAACGCCCTCGCCACCGGTGGCTACCCCTGGCCTGGCTAGGCTGGATGGCCAGCGCAACCCTGATTTACTTTGCGGGCTATCAAAAACCCCAGGGTCACCCTGGACTGGGGGAGGCGCTGGGTCAGCCCGTGAAGGCGGTGGCCTTTTTTTTGGTCTACTTGGGCGCCCCCTTTGGCTTTGGTGATCGTTACGCCGCCGCCATTTTTGGGCTGATCTTACTGATCTTGTTTGCCCTATTCTGCACCTTCCTGGGCCACCGCCTGGTCGTGAAACGGGATGTTGTCCGGTTTCGCCAGGGCTTGCCCTGGGCCGCCATCGGCAGCTATGCCGTGCTGAGCGCCCTGCTGACCACCGCCGGGCGGGTGGGGTTTGGGGTAGACGTGGCTCTAGCTCCTAAGTACACTACCTTCTCGACGGTTTTAGCGATCGCACTGTTGCACGGCCTGAGCTGGATGATCATCGCCAGTCCCAGAACTTTATCGCTACGTCAGCCGTTACGCTTCGGGGCCTTGGCCCTAGCCGGTATGTTCCTGGTGGGCTATGGCCTTACCCTGGCCCACGGCTGGCGCGGGTTGGTGAAAAATTACGAAACCCGCACCTATGCCAAAGTCTGCCTGATGCTCATTAACGTGGTTGAAGTTACCGACTGCGTCGAAGCCCACAATGCCCTGTATCCGCTGAGAACCGTTGTAGAAGAGCGCAGCAACCTACTACAAGCCCAGGGCCTGTTGCGCCCGCTCCTGCTAGATGACGACATCCTTAAAAAGTTTCAAATCAGTCAGCCTGGCTCTGCCCATGGGGTACTAGACCTGTTTGCCCCCGATGGCCAGGGCAATTTTACCGCCCAGGGCTGGGCCATTTTGCCCGAGCAGCGGCGACCCGCCCCGGCGGTGGTGTTGACCTACACCACCGCCAGCGGTATCACCCAACCGTTGCAGGTGATTAAGGTCGCCGACCTGCGCCCCGATGTGGCCGCGGCAGTGGGGCAGCCCTATGGCCGGTCGGGCTGGCAGGGCACGGTGCTGGCCCAGGCGCTCCCCGCCGATGCCATTACCCTCCAGGCCTGGGCCTTTGATGTCGACACCCAAACCGCCTACAGCCTGGGGTCGGGGCATCCTATCCCCGCCTTGCAATAGACCATCAGCCGTTCTCGTCTCCATCCTCAGCGGGTTCATCCAGGTGCTCGGAGGCTTCCCGGTAGAGGTTGAAAATATGGTGATCCTTGAGGCAGTAAAACACGTTGCGGCCTCGTTTACGATAGCTGACCAGCCGCATGGTGCGCAAAATTCGGAGCTGGTGAGACACCGCCGATTCGCTCATCGCCACGGCGGCAGCTAAATCGCCCACATGCAGCTCACCCTGGGCCAGGGCCGACAGAATACGCCAGCGATTAGGGTCACCCAGCACCCCAAAGAACTCAGCCATGCGCTGGGCTTTCTCGATGCTCAAGATTTCTTTTACCACGGCCTGGCCGGAGTCTTTCGCGCCGTGCTCGATCATTTTATGCTTGAATACCTGTTCAGGTGTTATGGTAAGCATGAACGAATGTTCAGCCGTTAAAGCATCTTACAAGTTTAAGGAGTCTGCCATGACCACCGTAACCCAAATGAAATGCGCCTGCGAGTCTTGTCTGTGTGTCGTAGATACCAGCCAGGCGATTGAAAAAGACAGCCACTACTTTTGTAGCGAGGCCTGCGCCACCGGCCACGCTGAGGGCACTAAAGGCTGTGGTCATCCGGGCTGCACCTGCCATCAGTAGGTAGGATGTTCCCTAATAAAATTACCTCAGGAATCTTCTGGGCCTTGCTCATTCGCCCAGAAGATTTCGGTCAATAGGCTCTCTATCGCTAGGCTATGGGGCCATTTCTCTGGAAAGGTGACCTCGGGGTAGTTCGCCCTGACATCTGCCAGGGCATCGTACCAGGCCTCCATAAACACGGACTGGGCGTAGTTGCGCAAGCTGGGGGATTGCTTAAATAGGCGACGCAGCGACTTACGCTGCTCGCGAATGGTGTTTTCCCAGCCGCGATAATCTTCAGCGCTGGTCACATAAAGCCGCTTTAGCAAATGGGTTAGCAGCACATCTAAACGGCTTTCTACCTCGTTGCGATCGCGGCCAGCCAAACCTTCAAGCTCCTCAATCAGGTGGTCAACATCGACCTGATTAAGTTCCCCAGCCCGAAGTTTAGCCAGGGTATCGGCAAACCACAGCGCCAGGTCGGCTTCGTAGAGGGTCGATAGCGGTTTCGCTTGGGTCATGCCTTCTCCTGGTACTACGCTTAAGGACAATACAGTGTGTCGCGGGTGTTGCGGCCCGTGACGGGGTTGGTGCCGGTGGCCACCTCGCACATTTTTTGATTTACCTTGGGGTCGAGCAGCACGTCGGTGAAGTCGGCCCCGTCAATAATTGCCTCGCGAAAGTCGGTGCCAAAGGCATAGGCCCCTTCCAGAATGGCGTTGGTAAGGTTGGCCCGTACAAGCCTGGCGCCGTCGAGGGTGGCCCCGGTTAGATCGGCCCCTTCTAGGTTGGCCCGCGCCAGGGTGGTGTCAAACAAACGAACCCCGCGCAGGTTAACGTGGCTGAGGTTGGCATCGGCTAAATCGGCACGGGTGTAGTCGTTGCCCCGCAAATCTTGGTTAGAAAAGTCCGACATTCTTAGGTTTTGACGATCAAAGCTGGTGGCATAGGCGGGCATTGCCCAGGTCAACGCCACCATGACCACCCCAAGCAGTGCCATCAGACCTTGAGTTAACCGCGCACGATTCACCATGATGCTGAACAAATCCATCGCTACATCTCTGAGTTTACACGGCCAGGGTATGAGGTTCACGGTGGGGAATAGAGAGACTTCCGCTGTCGTGTACTAGGTCGGCGGAAAATCTTAAAGAAAGCTTAAGTTTGCGGCCCACTTTGTTGTAAATAAAAGCAATTTTGGCATAGGTTAGTGGAGTTAATTGGATCGCATTGCCCAATGCGATCAAGCCATCTTTTCAGTAATTCGCAACCTTATTCGATGAGAGCTGTCTACCCACTTTGTGTGTTTAGGATACTCTAGGCACCGATATGCCTGGATGCTCCAGGATAAACCGATAAAGCCCACTCGGGGGCTGGCCAACAAAAAAGCTCCGCTGTCATTCCTGCGTAGGCAGGAATCCATGACGAGTCTGTGGCTTGAGTCGGTACTTTATTTCAGCGCCAATCCCTAATGGCTAGATCAGCCGTGGCGAAACTAAGGGCTAGCCGTAGTGATGATAGGGCTTCTAGCTTGCTAATGCAATAGCTGATGCGATAAGTGCTAGCCGGTTAAAGTTTGACTTGGCCAACAAGACATTTTGCTAAGATAGTTTTCCATTTCAAAGTAATGCCCTAGCTTTTCTCCCAGGTGAATGGTAACTTAGCCTCTAGTTAAGTGTGTTCCTTCAGGTTTGCCGCTGGCGATTTGTTTCAGGCCGCTGGGCCGTTTCCCTAGCAAAAAAGCTAGATCTAAGCCAGTGGTGAAGATTGGCCAGGTGCCAACCTTACGATGCCATCATCAAACTGTGGGAGTGCCCATGCCGAAACGAATTTTTGCCGTTGATGACGAGCCGTTTATTCTGACCATTGTTCAGCTTTGCCTAGAAAGCTTTGCAGGTTGGCAGGTCACGCCATGCTGCACAGAGCAAGCATTTGAGCAGGTTGGGCGGGCAAACTGGGATGCCATCCTTTTAGAGGTGGGCAGCCAAAGCGGGGAGCACTTGTTCCGGCAGCTCCAGGCTGAACCCACGACGCAAGCAATCCCCGTGGTTTTTTTAACTTCTCGGGTCATGCCCCTAGAGATGGCTCGCTATCACGCACTTGGGGTTACCGAGGTAATCGCCAAACCCTTTGACCCGCAAAAGCTCGGTACAGACATTGCCGCCCGGCTAGGGTGGTCAACTTGTCTGGCGGCCTAGGCTAAGCTAGGCATAGACAGCGGCCCTGGATGTGCGGATCAGGCTGTGCTGGAGGTTATGGGCCATCCGGCTAAATTAGGGTCATCTGGCTACCGCTGCCTGGGGGGTCGCCCTCCTCGTAGCCCAGGTGGCGGCGGGCGGCGACGGTGACCACTCGACCTCGAGGGGTGCGCTGAAGGTAGCCAATCTGCATCAGATAGGGTTCGTAGACTTCTTCGATGGTTTGGGGGTCTTCCCCGGTAGAGGCGGCCATGGTGTCGAGACCGACCGGGCCCCCACTAAAGTTTTCAATCATCACCGAGAGCAGGCGGCGATCGGTCCAATCGAGGCCGCAGGGGTCAACGTTAAACAGCTCCAGGGCCTCAGCGGCCATGGCCTCGGTAATGGGGCCAGAGGCCTTGACTTCGAGGTAGTCACGCACCCGCCGCAGCAGGCGGTTAGCGATGCGGGGTGTGCCCCTGGCCCGCCGGGCGATTTCTTCGGCACCGGGGGGTTGAATCGGGGTTTTAAGCACGTCGGCGGTGCGCAGCACGATTTGGGTGAGCTCATCAATTTCGTAGAACCGTAGCCGCTGGATCAGGCCAAAGCGATCGCGCAGGGGGGAAGACAGCGCTCCCACCCGCGTGGTGGCCCCCACCAGGGTAAAGGCACAGAGGGGAATGCTGCGGGTGCGGGCCGACTGCCCCTTACCAATGGTGATATCTAGCCGAGCATCCTCCATCGCAGGGTAGAGAATTTCTTCGGTTACCCGGGGCAGGCGGTGAATTTCGTCGATAAACAGCACGTCCCCCGGCTTCAGGTTCACCAATAGCCCAGCGATATCCCTGGGGCGCTCCAGAGCGGGGGCGGTGGTAATTTTGCACTCTACCCCCATTTCCTGGGCCAAGATCAGCGCCATGGTGGTTTTGCCCAGCCCCGGCGGCCCGTACAGCAGCAGGTGATCGAGGGGTTCCTGACGAGACTTGGCGGCCTTGATGGCGATGTCAAGCACTTCCTTCAGAGATGACTGCCCAATGTAGTCTTGCAGCCGCTGGGGCCGCAGGCGCTCGTCGGGGTTGTCCTTGGGGGCGGCGGTCACCTCTTCTCCCTGGGCCCCGCCCCCTTTGACTAGAGACAGCGTCGGGGGCTGATCAACCCCTAGCTGGGTGGGCTGAATGGGGTCAGCGGGCGGGGTCGATTTTGCCGCTGGCTTGGGAGCCGAGCTGTCGGACTTATGGGAAGAAACAATTGCCATGGGGAAGTGCCAAGCGCCAGCGCCCCCATCATACTCTGGTGCATTTGCACTATCAACCCGTTACGGCTTGGTTTCCCCGTTCTGCCCCTGGGGGGATGGGGGTTCACCCCAGGGGCAGAGGTTGGGGGACAGGGCTTCCCCTACCGTACAAATCAGGATAGATCCAGCACCGGCAGCAATTTGCCCAGGCTGACCCTATTCATCCCAACGGGGCATACCGAGCCTGCTAGGGCCGGTACTTCCCCTAACCATGTAGCCTGTGGAGGCATTTTATGAGTAATTCCAGAGCTGAAAGCGATAATTACGACCCTAACCTGATTCCGGCGGAAACGGCAGCCCGCAAGGAACGTGAGGGAGGCGATTTCAAGCAGCTTCCCGATGATGCCGAGGGCGACATTGACATCACAGGCGGCTACACCGTTGACAAGGAAGGGCTGGCCAACAATTACCCCATTGAGCCTGAAATGTATATCAACGAGCCTGGAGATCTGCGTGCCGAGGAAGAGGCTAAAGACCGAAAGCGCCAGGAAGAGCTGCGTCAGATTAATCAGACCGATGAGTCTGGCCAAGTGACTACCGAAGGAGATTACCGCGGCAAAGGGGTGGGGCAGATTTAGGCTCTTGAGCAGTCTCCCTGGCCGCTCTCCCTGGTTATTGATTGTGGCATTCCATAACGATGTGAACCGCTGGGTGTAAATCCCGACGACAATGGAGTCAGGCTAGCAAGCCAGGCTCCATTATCGTTTTTAGGATAGAGCCACCCGCATTAAGCAGGAGGTTTCCATGGCGTTGGCGACGCTCAAAGAATTGCTTACCCGCTATTACCAGTCTGGGGCTCGTGATCTGCACGGGTTAGATTTGCAAGGGCTTAACTTAGCAACCGCCCACCTGGCGGGCGCTGACCTGCGGCGGGCTAACTTAACCAAGGCCCAGCTGTACCAGGCCGACCTGACCCACATCAACGGCTACCAGATAGTTTTGGCTCTAGCCGACCTGCGCGAAGCCTCCCTGGCCCATGCCACCCTGGTGCAGGCCGATCTCCACAAGGCCCATTGCCACCGCGCCACCCTCATCAATGCCGATCTGCGGGAGAGCTGCCTTGATCATGCGGATCTCAGCCACGCCAATTTAGAAGGGGCCAATCTGACCAACGCCGCCCTTGCCCACGCCAACCTCTACTGGGCTAACCTGCGCTACGCCAACCTGAGCGGGGCTAATCTAGCCGGGGCCGATTTGACCGGCGCTAAGTTTTGCCAGACCCAAATGCCCGACGGGGGTTTTCAGGATTCGGACTGCTCGCCCCAGGGGCATGCGGCGGTGCAGCCCTAGCCAGAGGTGCTTTCAAAACTGGAATTTACGCACGCAATTACGCACTATAGCCATCGCCACCTTGGTTAGGACACAGCCAACCCGGCGCGATAAGAGTGGCGATGGCGAGCCAGATAGCCTCCCATCTGTGGCTCAATCCGTCAACCCTGTCCTAAGCTATCTGGCCAGCGCCATACATAAGGACAGAGGAACTCGCAAAAAAAAGGCGCCAATAGGCCATCTTTTCTATTCTATCGGTGCATTGCTTCGCGTTGGCCGAGCCTCGCCTTAGCGTTATGCACCCTCCGGTGATCAACAACCAGGGTACGGCTCGGCTTGCCGCTGGCAAACAACACGGTATCCGCCTGATTCGCAAAAGATGGGGGCTGCGGAGACTGCACCATAACCCCATGCATGGAGGTCACGCCATTGCTGGGTGCGGTAGTTTTAGCTCGCTAGCCCTGGCGATAGACGCGATTCAAGATGTAGAGCGCCAAACCTGAGTCGACTTCGTTGCAGTCCCCAAAGAGGACTATGGCGATTTTCACTCCGGTGCCTCTATTTAGCCTTCGCCTCTAATGTCTCTAGCCGACTCTTCAAATCTTGGTTCGCCTTCTTCAGATCATCCACCTCCTGCTGAAGTTTCTCTACCGCCTGGTCTTTGCCGATGGCCTTGCGCACCTGCTGCACCGCCTCCTGGGCGCGACGGCGAACGCGACCGTCGGGGGTGTGGTCAGCGAGGGATTGCAGAATGCCGATGGCTCGCCGTGCTTCCATCGAACCGAGGGCCGTAACAGCGGAAATTTGAGTTAAAAAGAAAGGTTCGCTGGCGATGGTATCCAGCCGGTCGAGAATGCGATCGACGTTAAGATCGCTCTGGCCCTTAGAAATCGCCCCCAGGCCGCGAATTGCCGCCAAACGCAGGGCCTGGGGCACCCCCGGTTCAGTGTACTTCAGCACCAGATCCAGGGCTTCTTCGGAGGATTTAAACTGGCTAAGGGCACCCATGGCTCCCGACCGCACGGTTTCGTTCCAGCCTTGGCGCTCCTTGAGGATGGTTTCCAGCAGCTTGACGGTCTTTTTGTCTTTGGATTTGCCCTCCAGGTCAGCCGCCCCCACCTTGCCGAGGGAGCGAATGGCGGCGGCTTCGACGTAGTAGCTGGGGTCACCCTTTTCGGCGATCGCCTTAAGGACTTTGTAGCTGTCGGGGGTTTTAATCTCTCCCAACGCTTCGACCACAGCACGGCGCACCCGGGCTTCGTCATCCTCTAGCCCCTTAAACAGCGCCTCTACCGCCTGATTGAGCTTGATCGAGGCGAGCTGTTCCGCCACCTCCGCCCGCACCCCCCAGAAAGGATCCGCCGTCAGGGCTTCTCCTAAAGCGCTGACCGCTTCTAGACTGGCTTTCTTGGCCAGGGCGGCGGCGGCCTCAATGCGAGAGAGGGGGTCGGGGTCATGCTTGAGCTGGGCTTTTAATTCGGCCACAGGGTATTCCAGGCTGACGGTTTTGAGGACGTGGTTGCCCTGGTCGAAGCTAATAAAATCGGGCTTTTTCTCCAGGGGAAAGAACAGCGCCTGTTCGCGCTCATGGAGGCGCACGGTGACCGTTTTTACCTCTACCTTAGGCGCTTTGCCTCGGGTCGAGATGTAACCAAACCCAATGGGCATGCGCAGGTCGAACAGGCCACTAGTGCTACTGGTATCGCCGTCTTTAGCCTGGGTTTGGGTGACAGTAAGCTTGGCCAGCTTGCTGTCGCCATCCCAGCTATAGGCCACTTTGTAGTCGGGGTGCCCACCCCGCAGCACATACTGGTCGAATAGGGGGCGCAGGTTGTGGCCCGTAGCTTTATCGATGGCCCGCAGTAGGTCAATGGTTTCTACCGTCTGGTGGGCGTTATCCTGCACGAAGGTGTGAATCGCCTGCCAGAACAGCGCGTCCCCCAGCGCGTTGCGAATCATGTGGTAAACGCAGGCTCCCTTTTCATAGATGTGGCGGTCATACAGCTCGATGGCTTCCCGATAAATGTGGGTGACCATAGGGCGGCGGTAGCGACTTTTGTCCTCCGACAGGTAGCTACGGGCTTCCCCCAGGCGGTAGTAGGCGGCTTCGTCGGGGCCGTACTCGTGCTCCGTCCACATCACCTCGGAGTAGGTGGCCATGCCCTCCTTCACCCAGGCATGGCTCCAGTGGTTGATTACCAGCAAGTCCCCAAACCACTGGTGGGCCAGCTCATGCACCACCAGCGACTCCGAGTTGCGGTTGTCGAGGGCGGCGCGCTCGTCTAGCAGGCAGCGGTCGGTGAGAATGGTCACCGAGGTGTTTTCCATGCCGCCAAAGATAAAGTCGGCGGCGCACACCTGGGCGTATTTGGGAAAGGCGTAGCGGTAGCCGTACTTCTCGCTGAGAAATTCCACCATCCTCGGGGTTTTGCCCATGGTGATCTGTCCCTGGTCCTGACGTCCCTTTTCGACGTAGTAGGTAACGGGGATATCCTGCCACTGCGCCTGGATGACATCGAACTCGCCCACCGCCAGGGCCATCAGGTAGGTGGGATGCACCTGCTTTTGGTGCCAGTGGTAGATTGTGTGGTCGCTGTCGGCCTTAGTTTCCACCAGTTCGCCGTTGGACACCACCTGGTAGGGTTGCGGCACCCGCACCCGAATTTCAGAGGTAGACAACTGCCCCGGATAGTCGAAGCAGGGAAACCAGAAGCGCGAGTCTTCGTCTTCGCCCTGGGTCCACACCTGGACGGGCTTATCGGGGTAGTGCTGGTCGGGGCCGATAAAGTAAATGCCCCGCTGGGGTTGCTCAAGCCGGTAGGCAATGGCCAGGGTAAGGGGCTGCCCGGCGACGGTGGGCAACTTCAGGTGCACCACCAGCTGTTCGCCATCATAGTCAAAGTCTTGCTTAGCCGCCCCCACCTTGACCGATTCAATCTGCTGGCTAACCGCATCTAATGTAAGGGTGGCAATGCCGCTACGCACCGGATTAATCCGAATTTTGCAGGTACCGGCACAGGTTTGGTGGGCCAGATCCAGGGCTAAATCCAGAGCGATGTGCTCGACCTGGCCGGGGCGGTCGGGGTTGTAGTGGGGTTTGGCCCCCGGCATTTCAAAGGATTTGTAGCCGTTATTATCCTGATCGAAGCGGTGGGCGTTAGGCATGGAATCAACCTTTTAGGAAAACATAGGGTTGCCGCATCCTCAAGCGGCGGGTCTTGGGTAGCGGTTACTGGCCTTGCTGGAGGGCGATGGACTTGATCAACTAGCTTAGCGTCTGAATCGTGAACCGTAACGCCCGACTGGCTGCGAACCGTGGGTTTGAGCGGATATTTAAGGTTGCCTGCAAACAATGGGGCGACGGCAGAGCTACTAGCCGTGTTAGGTCTAGACCGCCTAGGTGGATTCCCCCCCGCTTTGTCGGGGGCAGGCTCTGCATAGACATGATGGTGAAGGTATCGGCTTAAGCAAAACGTCCAGATGATCATGGCTACGGCAATATCAGTCAGTCTTGACCCGTTAAATTGCCCACCCTGAACCATCCACCCCGTACCCTGGGCACCCTAGCGAGGCAGCACACCACAGGTGGTCTATGCGTTTATCCATGCCCCAGCGGCTAATTTTATTGAGCGGTAAGGGCGGGGTGGGTAAAACCACGTTTTCCTGCGGGCTGGCGCGGCAGTTGGCCGCGCAACACCCCGATCAAACGGTGGTGCTGCTGTCTACCGACCCGGCCCATTCCCTCGGGGACGTACTGCAAATTGCGGTCGATAACACCCTTCTTCCCCTGGCCGACCGGCCCAACTTAAAAGTACGCGCCCTGGATGCCAGGCGGCTGCTAGAGCAGTTTCGCGCCGACTACGGCGACGTGCTCGAGCTCCTGGTCGAGCGCGGTAGCTTTGTGGCCGGCGATGACCTCAGCCCAATTTGGGATATGGGCTGGCCAGGGCTGGACGAACTGATGGCGCTGCTGGAAATGCAGCGAATTTTGCGCCAGGCTGAGGCGGATCAGGTGGTCGTGGATATGGCCCCCAGCGGCCACACCCTTAACCTATTCGCCCTGATGGATTTTTTAGATACCCTCCTGGCCGCCCTGGCCCAGTTTCAGGAAAAACACCGCTACCTGACCCAGACCCTATCGGGCCGCTACACCCCCGACCAGGCCGACCGCTTTATTCAGGAGATGCAGCAGGATCTGCAAGCCGGTCGCGACCTGATCCAAGATCCCCACCGCACCGCCTGCTGGGTAGTGGGCATTCCAGAGCCCATGAGCCTGCTGGAGAGCGAGCGTTTTATCCAGGCCCTGGGACGGCTGCGGGTGCCCGTGGGGGGCCTGGTGATTAACCGGGTGCGGCCATCGACGGATGCGGCAGCAGGCCTACAGCCGCAGATACTCAGTGACTTTCAACGGCTCGTGCCGGAGCTGCCGGTGGTGTATGTGCCGCTCCAGGGCCGGGAACCTGTGGGCGGCGAGGCGCTGGATGAGATTCTGGCCCAGGCTCAGCCGACGGCTCCGGCTGGTGAAGATAGCCCGTCCACGGCCTCGGTGGCCCTCTGGGCCAGCCCCATTCCCCCCAGCTTTGACGACTTTATTACAGCGGGGCGGCGGCTGGTGGTGGTGGGTGGCAAGGGGGGCGTGGGCAAAACCACCGTGGCCGCCGCGATCGGCTGGGCCATGGCCGAGCGCCACCCCGAGGCGGCGATTCGGGTGATGTCCATCGACCCGGCCCATTCCCTGGGGGATGCCTTTGGCCAACCCCTGGGCCACGAGCCCACTCGCCTGCGGCCCAACCTGGAGGGGCAGGAGGTCAGCGCCGATGTGGTGCTCGACCAGTTCCGGGAAGACTACCTGTGGGAGCTGGCCGACATCATGGGCGGCGACGATGGCCAGATGGCAGGCCTACAGCTCGTCTACGGCCCCGCCGCCTGGCGGCAAATTGTCGCCCAGGCCCTGCCCGGCATCGACGAAATGCTGGCCCTGGTCACGGTGATGGAGTTGCTCGACCGCAACCAGCAGCAGCTGATTGTGCTCGATACGGCCCCCACCGGCCATCTGCTGCGGTTTTTAGAAATGCCCACCGCCCTGGGCGACTGGCTGGGCTGGATTTTTAAGCTGTGGATGAAGTATCAGGACGTGGTCGGTCGGGTCGAGTTTATGGGCCGGCTGCGCACCCTGCGCCAGCGGGTGATGGCGGCCCATAAACAGCTCAAGACAGCTGAATTCACGGAATTTGTTGGGGTGGTGCAAAACCAGTCGGCGATTCTGGCCGAGGCCCAGCGGCTCAGCCACACCCTCGACACCATGGGGATAGCCCAGCGGTACATTGTCCACAACCGCTACGAGCTGGGCCAGGAGCTATCCCCTAACTTTTTTAAGGCCCAAACTGTGGTGCGGCTGCCAGCTTTACCCCCCGCCATCAGCCCCTTTGAGCAGGTAAAGCAGGCCGCCGGGCTGATATTGCCACCCCGGTGATGCTGGGGCATTGGTCGGGAGCCTCGGCGATCGGTAGATGTCGGCTGATAGTCATAAACTGGGAAGTCTAGGGCTGGGTCGCCGGGCCTTTTACCCCGTAACCACGCCAGGGGGTAACCCCAGTGGAAAAGCCATTTCTGAAGCGTTACTATGGGCCTGGGTTTGTCATGCTGGGGATTGGGCTACGGCCTTCTGCCCACCCTAAAGATGAGCTGAACATACCACCGGCAAAGTGCTTCCACACCGCAAGAGGAGTCAATTGTGGCCAGTCATAAGATTTTGGTGATTGATGATAGTCGAGTCATTCGCATGCGCGTGCGCGACATGCTGCCCCAGGGCAACTTTGAAGTCATCGAAGCCAAGGATGGCGTTGAAGGCATGGATGCCATCCGCGATCAGCGGCCCAATTTGATCATGCTTGACTTTTTACTGCCCCGCATGAGCGGTTGGGAAGTCTTTCAGGAGGTACAGGCCAACCCCGAGCTCCAGCGCATTCCCCTGGTGCTGATGTCAGGCCGCAAGGAAGAGGTCACCGAAAAAATGAGTGAGCCCTTCGAGTATTTTGAGTTCATTCAAAAGCCCTTTGAGCAAAAAGAGCTGATTGAGGCCATCAAAGCGGCTATGTTAAAGGCCCGCAAGCCCCGTCGTACTCCAGCCATGGCGGTTTCGGGAGCCCCTAGCATAGCTGGAGAAATGACCGCCGGAAGTACCATTGACCCCGCCGAGTTCCAGGCGCTCCAGGCCCAGGTGCAGCAACTCCAGGGCGAAGTAGCCCAGCTCAAGGGGCAGTTGGGCAAGGTGCTGGCGTTTATTAAGCAAAAGCTGCGGTAGGGGGGCGCCCCTACACTGAATGTCGTGGACTTTGGGCGGCATCCACGCCACGCGTAGGGTGCATTCGCGGCCCGCAAAACTGCGCAAAGCCATGCAGACTCTTATCCTGGGGCTGCAATGCACCGCTTACGGTATCGAGCCTCTTCCTTGACGTTAGCGGTGCGTTTCGGCCAGGGCAGAAGACGTTGCACGATCTCAGGGTTAGCCTCAGGCCGAGAACACACCCTACTCAAAATCAAGCTTTTACAGGGTGTTATGGCGTAAAATCAACGGCTCCGCACCACCTTGACAGGGGCGGTTAGGCACGGCCCACCAGCTTTAATGCAGTGCTATTCGCCTCTACACCTTATTGACTAAAACGGGGCGGGTTTCGACCTGACGGTTGAAAATGACCCGGGGCATAAGCACCGTTTTGAGAATCAGCCAGAGGGAATGTAGCTCATTCGGCGCACAGCGGCTTTTCCACTGGCCGGGGCGGCAAAATAGCAGCTCTACCAGCTGCCGCTCTTGTGCCTGGGTCAGGGGGCTAAACCGAACCCGCAGGGTAGGAAAATCCTGGCCCTGGCTCGAGGCGGTAACAGTGGCGGGGAGGGTCAGATTTTCATCCGCCAGGGTCAGGGTAACGGGGAGCTGCTCTAGCTCAGCCAGATTCACTCCGCCGGATTTAGTCAGGGCGATTTCGGCCCCTTCCTCAGACAGTAGGGTGCTAAAGCCCCAGAGGGCAGGCAACCCCTCCACGTTCAGGTGGGCGACCCGTTGCAGATCAAACCACTCGTAGGGGCTAGGGCGGGGGGCGTCGAGTAAAATTAGCAGGGCAATTCCCAGCATTAGCAGGTTGTAGGCGCTCCAAATCCAGCCTAGACCAACGCCCTTGAGGTGGTCAGCGGGGGCGGCCATAGTAGTTAAACAATGGCCCAAATTAATCCATAGGCTGAGGGCGGTGAGGCCAAACACCACCACCAGGGGCCAGGCCAAGGCCCAGTTGAAGTGGTAGCGATCGCTGGCCGTGCCCTTGGGGGTGACCTTAAACCCCCGGCTGAAGGGACGCACCATCACCTGCACCACCGTTAGCGCCAGGGGAAAGGCCAGCACCAGAGAATACACGTCAGACAGCAGGGCCGAGCGAGAGTGGTAATTGAGCCAGGAAAAGGCGCTCAGCTGCACCAGGTAGTAGGGCAGAAAAAAGTAGAGAATTTCTGCCTCGGTGGCCTTAAGGGGAATCACCATTAAAAATGAGTAGGCCAGAGGCATGAGCAAAAACCCCACCCGGGCGAGGCTACTAAACCAGTGCAGCAGCCCCTCAAAATAAGCCAGCCGCTGTATCGGCGACAGCCCCGGAATGGTGAGCGGGTTGGAGCTGACAAAAAAGGCCTGCAGGGTGCCTTGCTCCCACCGAATCCGCTGCAGGGCGTGGGCGGCAATGTTTTCGGCGGCCAGTCCGGCGCTGAGCTTTTCGTTCAGGTAAACCAGCCTGTAGCCCTGGGCCGTGAGCTGAATGCCGGTGAAGAAATCTTCGCTCACCGCCTCGGTGACAAAGCCCCCCACCGCCTCTAGGGCCGACCGCCGCATCACAAAAGATGTACCCGAGCAAACCACCGCCCCGGCCCCGTCGCGCACCCGCTGCACCTGGCGGTAGAACACCTCCTCTTCAGGAGTGAGCACGTTCTCGAGGCCCAGGTTGCGGGCAATCGGGTCGGGATTATAAAAGCTCTGGGGGGTCTGCACCAGGGCCACCGACGGGTCTTGAAAGAACCCCACCGTGCGGGTCAGGAAGTTGCGTGTCGGCACAAAGTCGGCGTCAAATACCACCAGTAGCTCCCCCTGGGTCTGGGGAATGGCGTGGTTGAGGTTACCCGCCTTGGCGTGGCGGTTGTCGGGGCGGGTTAGGTACTCACAACCCAGGTCGGCGGCCAGGGCCTTGACCTCGGGGCGGCGGGTATCGTCTAGCAAATAAATGGTTTTAGGGCCATAATCCAGGGCCTGGCAGCCGATGATCGTGCGCCGGAGAATAAACGCCGGTTCGTCGTAGGTGGGAATTAGCACCGCTACGCTGGGGGTAAAGGCCCCATTCATCACCGCCCCCGCCACCCGGTCGGCTTCGTGCCGTCGATCGCGCGCCCGCAGCAGCAGTACCAGCTGAATACTGCCGCTGGTCAAAATCAGCAGCTCTAGGGCCAGCAGCCCCATGCTAAACAGGCCATTGAGGGGGGTGTCGAGGTTGAGGGTAGCGGTAACCCGCCAGAGCAGGTAGCGCAGAGTTAACAGGCCCAAAATCAACACCACGACGGCCCGAGACCAGGTCGTGGGGCGCGGGTAGATACGGGTAATGGCCAGCACCAGCAGCATTAGCCCCGCTTCTCGAAAAAAGAAAAAGTGACCGATCATGGCGGGGGTCATGGCCCAGCCGGGGGGATTTTGCTGCAGGTGGTTGAGCTGCTCAAAAATGGTGCTGATGGTGCCGTTGCCCGCGAACCAGGCTGCCGAAATGGTGGCGGTCAAGGCTAGGGTACCGATCATCAACAGGGTGGCGAGCTGGGGCCGAAAGGAGCTGGGAGAAGGCAGTTGGGCAGAGGTCATAGCTGGCCTGGGGTAGCTGGAAAGAAATGGCTAACTACAGGGCACGGGTAAGCCACTATCGTTGCGGTAGGTCTGCAAATCGAGCACTAGCCGCGCCACATCAACATGGTTAGCCCTCAGGGGATGAAGCATAGTAATCATTAAATCTAGCTGCTCTGGGGCGAGATAGCTGGCGCAGGCGCTACTGAGCGGCGTGGGTAAATCGAGCTGGTGGTCGCGGGCAACGGCCAACAGCCGATCCGTCGTCTCTAGGGGAATGACGATAACCATGGCAAATAACCGGGTTAGTACAGGTCTACCCTGCCAGCCCAAGCTGAGACGAACCTGAGAAAACGCTGATGATACCGAAGGCGTGAGGGTGATCTGGACAAACCACCAGGTTTTACCCAGCTCAATAAATAGGATCAGTAGATCACAAAGCCCCTGCGGGAAGCAAGCTACATTCATCATCCCCTTCTCCCAACCTGGAAGGAGGGAGCCAGAACGGCTCAAAGCCCCTCTCCCAAGCTTGGGAGAGGGGTTTGCCCGGAAAAATCACCAGGCCAGTGAACGGGAAGGTGGAAAAGGCTTCAAAATAG
>DAIUJR010000013.1:0-92338 GCA_036848635.1 Nodosilinea sp. CTOTU7336
GGTTTAGCCGCGCTCCAAGGGCTGACCTCGCTTGATTTAAGTTACAACCAAATCACCGATGTCTCCGATTTAGCCGCGCTCCAAGGGCTGACCTCGCTTGATTTAAGTTACAACCAAATCACCGATGTCTCCGATTTAGCCGCGCTCCAAGGGCTGACCTCGCTTTATTTAAGTTACAACCAAATCACCGATGTCCCTGGGTGGTTAGCAAATGGTCGGCTGGCCATCGAAGTCGAGCATGAATATGCTTCCAACTGCATCAATCTCACCAACAACCCCATCACCGAGCCGCCCCTAGAAATTGTTCGCCAGGGCAATGCCGCCATCCTCAGCTACTACGAGCAGCTCGCCGCCCAGGGGCAAGACCGCCTCTACGAGGCCAAAATGCTGATCATTGGCGAGGGGGAAGCGGGCAAAACTACCCTGGCCCACAAAATCTCTGCGCCTAACTGCCCCCTGCCTCACGTTGACGACCGTACTCGGGGCATCAGCATTCAGACCCACAGCTTTGCCTGTCGAGATCAGCACCCGGCAGAAAACTCAGAAGACCGCACCTTTCACCTCAACATCTGGGACTTTGGCGGCCAAGAAATTTACCACTACACCCATCGCTTCTTTCTTTCGAAGCGATCACTCTACGTGCTGGTGGCCGACAACCGCAAAGACGACACCGACTTTAACTACTGGCTTAACATCATCGAGCTATTTGCGGGCAATAGCCCGCTCATCATCGTGCTCAACGAAAAAGGCGACGTGCAGCGGGGCCTAAACCAGGCTGACCTGCGGGGGCGCTACGCCAACAGCATTAAAGACATTATCGCTGTCAACTTCAAAACCCACGAAGAGCCCGATGCCGCCAAAGTCCAGGAACGCCTCAGGCGCATCCATACTTTGATTGGCGCCATCGAACACTGCGCCCAAACCCTGACCCACATCGGCGAGGCCGTCCCCGCTCGCTGGGTGGATGTGCGCCAGGCCATCGAAGCCGACAAACGCGACTACATCTATCGTCACCAGTTCGATGAAATCTGCCAGGCCCAGGGCATTACCGCCAGCCAGGACATCGACACCCTGCTGGGCTACTTTCACGATCTGGGCATTTTGCTGCACTTTGCCGACAATCCCCTGCTGCGCGATCGGGTCATTCTCAACCCAACCTGGGCCACCAACGCCGTCTACCGCATCTTTGACGACGACGACATCAAGGCCAAAGCCGGGCGCTTTAGCCGCCAAGACTGTGCCGCCATTTGGTGCGACCCCGGCTATCGCCACCTACAGGATGTCTTGATCGAGCTGATGAAAAACTTTCGCCTGGTCTACGAAATTGGCGCCACCGGCAACCTGGTTGCCCCCCAGCTGCTGCCCCCCAACACCCCCAGCTACCCCTGGGATGACAGCCACAACAGCCATATGCAGTTCCGCTATGATGCTTTTATGCCCAAGGGCATTTTCTGGCAGTTTGCCATTGCCCTATATCGCTACATCCCCAACCACGACTGGGTCTGGCGCAACGGCATGGTGATTCGACGCGGCAACACCTGGGCCGAAGTTACCGAAGACCTGAACCAGCGCCGCATTTCTTTACGCTTTGCGGGGCCGAGCATAGCCGAGTTCCGCGCCGTCATTGTGGACGAGTTTGACAGCATCAGCCAGTCGTACCATCAGTTGCGGTACGACAAGATGATTCCCTGCCGGTGCAGCGAATGTGTTGACCATGACCAGCCCCATTTCTTTGCCTTTACAGACCTGAAAAAGCGCCAGGAACAGCGCAAGAAGACCACGATTGAATGTGTGAAGAGTGGCGAGGACATCTCCCTCAGTCATCTCCTCGAAGGCTACGAAGTTCAAGCAATTCTCAGCCGCCTGCCGGATAAAAAAGACGGCGACCCCGCCCCGCCGGGTTTTTCTCAATCTAATTCGTCGTCGAGTTCTGAAGCCAGGCTGAAAACCATTAAAATCTTTTTGGCGTCATCTTCAGAATTAAAAGAAGATAGAGAACAGTTTGAGATCTTTATCAGCCGCCAGAATGACCACTATATCAATCGCGGCATCCGCTTAGAGCTGGTCATTTGGGAAAAATTCCCCAATGCCATGTCAAAGACGCGATCTCAAGACGAATACAATAAAGCCATTTCTAGCTGTGATGTCTTTGTTGGCCTCTTTTATACCAAAGTTGGTCAATATACCAACGAAGAATTCCTGGTTGCGGTGGAAACGTTTAAGGACAGCAATCGGCCTCTAATATTAACCTATTTCAAAAATGCCCCTATCAATACAGGCGACATTACGGCAGAGATTATGACCCTAATAAACTTTAAAAAGAAGCTCTCGGACATAGGGCATTTTTATCAACCCTATGCCGATAGCAATGACCTCAAACATCAATTTGGTGAGCAGTTGGTCAAATTTCTGCCCCAGTGAATTGGGGATTGATCGGTTTTTATCCTAGAGCCGTCGTATTGCTCCGCGTTCCTGTCATTTCAGGCCCCTTTGGTGCGATCGCGCCATCCTCTCCTGCGATCTCGTAACTGGCCAGGGGAGGCAGAGCCTCCGGGAGGCATTTCCACGCAGAGCGTGGGAACGAGAGCGGCGAAAATCTATTTTTTAGAGCAAACCCGAGTCCCGTAGACCCGATGCCCAAAAGGCCAACCCGCGTAGGGGCGTCGGCGCAGCCTAGCCAGAGGCTTTATGCCATTCGCCCTGCTGAATCGGCGGTAGCCAAGCCGGATTTAGTATCACCTACCCATCCGACCCATTCCCGGCCCAGGGCCGCCGCAGGTGGGGGGGCAGGTGGCTACAGTCGTTGAGCTGGCGCACAAAGGGGCCGTACTCCATCAGCTCGACTCGTGATACGGCGGTAACTGGCATGGCCAGGCGATCGCGGTAGCGGCCCACGTCAATGCCCCACAGGGTGCAGAGCATAATCCGCAGGGTGGCCTTGTGGGAGACAATCAGCACATTGCCGTCGGGGTAGGTTTCCTCAATTTCCGCCAGCACGTCGGAGCTGCGGCGGGCCACCTGCATCCCCTTTTCCCCCTGGGTGGGGCTATTCCAGGCGGGGTCGGCGAGCCAGCGAATGTAGTTGTCGTGGAAGCCCGCATTGACCTCGGCAGGGGCCATGCCCTCCCATTTGCCAAAGCCTAGCTCCCGCAGGCCATCGCGAGGCTCGACCGCCAAGCCGGTGGCCTGGCAGAGGGGGCGCACAGTCTCGGCAGCGTGGTTGAGGGGGCTACAAAATAAAGCCTTCCAGTCGAGCTGGTGATAGGCCTTGGCAAAATAGTCGGCCATCTGCTGGCCCCGCTCAGTGAGGCCAACCCCATCGCGGCTACAGTACCGGCCCGTGCGGCAGTAGTCGGTTTCAGCATTGCGGAGCAGGTAGAGCCTCAGGGTCATGGCGTCCTAATCCTAAGTGGAAGGCAGCGATCGCAGGTGGTCATTCAAATGGGAGCGATCGGCGATGGTGTGGAATAGCGGCCCCCGCTGGGTCAGTTCGACCACGCTAACGGCGGCGACGGGCATATCCATGCGATCGCGGTAGCGGCCCAGGTCAATGCCCAGTAGGGCGCAGAGCATAATTCGAATGGTGGCCTTGTGGGAGACCACCAGAATATGCCCGCTGGGGTGGGCATGCTCAATCTCATCCAGCACCTGGGCCGAGCGGCGGCCAATATCCACCGCCCGCTCGCCCCCCACCGGCGCATACCAGGCCGGATCGGTTAGCCAAGCCACGTACTCATCGTGATGCTCCCGATCAACGGCGGTGGGGTGCATGCCCTCCCAGCGGCCATACATCACCTCCCGCAGCCCCTCCCGCAGCTGCATCGCCATGCCCACCCGCTCGCAGAGGGGGCGGGCGGTTTCCACCGCCCGCCGCAGGGGGCTAACGTAGGCCGCCGTCCAGGGCAGAGTGGCGTAAGTTTCGGCAAATTCATGGGCCATGGCCACCCCCTCAGGGGTGAGGCCCGGATCGTTCTCCGGGGTGCCGCAGTAGCCCCCGGTCAGGCTGTAGGCGGTCTGACCATGGCGCAAAAAGTAAAGAAATACTCCCATAGGTTCCTGGCTGCAAGGGCGAGGCGCGAGCGTGACCCAGGGAGGCAAACCGCTGAGCCGGTAACCAACTACCCTTACTCTAACTTACAGGCCCGGGGGGCCAGATCAGGTTAAATCATGCCTCTAAATCTCGCCGCCCCTCCAGGGCGCGGGCCAGGGTAATCTCGTCGGCATATTCTAAGTCGCCCCCCATGGGCAGGCCAAAGGCAATCCGGGTGACTCGGGTAAAGGGCTTGAGTAGCTGGCCCACATAGAGGGTGGTGGTGTCGCCCTCAATGCTAGGGCTAATCGCCATAATCACCTCCTGAATGCCCTCTTTGCTGACCCGGTGCACCAGCGGCCCCACATTGAGCTGCTCGGGGCCAACCCCATCCATGGGCGAAATTAGCCCCCCCAGAACGTGGTATCGGCCCCGGTACTCGCGGGTTTTTTCGATCGCGATCACGTCCCGCGACTCAGACACCACGCAGAGCGTTTGGGGATCGCGCTGGGTCGAGCGGCAAATGTCGCACACCGGCTCGGCAGACAGGTGAAAACAAATCGAGCACTGCCCCACCTGGGCCTTGGCATCGAGCAAGGCCTGGGCCAGCGCCTGCACCTCCGCCTGGGGGCGCTTAAGAATATGTAACGCTAGACGCTGGGCCGACTTGGGGCCAACGCCCGGCAGCCGCTGAAATTCTTCGATCAGCTGGGCTAGGGGACGGGTATAAATCGCAGTTCTCCTTTGGCGTAACCTGTAGATACGGGATGATGCCGCCAGCGGGGCCAAGCGGGCTAAATTCTTAAAGTTACCGTCTAGAAATGGCCGTTTGCCCAGATATCAGAACATTCCCTAGACTTATTGTAAAGGGCAGGGTCAGCGATCGCTGGTTTGAGATCGCGGGCCAGCGATGGCAACCCCGCCACCCTACCAGGGCCAAGGCCGCTCAGGAGCAACAATTCTATGACTGACTTAAGCGGCGTATGGTTAGGCACCTATTGGCAGGGCGACAGCCCCACGCGGTTTGAGGCCACCCTGGTGCAGGGCGGTAACACCCTCAGCGGCAGTGTGCTCGATGACGGCTATCTGGGGGAAGCCCACCTCAACGGCACTGTTTCGGGCCGCCAGGTAAGCTTTACCAAACGCTACTTAACCTCATCTCCCACCACGATTCACTACACGGGCACGGTTGCTGAGGACGGTAACCACATACAAGGACAGTGGCAAATTAGTGGGTTCGATCATGGCCCCTGGGAGGCCCACCGCAGCGAAGATGACCTCACTCAAAGCCTAAAAGTTGTTCTAGCGCGAGAAGTGCTGACGGTTACGTAGGTCTTCACTGAGTTGAAAGTTTAATTTCGTACCGGGTCATGCCCCAGCCCCCCCAGTAAGTGTCGTGCCGCTACAAGATTAATCACTTAATGGTCAATCGAAGCTTGCGGCTTCACCTGCAACCGCCAGCACCGTCCTGGCTGACGGCGTCTAATATCGAGCTTTCTACTCAGCTGCTGGAAATGCGATCAAACCCAAAATCGCCTCGGCCAACACTAAAGCCTGCTTGCGGCTGATCTTTCCCTGGGGAGTACGGGGAATGATAGGCACCCAAATCCAAAGTTTGGGCACCTTAAACGGGGATAGGCGCGATCTCACCCTGTCCTCCAACTCGTCCAGTCGTCCTGGCTGACGCAGCCCGACCAGGGCACAGAGCCGCTGTCCCCAATGGGCATCCGGCAGGCCCACCACGCAGGCATCCTGCACCTGCCCCGTGGCCAGCAGGGCCGCTTCGATCTCCTCAGGAAAGACATTCTCCCCGCCGGTAATCAGCTTGGTGCTGCTGCGCCCGACGATGTAAAGGTAGCCGTCTCCATCCACATAGCCCACATCATCGGTCGTGAAGGTACGGCAGGATAACGGGAAACCGCCCTCCGGGATGGGCTGAGGATCCGGAATTCCCAATTCCTCCCTTGAAAACGTACCCCGGCCCAAATATCCCCAAGCCAGGGACTCGGCTTCAATCACCACTTGTCCTACTAGCCCGGGGGGCTGAACTTTCCCCTGGTAATCCAAAATTTTGAGGCTGGCGTGGGATAGCGGTCTGCCGCTGCTGTTATGCCCCGCCAAAAACTCCTCGGGTAGCAGGGTCGCCACCTGGGAGGCGGTTTCGGTCATGCCGTAGGTCAGCGCCAGGGGAATGCCCTCGGCTCTGGCGCGATGCAGCAGTGCTGGCCAGGGGGGGGCACCGCCCAGCAGCACCGCCCGAAAACGCCGCAGCCAGGGGAGAAACGGATCGCCCCGATCCAGCAGGTCTTGCAGTTGGGTGGGCACCAAAGACAAAAACCCACCGTCGGCCAGGGTCAAAAGCTGACCCTGCTTCAGCGCTCGGTAGGGCTGCACCGCCAGTTGTCCACCGGAGGTGAAGACTCGCAGCGCCTGCATGAGCCCGCTGACGTGGTAAAGCGGCAGCACGCAGTAGGCGCTTACACTATCCGTCCCAAAGTGGTGGCAAAACCCCTGCACCGAGGCCATCAGCGTCGCCCAGGTGTGGAGGGTAAACTTGACAGTGCCGCCGCTGCCACCCGTGGGGATGGCGATGAGCGGCGCTACCATGCCGCTGAGGGTAGGGCAGGGGTAGCAGGAAAAGTGCTGATCCACCGGGTTAGACCACTGGGGCTGGGCGATGGCGTTTAGGACTTGCCGTTCGTGGTTCCCCCATTGGGGATTGGCCAACAGTACCGAGTAGCCCAGGCTGTGGGCGGCAAAGAACGCAGCTAGGAATTTTAGCGGGTCAGGCTCGGCAATGAGGATGGCGGGCTGGGGGTTGGTGTGATTGGTAGGGCGCTCTAAGGCCAGGGAGAATTGCTTCAGCCTCGGCCAAAACCTCTGACCATCCAGACCCACGAGCCAGTCTTCGCCCCAGCGATCTTGGCGCAGGGTGGTTAGAGCCGTGCCCATAGCTGTGCGGGGGTAAGGGTATCCCAGTCGTCTTTAAACCAGCCCAGGGTGCCGAAACCCAGGGCCGGAGGGGCGCTGAGCTGGACGGATTGGTAGCACTCCATCGCCAGGGCCAGGGCCGCCCGTCGCCCAATGACGGTCTCAAAGGCCGACGAAAACACCAGCCGCTGGGCCAGGGGCTGGCAGAGGGTGCGCAGTCGCCGGGGCGATCCGGCGATGGCCGGTTTGATCACGTAGCGTCCGGTCCAGCCCTGACGCTCGCACTGTTCTAGCTGGGTCAGGGTAGCAACCGATTCATCCAGCGCGATGGGGGTTTGAAAGGTCTGGCTGAGCCGCTGCATGGGCTCGAACTGGGAGGGTGGGAGGGGTTGTTCCAGATATTCAAGGGTAGGGCTGGGGGAGCTGGTGCGATCTCGATCACACCAACCTAACCACCGCTCTGCCAGCGGCACCGACAGCCCGCCGTTGGCATCCAGCCGCAGCCGACAGCCCGCCGGTAGGGCCTGCATCAGCAGCCCCAGCCAACCAATCTCTTCGTCAATGGGGAATGCTCCAATCTTCCATTTCAGGGTTTGGGTTCCTTGGCGTACAAGGGTAAGCCATGCCGTGAGCGCCTTTTCCCCGGCTGGAAGCAGGCCACAGATGAGCGGTTCCGCCAGAGCAAACGGTGAATTTGGCAGTTCCCCATTAGTAGGACTACCCTGCAAATCGGCCAGGGCCGACTCCAGGCCAAACTGGGTGGCGGGTAGGTCGTCTCCAGGGGTTAAATCATCGGATATTGTGCCCCGGTGCAGTTCACAATACCGCCAAGCCGCCTCAAGAGTTTCGTTCCCAAACCAGGGGATGGGGGCAATTTCCCCATAGCCCGCCCGTCCGCTAGGGTCAGTTAGCTGAACCAATAGCCCCTCTCGCCACGGCCACAGCCCCTGGGCCGTCTGCAAAGGCTGGCGGAATGGCCTACGGTAGGCCTTAGTTGCAAGCTGAAGCGGCATTACCTCCCCGCGCCTAGCCACAGCCCCAGGGTCAGCAGCACTCCGCTCCAAAAATGAAACCCAATGGCGTAGAACTTGGCGTTACTGACCTGGCTGGGCTGGTCATGGTAGCGATTAACATGCTGGCTCAGCCGCCAGGCGGATAGGCCGCTGCCAAAAATCAACCCTGTCCACAGAGGTAAAAAGCCCAGGGCAATGCCTAGACCGGCTACCACAAATACTCCTCCACACACCCAGGGTACCAGTGTGGCCCCCCGGCGGGTGCCCAGCCGCACAATGGGGGAACGCTTGCCCGCCGCAATGTCATCCTCTACCTGGTGAAAGTGAGAGCAAAACAGCACCAGGGTAGTGGTGAGGCCCACGATCAGGCCCGCCAGTTGGCTGCCCCACGACCAGCTCTGGGTCTGGCTATAGTAGGCGGCCCCCATGCCCAGGGGGCCAAAGCTCAAGAAGCAGAGCATTTCCCCCAGCCCCAGGTAGCCGAGGCGAAAGGGTGGCCCCTGGTAGAGGTAGCCCAACCCGCAGCAGAGCAAAATTAGGCCCAGCACCGTAGGGTCGTGCTGCTGGAGCGCAATCGCCACGATACCTGCAATTCCTAGGGCCAAACAAAGATTCCCCAGCCCCAGAATTAGCCCTTTATTGCGGGTCAAGTTGACCAGGGAATGCGCCTTGTTAACATCAATGCCCGTTTCAGCGTCAAACACATCGTTGCAGAGGTTTTCCCAGGCTAAAATCAGCACCGCTGCCAGCAAAAACGTCGAAAACACAAATCCGTTAAATTGCCTCGTTTCGCTATAGGCCACCGCGCTGCCCACCACAATGGGCATAATGGCGACGCTGTACATCGGCGGCTTAATGGCGGCTAACCAGAGCTTGCGGGTGGAGGGGGCTGTAGAGGGATCTGTAGAGGGATCGATGGAGCGGGTGGTCATGGCATTGTCGTTACTTCAGCCTCAGCATATCGCTAAGCTGTACCTCCCCTAGGCCTGAAAAAGTTAAGTGATTTTTCTTAGCAGATCGTCAATACCGCTGGTGCATATTAACCTCACCAGCCGCTGGGCTCATGGGGTGGCATTTCCTTTCACCTGGCCAGCAGGCTCCAGCCTGTCATCGAGGCAGGCGCACTCCCACCGCATCTATTTAGGAGACTCCCAACCATGTCTAGCCGTGGACTCAACCTCTGTACCCTGTCTGGCAATGTGGCCGCTGATCCCGAAATTCGCAGCATCGAGCGCAAGACCGGGGAAAACGTGCAGCTGGCCGAAATGACCATCTATGTAGACCGGGTGCCCAGCCGCAAAGACAACGACAGCTTTACCGTCAACGTCAACGTTTGGGAAGGCTCCCCCGCCTGGCGCAAGCTCAGCTACGTTAAAAAAGGCTCGTTAATCATTGCCAGTGGCGCGATCGATGCGTCGCCCTATGTCAGCAAGACCGACTCCCAGGCGCGGGCCGGGCTCAAACTTAAAGCCACTGATATTTTTCTAGATTCCTCTCCCAAAGCCGAAGAGCCCACCGCCGAGGAGCCTAGATTCTAGGATGCCAATGCGGCGCAGGAAAAAAGAGGGCTAATCACTTTACCGCCTCGCCGCCGCCAGAGTTTCACAATAATCTGCCGTGGATTGAGAACTTGAGGGCTTGAGAGCTAGGGATGTGGGTCACCACATCCTTTTTTAATGGGGTCAATGCCGGTACAGATCCCAGGGTTCTACTTTGCAACACACCAAAAACACTGGCTAGCTCCTAGAACCCTGGGATCTAGCTCTGGGGTACCAATCCCCTAGCCCGGCCCAGCTAACCCGGCGGCGGCGATCGCGCTCAGCAGATCCCGATGCACGTCGGGGGTCGCTGCTACCACCAGGCCAGGGCGCTGGTAATCTTTGCAGCTGTACAAGGGCGGCAGCGGATCGCCCGTTAGGGTAGTAACCATATGCCCCATTTCCTGGGCCATAAACGCCAGCGCCGCCCCGTCGATGAACTGCCCCCTGGCCAGCACCGCCCCGGCCAGATCGCCGCTCAGCAGGCCGTTAAAGTTAGGAATTTGCACCGTTTTAGAATAATCGGCCTTAGTGTGAAACACCCGATAGCGCTGGGTTAGGTGTGGCACCAGTGCCCCCATTTGCCAGCCGAGACAGATGGCTGGAGCTGGGTTTTTGATGGTTATGCGATCGCAGTCGTCTAAGGATTGGGCCAGGCTGCCCTTAAACGTGCCCTCCCCCCGCAGGGTGTAGTAGTAGAGATCTTGGCCAGGGGTAATGGCGATGACTGCTTCGTAATCGTCGGCGTTGAGCACGCCGAGAATAATTTGATAGTTATTGTGGCCATCCAAATAAAATTGCGTGCCATCGATGGGGTCGAGGGTAATCAGGTAATCCCCCGATGGGCCCAGGTTGATGGCGCGGAAATATTTGGTGTTGTAGGTCTGCTCGTGCTCTTCCCCAAAGAACCTCACCTGGGGAAACAGCCCCAGCAGCACCACCTCCACCAGAGTCTGGATGGAGAGATCGGCATCGCTGAGGGCGGCAGCAAAGAAGTTATCACCTTTGCCGTCTTTGTCGGGCTGGGCGCTAATTTGGGCTTGAATCTGCCGGGCATAGGCGCCGGCGGTTTTGAGATAGGGCAGCAGGGCCGCCAGGATATCGCGGGGGCTGGGTTGGTTCGGCATAGAAGGCCCAGAACTTTATGACGGCATCCCTATTTACGCACATTGCGTCAGGCTTCTGCCGCCCAGAGTATATTCAATGGCCGACGCTACGGGCAAGTTCTTTGCTGGCAATGTCCTCCCATAACCTTCCTAACGCTGATACCAGGCGGTCAGCGCCAGGGCTAGCGCGTCGGCGGCGTCGTCCGGGCGGGGAATCCGATCTAGCCCCAGCTCCCGGGCCACGGCTTCCTGTACTTCGGCCTTGTCGGCGTTGCCATAGCCGGTGAGGGCCTGCTTCACCTGGGCCGGGGTAAACTCCAGAAACGGCAGCTGGTGCTGAGCCAATACCAGGGTCACCACCCCGCGCGCCTGGGCCACTAAAATGGTGTTACCCATGCGGTAAAAGAAAAACTTTTCAATCACGACCAGGGCAGGCTTGACCTGCTCTAACAAGCTGTGTAAATCGTCGTAGATGATGCAAAGGCGGTCGCCCACGGGGGTTTTGGCCGGGGTTTCGATCACCCCAAAGTCTACTGCCGTAGCCTTGGCCAGGGTCAGGTTTTCGGTGCCAGCGGTGTCGATCACGCCGAAGCCTAGAATAGCTAAACCAGGATCAAGCCCTAGGATGCGATGCCCCATCGGTGCGGCTAGCGCGCCCCCACGGGCTGGCGGCCATTAACGGCGGCCTGATCCGGCTCAGCGATGCCAAAGACCTGGCAGAAGACTTTTTCGACCTTGTAACCCGAGTCGATGCCTTCGAGGGGGTCTTTGCGCAGGCGATGCCGCAGACACAGCACAATAACCCGGCGAATGTCCTCCAGGGTAACTTCGGTGCGGCCTTCGTAGGCGGCCAGGGCCTTGGCGGCTCGGTTGGTGACAATGTCGCCCCGGAGCCCATCCACATCTAGCTCTGAGCATACCTGGGAAATCCGCACCCGATCGTCATACTCTAAGGCCACGGTGGGCAGACGCTGCTGGGCCTCTACCAGGCGGGCCTGGAGCTGCTCTTGTTGGGCCTGATGCTGGGCCACGTAGGCGGCGGGGTCGTGGTCAAAGTCAGAGCGCTGCTCCACGATTTGCACTCGCAGGGCCGGGTCGCGCACGGTGCGAATTTCGGCATGCATGCCGAAGCGGTCGAGCAACTGGGGCCGCAGCTCCCCCTCTTCGGGGTTGCCAGAACCGACCAGCACAAACTGAGCCGGGTGGCGAATGGAGATACCCTCCCGCTCGACGGTGTTCCAGCCGGAGGCGGCGGAGTCGAGCAGCACGTCTACCAGGTGGTCGTCGAGTAAGTTGACCTCATCGACGTAGAGAATGCCCCGATTAGCCTTGGCCAATAGCCCCGGCTCAAACGCCTTGACCCCTTCGGCCAGGGCCTTTTCGATATCAATGGTGCCGCAGACCCGATCTTCGGTGGCCCCCAGGGGCAGATCGACCATAGGCACTTTTTTCGGTGCTACCGGCAGCTGATCGGTACCGCGCTCGGCAATCACGTCGGGATCCTGGGGGGAGCGGTTGAAGGGATCATCCGCTACGGTTTCAATGTCTGGCAGGAGATCGGCCAGGGCTCGAATAGTCGTCGATTTGCCGGTGCCGCGATCCCCCATGATCATGACGCCGCCAATTTTTGGATCGATGACGTTGAGCAGCAGGGCGAGCTTCATATCGTCCTGGCCGATCACGGCGGTAAACGGAAAGACCGCGCGCCGAGGGGGAGTAGCGGGGATCATAGGGGCTGAAACAGTAGATCTCACTGGTGTCTCTAGGGGGTACGGCAAAACTGGACTATTAACCATTGTGCCATAGCGTCTACGCCCCAAAAGCTGAACCGGGGTAGATTGGCCATTGCCCACCGAATTCTTCTGACCTAAGTGCCCAGATCTTGCTAACGGCATCCAGGATGGACTGGCCTAGGCGCCGCGCGATCGCCCTGAAGGTGACTACCGCTGCCGAGAGTCGGGGTTTCCCTAGCCGCTCAGTCGGGGTACTATGATTAACTCGACGTTAACAAACCTAACGGTGGTCTGCCCTCACCCTAACCCGACCGCAGGCTTTCACCAGACATTCTAGAGACATTCAAAGGTTAGGGCAGCTATCGCGGCCATTCGGAGCACACCCGTTATCGCTAACCAAAACTGGAGATCGTGAATGGAAAGCACCGATTGGGCTCGGTACATTGAGGCGACTGATGGGCTCGCCAAACCCTGGCTGTTGGTTCAGTGGCGGCTTCAGCTTTTGCAAGAGCAACGCCCCGACTTAGATGCCGAAACCTACGCCGCTCAATTGGCTGAACTCCACCAGGCGCTGATGGCGTTAGGGGAGTGGTGGCAGGGCCAAGAGTCAAGCGTCTTTGAAGCAGGGGAGCAATAGGATCTATGGCCACCGTAGAGCGCCCCAAGGGTAAAGCCCTGGTTAACTTGAGTGACCCTAAATATTACATTAGCCGGGAACTAAGCTGGCTAGAATTTAACCGTCGGGTGCTGCACGAGGCCCTCGATGAGCGTACTCCCCTGCTCGAAGCCCTCAAATTTTTGGCGATTTTTAGCTCCAACCTAGACGAATACTTCATGGTTCGGGTTGCCGCCATCAAACAGCAGATTGAAGCCGAGGTCAGCCAGGCTTCACCGGATGGGCTCACCCCGTCGGAGCACCTCAATGCCATCAGCGCCACCCTGCGGCCCCTGGTGACCCAGCAGCACCAGGGGTTTATGGAGCTGTTGCGCCCCCAAATGGCCCAGCGCGGCATTTGCCTACTCGACTATGGCGACCTGACTGCGCTCCAGCAAGAATACGTGCAGACCTACTTTGAGGAGCAAATTTTTCCGGTGCTGACCCCCCTGGCGGTGGATCCGGGCCACCCATTCCCCCATATTTCTAACCTCAGCCTTAACCTGGCAGTGGTGGTCGAAGACCCCCGCACCCGCCAGACCCACTTTGCCAGGGTCAAGGTGCCTCGGGTACTGCCGCGATTTATTAGCCTCCCCGATCACCTTTATAAACCTAGCGATAGCCGTCCCTATCGCTGGCTGGGGGTGCCCCTGGAGCAGGTCATCGGTCATCACCTATCGACATTATTTCCGGGCATGGTGATCCAGTCCCACTACGTTTTTCGCATTACCCGCAACGCTGACCTGGCCGTAGAAGAAGACGAGGCTGATGATTTAATGCTGGCCATCGAGCAAGAGCTGCGGCGGCGACGGCTGGGGGGCTCGGCAGTGCGCATGGAAATTCAGCGCACCACCCCAGGGCCAGTGCGCGCCATGCTGGTGCAGGAAATGGGCCTATCGGAGGCCGACGTCTACGATATCGAAGGGCTGTTGGGACTGGGGGATCTAATCACCTTCATGGCCCTGCCCCTGCCCGACCTCAAGGCCCCCCACTGGGCGCCTACGGTGCCCCCGGCCATTGATAACCTCAGCCCCCCCACGGTAGATGAGGGCGATGCGACCCCCGAAGACGCTGAGGACCTGTTTGCGCTGCTGCGCCGACAGGATCAGCTCGTTCACCACCCCTATCACTCGTTTTCGGCGACGGTGCAGCGGTTCATTACCCAGGCCGCCCATGACCCCCACGTGCTCGCCATCAAAATGACCCTGTATCGCACCTCAGGAGATTCACCCATTGTCAACGCCCTAATTTCTGCCGCCGAAAACGGCAAGCAAGTAGCGGTACTGGTGGAACTCAAGGCCCGCTTTGACGAAGAAAACAACATCAACTGGGCGCGGAAACTCGAACAGTCAGGGGTTCACGTGGTCTATGGGCTGATGGGCCTGAAGACCCATACCAAAGTCGTGCTGGTGGTGCGCCGCGAAGATCAGCACATTCGTCGCTACTTTCACCTGGGCACCGGCAACTACAACCCCAAAACCGCCCGGCTTTATACCGATCTGGGCCTACTCAGCGCCCGCCCTGACATCGGTGCCGATATTTCCGACCTGTTCAACTACCTGACCGGATACTCGCGCCAGCAGAGCTACCGCCAGTTGCTGGTGGCCCCGCTCACCCTACGCCAGCACCTAGAAGCGCTAATTCAGGCCGAAATCACCCAGGCTAACCAGGGTCGAGGGGGCCACATCATCGCTAAAATGAACTCCCTGGCCGATCCGGAAATCATTGCCCTGCTGTATGAAGCATCCCAAGCGGGGGTAACGATCGACCTGATTGTGCGCGGCATCTGCTGCTTGCGCCCAGGCCTCAAGGGCATTAGCGACAACATCCGAGTGGTCAGCATTGTCGGGCGCTTTTTAGAACACTCCCGAATCTTTTACTTTGACAATGGCGGCCAGGATATTTTTTTGCTGGGCAGTGCCGACTGGATGCCCCGCAACCTCGACCGTCGAGTCGAGGCCGTGGTGCCGGTGGAGGATCGGGCGATTCGCGACGAGTTGAAATTTATCCTCAATCTGGCCCTTCAAGATAATCGCCACGCCTGGGACATGAATGCCGATGGCACCTATACCCAGCGACGACCTAAAAAAGGAGAACCCATCCAAAATTCTCAGGCGCTGCTTATGGAGCGCGCTGAGCAGACGGTTAAGCGCTAGTCGGGGTGCAGTCTGCTGGGCCCCTACTCGTCAGGCTCGATGGTGCTGCTCAGGCCAAGGTTGCCTAGCGCTTCGCTGTAGAATTCAGCAGGTTCGAGAGCACAGGTAATCACCAGGGCCACTCCGGCGGTGTGGGCCTGCATCATAATATCTACGGCCTGGGGCATGGTCAGGCTGGGCACCACCTTGAGCAGCGATTCCACCACGTATTCCATCGAATTAAACTCATCGTTGTGGAGGAGAACGCGGTAGCGGGGCGCCGGCTTCCGCAGGGTGGATGTCGTACTCCGCTCGATGGTTTCAACAGACACAACTACACCTCATTTCCCAGACTGAACAACGGGCTAAATGCCTAGCTTCCCCAGCAATGTCTTTAGGGGCACCGCAAACAGGCCAACCACTCCATCATAAAACTTTACGCAGAGTTTAGCACCCGCAAGCCCTGGCCGTCTCACCGAACCACCCGCGTTCTCCACTACCATAGGAGTTGAGGTAATAAGGATGGCTATGGCTACCTATGTCTCGGGTCAGGTGGTGTACCTAACCTGTGATCAAACCCGTCTCTATGTGGAAATCATTCAGGTGCTTGAGGATCGCCAGTTGGGGTGGGTGCGACCGCTGATGCTGGTTACCCCGGCCCGGCCACCGTTGGTTCACTCGACAGGGGTACTGGGGACAGGGGCGCCTGCCGATCGTCCAGAGGTGCCAGACATGCTGTGGCCGCTAGGGCAGTTTTATCCCGCTTTGGATACTGATGTAGTTTCCTGTTTGACGCCGCCCTCGGCTCAGGCAGCGACTGTGACCGCCGCTGCCCTCACCTCAGCTAGCCTCAACTGTTTTATTCAGCGGCTTTGGGGGCAGGCCCAATTTTCGTCCCAGACCGACGACGAGCCAAGGGCTTAGCCTCTTCCACGTTTTGAAATAGCCCGAAGGCAAGGTTTGTTATTCCCCTGCGGGCTCGGATGGATCCATAGGGTAAGTAGTCTAAATTGATCATAAATTTTCCATGAAGTTGCGATCAGCATTCTAAATTCTGGCGGTTATCGACTCCGACCCGTGAAAACACTATGGAGAATGACCCCACAGCCCAAAGCCTGCGCCGATGGGAATTTCAGGCAGAAGGTGGCTTTTTGACAACCGGGTTCTAGGGCCTCAACCTCGCTTCAGGGTAAGCATCCGTGACTTGGAACTAAGCGAATTCGGCCTGCGTCCATTTCACTCATCAGCAGTTCTAGGGCTTCGGCATCGCCTTCGGGCAGATAACCCAATCGGGTGAGCTCAGCGTTGATGCTCTGCTCAATTTCAGGGGTCAACAGACCAACATGGAGGGCTGTTTGAACCAGGCGATGGATCGAGAACGGCGGTTCCATATGAAAAGACCTTTGGGTATAAGCACTGAAGCTGATTGTCCCCGCAATTGCCCCAGTGGCCAGTGACGGTATCTTTCAGGCAAGATGATGCTAAACTTTGCATTTCGTGACCTAAATCACAAAAAACCGGTCGCGTTACCGCTAATCTCAGTAGATTCACGTATGAGGTCGGTTGACGGAGCTTGCATCTATATCAAGTTATGGCTAACTCTATGGCAAGGGAGTAGGCAGTTTCTAGGGAGGGCGCTTACCTTCGTTGATGTTGGATCTTTAGATTGCTAGCACTCAACATTTTTTAAACTGAACGGAGTATATCGGTATGCAAACTATGATTAAACCAATGGCTATGGTTCAGGCACAGGGTTCCCTCAATGCTTCCAATGCCCAAGATTTCCAGCACCGGCTGACCCAGCAGATTCACTCTGATCTGTCCTCAGGGCTGATGGTTGATATGAGCCAGGTTGAGTCGCTCGACAGCGCCGGGCTCATTTCCTTAGTATCTGCCCTCAAGCTAGCCCGTCAGACGGGTAAGCGTTTTTGTCTGTGCTGCGTACCCCCCAGCATCCGCATCATCTTCGAGCTAACCCAGCTTGACCGCGCCTTTGAGGTCATTGATGACCTGCCCAAGACTTTGGTGGCGGCCTAGGGGCCTGGGTTAAACCGCTGTTACGGTCAGCCCGGCTGAAACTGATCACCCGATATCAAAATTTGTTTGGCTAGCATAGCGTTTACTTAAAACTCCCTGCCCCTGTCGTAGCTCCGGTTGCGACAGGGGTTTGCCATTGGGGTATACCTCCTGATTGGTCGGTATCGGGGGCTTGGGTTTCAGGTGCCGGGTGTCGCCCGAAACCCGAAACTCGAAACCCGACGGGATATCGCTCGCTATAGTATGGGAGAGACCTGCCTGAGCGCTTTTTATCGGTGTAACTCCATTGTGCCTGTAGCTATCCATACCCTAATCACCTCTGACATTGCCAAGCCCGCCCGCTACTTGGGCAACGAACTGGGGGCTGTCCATAAGCCCTGGGAAGGAGCGGCGGTGCGCTGGGTGTTGACCTATCCAGAGGTCTATGAGGTGGGGGCTTCTAACCTGGGCCACATTATTCTCTATGGCATTCTCAATGCTCAGCCCCGTCAGCTGTGCGATCGCGCCTACCTACCCGCCGCTGACCTAGCGGCCAAGCTCAGAGCCACCCAAACGCCGCTATTTGCGGTAGAGTCCCAGCGTCTCCTAGGAGACTTCGACATTTTGGGCTTTAGCCTTAGCTATGAGCTAGGAGCTACTAATATTTTAGAGATGCTTTCCCTGGCTGGCATTCCCCTCACCTGGGCAGAGCGTCAGCAATCCGGGCCATTTAACCCGGCATCAGGTGCTTGGCCGTTGGTGTTTGCCGGGGGGCAAACCGCTACCTCTAACCCCGAACCCTATGCCGATTTCTTTGACTTTATCGCCCTGGGGGATGGGGAAGAGCTGCTGCCGGAAATCGCCCTGGTGATCGAAGAGGGCAAAGCGGCGGGGCTGAGTCGAGAGGCGCTGCTGCTTGATCTGGCCCAGGTGCCAGGAGTTTACGTGCCGCGTTTTTACACCCTGGCGGCGGATGGTTCAGTACACCCCAACCGCGCCGATGTGCCGAAGCGAGTGCTGCGCCGGGTAGCGACCCCCATGCCCGCCTACGCCACGGGGCTAGTGCCCTACGTTGAAACCGTCCATGACCGACTCACGGTAGAAATTCGCCGGGGCTGCACCCGGGGCTGTCGGTTTTGCCAGCCGGGTATGCTCACCCGCCCCGCCCGCGATGTGGAGCCCGCAGCGGTGGTCGAAGCGATTGAAACCGGCATAGGCAAAACCGGCTACGACGAGTTTTCGCTGCTGTCCCTGAGCTGTTCTGACTACCTGGCCCTGCCCGCCGTCGGGGTAGAGATCAAGAACCGCCTCAAGGGTGAAAACATCTCCCTGGGGCTGCCCAGCCAGCGAGTCGATCGCTTTGACGAGAACATTGCTCACATCATTGGCGGCACTCGCCTAGGCGGCCTCACCTTTGCCCCCGAAGCGGGCACCCAGCGAATGCGGGATATCGTCAACAAAGGGCTGACTAATGACGAGTTGCTGCGGGGGGTCAAAACTGCCCACGAGCAGGGCTGGAGCCGTATTAAGCTCTACTTCATGATTGGTCTACCGGGGGAAACCGACGCCGATATAGTGGGCATTGCCGAAACCGTGCGCTGGTTGCGGCAGGCCTGCCAACTGCCGGGCCGCAAGCCCCTGAGCTTTAACCTGACGATCTCGAACTTTACCCCCAAACCCCACACGCCGTTTCAGTGGCACTCGGTGTCTACCGAGGCGTTTCAGCATAAGCAGGGGCTGCTACGGGCCGAGTTTAGGGGCATGCGCTGGGTCAAGGTCAATTTTACCGACCTGCGTATTTCTGCCATGGAAGATTTTGTGGGCCGGGGCGATCGGCGGTTGGGGGCGGTAGTGCGCCGAGCCTGGGAACTGGGGGCCGGCATGGATAGCTGGTGGGAGAGCCTGGAAACCGCCTTCAACGCCTGGACCCAGGCCATTGATGAAGCGGGCCTGACCTGGCAGTACCGCCGGGTCGCCCAGGGTGAATGGAACGTCATGCTGACCGACGATCAGCCGGCCAGCGCCAATCTTGAGGCGCCCCTGCCCTGGGATCATATCGATACGGGGATTGACAAAACCTGGTTACAGCAAGACCTGCGCCGCGCCCTAGAGGCTGCCACGGTGCCCGACTGCTCCTTTGAGGGCTGTTCCCACTGCGGCATTTGTGGTCCCGACTTCGGCCATAACGTAGTGGTGCCGCCGCTCCCGATTCCAGCCTTTGAGGGCCATGGTAAGCCCGACCAGACGCGGGTACAGCGCCTGCGGGTGACCCTGGGCAAGCTGGGGGATATGGCTCTCATCGGGCACCTCGATCTGGTGCGTCTGTTCGACCGCGCCCTGCGCCGGGCGGGGTTGCCCATGTCCTTTACCGGCGGCTACCACCCTGGGCCTCGCATTATGCCCGCCAGCGCCCTGCCCCTGGGCACCACCAGCAGCGGCGAGATCGTGGATTTTGAACTCAAAGCTGTTGTTGAACCCGAGGAATTTCGTCAGCGGCTGGCGGCGCAGTTGCCGCTAAATATTCCCCTCTACAGCGTGGTAGAAATTCCCCTGGCGGCACCCTCGGCCACCAAACTGCTTGAGCAAGCCGAGTACTACCTGCACATTGGGCTAGAAGATTCAACCTCCCCTCCCCCGGATTGGGAGCATTGGATCGCGGCCCTGCTGGCCCTAGACTATCTTCCCTGGGAAAAAACTACCAAATCCGGCAAGGTGCAGGTGGTTAACCTGCGGGAACGGCTGCACCAGCTTAACCTCGTGCCCATATCCCAGGAATTGTCATCAGAACTGGCATTTACCCCAGGCCTGGGGGAAGTAGTTTTGCGATTTGTAGGCAGCTGCCGCAACGACGGAAACTTACTGCGGCCCGATCATGTCGTCTGGATGATAGAGCAGGTTGCTCAGCAGCCTTTACGGTTATTGCGCGGACACCGGCATCGGCTAGTTTTGACGGAACCCAATGCTACACCAGGGTCGCTACCGGTAGCGTAGTGATAGCACAGGCAAACACCATGGATAATGACCAACTCGACGGTAAGGCGGTGGGGCCAAGGTGGCCAAAAGCGGTGCGCCCTGGCCATTGGCCTAGGCAATGGCCGAGCAACTGGCGGCTGGCGGCGGGGTTTGCAGCGGCGGGGTTAGGCCTGATCCAGCCCAGCCCCATCCCAGGGGTCGCACTAAATCCCGCCATGGCCGCCGACTGTTCATCAAGTACGTTCCTAGCCTGCTGTTCAGGCCAGACGTGGCCAGACTCCTCGTCTACACCATCGCCAAGGTTGACCCAAACCCTCTGTGAGCTGCTGATTTTCCCGACCGCAAGTCGAGCAGAAACAGAATCCTTTTTACGGCAGATTACTCCAGGATCCCTAGCCAATAACGATGCCGCCTCCCCAGAGACCATGACCCTACCCAGTCTCTGGTGGAACCGTGACTCTCTGCCTCGCCGGTTGGGCAGCAATCGCCTGGTCGAGTCCTGGGTTTTCTACGAGATTCAAGACTCTGCTACCAGCGTGGTTGATGTGACCATCAGCGCCCAAATTTGGCGGCAGCTCACCTACCCGGAACGATACGCGGTTTTAAATCAGTTCGGCATCGCCGCCCAGGGGTTTGGCTATCACCTGAGGTTTTTTGAGGGCAATGCCTATGCGGCCAGAATTATTGGGCTTTATGCCTGTGACTTGGCTCCAGCAGAACATCGGGGCCGAGCCATTACTGAAGCGGCCGCAGAAACCTGTATGGCTAATTTAGACGCCGCTCAAATTAGCGAACTACGGCAGGTGATCTTCGCCGAGACCGAGGCTGGCAGCGCGGCTGCTGATACCCCAGAGATGGGCCCTCAGGGGAATGCACCGGCATCACGCCCCTTAAACTAGCGGCCAAGTTTACCAGCCCCCCCGTATGGCCCCAATGCCTGCTTTTACTGCCTCGTAGCCAAAGGTCAGAATCAGGGTGGTTAGGGTGCCCCCCATCAGGCACAGCCCTAGACCGCCCAGGCTAATGACGCCATCATCGTCTACCAGGCCAAAGCCGGTGACAAAAATACCCATGGCAGGCAGGGTATTGGTGCCCGGAATTGGGATCATCATCGAAATCGCCATCAGGGAAATCGCCACTCCCAGCAGAACTCGCCCCGGCAGACTGGTGCAGAGGGGGGTCAGGCGAGGTCGCGCAACCGCCTCTAGCTTCCGTAGCCAGGGGTTACCCGCCTTAACAATTTTTTGCACCGTGGTCAGTTCAAACTGCTTCAGCTTCCAGCTTTCGGGCACCCAGGGGCGGGTACGACCCGCAATCATTTGCACGGCCAGCAGCAGCAACACAACCCCAAACGGTACAGAATAACCCGGTGCCGGCAGCGGCAGCGCCGAGGGCAGAGATAGCAGCACAAATAGAAAGCCGAAGGTACGCTCTCCAGCCAGGTCTAGAATTTCTTTCAGCGTCACCTGGGGGGTGCTGACTTCTTCAAAAAAATAATGGTTGAGTTCGGTGGAAAGTCTCGCCATACCGTTGCCTAGGGGCCATAGTTAAGATCGTGCTAACTCTAGCAAATTCCGCCCATCGTCCACGGCGAGAGGCGGCGGAATTCACCACAACTTTGTACAGTCTGCCCAGAAGCAGCCCTCCTAGACAACGGGTTCTGCTTCCAGATTCCCGCCCTCTGCTTTTGCGGGGGTAGATCTTATGGGAGCATGCCACAGTAATCTATTCTCATCAAAGCTTTCCTTGGCGTTCGGGGCCGCCTAGCCCCTAAGAGGTCACCATGGAGGTCTTGGGTCGAGCAAAGATCATGCGCCCGGCGGAGGTTTGCAGCGATCCTGTCACCACCACCTCTAGCTCTTCGCCAATGTATTCCCGACCTTCTTCTACCACCACCATGGTACCGTCGTTGAGGTAGCCGACCCCCTGGGAAGGCTCCTTGCCTTCCTTGAGAATCTTCAGATCCATATCATCCCCCGGTAGGTAAGAGGGACGAAGCGCCTGGGCAAGGTCATTAATGTTCAGCACCGTAACATCCTGAAAGCTGGCCACTTTGTTCAGGTTGTAGTCATTGGTGAGCAACACCGCATTCAGCTCTTGGGCCAGCTTCACCAGCTTGGCATCCACGGTGGGGATGTCGTCATAGTCCATGGAGTTAATCAGCAGCCGGTTGGGATAGGTATCGCGAATACGGTTGAGCACGTCTAGCCCCCGCCGCCCCCGGCCCCGCTTTTGGTCGTTAGACGCGTCCGCCACCTGCTGCAACTCTTGCAGCACAAACTGGGGTACCAGCAATTGCCCTTCTAAAAAGCCAGTTTCCAGCAGCCCTTCAATGCGGCCATCGATAATACAGCTGGTATCCAGTACCTTGGTCTGGGAAGGCTTCAGGGTGCCCTCAGCGACCAGAGTCGATTCCAGGGTGCCGGGGCTAATCAACCGCAGTAGCGATCGTCCATGGGTGTCGGCCAGGTTCATCCCCGACACCGCGAATAGGACACTGCCCAGCACCGCCGTCATCGGCTTGATAAAGCCAAATTCCGCCGGAATCGGCAGCAAAAACAGCGGGGCCAGCATTAGGTTGGCAATCAGCAACCCCAGCACCAAGCCCACAGCCCGGGTCAAAATCCGATCCGGCGGTAGCTCTTTAACCTGGCCTTCTAGCCGTCGATAGCTGGTTTGCACCACCAGGCCCAGCCCCGTCCCTAAAAGCCCGCCAAATACCGCCGTGACGGTGCTCAAGGCCTCAAGGTTAGTTACCTGAGCCAAGATGGTTTCAGGCAGCAGGTCGATGCTATAAAACCCGATTCCCGCTCCGGCCAGGATAAATGAAAATACAATCAGTGCATCCAGCATGGTGATCTGCCGTGTGGGCTTTGGTATATGGCCAGTATCAGGCTTGACCCATCAAATACAGTGTACTCTGTCGGCTCAAAAGCAGACGATCAAGCTAAGCTGGCAAGAGTATACCGCTATTATCTTCACCCCTAGCCGCGGGCATCCGAGCTGCCCAGGATCGGGTTTTCGGCCACCGCAAGCCGATCTCACTCCTAACAAACAGCTCACTGCTAATAAAAAATCCAGAATCTGGACCCCAAAACCCACCTCTCCGTGAAACCCCGCCTCCCCATCGTTCCGCCCACCTCCGCCTACGTTCATATCCCCTTTTGTCGCCGCCGCTGCTTTTACTGCGATTTCCCTATTTCGGTGGTAGGTAATCTGCGGCGGGGAGAAACCTCCCTGACGGTGGAAACCTATGTCGATGTGCTATGCAAAGAAATTGCCGTTACTGCCGGGGAAAATCTGGCATTTAATCCGCCCTTGGAGACGGTTTTCTTTGGCGGCGGCACCCCGTCGCTACTGTCGGTGGCGCAGCTAGACCAAATTTTGGCGGCCTTAGATCAGCACTTTGGCATTGCCGCTAGCGCCGAAATTTCCATGGAGATGGATCCGGGTACCTTTTCCCTAGAACATCTCAAAGGCTACCTAGGGGCCGGGGTAAATCGTATCAGCCTGGGAGTGCAGGCCTTAGATGATGCCGTGCTCGAACGCTGTGGCCGTTTCCACCGAGGGGCGGACGTGCATCAGGCGGTGGATTGGCTGCACCAGGTTGCCATGGCCAACTGGAGCTTAGACCTAATTTCGGGGTTACCCTACCAAACCCTACAAGATTGGGAGCAGGGACTCAGGCAAGCCACGGACCTCCAGCCCCACCACCTCGCCATCTATGACCTTACCCTAGAACCCCAGACGGTTTTTGCCCAGCGCTACCAGCCGGGGAATGCACCGCTGCCGACGGACGATCAAACCGCCGCCATGTACCGTTCGGCCCAGGGCTACCTCACCAGCCAGGGTTACGACCACTACGAGGTCTCGAACTATGCCCAGCCGGGGCACCGCTGCCGCCATAACCTCACCTACTGGCGCAACCAGCCCTACTACGGGTTTGGCATGGGAGCCACCAGCTACACCGGGCACCAGCGGGTCAGCCGTCCCCGTACCCTGACGACCTACCAGCAGTGGGTCGAGGAGTTTAGCACCACTATGGGATGCCATGCCACCCTCAGCACCCCACCCGATGAGCAGCTTTTAGAGCGACTTATGGTAGGCCTGCGCCTACAGGAAGGGATTGCGGGAGAGGAACTGCGATCGCTCTGCGATGCCCCCACATGGGAGCGGCTTTACCAGCGCCTCCAGCCCCACATTCAAACCGGCTGGGTGGTGGTAGAAAGCCAGGGTGATTTAGCCACGGTTCCTTCCCTGGAGGCGCTCCAGCAGCTACGGCTGACTGATCCCGAAGGGTTCCTCTTCTCTAACGTGGTGCTGGTGGATTGTTTCCGCCTGTTTCCTGGCCTGGTGACGGCCTAGACCTAGATCTTTTTTTAGGATGGCCCCAGATTAGTAGTTTGCGGACTAATGGGAGCGTCCGCCTTTGCAGTAAAGTAGATTTCTGTGACATTTTATGGCTAACCCATGCCCAAGGTTCTTGTTTCCGACCCCATCGATCAGGCGGGCCTCGACATTTTGTCCCAGGTAGCCCAGGTAGATGTTAATACCGGCCTCTCACCGGACGAGCTGGTGGCTACGATCGTCGATTACGATGCCCTGATGATTCGCTCTGGCACCAAGGTCACCAAGGCGGTGATCGAGGCGGGCCAGCAGCTTAAAATTATTGGCCGGGCCGGGGTGGGGGTAGACAACGTGGATGTGCCCGAAGCCACCCGGCGCGGCATTGTGGTGGTCAACTCCCCCGAGGGCAACACCATTGCGGCGGCAGAGCACGCCCTGGCGATGATGCTGGCCCTGTCGCGGTACATCCCCAGCGCCGATGCCTCCGTTAAAGGCGGAGAATGGCGGCGCAAAGAATTTACGGGAGTCGAGGTCTACAAAAAGACCCTAGGGGTGGTAGGCCTGGGCAAAATTGGCTCCCACGTAGCCTCGGTGGCGCGAGCCCTGGGTATGAAGCTGCTAGCCTACGACCCGTTTATTTCTGCCGACCGGGCCGAGCAGCTGGGCTGTCGCCTAGTTGACCTGGATTTGCTGTTTCGCGATTCTGATTATATTACCCTGCACCTGCCCAAGACCGCCGAAACCACCCATTTGGTCAACGAGCAGGCCCTAGCGCTCATGAAGCCCACGGTGCGCATCGTCAACTGCGCCCGGGGCGGCATTATCGACGAAGTGGCCCTCGCTAAAGCCCTGGCGGATGGCAAAATTGGCGGGGCCGCCCTGGATGTTTATGAGTCCGAACCCCTGGGCGAGTCGGCCCTGCGGGAGCTGGGCAAGGCGGTGGTGCTCACCCCCCACCTGGGGGCCTCCACTGAGGAGGCCCAGGTCAACGTCGCCATCGACGTCGCTGAGCAAATTCGCGACGTGCTGCTGGGGCTACCGGCCCGCTCGGCGGTGAACATCCCTGGTCTGCGGCCCGAGGTGATGAAAAAACTGCGCCCCTACCTACAGCTGGCCGAAACCCTGGGTAACCTGGTAGGCCAGCTGGCCGGGGGGCGGGTGGAGGAGCTGACGGTGCGGCTCCAGGGCGACATTGCCGGGGGCGATAGCCAGCCGATTATGGTGGCGGCCCTGAAGGGGCTGCTCTCCCATGCTCTGCAAGAGCGCGTGAACTATGTCAACGCCTCCATTGAAGCTAAGGAGCGGGGCATCCACGTGATTGAAACCCGCGATGCCGATATTCGCGACTACACCGGCTCTCTCAAGCTCACTGCCAAGGGCAGTCTGGGGGAACATGCCGTCACGGGGGTGCTGCTGGGGGGCAGCGAAATTCGCGTCACTGACATTGACGACTTTCCCATCAACGTGCCCCCCACCCAACATATGCTGTTTACCCTCCACCGCGACATGCCGGGAATTATCGGCAAAATTGGCTCCCTGCTGGGCAGCTTTAACGTCAACATCGCCAGTATGCAGGTAGGCCGCAAAATCGTCCGGGGAGATGCAGTCATGGTGCTCAGCCTGGATGACCCGCTACCGGAGGGCATTTTAGTCGAAATCACCAAGGTGGCCGGGGTGCGCGACGCCTATACCGTCAACCTTTAGGCGCTATCCTACTGCGTCGGGTGGGCACAATGCCTACCCGCAGTCTGTCAGATTAAAACCCTTCAAAAGCTCGTTGCCCCCAGTGCTACCCTGGCCAGACAAGGTCTAATACCAAATCCTGCTTGGTTACCCCCGATTCAATCGGACAAATGTCATTTACCCCTACGGTTTGACCTGTGGGGAATCGAGGCTATACGACTTGGATTTGGTATGAGCAGTCTGGGCGTGCTCCAGACGAAGGGCAAAAAGCTTATCCTTAGATTCGATATAGTTCCATCATTTTGAGATGTCTGCGGCCATGGCGTTGGTAAATAGCTGGTGGGAAGTGCAGGTGCTGTGCGACCCGGCCCTAGAAGACACGGTATTTTGGCGATTCGACAGCTTTGGTAGCCAGGGCACCGCTAACCAGCGACGGGGTTCCGCCTACCTGATTCAGGCCTACTTTCCCCAGCACCGACTGGAGCTGCTCGATCTCTCCGCCCTGGCCCTGCTGATCAAGCAGGATGCCCTGTGCAGCGACCTGATGGTGCCCCACATCAGCTGGCATCTGATCGAAGAAGAAGACTGGTCAAAAAGCTGGAAAGACCACTGGCAGCCTGAGCCTGTGGGAGACCGGCTCCTGGTTACTCCCGCTTGGCTGTCGCCCCCCGCCGACAACCAGCGGCTGGTGCTGCGGCTCGACCCAGGGGTGGCCTTTGGCACCGGGGCGCACCCCACCACTCAGCTCTGCCTGGAATCCTTAGAAATGCGGCTGACCCATGAAGCCACAGCCATCGCCATCGCCGATATCGGCTGCGGCTCCGGCATCCTATCGATTGGGGCGCTGCTGCTGGGGGCTAGGCGGGCCTACGCCGCGGATATTGACGACCTGGCCGTGCAGTCGGCCATCGCCAACCGCGACCTCAACGGCCTCTCAGCAGAGCAGCTGCCGATTATCGAAGGCAGCTTAGACGCCCTAGCTCAGATCATGGACGAGCCGGTGGAGGGGGTAGTCTGTAATATCCTAGCCGAGGTAATTTTGGACTTGATTCCCCAGCTTCACACCCTGGTCGCCCCGGGGGGCTGGGGTATATTGAGCGGCATTTTGCTCGACCAATCTAAACTTGTAGCCGACATCCTAGAGCAGCACAACTGGGTGGTCGCCACCCTCTGGCGACGACAGGAGTGGTGCTGCCTCAACGTTCGTCGTACTCCTGGCTAAGCCGATGACCCGCTCTGATTTTGGCTTTATGGCAAAGGTGCTGCTGCTTTCCGGGGCGGTTGGCATAGTCATCAAATCCGCCGCGCCCCAGCTGGCGATCGCCCCATCCCTGGGGGTGATTTTAATCATGCTAGGCGCTCCGTCTATCCTGATGGCTGGCCTGCTGTGGCTCCAGCCTGGGCCAACCTCAGACCCTGACGATGGATCATTGCAGCCCTAGGACGCTACAAAAGGCTTGATCTAGGGTAGTGTCTGGGCCAGGCAAGGGTTGACCGGCTGAATCGGTTCGTGGCTTATTCCCCCTTCCCCTAAACCCAGAACCCATGCGCACCATCGACGACATCAACGACAAAATTCGCCAGGGCAAGGTGGTGGTAGATACCGCTGAGACGTTCAAAGTCCGTGTTCAGGAGCAGGGCATCGCGGCGGCGGCGGCGGCGGTGGATGTAGTAGCCACCGGTACCTTTGAACCGATGGAGTCGTCCGGGGCCATCATCAATCTGGGCCACACCGATCCCCCGATTAAGCTGCTGGAGTGTCACCTCAACGGTGTGCCTGCCTACGCTGGCTTTGGGGCCGTAGATTTATACCTGGGCGCCAGCCAGCCTACCGTAGCGGGGCGGGGCGGCGAGGGTCTAGACCCCGACGACAGTAAAGAATACGGCGGCGGCCACGTGATTGCCGATTTAATCGCCGGGCGGAGCATTGCCCTCCAGGCCACGGGCCACGCCACCGACTGCTACCCCCGCGCCACCCTAGACACCGCCATTACCCGCGACACGATTAATCAGTTTTATCTGTTTAATCCCCGCGCCCTGTACCAAAATTTTATTGTCGGGGTCAACGGCGGTGACCGGCCCCTGGCCACCTACCTGGGGCCGCTTCAGCCCCGCTTGGGCAACGCTGTATACGCCAACCCCGGTGCCTTATCTCCCCTGCTAAATGACCCTGACCTAGAGGCTATTGGTATTGGTAGCCGGGTCTTTCTAGGGGGCGGGGTCGGCTACATCGCCTGGGAGGGTACCCAGCACTTTCCGCTCCAGCGGCGATTGCCTAACCGTACCCCCATTGGCCCAGCCGCCACCGTTGCCCTGATTGGCGATGCCAAGCAGATGCAGCCCCAGTGGGTGCGGGGCTGCTATTTCAAGGGCTATGGCCCCTCGTTAATGCTAGGAGTCGGTGTGCCGATTCCGGTGCTGAATGAGCATGTCGCCGCCCACTGCGCGGTGCAGGATGCCGACATCGTCGCCCCGGTGATGGATTTTTCCATTCCCCGCCGGGTGCGGCCGACCTTTGGGCTGGTTAGCTATGCCCAGCTCAAATCAGGCACCATCACCATCGAAGGCCAGGCGGTACGCACGGCTCCCCTGGCCAGCCTTTACCTGGCCCGCCAGGTGGCCATCGAACTGAAGCAGTGGATTGAAATTGGTGACTTTGAGCTGTCTACCCCCGTAGCGGCTCTGCCTCGCGATCGCGCCTTCTTACCCCAGGATGTTTTGGGGAGTTAAGTCTGAGCCTAATCGGCTTTGCGCCCGGTATCTCCTGGGCCAGATTCGCGGCTGCTCTCACGCTTCTTGGGCCGCTCACTGCCCCTGGCTTCTACCGGGCGGCGGCTGGGCATGGGGCGACTACCACCGGGGCCGCTGCGGCCGGGCGGTTTGCCCCGGCGCGCGCCTTCACCCTTACCTCGCTTCTTAGGCGGCACAATGCCTACTACGGCGGCTTCCTGCAGCACCAAAATTTTTGCCTCTCGCTTCACCTTAAAATCCCAAAAATAGCCCACCGTACGACCTTCGATCGTGCCGTGGATCATCAGCTTGAAGGGTTTTGAGGAGCCCGGGGTGCGCTTCATGCCCTGCAAAATTTTGACCGCAATGGCTTCCTCATCCGGGGAATACTTCACCACTTCGCCGCGAATCGAGAAGAAGTTATCGTCCACCGGCGGCAAGTCCGCCGGGTCGGGGGCGGTCGGCGGCTCAGCGGCTGGGGTAACAACGGCCGTATCCGTTGCCACGCTGGGCTCAATGTCTGGGGGCGAGGCGGCGGCACCCGGTTCGGAGTCAAGGCCCGCCGGCAGTTCCCCTGGCAACCCCAGAGTTTCAGGTTCCCACACCCCAACAATTTGCAGATGCAGGTCTTCATCGTCGTTATCCATTTCCCGGCGGGTACGGGGATAGACTACCCAGAGATGGGAAGTGGTGAGATCAATGTGCTTCTTAATCAGGCTGGTGACCCGGCCCAGCAGCACCGCATCAATGACGTGGCCTTCATCCGTAGTCAGGTTGCCACGATTGAGCTGATCGGCCTCGGTAGGCTCATAGGTGCCCCGCACTAGACCAATGGCCCGATACTGCATCGGTTCACTAGGCGGAGCAATGGGCTGATAGCGGCTAACCGCTGCGGCTACCTCGGGTGCTGCGGCTTTGGCGGCATAGTCATTGGCCCCCGACCCGGCGGCTGGGGCAGTGGTGGGCTTTGGTTCTGGCTTCAGGATTACCCGCTCGGGCTTGGCCACCACCGCTGGGCGTACCGGGCGCACCGGACGCTGGGGGGGCGAAACCAGGGTAGGACGCTCGGGGGGCATCTCCAACCGGCCCTGTTCTGATGCCTTACTAGCCTGGGAATCAATTTTTTGAGAAGAGTTTTGCTCTGCAGAACTCATACCACCACCGACCTCCTGTCAACGTGAACCAGCCATTCAATTCAATCTAAGGCTAGGTCTGTAAGCCTAGCGTAACATCCACCTTTCAATGTCCGTTGCGGTTTAAGCTCTTGCTGCCAAGATTAGCCCTAGCTAATTTTGGCAGCAAGAGGGCTGAACACAGCCAGTGAAAAGGCCACGAGCTGGATGGTTGATGTCCCAGCATCACCTAAACTGTCTTTACAGCTCACCCAACCCGGTGAGACTCTAAAGTGTGCCCTCAGACTAACTATGAGCCAAGATTAGACTAGATTTAATCCACATTCCCTCAGATTTAATCTATATTTCCATAGACTTCGCTCAACAATCCGTATTCTTTCTAAGTTTCTTTGCGACAACTTTGCTACTGTAGCCCTGACAGACTAGGGGCTATATCAATCAAGCCCAAGGTCAAAATCATAACGATGCCATCTACAGATGGCCTTGAACATCGGCCATAGACACCATTACTAGGGCGCTACTACCATGGCGCTAGTTCGTGACACTGAGGGAAATAACCGTGACCACAAAACGAAATCGCTGGCTGGTTGGCACCGTGCTAACCCTGGCTTTAGCGGCGTTCCTATCACTATCGCTGCTGCCTATTTTAGGCGGCAATAATAATCGTCGGGCCAATAGTACTGCCGATACTAACCTGACCGCCGACCCAGCCTCCCTTCAGGCTGAACTGCAGTCCCAGGCGAAGGGCTACGAGCTAGTGCTAGAGCGTGAGCCCGATAACCAAACCGCCCTCCAGGGATTAGTCGATACCCGCATTCAGCTTGGCGATATTCAGGGGGTGGTAGACCCCCTCCAAAAGCTGGTGGATCTCAATCCAGATGTGCCCGACTACGCCGTGCTGCTGGCCCAAACCAAGCAGCAAACCGGTGACTTAGAGGGGGCGGCCCAAATTTATCGCCAGGTGCTAGACCAGCAGCCCGGCAACACCAATGCCCTCCAGGGTCTGGTGGCCCTGCTGGTGCAGCAAAAGCGCCCCCAGGCGGCCGTGGGGCTGCTCCAAGATACCCTCAAAACCGCTAGCCAACTGAATGGTGAAGGGGCGGCATCAGGCATTGATACCCCCTCGGTAAAACTGCTGCTGGCCCAGGTGTATGTAGAAGAGGGGAATGCCGATCAGGCCATGACCCTCTATGACGAGGTGATCGCCGAAGCGCCTACGGATTTCCGGCCAGTACTGGCTAAGGCGCTGGTGCTCCAGCAGGCGGGCCAGACCGACGAGGCCCAGGCCCTGTTTGCCCAGGCTACGTCTATGGCCCCGGCCCAGTTTAAAGATCAAATCGAGAAAATGGCGACCCCGGGGCTATCCGCCGTCGAAGACCCCGCCGCCAGTGGTAACCCTAGCCCCACTGAAGCACCAGCAGCGACCGAATAGATCAGCCGCCAGCTAGCCGACAGCGCTGGTTACCGCTGCGGTCTTAGGGGGCAGCCCTGAATAACAACCGACCTCATGCCCGCGTTCGCGTCGCGAGGCCAGCGGTCGTAGGCGTGGATCCATAACGATCTTCTCGCTTCGGCCGATATCTTACTTCAGCGTCAATCTCCTAGCCCTCCGGTCAGTAACTCAGGTGATGGCGTTGCTGGACACAGGCATGAATCAAGCCTTCAACGTCCCTCGTAGGAGCAAACGGCCGTTTGCCCCTACCTAGATTCATGCTTCAATTCAGCAACACCCAGGTGATTTCTACCCAAGAGCATCACACCTGAATCAGTGGGCATTGGGTAGGGGCGAGCGGTTGTTCGCCCAGTCCAGGAATTTTCTTCTCGAGCAACGACCTAACCAGCCAGACAGCAACGGTTCAGTGCTATCGGCTTGACCCGATTAGCCGGGTAAACTTCTATGGCCAATCTTTCCTAGCCTAGGTTGTAACCTGTGCGGCCGAAGGCGATCGCCCCCCTCCAGCCTGGCGGGAGACCGATACCTGGCTTTCGTCTACCGCCTTAAACTCAATGTGGTTCACCAGGGTGGTCACAAAGGCAAACAGCAAAAAGGGCAGCGACAGCACCAGAATCAATCCCACGGTGGCCAGGGCGTACATGGGCTGTCGAGCCCCCATGAGGGCTAGGGAGGCCGCTAAACTGATCAACAAAATGACTAGCCAGGCAATGATTTGGCCATAAATGTCCCCAAAGGTGAGGGTGCAAGCGAAACGATATTTATTATCAGTATCCATGGTGACGTCCTACCACAAGCTTTGTTTTTCAGCATATCGGGACAACCCCCCAGCCTGGGGTTTCTCAACATTTCCACAAGAGTTGCAATGAACTGTTGCAGAACGCATTGTATATGGCCCCCCCTGAACCTTGCCATGGCCTATCACTATATTTTGTTTTATAAGCCCCATAACGTACTGAGCCAGTTTGGTGAGGGGTATCAGCAACCCAGGGCTGCTCACGCTAACTCCAGCCCTGGGGCAGCCGCCGCATCCGTTGCGCTATCCGGTGGGCAAACCCTCGGAGACTTTATTTCGATTCCCGATGTTTATCCAGTCGGGCGGCTGGATCGCGACAGTGAAGGGCTGATGCTGCTGACGGATCATGGATGGCTCCAGCATCGGTTGAGCGACCCACGCTATGGTCATCCCCGCACCTACTGGGTGCAGGTTGAACAAGTCCCCACGACCGTTGCCCTGGCACAGCTACGCCAGGGGGTTACCATCAAAGGCTACCGCACCCGTCCCTGCCAGGTACGACTCCTTCTTGACGAGCCGCCGCTTCCTCCTCGGGTTCCCCCCATTCGCTACCGGCAGACCATTCCCACCGCCTGGATCGAGATCACCCTGCGCGAGGGCAAAAACCGTCAGGTTCGACGGATGACAGCGGCGGTGGGTTACCCGACTCTGCGCCTAGTGCGGATTGCCATTGCCCATCTGGAGTTGGGTGGTTTGCAGCCCGGCGCTTGGCGCCACGCCACCGCCGTAGAGCGTCAGGGGCTAATGCGTCTAACCTAGCCTGGGGTGCTACCCCTATGGCGATATAGAGCCTGGGGCCATAATCTAATTCCAGGGTAGAGCAGGGAGTTCCCTAACGGCCTGAGTGAAGTCACCGGGCGAAGGAGGGTAAACTACTATTAGTTTTTAGTACCTATGTTTTCTGGCTCAATGGATGTAAAGAGCAACGATTAAATAACCTAAATAACCTCTCAGCGTCATTCCCGCCCTCGCTTTCGCGGGTCGAGGATCCGGATAAAACTCCATAGTGAGCCTCGCGTCTGAGCGGTATTTTATTTCAGCGCCAATCCCTGAGCTGCCCAGGCTAGTGCCCTAGAGTTGAATATTTTGTCGAGTTCTATGCCAATCCCCTGGCCTAACTTTGGATTATCCGCAGAATGCTGAGCTGCCCTTTCTGTCAGTTTGAAAACAATGACTCAACTCGCTTTTGTGAGCAGTGTAGTCAACCGTTGCAGCGCTGGCACGCAGTGCAGCTCCCCCACCGGGTGGGCTCATCGCCCCTCTCAGATCAGGCCGCTGCCCCCGACGGTTACCTGGATGCCCAAGGTCGCTATCGTTGGCTCAGCCCCCCTGACCAGACGGCCTCGCCCTTAGCTACCGAAGGCGGCACGGTGATAGACTGTCAGCCCACCGCTACCTCACCCTTAAAAGCTTTGCAGGCGGCCTGGCTCGCCAACCCCGACCTTGACCCTGCCAGCCTAGAGACGGCTATGCCAGTACCGGTTGAAGCCCTCCCTTACCTGGCCCTGCAGGCTGACTACTTTCCGGCCATACCCGAGCTGCATGACCTCTGTCAAGCTGGTCAGCACACAGTTTTACTCTTAGAAGACCGCATCCGCTGGCCTAGTTTTTTGGCCACCTGGCCCGCGACAGACCCGCTACAGCAGGCCCAGTGGTTGTTTGAAATATCTTCCCTGTGGGCCGCTTTAGCCCCGTGGCAGGTTCAAAGTACCTTGCTTAAACCCCAGCGGCTAAGGCTGAACGAAAATGGCCTGCTTTGCTTAACTCAGCTGGATGCCGACGGTGATCGGTCACCACTTTCCCTGCAAACCCTGGGTCAAACCTGGCAGCAAACCCTGCTGGCTGAGCCTGCCGCCACCGCATCCGCCCTGGGCGCTGTTATTCTGGCCCTGACCCAGGGGGCCATTACCGAGGTGGAGCAACTGCAAAATGATTTGATTGCCGTGGCTCAGCGCTGTCGGTCGGGGGTGGCTACTCCTCAACCCTCGGCGAGGCCCCAGCCAACCACCTCCACCCTAGAGCGGCCCTTACCCCATTCCCGATTGCAGGGATCGCTAACCCAGCCTCAAATGGCTGCAGAGGCTCTGGCCAACGATCCGGCGGCGGCCTTGACCGGCGAAGATGCGCTTACCCTCACCGATGAAGAGCTGATTCGTCTGACGGTAGCCCAGGGCGATCTGGCGGAAGCTGACGACAGCACCGGCCCGCTTGAGTTGCCCACCATGGCGCTGCCGATGAAGCTTTTGCAGATTGCCGATGCCGGTCAAAGCCATGTAGGCCAGCAGCGTAACCACAATGAAGACTGGTTTTTTACCCAATCGGAATGGCTGAAGGCCAATGGCCCTAGGGGGACAGCGGTGAATTTCAAAGGCCTTTACATCCTCTGCGACGGCATGGGAGGCCATGCCTCCGGCGAGGTTGCCAGCCAGCTCGCGGTACAAACCCTGCGGGATTACTTTGCCCAGCACTGGATCGACAGCCTGCCTGACCAAAAGACGCTCCACCAGGCGGTTATTAATGCCAATCAGGCCATTTTCAACATTAACCAGGCTAACGCCACCTCTGGGGTAGGGCGCATGGGCACCACCTTGGTCGTGGTGCTCATCCATAACCTGGATTTGGTAGTGGTGCATGTTGGTGATAGCCGCTTGTACAGCTACTCAAAGGGGTTAGGGCTAAGGCAGCTAACCTTAGATCATGAGGTTGGCCAGCGGGAAATTAACCGCGGGGTTGAACCCGCCATTGCCTATGCCCGCCCCGATGCCTATCAGCTTACCCAGGCCATTGGCCCCCGCAGCGAAGACGACCTTAGCCCTAGCATCGGCTACCACGAGGTAGCAGAAGATACGCTGTTTATTCTGTGCTCGGATGGTCTCAGCGACAACGATCTGCTCGAGCGCTACGGGGCCAGCCACGTGGCGCCCCTGCTGAAGGCAAAGACCAGCCTTGATCAAGGTCTTGGTCAGCTGATCGACCTAGCCAACGAGAAAAATGGCCATGACAACATCACCGCCGTTTTAGTTCGGCTCAAGCTGGGGCCAGATATGAGGCCGCTGTCCAGCCCTGTGCGAGACTAGTCTACCTCAACCTAGGCCAACTTCAGGCTCAACTAATCGTCTTCCCAGGACTGGACAGCCAACAGATCTTCAATTGGATCTTGGGTAGAGAAGTCAAACTCCTCTAGCTCCCGCTTCCAGTGGGCCCAGTCGTCCCCAAACAGGAAGGCAATCTTCCAGATCGGGTCGCTGGGCTTAACCACCTTAGATTTCTTCACTAAAGACTCAACCTGTCGTTGAAACTTCACCATCGGATGGGCGACAGCTAAGTCGGCAATTGCTTCAATCATATTTGAATTAAAAAAAGCTCTTCAGAACGATGCTCTAGTGCTGGATCACACAGACTTGAAACTTGTGTCTTGATCAGCTCTAGATTTCAAAGACACAGCATAACATAGGTCTGAAAAGTAAACCTCAGTTTTTGGCTAATGTCTAACCACAGATAGACATGACTAACTGGGCAAGCAGCAAGCCCTCAGGCTCTCCCAAGTCTCAAGACGACCCAAGGTAGGACAACCATTGTTTCTGCGGTGCTACTAAACTATGACCACCACACGTATTCAGTATAAGAGATGGGCAGAGGGTTAACGAAGTTCGGTATTCCCTCGCTGACCTGGGTAGATCACCCAACCACTGTAGCTTAGTTAAGCGTGAGCATTCACCAAGACTCGCTAAACTGATGTTAATCACTCCTCTGGCTTCCTAGCTTCGACCAATGGCTCCATCCGAACAACCCGCACAGCTCGCCGCCACTCCAATCTCGCTGCCTCGTACCAGTGAGTCAGACACCCTCAAGCAAATTCGCCATACCTTCTCCCACGTCATGGCTATGGCGGTGCAGCGACTGTTCCCCAAGGTTCAGGTCACCATTGGCCCCTGGATTGACTATGGCTTTTACTACGACTTTGATAGCCCCGCACCCTTCACCGAGGCCGACCTGAAGGCGATCAAAAAAGAGATGATTAAGATCATCAACAGGGGGCTACCCGTCACTCAGGAAACCGTGACCCGCGCCGAGGCTCAGCGGCGCATTGAGGCCCTGGGCGAGCCCTATAAGCTAGAGATTCTGGCCGATCTTCAGGAACCTATCACCCTGTACCACCTGGGAGAGGACTGGTGGGATCTCTGTGCTGGCCCCCACGTGGCCAGCACCGCCGACCTCAACCCTAAGGCCTTTGAGCTAGAGAGTGTAGCTGGGGCCTACTGGCGCGGCGACGAAACCCGAGCCCAGCTTCAGCGTATTTACGGCACCGCCTGGGAAACCCCGGAACAGCTGCAGGAATACAAGCGCCGTCGAGAAGAGGCTAAGCGCCGCGACCACCGCAAGCTGGGCAAAGAGCTGGGGCTGTTTATTTTTTCTGACGATGTGGGGCCAGGGCTACCCCTTTGGACGCCTAAGGGCACCGTCTTGCGCTCCACCCTGGAAGGCTTTCTTAAGGATGAGCAGACCAAGCGGGGATACATGGGTGTTGTCACTCCTCACATTGCCCGCGTGGATTTGTTTAAGATCTCCGGCCATTGGCAGAACTACCGGGAAGACATGTTTCCGCTGATGGCCGAGGATGAGGCGGGTCGTCTGGCGGAGCAGGGCTTTGTGATGAAGCCGATGAACTGCCCCTTCCACATTCAGATTTATAAGAGTGAGCTGAGATCGTACCGGGAATTGCCCATGCGGCTAGCCGAGTTTGGCACGGTCTATCGCTATGAGCAGTCGGGGGAGCTGGGGGGGTTAACCCGGGTACGCGGATTCACCGTCGATGATTCCCACCTATTTGTTACCCCGGCCCAGCTGGATGATGAATTCCTAAAGGTGGTTGATTTAATCCTGGGGGTCTTTGGTAGCCTAAAATTAAAGAACTTTAAGGCCCGGCTGAGCTTCCGCGATCCTGAGTCAGATAAGTATATTGGCTCGGATCAGGTGTGGGACGTATCTCAAAACGCCATTCGCCGCGCCGTACAGACCCTTGGCATGGACTATTTTGAGGCCCCAGGCGAAGCGGCCTTCTACGGCCCCAAGCTCGACTTTATCTTTCGCGATGCGCTGGAGCGCGAGTGGCAGCTCGGTACCGTGCAGGTCGATTACAACCTACCCGAGCGGTTTGAGCTCGAGTACGTGGCCGAAGACGGCTCGCGCCAGCGCCCGGTGATGATTCACCGCGCCCCCTTTGGCTCCCTGGAACGGCTAATCGGAATTTTGATTGAAGAATATGCTGGCGACTTTCCCCTCTGGCTGGCCCCCATTCAAATGCGGCTGCTGCCGGTGACGGAGGAGCAGCTAGGGTTTGCCCAGCAGGTGGCCGATCAGTTCCTGGCCCAGGGAGTGCGGGTCGAGGTGGATGTCAGCGGCGATCGCCTGGGCAAAATGGTACGCAATGCCGAAAAGGCCAAGGTGCCAATTATGGCTGTCGTAGGGGCCAAGGAACTAGAAACTACCACCCTGAACATTCGCACCCGGGCCCAGGGCGAACTCGGTGCCCTGGCTGTGGCGGAGGTACTAGGGCGGGTGACCAGGGCCATCGCTGCCCGGGAAGACTTTTAGCATGACCAGGGCGTAACCCAGTATCCTGTGACGTATGTTTCTATGCCATCGCCAGCATCTGGGTTCCAGGTCTCAGGTGATGGGACGATCAATAGTGACTGTACTGATGTCCTAACCTATTAGTAGAGTGCGGCTTAAATCTGCACATCATTAACGATGATTGAGATGTAGGGTACAGGGCTCACGGTTCACAGTTCACGGTAGGGAACTCTCACAAGGGTAGGGAGACTTCCGCCGTCGTGTACTAGGTGCTGGAAAAAGCCCAGGGAAACGATTTTCCCCTGGGCAGTCCTTGACGGATAACTCTATTAATGACGGCAGTGGCTAGTAGTGGTGCTCCTAGGCCAGGGTCTCAGGGCAATACCCCAGCCCCATCACAAACTGGCGGCGGAAGGCCTCAATTTCTTCACGGTCGGGCTTGCCATGGGAGACAATGGCGACCTGGTAACGGCGCATGACGTCGATGGGGGATTGCCCCGTCTCTAGCCCCCAAAGGGCCATCCGTACCCGAATACCAGGGTCATAGGCAATCCCCAGCTCGTTCATATAGGCCCGAAAATCTTCGCAGTCATCCGCCCCGAGGCGGTCATCCATTTTGACGCGAATTACCCAACCATCGATTTGATGAATTACGGTCATAAAGTCTAGGGGTAACCGGGGGTTGCCCAGGAGGTGCTCGACCACGCGCAGGGTCAAACTAGCGTTAGCGAGGTAGTAGGTGTATTCCATCGTCGATATTTAGCCAGGTGCTACAGTTCTATTGTGTTGTTTGGGTACCGGGGTGGTTAGGGGCATGTCCCCCAACCTGCTCTGGGTGTATCCCCCTATTTCGAAGAGCTAATGCGAGATCGTGATTCCCCTGATTATTCCCTCTCGGCCTACCAGTACGTCCTGCCTCCCGAGCAGATTGCCCAAACCCCCGTCACCCCCAGGGATGCATCGCGACTGCTAGTAGTTAGCTCGCCCACCGAGCACCAACACCGATATTTTCGCGATTTGCCTGACCTGCTGCGTCCGGGGGATCGCCTGGTGCTCAACAACACCCGGGTCATTCCAGCTCGCCTGCTGGGGCACAAGCCCGGGGGGGCTGAGGTAGAGGTGTTTTTGCTAGAGGAACGTTCGGCGAACTGCTGGCTCGCCCTGGTGCGTCCTGGCCGCCGCCTTAGGCCAGGGGCGACGATCCATTTCGGGGCCGACCCCCACCACCCTGATTTAGTGGCTCAGGTCCTTGACACCGATGCTGAGACCCATGGGCGCATCCTCCGGTTTGAGCATGCCGGTGCGGAGTCGCTCTATAGCCGCTTTGAGCAGCTGGGCCAGGTGCCCCTGCCGCCTTACATTACCGACACCGCCGCCTCGGCGGAGCAGTATCAAACCATCTATGCCGATCTGCCAGGGGCCGTAGCGGCCCCTACCGCCGGGCTGCACTTTACCTCCGACCTGTTCAAACGTCTAGAGGCGATAGGCATTCAACATTCCTTGATTACACTGCACGTTGGGGTGGGCACCTTTCGGCCGGTGGAAGCCGACAATATTCTCGATCACAACATGCACGGCGAATGGGTGGATGTACCCGCCACTACGGTGGATGAAATTTTGGCCACCCAGGCTGAGGGAGGTCGCATTATCGCGGTGGGTACCACCGTTGTTCGTGCCCTGGAAGGGGCCGCCCAGGGGGGCACACTTCAGCCCTGGCAGGGTAAGACCAACCTATATATTTACCCCGGCTACTCGTTCCGGATAGTTGATGGGTTGATTACTAACTTCCATTTGCCGGGCTCTAGTCTGCTGCTGTTGGTCAGCGCGCTGATTGGCCGCGAGCGGCTGCTGACCCTCTATCACCAGGCCATTGAGCAAAACTATCGGTTCTACTCCTTTGGGGATGCCATGTTAATTTTGCCCGAGGCCGTTAGCCCTTAGGATCGCGAACTAAATAACGCGGAATAGCTTCCTCGCTGTTCAAAATCAGGCCTTTTGCTTGACCGACAAGAATGCCACGTTAAATGATCTGCGTTTCTAGATAATTTCTTGGCAAGAAGATCCCCGATATCGTCAGGCGCTTGGGCTGGGTTCTCACCCAGACGGGAATGACGGCATAAGTCCTGCGCTGGACATCGTCTTGTCTGGCAGGATTAGATTCCAAAAAACTTGCTAAGTTTATGTCCACTTTGGGGCATAGCCGCTATGTTAGTAGTAAGGAAAAATATGTGGGTAACCATGCTGCTGTGGCATGGGTCGAGTTGTTCGATTGTCCCTTTTGCTAACGGTTTAGCCTTCATTTAAGGTTAGGCAGCGGTGGCCTGGGGTCGAGTCAGCGCTACCCCCCAACTAGTCAGGTTCCCTGCCCTCGCTGGGGAAGCTGAGCTATACTTCCCAGCCTCTTCACGCTCTCACTGCTGGGGAAGCTGAGCTGTACTTCCCAGCCTCTTCACGCTCTCACTCCCGAAACCCTGCCACTCCCGAAACCCTGTTAGCCCCAAAGCCGTTACCCCAGTTTTCTAAACCCAAGGTTTTTGGGGTAATTTAGTTTTGGTTTTAGACATCCGGCCTTGCCACTGCGCTGACGGGGTTGAGCTGATCTTTTCTCGTGTCTTTCCTCCGAAAAAGACACGATTGAAATGATCCAGGTTCAAAGCCAGTCGATATTTCCTCGCCCCAGAACCTTCCAGGGCGAGGGGGTTGAAGCTAGATGAGGCATCTACCGTTACTCACCGCTTTTCAAATATCCCTATCTGTTGTCAGCGTTCATGAGCACCTTTATTCATCAACCCCTAACCGCCGCATTGTTGACAACCCTAGCTACCGGTTCTCTAGGCGCCTTGATAATTGGGCTAACGTCCCCGACCTGGGGCCAGTTGGCCAGATCCCAGCCCTCCACCCAGCCAGCGGCATCGCCGTCGCCTACCCTCGCCCAGAGTAGAACTACCGCTACCGAAGAAACCCCGGTTGAACTGGCGGCGGAAGTGTGCGTGAGCCTGCCCGATTGGCAGCGGCCCTCTGAACAAGACCAGGCCAAGCAGTTGGGAGCTATGTCCCGCTATGGCTCGGCTTTGGCCGATGAACCGCTCCTCAGCGCGGCTAAAAACTGGTGGAGCCATGAGGCGTTTGCGTTTACCACCTATGGCCTTAGCGCCCGCACCGACCCCCTCTATCTCTCCGGGGTATGGACGGCGATGGATTCGATTTGGGACTGCTACGCCGGGGATCAGCCCGAACGCATTAACAACGGGGATCTGGCGGAGGTCTGGCTGATTAATCATAGCCTTGTTGGCGTGCAGTGGCAGGATGATCATTACCTCCTTGCCGTTGAGCCCAGCGCTACGGGCTTGCAGATTGTACAGTTCCAGCGCCAGGAGCAGGACTCTAGCCTGCCCATTAGCTTAGTGACTACAGTGGGGCACCCGCTGGCGATCATGGCTGGAGATTGGTAGCTTAGAGCGCTGGCGAGGATGCCTCTAGCCAGCCGGCGCTCAGCACCACGGTAAGGCCCATAAACAGCACCGTCAACGTCCAGGTTAAGCGGTTGAGGGTGGTTTCGGCACTTTTGGTGCTGGTAAAGAGCTGCGCCTGCCCACCCAGCGCTCCTAGGCCGTCGCCCTTTGGGCTATGCAGTAGCACCAAGGCCGTTAGCCCCACCGCTGCCACAACCCAGATAACCTTAATAATCGTCGTTACTATCATGGTGCTCAAAAACCAGCTTGAAAAATAATGGCCATTGGGTTAATCGGGTCTCCGTGACCGACTTCTAGACCGAGACAGGGTCTCAACCACCATCAGCGATCCGTTTTTATCATACCTTAGCCGTCCCCTTCCATGAATTAGGGCTGATTACCTGGGACGAACTGATCCCTGAAGTTGCCCCCAGACTAGATTGCGAGCTTGACTGGGGTGCGGTTGCTGCGGACTTCTACCTCGGCGGGCAGCAGCATAGAGCGTCCGGTCATTTCCTGGGGCTGGGGCAGGCCAAGAATTTGCAGAATAGTCGGGGCGATGTCAGATAGCCGACCATCCTCCCGGAGCTTAACATCGCCACCGTGGGCGGGCACCTTGAGCCGTTCCCCCTCCACCAAAATAAAGGGCACTGGGTTAGTGGTGTGGGCGGTCCAGGGTTTACCGTTTTCGTCGGTCATCAGCTCGGCATTGCCGTGGTCGGCAATGATGATGGCAGTGCCTCCGGCCTTGCCAATGCTGTCGATGAGTAGACCCAGATTATGGTCAACGGCCTGGAGGGCGGTGATCGTGGCCTCCATCTGGCCGGTATGACCGACCATGTCGGGGTTGGCGTAGTTGATCACCACCAGGGCATAGATCCCTTTTTCAATGGCGGCGATGGCGGTTTTGGTGACTGCCGCCACCGACATTTCCGGGGCCTTGTCGTAGGTAGCCACCATGGGGCTAGGCACCAGCTCCCGATCTTCCCCTTCAAGGGGGTCTTCTAGGCCGCCGTTAAAGAAATAGGTGACGTGGGCATATTTTTCGGTTTCGGCGGTGCGAAACTGCTTGAGCCCATGGTTGGCTACCACCTCGCCTAGAATATTACTCAGGTTCTGGGGCTGAAAGGCCACATCCACCGGCAGCTCAGAATCATACTGGGTCATGGTGACAAAGGCGAGGGGCGTGATCAGCTCTCGCTCAAATCCTTTAAAGTTGGGATCCACTAGGGCCTGGGTGAGCTGACGCGCCCGGTCGGGGCGGAAGTTAAAAAAGATGACTCCGTCGCCAGGAGCTATAGCCCCTGGGGCTAGGCGTACCGGTTCGACAAACTCATCCTGAATATCCTGGGCGTAGGAGGCTAATAGTGCCTCCAGCGCTGTTTGCCCCGTACCTTCACTGGGATCGGTCAAGACCCGGTAGGTCTTTTCTACGCGATCCCAGCGGTGGTCGCGATCCATGGCGTAATAGCGCCCGCTGAGGGTAACAATGCGGCCTAGACCAACCTGCTCGGTATAGTCTTGAATTTTTTGAACCGAGATCTGGCCATCGGTGGGCCGGGTATCGCGACCGTCGGTAATCACGTGTAGACAAACCTCGTCGATATCCTGGGCCTTGGCCATGTCAATCAGGCCAAACAAATGATCGAGATGGGAGTGCACCCCCCCTTCAGAACAGAGCCCAAGCAGATGCAGCTTGCTATTTTGATATCGAACCGCTTGGCACAGGTTGAGTAGGGCTTCGTTTTCCTGGATGGTGCCGTCTTCAACGGCATCGGAAATTCGCACCAGTTCCTGGGGCACAATGCGCCCGGCACCAATATTTAAGTGACCGACCTCAGAATTTCCCATCTGGCCTTCGGGCAGGCCCACATCTTTGCCGGATGTGCGAATCAGGGTGCGGGGGTAGGCCGCCCATAGACTATCCATCACAGGGGTCTTGGCCGCCGCCACGGCATTGCCATCGGCGGCATCGCGATATCCCCAACCATCTAGGATAACCAGCACCATGGGTGGGACAGACGATTGATTCATGGGTAAGAATCCTTGTGATTTCGACTAATGTCTCAGCGATCATACCATCTGGTTTTTCTAGGCCAAACCAGCGCCATGCAACCGTTATCAAGGTCACAAAGGAAAGTTTACAGCCCAACCAGCGCTCAAACTATTGGCGTCTGTAGGCATACTCGTAGAGAAGACATTCAGGATTGTTTTAAGACTGGTTTAACAAAGATTTTTATGGGTTGAAACGGGCCTGCGCCAATTTCAGGAAAGTTTTATAAAACGGATTCTACTCTACAACCGAAATTTTTCAGCGATTTTTGACCGAGGCTGGCCGAGCGCCGCCCTCAGGCGGTTCAGGACTGGCTCCGGCCCTGGGCCAAACTTTAAGGGTTGACCCGACTGAGGTGGGAAGGATTTTAGCCCAGAACTTATCCGGTCACTTTTGCCCCCCGTTTTCAAGGGGGCCGACTCCGTGAAAACGGGAGGCGGCTTCGGTAGGCAATCTAGCGGTTTGTCAAGGCTAACTTGTAGGCTGGGTGGTGGGCTAGTAGAACCTAACCCGACTTACTGCTGTTGGGTTTCGCTCCGCTGCACCCAACCTACGAGAACTCTAATTTTTAAGCTTGACGCTGCACTAGCCCAGAAAGGCGGGCGGTGTCCACCCCAAGATAGAGCTTTCCCCGGTTGTGGGGATCGACAGGTCGTTATTTTGGCTTGGCCTTCTGCTTTTGGCGCTTGGCATCAGCCTTAGCCTTTTTTTCGGCCTCTAGGGCCGCCAGTCGAGCGGCGTTGGCCTCTTCTTCAAGTTTATCTAAATAATAGTTGTAGTCGCCCCGGTAGACCCGCAGGTCGCCGTCGCGGATTTCGACGATTTTGGTCGCTACTCGAGAGATAAAGTAGCGGTCATGGGATACCAGTAGCACCGTGCCGTCGTAGTGCTGAAGGGCTTCTTCCAGCATTTCCTTGGCCGGAATATCGAGGTGGTTGGTGGGCTCATCCAGGATCATCAGGTTGGCGGGGCGAAGCAGCATTTTAGCCAGGGCCAGACGAGCTTTTTCGCCACCACTGAGGGCTTTGACCGACTTAAACGCCATCTCGCCACTAAACAAGAAGCGCCCTAGCAGGGTGCGTACCTCTTCGTTTGTCCAGTCGGGCACTTCGTCGTGGACGGTGGCGAGTACGGTTTTTTCGAGATCCAGCGCCTCCGCCTGATTTTGCTCAAAATAGCCGGGGATCACGTTGTGCTTACCCAGGACAACCCGGCCATCGTCGGGGGTTTCAAGACCGGTGATCAGCCGCAGCAGAGTAGATTTACCAGAGCCATTGTGGCCCAAGAAGGCAATGCGATCGCCCCGTTCGATCAGCAGGTTAGCGCCCAAAAACAAAATTTTGTCGTCGTAGGCGTGGGTTAAGTCTTCAATCGTCACCACCTCCTGACCGCTGCGGGGAGCGGGGGGAAAGCGGAAGTGCAGGGAGCGCACCCCGGCTTCGGGAGCCTCGATGCGCTCGACTTTTTCGAGTTGCTTTTCGCGGCTCTTGGCCTGGGTACTGCGGGTGGCACTGGCCCGAAACCGATCGACAAAGGCCTGCTGCTTGGCCAGTTCTTTCTGCTGCCGCTCGAAGGTGCTGAGCTGGGCCGCCAGGGTTTCTTCTTTTTGGGCTAGGTAGGCAGAGTAGTTGCCCAGGTAGGTGGTGGAAACCCCGCGCTCGGTTTCGACGATTTGGGTACATAACCGGTCGAGAAACTCCCGGTCATGGGAGACGATCACCATGGGGGTGGTTAACCCCTTGAGGTAGGTTTCGAGCCACTCAATGGTGTCGAGGTCGAGGTGGTTGGTGGGCTCGTCGAGCAGCAGCACGTCGGGCTCTTGAAGCAAAATTTTGCCCAGCCCCATGCGCATTTGCCAGCCACCGCTAAACTCGCTAACGTCGCGATCCCCATCTCCTGGGTTAAATCCCATTTCGGGCAGAATTTTTTCGATCCGAGCCTCGAGACCGTAGCCATCCATGGCCTCGAACCGGCGCTGCTGGCGGTCTAGCTCGTGGATCAGCCGATCGAGCTCGTCGGGGTCGGCCTGCTCCATCAGGGTGGGAATGTGGTGCAGCTTCGACTGCACTTCGTTGGCCTCCTTAAACACCGTCCAAAACTCATCGCGAACCGTGTGGGTGGGGTTAACTTCAAATTCTTGGGAGAGGTAGGCAATCTTCAGGTCGGCGGGACGCACCACCGCCCCGGTGGTGGGTTCAGTGTGGCCGGTAATAATTTTGAGCTGGGTCGATTTTCCGGCCCCGTTAACGCCAACCAGGCCAATCCGATCCCCCGCCTTAACTTCCCAGGTCACGTCTTTGAGAACCTGCCCAGTGGGGTATATCTTGCTAATGTGCTCGAGACGTAGCATGGAGGCTCCAGGGATGAAGAAGGGCAAGAACTCTAAACAAAGTTAACGAAAAAAAAAGGAAAGTTGTCTAGGGGTGCCCTAGCGGATTCAACCTGAATCGCCTGGAAGTGCGAGGGACGCCGCATAGCTGCGCCCCTTCAGGGGGTTGAGGCCATGGCCTTAACCCTTACTTCTTGATGTCCTTCGCCATTTTGCGGAACATATCCAGGTTGGTGTCGGTCTTGCGCCGGTCGAAGCTAACATTGTCTTTTTTGGTCGTCGGCTGAAAGGTGCTTTCGGTAGGGTTTGATGGAGGCTGCGGCAGGCCATTGTCCTGAAGCCTCACGCTATCCATGGCCGACACCTGACGAATGCTCTCCCCCGCTCCGGTTTGGCCCCGCTTTTTAGCGTAGGTCCGACGGATGGTTTTAACCGTGCGCATATAGTCGATGTTGCCGTAGCTCTTGGCGTCGTCGGCATCTAGGTAGTAAGCCCCGCCAGCCTGCGGGGGGGCGGGGGGCTGTGCCGCCCGCTGCACCCGTACGGGACGGTCAGATTCCCCTGGGTTTTTGGCCTTACCACCGAATAGGCCGCGAATAAATCCGGTCATGACTCTCTCCTGCGTCAGTGTATGGAAACTTAAAACAGCCAAGCTCGAAACGACATTGGCGGATTTGGAAACCCGCCGCTGAATTAGACTTGACTAAGGTTTATTAATTTCCATGTTAACTTTTGTTGGGCGCCGACGGGGACTAAATGCCCCAAGAGTTTTATTTTTCTAGGCGCTAACGCGTTATGGTTGGGGGCCGCGTTGGCCGGTCTCACCGGCCGGTCGGTGGGAGCAGGGCCTATCGGCTGGCGGTCACCTCAAGTAGTAGTTATCTCAGGTTTTGTGAGGTTATGTAAACGGCTGCTGCCGCCGCCAGAAGGCCCGGTACACAATGGCCGTGAGTTGCAGTGCCAAGTTCAGCTCAGGCGGTGGGGGCATTGCTTAGCAAATCCCTAGATTTAGACTTGGTTTAGATTAAAGTATCGTCCTACCCACAGCAGGTTTTGTCCCATGGTGCCTTTTTTCAAAACCGCCCCAGTCGCCATTGACACCGAGACTAAAATTCTGCAAGCGGCCCTAAAACTGTTTGCCCAGCGGGGCTACGGCGGCACCACCACCCGCGATCTGGCCCAGGCGGCGGGGGTGGCGGAGGGCACCTTGTTTCGCCACTTTGAGAATAAAAAGGCGATTCTGGTGGCGGTGGCCAGCCAGGGGTGGGTAGAAATTTTAACCGACCTGCTCACCGAGCTCAGCGAAATGGCCAGCTACAAAGCCATCGGCCAGGTGATGCAGCGCCGCATGCTAAACCTGCGCAAAAACTCGTCTCTGATGCGCGTGTGCTTCATGGAAGCCCAGTTTCACCCGGAGCTGCGGGAGCAAATTCAAACCGAGGTGATTAGCAAAATGCTTGACGTGGCCGAAGCCTTTTTTCAAACCGCCATTGACCGTGGCGTGTACCGGCCCATGAACCCCCGTATGGTGGCGCGGGTATTTTTAGGCATGTTTAGTGTGGCCGGATTTAGCCAGGAGACGTTAGGGGATGAGGCCGGTTCTCCCCAGGCGATGAAGGAGCTGGCTGAGTGCCTGACCGATATTTTTCTCAACGGGGTGTTGGTGACCGCCTGAGGGCGTAGTCTTCGGTAGTTAGGGTGAGGTTTGGATTGTAGAATGGGTCGCGCTCGATGATGTCACCCCACCGTTGGGTCATCCTCGCGATCTCTTGGGCAAAGCGGGTCTGTTTCTCGATACTGTCTTCGGCACCTCGGCTTTTAGACTCGTAGTGGTAAAGCCTGACGTGGGGCAAATAGACGTTATAGTAGCCCTGCTCCAGCAGCTTAAAGCAAAAGTCGATGTCATTAAACGCGACCTGGAGGGTTTCTTCGAAGCCGCCCACTGCGTCAAAAACATCCCGTCGGCACATCAGGCAGGCGGCCGTTACCGCCGCGTAATTATTCACGGTTTGCAGCTGGTTAAAATACCCCGGTTCCGAGGCTTGAAAATACTTGTGACTATGGCCCGCCACGCCGCCAATGCCCGCCACCACCCCGGCATGTTGCACCGTATCGTCGGGAAATAGCAGCAAGGCACCCACAGCGCCGATGCTGGGTCGCTGGGCCTGCTCTACCATGGCCGTAAGCCAGTCGGCGGTGAGCACCTCGGTGTCGTTATTGAGAAACAGCAGGTAGCGCCCGGTGGCCATCTGGGCACCGTAGTTATTGAGTTTAGAGTAGTTGAAAGGAATGTCGAGGGGATAGACCGAGAACCGCCCCGGCTGCTGCCGTCGCCACTGCTCAAACAGTTCAAAGGTTTGGGGCTCGACGCTGCCATTATCGACCACCACCACCTCAAAATCAGGGTAGGTGGTGGTCGCGAAAATAGAGTCTAAACAGATTGCTAAGGTCTCCGCTAGGTCGCGGGTGGGGATGATAATGCTCACTCGCTCAGGGGCGGTAAGGTCGTAGCGAACGATGCCGTGACCCGCGTCAATTAGCTGAAATTGACCGGGTTCTACCCGCCGGGCTAGGGCTTCTTCTACGGCGCGCTGGGCGGCCAGGTGGGCATAGGGTTTTTGGCCAGTGGCGGCGGCGGTCGAGCGCCGGTGCATTCGCCAGTGGTAGAGAATTTTAGGAATGTGAAAAATCTGCTGGGTTTGCTCGGTTAGTCTCAGGGCCAGGTCGTAGTCCTGCGCTCCTTCAAAGCCGGATCTAAACCCGCCATGGTCGAGCACCAGCTGCCGTCGATAGACGCTCAAGTGAGAGAGGTACATTCTCGAAAGCAGGGAATCTGGGCTCCAGTCGGGCTTGAAGAAGGGCTCGGTGAGAAAGTTTTGCTCGTCGAGCTTATCTTCGTCGGAATAGATAATATCGGCTTCGGGGTGGGTGTTAACCAGGGCGGCGACTTCGTAGAGCGCATCGGGAGTCAGGAGGTCGTCGTGGTCGAGCAGGGCGATAAACTCGCCGGTAGCCAGGGTCAACGCCGAATTAGACGCCTGGGAAATATGCCCGTTCTGGGGGCGAAACAGCAGCTTGATGCGCCGATCTTTTTGGGCCAACCGGTTGAGGATGGCCTTTACCTGGGGGGCCGTAGAGGCATCGTCGGCGATGCACAGCTCCCAGTGGGGGTATACCTGCTTGAGAACCGACCTGACGGCTTCCCTAAGAAAGCGCTCTGGGGTGTTGTAGGTCGGCATAATGATGCTGATAGTCGGCTGCCAGGCCAGGTGCTTCGCCGCCTGCCGCCGCTGCCGCATCGCGTCGCGGTCGGGGAAATTTTCTTCGAGCCAAGCCTGATAGGCGGGGTCTGGGCTACGGGGCAGGCCACCCTCCCCTAGCCAGCGCAGGGCCTCGGTTTGAGCCCGCAGCTGCCACAGTCGCTGAATCAGGCTTTGCATCAAGCGTCGGTTTAAGGAATTGACGCGGGTAGAAACTCGACGTTGAGCTGGCTCAGCCGGATCCTGTGGCGAATAATATAACCCCGGACTATCCCCGGAGGTGACCAAATAGTGAATGAACGGATCGAGGGTGGCAATGGAGAGATCAGGGTGCTGGGTCAGGTAGGCTTCGGCATCAAAGGTGGGGTTGGGTCGCCGACCTTCCGCCGCCCCCGACAGAAGGTAGTGCCAGGCGGGGTCAGCGTTAGCTGCCGCCACGTCGGGGTTGTGCTTGAGGTAGTAGGCGGCATCAAACTCGGCGCTTTGCCGCAGCAGTGCCACCGTTAGCTTGCGGGTGATGCGATCAAGGCTGGCATTGATGGCGGTTAGCATGGGCAAACCTTTTCCCCGAGAACTGCTTTTGGCCAGAGGATGGTGAAGCGGCCAGAACTTCCAGATCATCTAAATGAGGAGGGGTGGGAGGCAGGGGCAAATCGCCTGGAACGGAGGGAACCCGCTCAAGCTGAGGTAATAGCCTGGGGTATGAGCTGGTTTAAATTCTTTGGGTCGATTTCGTAGGCGGCCCCAAACCCCATGACAAAGCGACCCCGATGGGGACTGAGGCAAAAAATTTGAAAGTCCTCTAGCTGCCGCAGCATCTCGATAATTTCCCCAAACTGTTGTTCGAAGATGGCGGCGATTTGCTGCCAGCGGGTGGTATCGCGCTCTAGCCGTTCTGCCTGGCAGTCGTAGGTAATGCGCTGGCGGGCAAAGACCTGTTGGGTTTGCCCTTCGTCGGCAATCAGTAACACGCTGGCCTGCCGGGTCTTCAGGAGATTTTGGGTGTGGGCCGACAGGCCGCTGGTAAAGATGTAGAGCTGATAGGTCTCATCCTTCACGTAGGGGGCATAGCTGGCATGGGGAGAGCCATCGACGTTGATAGTACTGAGCATGAGGCTCTGCACCTGGCTGAGCAGGGTTTGGTAGGCGGCCAAAACCGATTCAAAATTAGCCATGGAACCTCAGGGAATCAATTAATAGGGATAATTAAGGACAAAGACGGTGCAGCAGGCCCAACAAGTTTCGTTAAAGTTACAGTAGTCTGATTTGGGTTCGTTCGCACTATGTCGCTATTATCTCGCCAGATTCAGCCCGCCGAGGCCTATTTGGCTAAGTTAACTGAATCAGACTGGGCTACGTTGACCAGCCGTAAAGTGCTGGTTAAGGGCGGCAAGGGCCAGTATGGCCTCATGGTGATGACCAGCGTCGATGCCGCAACGGCCTGGGCGGTGCTAACCGACTACGGCAATTTTTATCGGTTTGTGCCCACCATGGCCGAGAGCCGGGTACTAGAAAAAGACGGCGATCGCACCATTGTCGAGCAGCTCGATCGGCGGCGGGTTTTGCTGACCCATATGGAGTCGAGGGTGCGTACCGAAAACCTTGAGATCGACCGGCAGCAGATCAGCTTTCGAATGCTGGAAGGAAATCTAGACTACATGTACGGGCACTGGCGCATTGATGCGTCTCCCCGCCACCCAAGCGATACACCCCAGCTGCTGGTCTCGCAGCAGGTGCGGGCGGAGGCAGATCTGGGGCCATTTAAGGGAATGTTTTATAACCTGTTTGAGGAAAGCTTAAAGGAGACGATTCTGGCCATTCGCGGGGAAATGGAGCGACGGGTTTAGCGGGGAGGGGGATTTAGAACCCCGATTTTTTGGAAAAAACTGGGGTTCTGGACGGGTAAAGAAGGATAAGCGGGTGCATGGCGGCCAAGGAGGCAGTCTGGTTCTCGCGAAGTAAGGTCTAATACCAAATCCGAGCCTCATCCGCCCGATTCCTAAAAGGCCAATTTGTAGGGGCGTTGGCGCAGCCTAGCCAGAGGCTTTATGGCATTCGCCCGGCTGAATCGGGGGCCGCCAAGCAGGATTTAGTCTAGGCCGCCATGCCCCTACGGTGAGGTCATGGGTTTGTGGGCAAAGAGCACGGTGGCGCTGGCTAGCTCCAGGTTTTTGGCGGCAGACAGGTCTTTAACAAAGGGCCGGTCCAGGTAACGGGCGGGGTTATCGATCAGATCGGCGACGCGCATTTGCAGAAAGTCTTGCCGGGTTTTTCCGGCCAAGCCGTTGGCCCAGCTTTGCAAGATCCAGGTCAATGACCAAATCGGTAGAATGCTGTCGTAAACGGTGACGGTTTCAATCTTGAGGTCATCCTTAAACAGGTTTTCTAGCCCCTGGCTGGTCATGTTGTAGTAGTGGTGAGGGTAGCCGTGCAGGGGCTGAAGAAAGGGGACGCAGCACATCAGTCGCCCCCCCGGCTTAAGCACCCGAACGATTTCTTTGGCGCATAAAAACGGATCTTTAACGTGCTCGAGCACCGCAATGGAAATCACCGCATCTACGGCATTATCAATGAGTGGCAGCACCTCGCCGACGCCGCGCAGGTCGGTGGTGTCGTAGTCGGCAATTTCAAAATTAATCACGTTATCGAAATAGACGGGGCGCTTACCGGCCCCGCAGTCGAGCACCAGGCCGTGGGCATACTGCTGAATTAGCTCCAGGGCATGGGTATCATAGCCGTTGCTGCTAACGGCGTCGGTGTCGATGATGTTGAACTGCGATCGCAGTTCCGCGCTTAAAAAATCGTAGTAGCGAGGGGTTTCGACCCAGGGCAGATCGGTACGCAGCAGCGGCTTAATGCGGGCTAGCTTTTGCCGCTTCGGGGCCGCTAGCGAAAGCCGCAGGGTTCTGGCTTCGTGGCGACCAAAGGCGTGAAAATGACTCAATCCTGATTTTACCGTCCCGGTTTTAACCGCCTGGGCCACATCGGGGTTGGCTAATAGGTAAGCCGTTTCGTCAAAGTTTTGATCGGTGGCCAGGGTTTCAAGCCGGTAGGAGGCCATGGCAATAGCTGATTACAGGGTTTAGATGGAAAGTGAGAGGAGCGGAAATCGACCCGCTTTTTTGACCTCTGGCGTCTGGCGCCCGCGCGCTCCTCCCTTGAAGCTGGCTCTTAACCCATCAAAACCCGACTCGCGGCCCCTACCCCGGCCCCTGGGGTGTATTGGCCATAGCCTAGATGGCCCAGGGTCGCCTCTAGCGCCGCTACGGCGGTCAGAATGTCGCGATCGGCCACAAAGCCCAGGTGCCCAATGCGGAAGATTTGACCCTTGAGATGATCTTGCCCCCCCGCCAGAGCGATATCAAACTGCTTTTTCATAGTCGAGCGAATTTGCTCTGCATCTACCTGCTGGGGCAGGACAGCGGTAATCGCCGGGCTAGCGCAGTCGTCGGCCCCAAACAGCGGTAGGTTGAGGGCTTGCATGGCCGCGCGGGTAGCCCGGCGCTGGCGGTCGTGGCGGGCAAAAATGGCTTCTAATCCCTCTTTTTGCATCATTTGCAGGGCGGTCTGGAGGGCAAAAAAGAGATTAACCGGCGGCGTAAACGGCGTGGTATTTTTGGCGGCGCCCTTGCGGTATGGCCCTAGATCTAGATAAAACTTGGGCAGAGTAGCGGTTTCGTAAGCCTGCCACGCCCTAGCGCTAACGCTGACAAAGGCCAGCCCAGGGGGCATCATATAGCCCTTTTGGGAACCCGAACCCACCACGTCTAGCCCCCAGGCATCGACCGGCACGTTGCAGGCCCCTAAGCTGGTCACCGCATCCACAATAATCAGCGCTTCGCCATGGGCCTTAACGTGGGTATTGATGGCTTCCAGGTCATTCAGCACCCCGGTAGAGGTTTCGCTGTGGGTAATGATCACGGCCTTGATCTGTTTGGCGGTGTCGGCCTCCAGGGCGGCTTTAAAATCATCCGGGTTGAGCGGCTTGCCCCACTCGGCGGTAATTTCCTGTGTTCCTAGGCCATAGGCGCGGGCCAGTTCACCCCAGCGTTCGCCAAACTTGCCGTTGTTGCCCACCAGCACCCGATCTCCCGCACTGAGGAAGTTGATGATGCCAGCCTCCATTGCCCCGGTGCCGCTAGAGGCCAGCACCAGCACGTCGTTTTGGGTTTGGTGCAGCCACTTGAGGTTTTCGGTAATTTCCGCCATCAGGGCGCTAAACTCACCGTTGCGGTGCCCCATGGGGTGCTTGGCCATCGCCAGCAGCACCTGTTCCGGCACGGGGGTGGGGCCCGGAATCATTAGCATTAATTTGTTATCCATACCTTGCCACCAGTTCTGCAATTCATGAGGAAAGACTTCAGCTTACCAACATCCCACAGTCAACGGGGATTTTTGGGCAGACTTTAGGGGCCACAAAAGAATATCGCCTTAGTTCGTAGAGTCATAGATGTGCACCCGTCCGTAGCCTAAAAACTGCCCCACGCCACTGTCGCCGGTCGGGTAGCCCGTGACCCCAAACAGATAGACCCCGGCACTGGGGTTACGCACAGTTTTAAGAATTAAGGTCACCGTTTCGCCGGGTTGAATGGGCTCGGCAAAAACGACTCGAACCTGATTGGATTCGGCCTCAGTATTGGTGGAGCTAGCCAGGGCAACGGCTGGGCCATTACCGTAAGCCATCCCCAGGTGAGCCGTACTGGCCTCTACGTTAAAAGAAACCCGCTTAGCCAAATCACGGGGAGTGATGACTAGAGATGCTAGCGGTTCCCCAGCATTGGCGGGTACTTCAATGACAAAGTGATAGCGCCCGCTCACCGCCGGAGTTTGATCGAATGTCGTTACTTCTATTAGGGTAGGAGGGCGGTCAAACAAAACTCGACCATCACTAAACTGGGCGGCATGACCAGGCAGCGTCGCTAGGGAGCTTAACAGGCCCAGCGTGAACGTCGTTATTTTCAAAGTTTGCAGGGTGCTTTTCATGGTTTAATCCTTACGGTTCAATAGAATAATGGCGGTGGCCCAACGGTGGCGAAGGCCACACTAACAAAGGCTAGTGGGGAAAGGCAGAAGAGGGAGGGTGGAGGGTGGAGGGCGAAAGGGGGAGGGTGGACTCTAGGCCAAGTTAGGGCTTCTGATTACGCAAATAGATTGACGTAATCAGGTGGCTTTTTTGTCGCTGAAGAGTAGCTTTGGAAATGGCCATGTATTGAGTAAAACAATCAGCCCTTAAGAATTGATGAGAATGGTCTAAACACTCTATGAGGTTTTTAGAAAACAGCCGTGAAAGCCCTTTAATCTACTCAGCAACTACCCCAAGAGCGGTTGTTTTGCTGGCCTAAAAGCTAGTTTTTTATCCCCCCGCCCAATGTCAAATGGTGTCATCCACAACCCTGCTGCCCCGCCCCCCGTTTTGGACGGCGAAAACTATCTGGACGCTGATCGCAGTCGCTGTGATCGCCCTATCGGCCTACCAGGCCGGGCTCGGTCAGGGGACAGGGGAGGTCATTAACTGGGGCGGCTGGCCCCAGCTCAAGGAGTTTATGGGGGCCAGTCTCAGCCCCGACCTCAGCCCTGATTTTTTAGCGATTATTGGCCGGGCCACTCTGGTTACCCTGGCCTATGCCGTGGTGGGCACCGGCTTAAGCATCGCCCTGGGGCTAATCGGGGGCATTCTCTCGGCGGAAATTTGGTGGCAAACCCTGTGTCCGCTTCGGCACCGGTGGAGCTGGGTGGGGACTGGCCTGTGGCTGGGCTGCCGTAGCCTGCTGGCAGTTCCCCGGGCTATCCACGAGCTCATTTGGGGGCTGGTGCTGCTGCAAATTCTCGGACTCGACCCACTGGTAGCTGTTTTGGCCATTGCTATCCCCTTTGGGGCGATCGTGGCCAAGGTATTTTCAGAAATTTTGGATGAAACGTCCCACGAGCCCCTTCAGGCGTTGCTCACGGCGGGCACCCCGCCGCTGACGGCGTTGCTGTACGGGCTGCTGCCCCTGGCATTGCCCAACCTGCTGTCCTACACGTTTTATCGGTTTGAGTGTTCCCTGCGGTCGGCGGCGGTGCTGGGCATTATTGGAGCCGGGGGCCTGGGCTACGAGATTTTTCTGAGTCTGCAATCGCTCCGCTACGACCAACTGTGGACGGGGTTTTATGCCCTGGTGCTGCTAAACGGGGTGGTAGATGCCTGGAGTGCCCTGGTGCGGCGGCGGATGGGCTTTACCAGTCGGCTAGACTTGAACCTGAAGCCAACCATGCCCGGCCCGGAGACCCCGGCTGTGGCCCCCTCGCCCGCCCGCCCCCCCAGCCCATCCTGGTTCCTGCGGTTGTCGTGGCTGGGGGCCGTGGCGGCGCTACCAGTGGCGGCGGGGTTTCTACAGCTCAATGGCCGCATTCTCTGGGCTCCCCGCACCCGGCAGCTGTTTCACGCGCTGATGGTCACCGCTCGGCCCCAAGTGCCGTCTATAGAGGAACTAGGCATTCTCCTCCACCTGGCTTACCTGACGTTGACCATGTCGGTATTGGCCATTGCGATCGCGGCTAGCGGCGGCATTCTCGTCTCCTTGCCAGCGGCCCAAACCCTGGTGCTGCCAGCGGGGCTGCTGCGCCCGCTGGGTGAGCGCTCAAACAGACTTCCCTGGGTGGGCTACGCCCTATTGGGCGGTAGCCGCCTGGTGCTGCTGGTAAGTCGCGCCATTCCGGCCCCAATTTGGGCGCTGGTGCTCTTATTTGTGCTGTTTCCGGGCGTGCTGCCGGGGGCGCTGGCCCTGGGTCTGCACAACTTTGGCATTTTGGGGCGGCTGATGGCCGAGGTCAACGAAAACCTGGATGACCGCCCGGTGCGAGCGCTGCGTTCCCTCGGCTCGCCCCCGGCCCAGCTGGTGCTTTACGGCATTTTGCCCCAAAATCTAGCCCGGTTTTTGGCCTACGGCCTCTACCGCTGGGAAGTGTGCCTGCGGGAAACGGTGATTGTCGGGCTGGTGGGGGCCGGGGGGCTGGGCCGCCTGCTGACAGAGCAGGTGAGCAGCTTTGACTACGGCGGCGTAGTGATTACCCTGGGGGTATTTGTGGGGCTTACCCTGGGGATCGACCTGGTCAGTAGCCGCATGCGACAGGCGCTGAGGGCTTAGGTGATTTCTACCCAAAAAATCCCCCGGCATGCCTGGCCATCTTGTCGGAGCCTTAGCGACCGAGGGGGGCTTTAGGGTTGCACCCATAGCGTTATATCTATATCTAAACGGGCGGCCTGGTATAACGACCCAACATTTTTAACCACAACCTTCCTGACGCACCGTCCCTGTGTAGGATGGTAATCATCCCGGGCGGGATTCAGACTACAGAACTTTCACTGGAAAGCGCTTCTAGGCTTAAACCAGGCCCGGTAACGGCTAGGTAACTTTGGCGCTAATTTAAGGGGTTCAACCATGACGGCTGTAGGCACGCAATCGATTCCGGCCTTTTGTGAGGGCATCCAGCACTTTGGGGGGCCGCTGCCGGAGTTTGACACCTACGGCCAGGCACCCGCCATTGGCCAAGGGCAGCGGACGATTAGCTCCCCCAGCGACCCGACGGCGGTTTACCAGACCCTGCTGGCGGCGGATGCCCTGCGCTATCTCACCCTGCAAGTGACCGCTAGCAAAGAGTCGGGCCACCCCGGCGGGTTTGCCAGCATTGTTGAGGTAATTGCGTCGCTGGTAATGCTGGGGCACAAAAACATCATCACCGAGGTGGGGCACCACGCCCCGGGGTTCTACAGCAACGTGTTTCTCGATCGCTCGCTGGAGGCCATGGGTATCGAGACAGTGCAGCAGTTGTGCGATCGCTTCCGCGAAACCCACGGTTTGCTGGGTCACCTCTCCGGGCAAATCCCGGGGCTGTTGAACCCGGCGGGGCCACTGGGGCAGGGGCAGCACTTTGCCATGGCCGGGGCCCGGCTGCATCCCGGCGTGCTGTTTCCCGTCACCATTGGCGACGGCGGCCTGGGGGAACCCTACATCATGAGCAGCTTTGGCCATTTCCACACGGCCTTTCCCACCGTTACTAACGTACTGCCCATTTTGGTGTGGAACGGTTACTCCCAGGAGCACCACAGCATGGTTTCTACCCAGTCGAACCCGGCCATGGTGGACTACTGGCGGGGGAACGGTTTTCAGGAAGTGGTGCTGGTTGATGCCAAAGATTTTGACGATGCCGACCAGCCCGGCCCCTATGTAGACAGCACCGCCTTCTCCTTTCCCCAGCGGTTTGCCTTTACCCAGGCGGTGCTCGAAGCCACGGATAAAGCCGCCAAGCTAGCCCTGGGTGGCACCTTCACCGTGCTGATTGTGAAGCAGCTAAAGGGGGCAGGGGTGCATAAGCGGGGGGCACAGTCCCACAACCTCTATCCAGGCGATTCCCTCAGTAAAGACTACATTGTCAGCGCCCTCACCAGCCGGGCGCTCTCCCCAGCAGCCTGGGCGCTGGTGCGCACCAACTATGAGCGGGCCATGGGTGGCCCAGGGGCGCAAACGGCGGTAACCGAGTCGGTGCTGCCCCTGGCGGATTTAGGCGATTTGCCCCTGAACGAATTTTCTGGCGGCGGCGATAAGCAGGTTGCCACCACCGCCATGGGGGTGCTGGTGGGCCACGTGGGCCACCAGGATGAGCGTTTTCTGGTGACCAACGCCGACGGCAACGCCGCCTCCGGCATCAACAACATCAACCAGGCGCTGAAAATTATTCACCCCACCGCCGACCCCACCTATTTTCAGCAGCCCGAGGGCCAGGTCTACGAACCCCTCAGCGAAGACGCCTGTGCCGGGCTGGCGGCGGCCCAGGCGCTGTTTGGCGCCCGCACCCTGTGGTGCTCCTACGAGTCTTTTGCCATCAATGGCCTGCCGATCTGGCAGACGGTTACCCAGGCCATGGCCGAACTACGTCGCCCCACCCCCTCCACCATTGCCCTGTTTACCGCCGGGGCGCTGGAACAGGGCCGCAACGGCTGGACCCACCAGCGCCCTGAAGTCGAAAACTACTTCGCAGGCATGATGCGCAACGGCAACGTGTTTCCCCTCTTTCCCACCGACGCCAACGGCATTCAGATCTGCTACGAGTGGGCCTTGGGCACCCGCAACAAGGGCATTACCATCACCGCCAGCAAGTCGCCCCTGCCGATTCGCACCACCTTTGAGCAAACCCGCCAGGCGCTAGCCCAGGGCGCGGTGGAACTGGCCGCCACCCCTGGCGACAAAACCGTGGTCTTTGCCGTGATCGGCGACATGACCCTGATGCCGGTTTTCGAGGCGGCTGAGGTGCTGGCGGCCCAGGGCATTGGCAGCCGCATTCTGTCGGTGGTTAACCCCCGCCGCCTCTACCGCCCCACCGACGTGGCCTGGGATGCCTGCTCCGAAGCCGACGGCGCTTTTTTGGATAACGCCGAATTTGAGCAACTCTTTGGCGGCGACGCCCTGCTAGGCATTACCGGCGGCTCTAGCGCCATGCTGGAGCCGGTCATGCTGCGCAGCCGCCTGCCCCGCGACACCTTTGCCTGGAAGCGGGGAGAAACCACCGCCAGCGCCGCCCAGGTAATGGCCTTTAACGGGTTGACGGCGGCTAACTTTGTCAGCCGGGCGGTGGGTTTGCTGGGTGAGTAAGCTACGGTGAACGGGGGATGGGGCCAGCGCCATTCAGGCAACACCGTCGCTCCAGCCCTAGGTTTACCCCATGGGCCCGGCCAAAATCACCGTGGCCAGAGCGTTTAACACCGTTTCTGGGGGCTCTTGCTTGAGGTCGGCGTACCACTGCTGGGTCACTTCGGGATCGTACCCGTAGATCGTGGCGGTGCGCTTGCGGGCCTTCATCACCAGGTTGGCGGTGCGGGCCTTGCGGGCGGCCTCGTAGCGCTTCAGGGCATCGGCAATGCCAATATTAGTGGTGACTAGGTAGCGGGTTAACACCTCCGCATCTTCGATGGCCTGGCAGCCCCCCTGGCCCAGGGTAGGGGTGGTGGCGTGGGCTGAGTCGCCCACCAGCGCCACTCGTCCCCGCACAATCGCCTCCAGGGGGTCAAAGTCGCCAATTTCAAGCCGATTGGTGGCCTGGGGATCGAGGGTTTGAATGAGATTTTGCACCGGCGACGGCCAGCCCTGAAACAGCTTGGCCAGCTCGTCTCCCCGGTAGGCGGGTTCCACCTGGGTACCCTCGGGCATGGGGGCCCCAAAGAAATAGTAGAAGCGGTTATCCCCCACGGGCATCATGGAGGCGCGTTTGCTGTCGCCCACGTAGAGAATCCACCGATCCAACGGGCAAAGGTCGGGGCTGGCCGCCACGAGACCGTTCCAGTTGACGTATTGGGCATAGCGACGGGCCACCGGGCGACCTAGCACGTGGGAGCGCACCTGGGAGCGCACCCCGTCGGCCCCGATGACCAAGTCCGCCGTCACCCGCTGACCGTCCTCAAAAATGGCGGTGGCGGAGGTGTCATCCTGCTCGACAGCCACGCAGGCACTGCCCAACTGCACCCGTTCTGGCCCCACCGCCTCGAGTAGCATGGCCTGCAAATCGGTGCGGGCCACGGGGTAGGGCCGCTGCCCCACCCGCTCGAACAGGGGACGCAGATCGATGTAGCTGAGGGGTTCGTCGGTGTGGCTGCGGTACTCCATGGCGTTCATTTCGCCGCCGATGGCCGCCAGCTTTTCGCCCAGCCCCAGGCGGTTGAGCACCTTAACGCCGTTAGACCAGAGGGAAATACCGGCCCCGGCGGGGCGCAGTTCGTCTACCCGGTCATAAATTTCTATCTCATAGCCCGCCTGGGTCATGGCGATGCCGGTGGTCAGCCCGCCGATACCGGCCCCAATGATGGCCACCTTCAGGTTATACATGGGTCTCTCCTAGTTGCTGCAATGAATGACTGCGCGGGGGGATAATTCCGGGGGTAAGCATCTGGGGTCGTGGCCTCAAACCCCAGATGCTTACCCAGTTTAAAGATAAAGCCTCGGGAGTTTTGCGGATGTCTGCTAGTAACCTGTGGCTATACCCACGTCAACCCGTGCAGGCCATGTGTAAAAAGCCACACCTAATCTTTAGAATTGGGCCGCTTTATTTACTAAGTCCTTAGGCCTCAGGGACTAGAAAGAGCTGGATTTTTAGGGGGATTCAGGAAGAGAGGAGGGACTGTATTTGGACTACCCTCATGTCACAGTGTTTCTCTGTAGTGTTGACGATAGTAACGGTTAGCGGATTAGTTGGGGCATCCCTCATGTCAGCCCAGGGGCCAGCGTTTTGGGATCTGGCCTTGCCCAAGCTTGAATCCGGTGAATTCAGGGCTGACGACCAGGCCCAGGGGTTCATTCAAAAAGATAACCGGCGGGGCAGCGGGCGGCGCGGTATGCGGGCTTAGGGCTAGTTTAACGCCGGATCTCGAAGTTTGTTGAGTTGGTACTGGGCATCATCGAAACAGCCTTTGCGGCCTACGTCTAAGCAGGCACTGGCCACAACTTCGAGATCGGCTATGGCTAGCTCCCGTTCTCCCAGTTCAGCGTGGAGCAGGCCGCGATCGTAGTAAGCAAAGGGATGATTTTCGTTTAAGTTAATGGTCTGATTAAAATCTCCCATCGCCCCAGACAGGTCGTCTAGATCCTGGCGGGTGAGGCCACGGTTGTAGTAGGCCTCGGGGCTACTGGGATCGATTTGGATGGCAATAGTGAAGTCTTGAATCGCCCCCTGATAGTCCTTCAGGCGGCGCTTGACCAGGCCGCGGTTTTCGTAGGCCAGGCTGTTGTTGGGCCGCAAGTTTACCGCCTCGGTGCAGTCGGCTAGGGCGGCGGCCTGGTCTCCTAAATTCGATAGGGATAGGCAGCGGTTTAAGTAAGCATCGGCCTTGGCCTCCGCATCGGTGGCTAGGTTCAGGGCGGTTCCATAGTCCTCTACGGCACCGGCTTCGTCTCCCAGTTCGGCCCTGGCATTGCCCCGGTTGATGTAGGCATCGCTGTAGGTGTCATCCTGCTCTAGGGCGCTGGTGTAGTCGGCAATGGCCCCCTGCAAATCGCCCACCTGAAAGCGCAGGTTGCCCCGCTGAAAGTACCAGGTCGCCTGGACAGGCTTAGTTTGAAGCGCGTCGGTGAGATCCTGTAGGGCACGGTCAATCTGGCCATTTTGGGCCAGCCAATTAGCGCGCAGAGCCAGGGCTTCCCCATTTTTAGGGCTGAGCTGAATCGCCTGGTCAATGTAGCCCAGGGCCTCGGCGGAGCGACCGGCCTGGCTGGCTTCCTGGGCCTGGGCGAGGAGGCGATTAGCGCCTGGGCCAGAGGGAGTACGCAGCCAAAGCAGGCCCCCCAGCAGTAGTAGCGACACTGCCCCCAGCCCCAGCCACACCCCCGGTCGTTGGATATCGCCCCAGGCCAGGGCGGCCATGGATGGGGCGGGCGGGGGCGGGGTCACCCCGGCTAGAGTGGCATCAGCGGGGGTGGCAGACTGAGGAGCAGTGGGATTTTCACTGGACGACTCTAATAGCGCTAAAATATCCTTGGCCCGGTGAAACTGCGTCTGGGCCTGGGGAGAAATCATCCGCAGCAAAACTTGCTTGAGCGGTTCGCCCAGGGTAGAACACTCGTCGAGTTGAAGCTTAACCTGGGCTAAAAAATTGGCCTGCTGCAGCTGGGGCAGCGCCTCGGTCGATAACCCCGTGGCCATTTGCAGGGCAATCATGCCCAGGGCAAAGTGATCGGCATTAAAGCGGGGATACTGGCGCGACTGCATCTGAGGTAAATAGGCCGAGCTGCCGTTGGCCTCAAGGCTTAAGTTATTGGCATCCGCTGCGGGATGCGTCGTTCCGGTTTCCTGGGCCAGGCCAAAGTCTACTAGCACCAGCCGCCCGTCTGACCGATGGCGAATGAGATTATTGGGGTGCAGGTTTTGATGCACTACTCCTCTGGTCTGGATGTTATCGAGGATATGCAGGGTCTCACCTAAAAACCGTCGCACCGCTTCCTCTGGACTGGGCTTTTGATCGGCTAATTCTAGTGCTAGCGGTTGTCCAGAAACGTATTCTCGTACCCAGTAAAAATCTTGCCCATCATAGATGTTGGCTAAGTTTTTGGCTAAAGAATCGTGGGGGCCAAGGCGGTGTAAAAGCTGGACTCGCTTGCCCAGCAAGTCGGTTAAGAACTTCAGGGTAACCGGGTTGCTGGTGGGTAGGCGCAAGTGTTTAACAATGCATTTAGATTGCTCAGGATCGTTTTGATCCGTCATTAAGTAGGTCTTGCTATAGCTTTTGGTACTTACAACTCGGATGAACTGAAATCGTCCATCAAGCAGCCGCTTTACAACCATTGGTTTGGGGGGGGTAGACGCACTGACAAGGTATAAGGAACGGCGACCATACCTGGATGAAGGTTCGGTCTGTGAAGACAGCCCAGCCAGCGGAGACAGTCTAGTCGGCGGAGACAATCTGGTCGGCGGAGACACTACAGAGGCCGCCCTTGGCTAGGTATAAAAAATGTAGCTAAAAAGCCAAAATCTTAGCGCTGTTCCCCCACTAGCCCTGTCCACTGTGCTGTCCTAGGTTTGGAGCGCACCATTGAACATGGCACTATCATACCGGCAAGGGGCAAAACCCATAAGGGGGGCTAGGCCCCAGAATTTATGGCAGCCGACTTTTCAGGTCAGCACGCGCTAATCTACGAGTATAGTCTCTTAGCCTTGAACTTTCCTATGTACTGCGTAGTGTACGACGGCCACTGTAATCTTTGTGTCAATCTAGTACGACTGCTGGAATCCTTAGACCAGGGTCGCCAGTTTCAGTACGTGCCCATGCAGGATCGCGACACCCTAGCCGCCTACGCCATTACTCCAGAAACCTGTGAGGCGGGCATGATTTTGCTGGATATGGAGGCCCCCACACGACGCTGGCAGGGCAGCGACGCCGCCGAAGAAATTGGTCGCCGCCTACCCTGGGGAGAGCCCTTTGTTCAGGCCTATCGGGCATTGCCCTGGGTGAAGCCGTCTGCCGATCAGGTATACGCCTTTGTGCGCGACCACCGCTACGCCATTTTTGGTCAGCGGCGGTCGCGCTACGATTCGGCCTATCCCTACTGTGAGAATTCGCGCTGCGAGGGCCAATAGACATCTCCAGAAATGTCCTGAAACTCCTGTGATGTCGTGGCAAAATCTGGATTGTTGGCGAGGTCCAACACCAAATCCTGCTTGGTTACCCCCGATTCAATTGGGCAAATGCTATTTGCCCCTACGGGTTGGCCGGTTAGGAATCGGGGCTATACGACTCGGATTTGGTATAAGCTGCCTCGGGCAGCGGCACAGATTGTAGGAACATTCCCATCTTGTTCCCAGGCTCTGCCTGGGGTAGCCCCTCGGCGGCTCCGTCGCCTAGACGGGGCTACCCCTACCAAAAATCTGTCACTCGGTAGCCCAGTTCGGTCATCATCGCCCGCAGCAGCGGCAGGCTGAGGCCGACCACGTTGCTGTAGCAGCCCTCAATCTTCTCAATAAATAGGCCCCCCTTACCGTCGATGGCAAAGGCTCCGGCACAGCCCATGGGCTCCCCGGTGGCGACGTAGGCGGCAATTGTAGCATCGTCGCTGTCGGCAAAGTAGACGCGGGTGATGGCACAGCGGGCCAGGGATTGCCCCCACGGGGCAATCAGCACATGGCCGGTGTAGAGTTCCCCGATCTGGCCACGCATGGCCTGAAGGCGGGCAATCGCCTCCGCCTGATCCTCCGGTTTGCCGTAGACTTGGCCTCCAAAGGCCAGCACCGAATCACACCCCAGCACCAGAGCATGGGCAAACTGGGGCGCAACGGTCTCGGCCTTGCGGCGGGCCAGGGTGGTGACATACTCAGCTGGGGTCGTTACCACCACCTGGGACTCATCAAAATTACTGGGGCACACGAAGGGATGAATGCCCGCCCCCACCAGCAGCAGACGACGGCCCTTAGAGGCCGACGCCAAAACGAACTGGGGCCGGGGGGGTGAGGTCATGGCGCGTTCCCTAGGAAACCTTGAACGAGGCCACCGACTGCTTCATCAGGTCTTTGACCCGTTGCCAACGGTCTTCGGGGGTCGAGGCATTGTAGGTGTAGAGCTTGCCCCGGCGGACGATGGCGCTGGCAAAGTTGTGGCGCATGCCCGAGGGCAGGTCGGCTACGTATTCAAGAATGTAGTAGGTCTTATCATCGGCGGTGTCGATGCGCTGGGCGCTGAGTAGTTCGACCTCGCTCTCGCCTCCCGCGATCGCGTTAAAGCTTTTCGAGAGCTTGTAGCCCACCTCGGTGGGGGTGCCTAGATCCTCTAGCCGCTGGCCCTCGGGCACGTCGCTGATCACCACGCTGACGTTTTCGGTTTCGTGAATAAAGTCGTGGAACACCACATCTGCCGCCCCCGGCACCTGAACCTCAACCCAGCCGGTGGGGTAGGCAAATTCGTAGCCCGAGTAGGGGTTAGCGTAGCTCTGCAAGCCGCCACCGCTGCCGACACACCCCTGTAGGGTAGCGGCCAGCACAATGCACAATAGGGCAGCGAATCGCTTCAGCATGGGTCGAAATCCTCGGGTCATAGCATTCATTTGAATCGGCTAAATTGATGTCTTGGGGTGGCGTCACCGAGAACGCCTGCGGATATATTCTCGCATTTTGTGGGTCAGCCCCTAGGGTTTCATCCCACATCCCGGTTAGACACCCTCGAATCATAGGGGCTGAGCCCTGTAGGGGAGGGGCAAAGCCCTGTGCTCGTGCCTATCGCGGCGCTGATGATGGACTAAAACCCCATATCCAGGTCTTCTGGCTTGCGGTTGTGCATGGGCATGGGCGCATTGGCGCCCGTGCCATCCGCCGACTGCGACTGGCGCAGGGTTTCCCCCAGGGGGTCGGGCTGGGGTGTAGCGCTGGGGGTCGGGCTGGGCTCTGGGGAGGCCCCATTAGGCCCCGGCTGCCCCCCCTGGTTGATGATCACCGGCACATCGGGGGTCGGGTCGAAGGTTTCAAAGGTAACGGCGCGAATCAGCTCTTGACCTTGACCATCGGAGACCCGCAGGGTCACCGTGGTGGTACCCGACGGGTTGAGGGGCAGGGGCAGCACCCCCTCTAGCCCCACACTACCGGGGGAGGGCAGCAGCTCAACCTTGGTCGTCGAGCCCCCCTCCACCCGCCAGCCAATGCGAAACCCCGGTATCGGCTGCCCCGGCTCCACCGGAATTACGTACTTGGGCTCGGCGTTGCGGCCATTTACGGTAAACGATGCAATCTGCACCGGACGGGGCTGAATTTCCACCGCTTCACTCAGCCTGGCTTCAGGAAAACGGCCTTCCCCAATCCCCACCGGCACGGGGGTCAGCTCAAACTGGTACTTACCCACCTGGGTCATCCCCGTGGGCACCCCCCGACACACCAGAGTATTGCCCAGTTGGCAAAAGGGCTTCAGCTCTTCGGGAAGAGTAAGCTTGGTGGGATCCTTGGCATCCCGCAGGTTAAACCGTCGCCCCCCCAGGGTACCGCCCTCCGGCTGTTTAACCACCAGCAGCAGATCCTGGAGGGTTTCAGGATGGTTGACAACCCAACTCACCAAAATACCCGCATCGGTCACGGGTGGGGCAAGGTTGGGGGTATTAGCCGAGACCTCGGTGCCCGCTTCCGAATAAATCACCTGCTGGGGGGCCAGCTCGATCACGGCAGGCTGGGGAATATCGGCAATGGTGACCAGGCTGGTGGTCGCTTCAATGGGGGCCAGGTTGAGAGCAGTTCGGGGCAGCAGGGTCATCTTGAACACGTACTGACCCGGCTGACGCAGCTCGGTGGGCACATCCTGGCAGGTGAGGCGCTGCTTGGTTTCTTCACAGTGGGGCAGCAGCTCCACCGGTAAAGACCCCGTGAGGTCGTACTGATCTGGCCCGCTAACCAGGGTACCATCGGCGGTATAGGCGCGAATAGTCAGGGTCTCTACCTGGTTGGGGTGGCTAATTTCCCAGTTCAATGCGGGGGAACTAGGGTCGTTGGCAGCATACTCGCTCGCCGCTGGGGAAAAATCGAGCACGTAGGGATGGGCCGGAGTACGGCCAACGAACCACCACAGCAGGCCGCCTAGGCCGCCCAGGGCACTAACTCCAGCGATGATGGCCAGCCGCCGCTGCCAGCGAGGGCGGGGTGGGGGCACCATAGGCGGCCTGGGGGCCAGGGTAATGGCCGCCGCCGTTGCCGGACTTTGCTGAGGTTGATTATCCGGCGGTTCCGATGCCTGCCGCTGTTCTAGCTGAGAACCTGCCATAGCTGTATTCCGTCCTAACGCGCTACTGCAGCATAGCGACTAAAGCCGCTGCCGATGGATTAATAATAGAGGTTAGGCGCAAATGGTGACAGACGAAAGCCCAAAGGAGCGAGTGGGCTTGAGCGGGTGGCCCCATTCTCCGGTTCCTTCCCGGTCAATATTCCATAACACGATAGATAATGGTAGAACATCGTCCTGAGAATTCTACCTATGGCTAGACTGCCCGATCCGCAACCCGCCCCCCATACCGGCATCCACTGGAAGGCTGGAGCCAGTGAAGAGCTTACCTTTCCTGAGGGAGCCTGGTCTGGCAGCATCGCCACCGTAGAAGGCTTTATTACAGAACGCAACAAATATCAGGTCAAGTTTGAGGGCACCTACTGGACCGCCACCTGCCCACCCCCAGGAGATTTCCTGCGACTGGGGGAACAGGTCGCGGTGCTGGGGCGCGAAGGGAATGAGTTGATTGTGCAAAAGCTCAGTCCGCTCGATCCGCCGCATTCCTAGGCACTGCAATCCGCCGACAGCTGCCCCACTAGCCCCAGCATGGCGTCAATCGTTTCACGCAGCAGGCTGGCGGGATGGTCGGCATGGTTGATGATGATACTAACCACCAACGGTGGATAATCCGGCGGTTGCACATAGCCCGACAGCGAGACATTACCGGTAATCGCCCCAGATTTACCCTGTAACCGGCCCGCCAGGGGAGTGTCGCGTAGCCGGTTTCGCAGGGTGCCGCTGGTGCCAGCCACCGCCAGGGAATTTTGGAAAACCTCGGCCTCGGGCTGTTCGGCCATCACCTGTAACGTCTCCACCAGAGCTTGGGGGGTAACCAGGTTATGGCGCGATAGGCCAGAACCATCGGCCAAACGTAGGGAGCCCGTGGCGACCCCTAGATCAGCAAGGACGGCCAGAACGGCGGCGGTTCCAGCCTGGCTGGCATCGGTCTGGGGCGGCTCAACGTAGGTTACTCCCAGGGTTTTGAGCAACGCCTCGGCATAGAGGTTGTTGCTATCGCGGTTGGTCGGCACCAGCAGCTCAGCCAGGGGGGGAGATTCCACCGCTGCCAGCTCTGGGAGGGCGGCTGGAGCCATCCCTAACAGAGAGCCAGGGGGGGGGGAGATCGCAACTTGGGCCACCGGAATGGACTGATCCGCCAGCGCCAGCCTCAGGCCATCGGCAAACCGCTGGGCCGGATCCAGCACGGCCAGCCCCAGGGTAATGGACTCGGCGTCTACGCCTAACCGCCCCGTGGCTTCTAGGGTAGCGGTGGCCCCCGGCCGCCAAAGGGAAACCGGCATCGCCTCGGCGGCGGTGGCCACGGTGACGGTTTGATTCAGCACCGGCCAAGGGGTGGCTAAAAAAGCGGGGGGCCACCGAAGCGCCAGGGGCTGCCCCACCTGGGTGGGGGAAACCTGCACCGCCACTGCGTTTTGGTTCAAAATCAGGCTGTTGACCGGGGCGCCGTAGTCGGCCTGGGCGTCCTCCCATTCCCAGGTGGGGTTGGTGGCAAACCCTGGGAAGTACGAATCATCCACCGTTAGCGTACTCACCTGGGTTACGCCGGCCTGGGCGAGCTGTTGGGCCAGCGCCTGGAGCTGAACCTCGGTAAGGGAAGGGTCGCCGCGCCCCACCACGCGTAGGGCGGTCAGCCCCCCAGGGCCGGGGGTGCCATAGACCGAGGTGCGCATGCGGTAGCTGCCCCCCAAAAACTGAAGGGCGGCGGCGGTGGTAAGCAGCTTGGCATTCGAGGCGGGGGTAAACAGCCGGTCGGCGTTGCGGGCGTAGAGAGTGTGCCGGGCGGCGGTCGCCCCCTGGGTTTGCAGCAGCATCCCCGTATAGGCCGTATCTAAAGGAGCCTGGCTGAGCAGCGCCTCCAGCCGGGGGGTGAGCTGGGCCGGGCAAAGCCGGGCCTGGGCCGAGCTAGCCGGGAGCCAACCCCCCAATGCCCCCAGCAGCATGGCGAGGGCCAGGGTTAGGGGGTGTTTGAAAGGGGTGCCCATGGGTGTAAATCGCGATGTCATTAAACCCCCTAAGTCTGAGCCGCCCGCTGCCGCAGCACCGCCACCAGCTTAGTTAACTGTAAGGGCCAGGGGGCAATCGCCACTACCGGCTCGCCGCTGGCGGGATGAACCAGCTCCAGCCGTTCGGCGTGGAGCGCCTGCCCCGGTAAATTCACCCCCACGTCGCGGCCCGACCCGTAGGTCGGGTCGCCCACGATGGGGTGGCCCACGTAGGCGCTGTGGACGCGAATTTGGTGGGTGCGTCCCGTTTCTAATCGAAAGCGCAGCAGCGAAAAGTTGCCCAGGCGCTCTTCTATCTGCCAGTGGGTGACGGCATGGCGGCCCTTTTCGGCGGAGACCACGGCGTTTTTCTTCCGATCCACCGGGTGCCGACCGAGGGGGGCCTCGATGGTGCCAAATTCAGCCTTGGGGGCACCGTAGATCACTCCCAGGTATTCGCGGCGAGCGGTTTTGGCCTTCATCTGGGCCTGGAGATCGCTGTGGGCCAGGTCGGTTTTAGCCACCACAATCGCTCCGGTGGTGTCTTTATCCAGCCGGTGAACAATCCCAGGTCGCTGCACGCCGCCGATGCCTAAAAGCTGGTCGCCACAGTGGGCCAGCACCGCATTCACCAGGGTGCCGCTCATGTTACCGGGGGCGGGGTGTACCACCAACCCAGCGGGCTTGTTGATAATAACTAGATGCTCGTCTTCGTAGAGAATATCGAGGGGGATGGCCTCGGGGATCAGCGCTAGGGGGCGGGGCTCGGGGATGGTGAGGTGAATGAGATCGCCCCCCTGCACGGTGGCTTTTTTATCAGTGCAAAGCCGCCCGTTGAGGGTGACGTATTCCCAGTCAATGAGCTTTTGAATGCGGTTGCGGGAGAGGTCTTTGAGGTTAGCGGTCAGCCAGCGGTCAAGCCGCTCAGGGCTGGCCGTGGCCACGGTAAGCTGAAGGGTTTGGTCGGCGATGGGGCAGAACTGAGCGCAGTGTTAGGCTTCTAGTATATTACGGTGCCCTCGGTCAGGCTTTGATGATTGGCAAGGTGGAGCTGACCAAAATTGACTAGGCCATCGGCCTAGTCATCCGGAAATTGCCAGCAGGCAATATACTCGACGCTGGTGCTGCCACAGGTACAGGGCACCTCGGATGAAGCCATCCAGGTCACATCGCAGCGGCGGCAGTGGCAGAGAATGTTGTTCAAATTAGCCTGAGCCAGGCCAAACCGCCAGCGCTCCAGTTCCTCAGGGGTAAAGTGGGATGGGGAGTCAGCCATGGCAAGGGTTAAAAAGGAGTGAATTAGTCGGATCATAGGGCATCTACGCCAGCGAGATCGGCCGATGGCCTGAGGGGGCAGGCCCTAATTGAGCCAGAGACTCAGTCAGCCCTCTCTAAACAGCCTATGATTTTCTAGCCGTCACCATCAGGGCTCAGAGGCGCTCTCATCCCTGAGCCCGGCTGCCATCGAGTCTAGAAATTGGGTTATCTGCTCGGTCGAGCGGAGATGATAAACCCGTTTAGTCCCTTGAGCCTGCTCAACATACTCTCGATACCGGGGAGTCAAAAGTTTGTGACAGCGCCAAAGTGCACGGTAGCTATTGAGCGAGCTTTTTAAGATTGGGCTGTTTTCGGGCCAGCCCGCTGGCGAGCTGAAGTAACCTGTCATGAATCGTTTAGTGACCCACCAGAAATGCACATTTAGCGGTAGATCAACAAAAACTAAGCTATCCGCCTCGGTCAGTCGTAACCAGAGGGTTTCCACATCGCCAAACCCATCAATAATCCACCGGTCAGCCGCCAAAATTTCCTGATGGCTGCGCTTGTAGTCTTCGGCAGGAACCGCAATCCCCCCCGACCGATACTGAACTTTGTCTAAGATGTAAAGGGGTAACCCTGTGATCTCAGCCAGTTGACGGCTGAGGGTTGATTTGCCGCCGCCAGCATTGCCAAATACCGCTACTTTTTTCATCGCTGTCCCCTATCGGGCCATCAAAACCTCGGATATTGTGCCGATAACGACCGCCGATTGATCGACCATCGGTCTGAGTACTTATACCAAATCCGAGTCCCATCCACCCGATTCCCAAACGGTCAACCTGTAGGGGCAAATGGCATTTGCCCGATTGAATCGGGGCTAACCAAGCAGGATTTAGTATGAGTCAACCGGGTGCTGGCCATAGTACGGTAGCACGTCCGACCAGTGGGGGCGTTCTCCCGCCCGCCACTGGGTATAGGTGAGGGTTAGTACCTGGAGCACCGTCTCGGCCGCCGCCGCCCCAACCACAATACGGATGAATGGATCAGGATACTGGGCCAGAACCGTCTCCCACGCGGCTGGGGTAATCACCTGCTCGGGTCGCCGTTCAGCTAGCCCAGCCGTGGTCATGCCATACATAGCCGTAAACCGCAGGCCGCGCTGGGCCTGCATTTCTACGGCCACATGGGGGAGCGGTTCGAGACGAGGCCCATCGTTGTGATCAAGCGCCGCCTGGGCCGCTGCCGCCAGGCTCGACACCCCAAACAGCGGAATATTCAGCTGCTGCGCCAGGGTGCGGGCGGTTACGACCCCAATCCGGGTGCCTGTAAAGCTGCCAGGCCCGCGAGCCACGGCTAAAAAGGATAGATCCGCCCAGGCGTGGGGCTGAATAAACGTCGCCAGAGTGGTGTGCAGATGGGTTGATAGGTCGCGGCCAAAGGCCCAGGTTTGATGACGGGCTGGCTCCTCAAAATTGCTGATAGCTAAGCCCAGGGCAGGGCTAGAGGTATGTATGGCCAGACCAAGCATGGGTTTGAGCAAATATTCGGTGCGGTCAACTAGCATTGAACCATGCCGCCGCCACCCATCTATCGCCAGCCCTTACAATAGATCCGACGCTCTCCCCCTCAGCCCTAGCCCCACCGTGAGACTTTCTGAAGAGGCTTGCTTAAAATGATCCTTTGGCAGGCCGACCTGCACCGCCCGCCGCTCCTGAGCCCCAGTGGAGAACCCCTGTGGGAACTCTTGCTCTGTAGCGCCGATTTTAGCTTCAGCTATGGAGCCACCTGTCCTCAATCCAGGGTCACCCCGGCTTGGGTGATGGCCCAGGTTAAGACCGCTAGCCAGCGGGCCGGGGTGATCCCCGACAAAATCTACGTGTTTCGTCCCCAGGCTCTCTCCCTAGTTAGCTTGGCGGGCCAGCACCTGGCTATCTTAGTGGAACCTTCCCGCCAGGTCAACGCGCTGAAGCAGTGGCTGGAGCAGCGGGCGGCCTGGTATGCCACCCTCGACAACTACTCTGGAGCGTCCTATAACCCGCTTCAACTTGAGGCGCCGCCGCCCCTGCCCCTACCCGAACACCTCTGGGGCGACCGATGGCGCTTTGCCGGCCTCGCTGCCGGAGATTTTGAACAAACCCTTCCCCATGAGCCCATCCCCATTCGGCATCTGCCACCTCAGCTCATGCCCGCCAGGCTCGGGCTGTCTAGCACCACCTCGATCCCCGGTCTGGTCATCGATGCCGGACGCCAGGCCATGCCCCTGTGCCAATGGTTGCAAACCGTGCAGCCCCAGTGGCTAACCTATGTGGCAGGTCAGCCCGATGGGCTAATTCTAGAGGCCGGGCTGGTCGATCGCTGGATCATCACTACCTTCAGCGATGCTGACGTATCCCGCGCCGGGCAGCTCTTTGGGCAACGCCAGCATCACAGCCAGGGCCTGCACTTCTTGCTGGTGCGCCCGGACGATTCTGGTGTTACCTACACCGGGCTCTGGCTCTTGCAGTTGCCTCACCAATAGCGCTGAACCTACTTTGCCGCTAGCGCAGCCCTCGCCCCCAATCTTGATGGGGCGTGGTGCCATGGATCTACAGTACTTTGCCTGGCCGGTAAAACGTAGCCAGGGCTACTGTCCCTTGGTCTCCCGCGCCCGCTGCCGCAGTTCCTTAGCCGGTTCATAATTGGGATCAAGCTGGAGAGCCTTGTCAAAAGCGGTAATCGCCTGGTTGTAGCGCTCCAGGCTCCAGGTGGCCTCGCCACGCACGGTCCAGGCCTCCGCCGAGTTGCGGTTGCGGGCAATCGCCTGGTCGATGGCGTCAATAGCTTCTGCCGAGCGGCCCAGCTTTTGCAGCACCCGCCCCCGATCAAGCCAGCCCTCGAACATGGCGGGCATCAGCTGGTTTGTGCTTTCATACAGGGCCAGGGCAGCCAGCAGCCGCCCCTGCTGTTCTTCGGCATTGCCTTTGCTGCGCACCGCGTCGGGAAAGTAGGTGCTATAGGCGAGGGCGTCGTCACAGGCGGCGATCGCTTCGCTAGGACGCTTAAGGCCAATTAATGCTTTGCACCGTCCTAAATAGGCCGGGGCGTAGTCAGACTGTACCTGAATGGCTTCGTCGTAGGTGGCGAGGGCATCGGGATAGCGTTTTTTGGCCAGCAGCTGATTGCCTAAATCAGCCAGGTAGGCGGCTTTTTCGGGAGGGGGCAGCAGCAGCCCCAGATTAGTGGCTAGGGCTGGCACCTGGGCGGTGTTAAACGGAGTAACTCGCCCGCTGTTGGCGGCATTGAAGGCTACGGTCAGGCCGCTTTGCCACAGGGCCGCCGTAGCACCAAGTAACGCCAAACCGCCGACCCAAACCAGGGGCCGTCGCCACAAGGGTCGAGCCGGGGTTGAGGCCTCAGTTTCTCCGTCGGCGGCAGGAGTGAGGGGAACTATGCTAGTGCTATGGCCATTGCCATAGGCTAAATCCGTTGGGAACAGGGAGGTGGTGTCCTGGTCTTCGGCGACAACGGTGAGTTCAGAGGTCTCATCGGGCACCAGGAGGGCGCTGCCAGCGCTAGCGGCAGCACTCCCTGAGCCGCCATTGAAGCTGTGCTGCAGGTCTTGGTAGGCGTAGCCAGAAATGGGACTGTGTAAGGGGTTAGGGAGGGTTTGCAGGGCCACCAGGGCCTCCTGGGCGGTGGGGTAGCGATCTCGAAAGTCGTACCGCACCATCTTGTCGAGCACCGCCGCCAGGGCTGAGGAGGCGGTGGGCGCGTACTGATGCCAGTCCAGCTCGCTGGTATCCGGGTCTTCATTGATTTTTTGGGGATGCACCCCGGTCAGCGCCCGAATGCCTAGCATACCGACCGCATAGACATCGCTGCTGAAGCGAGGCTTACCGGCATACTGTTCATTGGGCATATAGCCGTGGGTGCCAATCGCTACGGTCAGATTGGTGGCCCCGGTCTCCGCATCCACCAGCGGCGAGGAGGTGACCTGCTTGACCGCTCCAAAATCGATTAGCACGATCTTGCCATCCTGGTGGCGGCGAATCAGGTTAGAGGGCTTGACGTCTCGGTGGATCACCTGCTGCCGGTGGACAAACGACAGAATCTCTAAGATTTCCTGCAGCAGCAGCACCACTCGGGTTTCAGACCAGGGCTTGCCCTCCTCCACCTGGCGGTTAAGACGGCTACCTTCAATATATTCTTGGGCCAGATAAAATTCTCGATCCTCCTCAAAGTGGGCCAGCAGCGCCGGAATTTGAGGATGACTGCCGAGCTGGTAGAGGACCTCGGCCTCAGTATTAAAGAGGCGACGGGCCATGTCCAGGGTGCCGGTCTCTTTGTCTTGCAGCTTGAGCTGCTTGATGACGCACTTGGGGTGGTTAGGCAAGTGTAGATCAGACACCAAGAACGTGCGGCTGAATCCCCCTGATCCGAGCCGCCGGACAATTTGGTATCGTCCCCCCAGTAGTGTTTGCTCCATCCTGAATAGAAGGTCTCCGTAAGCTTGGTTATTGAACCATGAGCTCATTGGCAGTGAAGTGATGGCCTTCTAGGGTAAATCTGCCTCGGTTGATTTCGATGCACCAGCTTTAGTGTATTCGCATATCGCCCAGCTTTGGATAACCCGCCAGGGTTAGTTTATCGGCCACGACCTGAATTGTCCTGGGGTTTTACCGAAAGTTCTGGAACCGGAGCCTTACTCAGACCTTTGTGGGTCTGGGTGAGACGGTTTCAGAGCAGCAGCGAGTCCCGTTTTGGGAACCCTAGGTTCATCCCGGGGCATACGGTTGAATTGTCCTACCCTGGCGGTGTCTAGCGGGCAGTTTGCCCGTTGTGACAAAACAACGGTGCCATCAGCCCTATCCTAAACGCGCTGAGGGCAGTTGAACCAAAAAAATCAATGGTTTTATCGCCGCCGCCGGGCTGTATTTCCTCATCGACGTTGGTCCGGGGCCATTTTTACCTTACCTGCTCCCCTACCTGCTCCCTTACCTGCTCCCCTACCTGCTCCCCTACCTGCTCCCCTACCTGCTCCCCTACCTGCTTCCATGGCTGACCCTATGCGTACTGAGCTTGACATGACCCTAGCGGTCTTAGACCACCTGACCGATGCCATTGTCGTGATCGACCATCGGGGGCAGCCGCTATTTGGCAATGGCCAGGCCCACCGGCGGCTAGAACATCACCTGGACAGTATGTGGACGACGGATCCGGCCTCGCCCTATCAGGTGCTAGATCCGCAGTATATTCCCCTTAAAACCCACCAGCTGCCCCTGCGACGGCTGCTCGCTGGCGAGCAATTGCAGGATGAAGAGCTGCTGTTGACCACGACAAACCGGGCCGAGGGGTGGTGGGTGTCGATCAGCGGTAGCCCCTGCCCTGGAGAAGCCAGGGCCGCCGCCGTGATGTCGGTGCGCGATATTTCCCTGCGGAAGCAGGGTCAGGCCAAGATCCTACGCCAGGCTCTCCACGATGAACTGACGGATTTACCCAACCGCAACCGGTTTATGGAACAGGTCAGCGACGCTCTCGCCCAGGGCGGGCCGCCCCAGGCCATGGCGATCCTGTTTATTGATCTGGATCGGTTTAAGTCCATCAACGATAATTTGGGGCACTGGGTCGGCAACCAGTTGCTCACCCAGCTCGGAGATCGGCTGCGCCCCTATGGCCATGCCCACGCCGCTGTTGCCCGCCTGGGGGGAGACGAGTTTGCCCTCTTGCTCCAGGGGCTCACCAACAGCGACAGCGCCATTCAGGTGGCCAAGCAGCTGCGGGAGGAGATTATTCAACCCTTTCACCTGCCGCCCCACAGTGTTTACATCGACGCCAGCATTGGCATTGCCCTGGGGCCGGCTAGCTACGGCCACGGCGAAGACTGGCTGCGGGATGCCGATGCCGCCATGTACCAAATTAAGCATGCCCCCGACCAGCACTGGCAGATTTTTGATCGCGACCTCCGGGTTCAGCACGACCAGCAGCTCCAGGCCGAAACCTCCCTACGGCAGGCGCTTGATCGCGAAGAACTGCGGCTCCACTATCAGCCAATTGTGACCATTAGCACCCAGGCCGTAATTGGGTTTGAGGCGCTGGTGCGGTGGCAACACCCCCAGCGGGGGCTGCTGCCACCGGGTGACTTTATTGATACCGCCGAAACCACCGGGCTGATTATTCCCCTCGGCTGGTGGGTGCTGCAGGAGGCCTGTCGCCAGATGCAGGCCTGGACGAAGGCCTATCCGGCCATGGCTGACTTTACCATCAGCGTCAACATGTCCAGCAAGCAGTTTTCCCTCAAATATCTGGTGGAAAAAGTCAAGCATATCCTGGCCACCACCGGCTTCGCGGCCCACCGCCTTAAGCTCGAAATCACCGAGGGCGTGCTAATCGACCATTCTGACTCAATTATTGACACCCTCAAGCAGCTCAAGGCCATGGGCATTGGCCTATCGGTGGATGACTTTGGCACCGGCTATTCCTCCCTCAGCTACCTGCATCGCTTCCCCTTCGACTGCTTAAAAATCGACCGCTCCTTCATCGAGAACGCCGACCAGGACTATGAAAAGCTAGAAATCCTCCAGTCGGTGGTGCGGCTGGCCTGGAATCTTGGCCTTGAGGTGGTGGCCGAGGGCATCGAAACCCAGCGCCACTACGCCCAGCTCAAGGCCCTGCGGTGCGAGGCCGGGCAGGGCTACCTATTCTCCCGGCCTTTACCTCCGGAGGCCGTAGAACACATGTTGGCCCAGGAACTCGCCGGTGAACATCCCATTCGCCCCAACCTGGATATGGCGCCCTAACCCATGCCAAAGCCGCTACACTAGCGGCATAGCCTCTACGCATGATGTCGGCTTTCCCAGAATGACCTATGCCCTCCCCCTTTCCCGGAATGGATCCCTACCTGGAGGGATATCTCTGGCCCGATGTCCACAGTGCCCTAGCCAACAAAATTCGCCAGCAGCTCACGCCGCTGCTGCGGCCAAGGTATGCGGCTCGCCTAGAGGTTTTTCTGGCGGAGGATTTTTCTCCTGAGGGAGAAATTGGCATTTTGTACCCTGATGTTGAGGTGGTTGAATCGCTGAGGCCTTCACCACAGCCATCTCAGCCATTCTCATCTCTGGAGCGGGGCCCGCTAACGATTACTCCCCCGGGGCTATCGCTGCCGGTGCTCCAGACGGTGTCGGTGCGGCTAACTACGGTTGAAATTCGCGACACGGCCCAAAACCGGCTGATTACCAGCATTGAGATTCTTTCTCCCGTCAACAAGCGGGAGCCGGGCCTAACCACCTATCGCCAGAAACGTCAGCGGTTGTATCAGGCCCATGTTCACCTTTTGGAAATTGACCTGCTGCGCCGAGGCACTCGCCCTTTTGCCCAGCCGCGTTTGCCGACAGTACCCTACTGTATAGCCCTCACCCGTGCCCAGGCTAAACATGTTGAGCTGTGGCCGCTGGCGCTATCGACCCCGCTGCCTGTGGTACCTGTGCCTCTGCAATCTGAAGAGGCTGATGTTCCCCTAGATTTACAGCTGGCCCTGCACAGCGTCTACGACGAAGCCGCCTATGAGCTGTCCCTCGACTATGCCCAAGCCCCGCCGCCGCCGCCCCTATCGGAGGCTGAAACGGCCTGGCTTGTAGCCAGGATTTCAGCGCCGTAGCTGATCGGGCTGAGATTTTAGGGCTCAGGCATCCAAGGTAAGGCTATTCTAAAGACCTGAAGCCCGGTACCTGAAACCCAAACCCCCATCAGGAGCCCCCCTTGGTTCTAAAATCTCTAACCTATCCCCCGCTATCGGGCGAACCGCCTGATTGGCAACTGGTTGCTCTCCATGGCTGGGGGGCCAATGCGGCGGACCTGATGGGGCTGGCCCCCTATCTGCGCCTGTCCCATTTTGCGATGGTATTTCCCGATGCCCCGTGGCTCCATCCCCAGGTGCCGGGGGGGCGCATGTGGTATGGCTTTCCGACGGGGTATGACTTTCGTCGCACCCACAACTTTGAACCCCAGTCTGACCTGCAAGCCAGCCGTCAGGCGCTCAAGACCTGGCTGCCGCAGCTGGCTGAGGAGACCCAAATTCCCCTAGAGCGGACGGTGCTGGCCGGGTTTTCCCAGGGGGGGGCGATGACCCTGGATGTGGGGCCAAAGCTACCTTTGGCGGGGCAAATTAGCCTGAGTGGATATCTCCACGGGGCGGTATCCCCCCCGTTAACGCCACGACCAGTGATGCTGGTACATGGCTCCTTTGACCCGGTAGTGCCCCTAGAGGCCGCTGAAGTGGCTAGGGCTGGGCTGCAATGTCAGGGGCAGCCTAGCACTTTCCACAAAATTGCCATGGGCCATGAAATTTTGCCCGAAGTTATCGCGCTAATTTCAGAATTTTGCGAAGATTTGAGGCGGCATCGGAATAATCCCTGATCTTAACCTTTAGGATATGAAGGTGAGCTGCATCGGCTAGCCCTTTCCTTTGGCAAGGTGGCCGGGTGGAAATGTTGCGCATGGGGGAACAGACGATGATGAGTTTACGGGTTTCACAGCAGACGGTTTCAGAAATGACACCCGATACGGTGGCCGAGCTGGCTAGCCGTCTCGAGGTCGATGCCTACGACACCGCCTTTGAAGGATTGCAGGACTGGCACCTGCTACGAGCTTTGGCCTTTCAACGGCCTGAGCTGGTGGAATCCTACCTGTATCTGCTCGATCTTGAGCCCTACGACGAATCGTAAGCCGTCGACGGGTGAATGGGGATGAGTAGTACCCCACGGGTTCTCCTGGGGATCGGGGGCGGCATTGCGGCCTACAAGGTGTGTGCGGTGATCTCTGCCCTGGCTCAGGCCGGGGTGGAGATGCGGGTAATGCTTACCCAGTCTGGGGAGGCGTTCATTTCACCGCTGACGGTGGCTACCCTGTCGCGTCATGCCGCCTATACCGATCACGACTTTTGGCAAGGCAACCATGGCCGCCCCCTGCACATTGAGCTGGGGGAATGGGCTGAGGTGTTTGTCATTGCCCCCTTGACCGCCAATACCCTGGCTAAGCTAGCCCACGGGCTGGCGGATAATTTACTGACTAATACAGTGCTGGCCTCCACCGGCCCGATCCTGCTGGCCCCGGCCATGAACACCGACATGTGGCAGCAGCCCCCGGTGCAGCGCAACTGGCAGACGGTGCTGACCGGGGATCGCTACCATGGCGTGGGGCCGGGAAGCGGGGTGCTGGCCTGCGATCGCGTCGGCCCTGGCCGCATGGCCGAACCCGAGGACATCCTGGCCCATATTCACTCCCTGCTGCACACCCGAGGCCAGCGCGACCTGGCCGGACAACAGGTATTGATTAGCACCGGCAGCACGCGAGAACACCTCGACCCGGTGCGCTTTATCGGCAACCCCGCCAGCGGCAAAATGGGGGTAGCCCTGGCCCAGGCGGCCCGTCACCGGGGGGCGACGGTAACCCTAGTGCATGGCCCCATAGAAGCGGCGCTCCAGGAGCGATTAGGCGGCATTCAAACCGTGGCCGTAACTACCGCCGCCGAAATGCACCGGGCCATGGTGGCCCACCTGCCCCCGGCAACGTGGATCGTCATGGCCGCCGCCGTTGCCGATGTGAGACCTGCCTTTCAGTCTGATACGAAGCTGCCTAAGGCCGAACTGCCGCCCACTTTACCCCTGGAGCCAGTGCCTGACATCGTGGCGGATCTGGCCCAGCGGCGGCAGCCCCACCAAAGGCTGATTGGGTTTGCTGCCCAAACCGGTGAGATTATTTCTCCCGCCCTAGAAAAACTGCACCGCAAGGGGCTAGATGCCATTGTAGCCAACCCCATTGACCAGCCCGATAGTGGCTTTGGAGGCGATCTCAACCAGGCAGTGGTGCTGACTAAGGGGGGTGAAAAAGTCATCCTTCCCCTGGGGTCTAAGCTAGCGATGGCCCATCGGCTGTTTGATCTGTTAAAAACGTCAGCGCCCTAACCTGTATGATTCATGAGCCTAGGGAAATGCCCGCCATGACCGTGGAAACGGAAATCTACGGGACATAAATCACCCTTGAATGCATGCTCGCTGGTGCGGGAATGCCAGCCGTTGACTGCGGTGCTGGTGAATCATTCAGGCTAGCTCGCCTCACCGTGATGGAACACATGCACGCTGAGTCCGCCCCGCCTGCTGCCGCATTTTTTTAAGCTAGCTCGCCTCACCGTGATGGAACACATGCACGTCCTGCTGGGGGAAGGGGATGCTAACGCCCTCGGCATCCAGGCGGGTTTTAATCCGCTCGGGCAGCGCCAGCTTGACGGCTAAAAAGTCGGCGGTGCTGGCCCAGACCCAGACCTGTAGGGTGACGCTGCTGTTGGCCAACTCGGTGACGCTGACCGTAGGGGGTGGATCGGCCAAAATTCGGTCATCATTCGCAATTTCAGCCAAAATAGCCTGGCGAGCCTGCTCGATATCGTCGTTGTAGCTAATCCCCACCAACGCCTCGACCCGCCGCCTGGGCTTGGCGGTAAAGTTGGTGATGTTATCGCCCCCCAGCTTTGAGTTGGGCACAATTACCGCCGCATTTTCTGGGGTCACAATGGTGGTTGTGAACAAATTCAGCTCTTCCACCACCCCCATGGTGCCACCCCCTGCAATGAAGTCGCCCACCTTAAAGGGGCGAAAAATAATCATCAGCACCCCGGCGGCAAAATTAGAGAGCGACCCCTGGAGGGCCAGACCAATGGCTAAGCCCGCCGCCCCCAGCACCGCAATGAGCGAAGCGGTTTGAATGCCCAGGCGGTTCAGGGCCGCAATCACCACAAAGGCTAGGGCGGCGTAGTACACCAGGCTAGCGGTAAAATGTACCAGGGTGGGGTCTATTCCCCGCCTTGCCATCAGGCGTTTGGTGCTGCGGCTAATCAGCTTGGCGACCCACTGGCCGACGAAAAAAATGATCAGGGCGGCCAATACATTCAGGCCAAATTTAGTCACCAGGTCTTGGGCCGTGGCAATCCACTGGCTCAGGTTTTCCATGGGTTTACTCCTTCGTCCATCAATTTCGTCATCAAGGCTTCGGTGCGTAGCTCAGCCGCGGCTGCCTTTTAAAGGGGGCATCGGGTGTAGAGCCGCTATAATCCCCTAGCGATCTACCAACGCATTCCTTAATTAAAGGTATTTGGGGAAATCTGGGCCTACCGTATCACGGCCCTCAACCTTAGACCTAATTCTCAGGGCATACCCGATGACCAAACGACGTACTTCCCCCGGCGACACCCTCGAACGATTAAAGCTGATGATCTATCTAGTGCCTATCTTTGGGGTAGTACCCGCCGCCTATAGCCTGTGGCAAAGGCAGGGCAGCCGCCAAGAGCAGGCCGTGAGCCGGTTGGTGGTAACCCTGGCCCTAAGCTGGGTGGTCGTTTACGGCCTGCTAAGCGCGGGCAGCCACCTGTCGCCGGGGCTATCGCTGCGGCTGCTGGTCAGCAATACCCTGATCACCACTGGCTATACCGTCACCAACCTAGTGCTGATGGTGCGGCTGCTCCAGGGCAAGTCAGTCACTCTACCGGGGATTAGCCGCCTCAGCAAGCGTCTACCCTAGGCTGACAACCACTTCTGGGCGCATTAACGTAAATTATTGAGCCTGGGGAACCATTCTATGGATCAGGCTATAGAATGGCTGCTACCATCCCGCTAAAAAAAAGTAGCTGTCCTTTCCGTAGATTTTGCCCCGATAATCCTTCGGGATTTTCCTAGTATTTCTGTCTGAGGTCGCCGGTGTCCACACGTAAGCCGCAAAATCTTCAAGCCCACCGGGTGTCCCCGCGTCCTAAGGGGAAACCACCGTCGCGCAAGCGTATTCCTCGGCTGTTGGGGGTCGGGGTAGCCCTCGCTGGGGTGGCCAGCGTTTCCGCCGCGGCCGGGGCGCTTTTAGCGGTTTCCCTATCGGCCACCCCGCTCATGCAAAAGCCCCTCAGCGCCCAAGAATCTAGCACCTTTAACCAGGGGGAGCCCATCGCTGCCGCGGGTAATTTGCGGCTGCCTCGCCTGACTCGCCCGGTTAATATTTTGGTGTTGGGGATTAAAGTCACCACCTCTGATGTCGAGGAGGTGCCCCCCGAACTCCAAAACCTGGGCTACCACGCCCTGGTTAACTCCTTTGACGGTCTCTCTGACTCCATGCTGCTGATTCGGTTTAACCCCCAAACCGAGCAACTGGTCGTGATGTCGCTACCGCGCGATACCCGCACCTACGTGGGTGGTCGCCTGACCAAGCTCAATGAAGCCAACCGGGATGGTGGCCCTGCCCTCACTGCCGAATCCGTCAGCGATCTCCTGGGAGGGGTCGCCATCGACCGCTACGTGCGCATCAATGTTCAGGGCATGGAAAAGCTGATTGACGCCCTGGGTGGGGTTACGGTTAACGTTCCCGAAGATATGAAGTACCAGGATGATAGCCAGCACCTCTACATCAACCTCAAGGCTGGTGAACAATCCCTGAATGGGGATCAGTCGATGCAGTTTCTGCGGTTTCGCTACGACCAAAAGGGCGACATTGGCCGTGTTCAGCGTCAGCAGATGTTTTTGCGAGCCCTGACCGAACAGGCGCTTAACCCCGCTACCATTGCCCGGTTGCCCAAGATTCTGTCGGTGATTCAGTCGAACGTTGATACTAACCTCAGCGTCGAGGAGCTGCTGGCCCTAGTCGGCTACGGCGCTCAAACTAACCGCTCTAACGTTCAAATGCTCATGCTGCCGGGTACCTTTAGCCGTCCCCAAGACTACGCTCTCAGCTACTGGCTACCCGACTATGAGGGCATCGACGGCATGGTGGATCAGTATTTTGGCTACGGTGCCCAGCAGGATGACACCGCTAGCGATCCCAACCAGGTGCGCATTGCCATTCAAGACAGCACCGACAGCAGCGAGGCTGTACAGAGGGTCATAGAGTCCCTCAGAGACAGTGGTTACTCTAACGTCTATGTCGATAGCACCCTGAATGAGCCCCTGCCGATTAGCCGCATTGTTGCCCAGCAGGGCGATGTCGCCGCCGCCGAGATCGTGCACCGGTTTTTGGGCATTGGCGAGGTCCGGGTTGAGAGCACCGGCGTCCTCAACTCCGACGTGACGATTCAGCTGGGGCAAGACTGGGGAGCGGGAGAAGCCCTCTAGCGCGCTCCACGGCTCCACGGCCTTGATCAAACTATGACTGAGTGCTCCAAAACCTGAGCCAAAACCCCCTACCAAATCCGAGTCCCATCCGCCCGATTCCCAAAAGGCCAACCCGTAGGGGCGAATGGCATTCGCCCTATGGCATTCGCCCTATGGCATTCGCCCTATGGCATTCGCCCGGCTGAATCGGGGGTAGCCAAGCAGGATTTAGGATCAGACCTGAACCCAGATTCTGGCCATCGCCGGTGAATCTGCGCCATAGCGCCCTACGGCCCAGCAAGATGGTAAGCTCAGCTAGGCCCATGGCCGACATTCAGCCTTTTTCTTCCCGGCTTCATCACCATGATTCACCTGCGCCCGGCGGCGGTTCGAGAGCTCAAACGGCTGCTTGCAAAACAATCTAACCCGCCATCCCGCCTTCGCCTGAACCTAGCGGCGGCGGGGTGTTCTGAATGGATCTACTGCCTCGGCCCCGCCGTTGAATCTGAGCCAGGTGCTCGGATAGTGGTCTGTGGCGACCTTTCCATTGAGGTGCCCGACTCGGCCCTTCCCCTGCTGGAGAACCTCACCATTGATTACTCTGAAGACCTGATGGGCGGCGGCTTTCGGTTTATCAACCCGCAGGCGGCCCATACCTGCGGCTGTGGCAACTCCTTCTCCCTCAGCCCAGAACCGCCGTCAGCCCCAGGGGACTGCACCACTCCTGTCCCCATGTCCTAAAACAGGTTTGACTCTTGATTAATTAAGGTGCTAGAATCAGACCTTGTGAAAACTTGACGTTCACTATCATTCAGTCGTAGCCCTAGAGCAACCTATGCCCACGATTCAGCAACTCATTCGGAGTGAGCGCCAAAAAGCCGAGAAGAAAACCAAGTCCCCCGCCCTGAAGAGCTGTCCCCAGCGTCGCGGCGTCTGTACTCGGGTTTATACCACCACTCCTAAAAAACCTAACTCGGCGTTGCGGAAGGTGGCACGGGTACGCTTGACCTCCGGTTTTGAGGTAACGGCCTACATTCCCGGCATTGGCCATAATCTGCAAGAGCACTCTGTGGTCATGATCCGCGGTGGCCGGGTTAAGGATTTGCCTGGGGTACGCTATCACATCATTCGCGGCACCCTAGACACCGCCGGGGTTAAAGATCGCCGCCAGGGGCGCTCCAAGTATGGGGCCAAGCGTCCTAAGGCGTCGCCCTAGCCATACGGGGGTTTGAGCCAAGATCCCTAGGTCGCCCCAGGATGTGAGCCGGTCTTTGCCGTCCAACTGCCGAAGCTTAACGTCTATATTGTTGTCCGTTATTTCTATCGACGGTTTATCGCGGTCGATATTTCAGCTGTGTCAGCTTAGTTCATCCCCACTGGAAGCCTAAAGATATGTCTCGTCGTACCGTTGTTCAAAAGCGTCCTATCCCGGCGGATTCGGTCTACAACAGTCGCCTGATCACCATGATGAGCCGACGCCTAATGACTAGCGGCAAGAAGTCCCTGGCCGATCGCATTGTTTACGACTCCTTTGCGGTGATCAAAGAGCGCACCAACAGTGATCCCCTGGATGTGTTTGAGCGCGCCGTGCGGAACACGACCCCCCTGGTCGAGGTCAAGGCTCGCCGGGTCGGTGGGGCCACCTACCAGGTGCCCATGGAGGTGAGGCCAGAACGGGGCGTTGCCCTATCCTTACGCTGGCTGACCCAGTTTTCTCGTCAGCGGGCGGGTAAGTCTATGGCCATCAAGCTGGCCAACGAGCTAATGGATGCCGCCAACGAAACCGGCGGTGCCGTGCGCAAGCGCGAAGAAACCCACCGCATGGCCGAAGCTAACAAAGCCTTTGCCCACTACCGCTACTAGGCTGAGTTTCACACCAGACGAGTTACGGGGTGAGTCGCTACACTTGATGTATCTGGATACTTAAGATCAACTAGCCTGACGGCGTTGAGGAGGCAGCTGTGGCACGAATAACTCCCCTAGAGCGAGTTAGAAATATCGGCATTGCGGCCCACATTGATGCCGGCAAAACCACCACCACCGAGCGTATTCTGTTCTATTCGGGCTTGGTGCATAAGATTGGTGAGGTGCATGAGGGCACCGCCGTTACCGACTGGATGGCCCAGGAGCGGGAGCGGGGGATCACGATTACCGCCGCCGCCATCACCACTACCTGGCGGGATCACCAGATCAATATTATCGATACCCCCGGTCACGTAGACTTCACCATTGAGGTAGAGCGCTCCATGCGGGTGCTGGATGGGGTCATTGCGGTCTTTGGTTCGGTAGAAGGGGTGCAGCCCCAGTCGGAAACTGTCTGGCGGCAGGCGAATCGTTACAACGTGCCGCGCATCGCCTTTGTCAACAAGATGGATCGCACCGGCGCGAACTTTTTCAAGGTTTGTGACCAGCTCCGCGATCGCCTCAACGCCAACGCCGTAGCCCTACAGGTGCCAATCGGTGCTGAGGAAAATTTCCTCGGCGTGGTAGATCTAGTGACCATGCGGGCCAGCCTCTACCCTGACGATCTGGGTCAAAACGTTGAGGATGCTGAAATCCCAGCGGATGTTCTGGAGGTGGCCAACGACTATCGCGCCAGGCTGGTAGAAGCGGTGGCCGAAACCGACGACGCGCTGATCGAAAAATATTTTGAGGGTCAGCCCATCGCCGCCGAAGAAATTCGGGCGGCGTTGCGCAAAGGCACCGTCACGGGCCAAATTGTGCCCGTGCTCTGCGGCTCAGCTTTCAAAAACAAGGGCGTTCAGCTCTTGCTTGATGCGGTGGTCGACTATTTGCCCGCCCCCATCGACGTGCCCCCGATCCAGGGGCAGCTACCCAATGGTGAAACCGCCGAGCGGCCCGCCGATGATGATATTCCGCTGGCGGCCCTGGCGTTTAAGATCATGGCCGATCCCTACGGTCGCCTCACCTTTGTGCGGGTCTATTCCGGGGTGCTCAAAAAGGGCAGCTACATTTACAACGCCGCGAAGGATAAAAAAGAGCGGATTTCGCGGCTGATCGTGCTCAAAGCGGATGACCGCATTGAGGTCGATGAACTTCGGGCTGGGGATCTAGGGGCCGCCATCGGCCTCCGGGATACCCTCACCGGCGACACCATTTGCGATCCCGACCATCCAATTTTGCTAGAATCACTCTTCGTGCCTGAACCCGTTATTTCCGTAGCGGTGGAACCCAAGACTAAGCAGGACATGGATAAGCTCTCTAAAGCCCTCCAGTCCCTCTCGGAGGAAGATCCGACCTTCCGGGTCAGCACCGATCCCGAGACTAACCAGACTGTAATTGCGGGCATGGGGGAACTGCACTTGGATATTCTGGTGGATCGGATGCTGCGGGAGTTTAAGGTGGAGGCCAACATTGGGGCACCCCAGGTGGCCTACCGGGAAACCATTCGCAAAGCCACCGAAGCCGAGGGTAAATTTATTCGCCAAAGCGGTGGTAAAGGCCAGTATGGTCACGTAGTCATTGAGGTTGAACCCACCGAAGAAGGCAGCGGTTTTGCGTTTGCGTCTAAAATTGTAGGGGGCACAATTCCAAAAGAGTACATCGCTCCGGCTGAACAAGGCATGAAAGAAGCCTGCGAATCTGGTATCCTAGCTGGGTACCCTGTAATTGATCTTAAAGTTACCCTAGTCGATGGATCCTACCATGATGTAGATTCTTCGGAGATGGCCTTTAAGATTGCTGGGTCAATGGCTATGAAAGAGGCCGTCATGAAGGCATCCCCCGTCCTTCTTGAGCCCATTATGAAGGTCGAGGTTGAGGTTCCAGAAGACTTTCTGGGTGATGTCATGGGAGACTTAAACTCTCGCCGTGGTCAGATTGAGGGGATGGGAACGGAGACTGACGTTGCCAAGGTCACGTCCCATGTTCCTTTAGCCGAGATGTTTGGTTATGCTACCGACATCCGCTCAAAAACGCAGGGTCGGGGCATTTTTTCGATGGAATTTAGCCACTATGGCGAGGTTCCTAGAAATGTGGCTGAGGCCATTATCTCTAAAAACAGTGGGAACGCTTAGAAAAGAAAGGACACGTAACGTACATGGCACGCGAAAAGTTTGAAAGAAATAAACCACACGTCAACATTGGCACCATTGGTCACGTTGACCATGGCAAGACGACCCTGACCGCGGCCATTACGATGGCCCTGGCAGCGGCCGGTGGGGCTAAGGCTCGTAAGTATGACGAGATTGATGCGGCCCCTGAGGAAAAGGCTCGTGGGATCACCATCAACACAGCCCACGTAGAGTATGAGACGGAAAATCGCCACTATGCCCACGTGGACTGTCCGGGCCACGCTGACTATGTGAAAAACATGATCACCGGTGCCGCCCAGATGGATGGTGCCATTCTGGTCTGCTCGGCGGCAGATGGGCCGATGCCTCAAACCCGTGAGCACATCCTGCTAGCCAAGCAGGTCGGCGTGCCTAGCATTGTGGTCTTCCTTAACAAGCAAGACCAGGTAGACGATGAAGAGCTACTAGAGCTGGTTGACCTCGAAGTTCGTGAGCTGCTCAGCTCCTACGACTTCCCTGGGGATGATATTCCCATCACCTCCGGCTCTGCCCTGATGGCAGTAGAAGCCCTGACCTCTAACCCCAAGACTAGCCGGGGCGACAATGAGTGGGTTGACAAGGTTTTAGCGCTGATGGACAGTGTTGACGAGTACATTCCTACCCCTGAACGGGAAATCGATAAGCCCTTCCTGATGGCCGTTGAGGACGTCTTCTCCATCACCGGCCGGGGCACCGTGGCCACCGGGCGCATCGAGCGCGGCAAGGTGAAAGTGGGCGAAACCGTTGAGCTGGTTGGCATCCGTGATACCCGTAGCATCACCGTGACCGGGGTGGAAATGTTCCAAAAAACCCTGGATGAAGGAATGGCTGGGGACAACGTCGGTCTGCTGCTGCGCGGCATTCAGAAGGAGGAAATTGAGCGGGGCATGGTGCTAGCCAAGCCCGGCAGCATCACCCCTCACACCCAGTTTGAGTCTGAGGTTTATATTCTTAAGAAAGAAGAGGGCGGTCGCCATACCCCCTTCTTCTCGGGATACAAGCCCCAGTTCTACGTGCGCACCACCGATGTAACCGGTACCATCAAAGCGTTTACCGATGACGAAGGTGAGATTGCTGAGATGGTGATGCCCGGAGATCGCATCAAGATGACCGTCGAACTCATTAACCCCATCGCCATTGAGCAAGGCATGCGGTTCGCCATTCGCGAGGGTGGTCGTACCGTAGGCGCCGGTGTGGTTTCTAAAATCTTAAAATAGACTCCGCTGCTCCCCAAGGGTAGGAGCCAGCCAGTCCGGCTGGCTTCTACCCTTTAAATGTTTCCTTTGCACCTTGAAAACTAAATCTAGTGAGAGCCCATGGCCACCATTCAACAGCAAAAAATTCGGATTCGCCTGAAAGCCTTTGACCGCAGACTTTTGGATACCTCCTGCGAAAAAATTGTCGATACCGCCAACCGCACCAACGCCACGGCGATTGGCCCGATTCCCCTACCCACCAAGCGCCGCATTTACTGCGTGCTGCGTTCTCCCCACGTCGATAAAGACTCCCGCGAGCATTTCGAGAGCCGCACCCATCGCCGCATTATCGACATCTACCAGCCGTCGTCTAAAACCATTGATGCCCTGATGAAGCTCGACCTGCCCGCTGGGGTTGATATTGAGGTCAAGCTTTAGCCGTATTCCCGCTAAAAATTGCCCTGACCAAGGCGGCCCCATCGATTCACTGGGCCGGTCACGGCAAAACCCTGAATCGGTACCGGTCTGGAATACTCTAGGGTTGTTTAAATCGCAAATCCGCCGCCATACCCCTGGGTTTGCTGGCGGATTTATCCTTTAAACCTGGGTCCAAATCCCCAACCGTCCTGGGGCCAGGTAGGCTAAAATAGGTGATATGTTAATAAGTGTTACAAGCTGCTTTGGGTAAGCGCCGTGCCACTTACATCCCTATGAGACGACAATGGCATTCTCCGAGTCGATATCTGTGCGAGAACTACCGCTTTTCCCGTTGCCAGAGCTGGTCTTGTTTCCGGGTCGGCACCTGCCGCTGCATATTTTTGAGTTTCGCTATCGGATGATGATGAACACCATCCTGCAAACCGATCGCCGCTTTGGGGTGCTGATGCAGGATACAACTACCGGGGAGCCTGCCGAGGTGGGCTGCTGTGCCGAGATTCTTCACTACCAAAGACTGCCTGACGATCGCATGAAAGTGCTGACCATCGGTCAGCAGCGGTTTCGGGTACTAAGGTATGTGCGTGAGAAGCCTTACCTGGTGGGGCTGGTGGAGTGGCTTGAGGACAAGCCTACCGATCGAGATCTGACCCCCCTGGCTTTGGATGTTGATGGTCTGCTGCGCGATGTGGTGAGGCTTTCGGCCAAGCTCACTAGCCAAGACATTGAAATTCCCGATAATATTCCCGACCTACCAACGGAGCTATCCTACTGGGTAGCCAGCAACCTGTATGGGGTAGCTGAGGAGCAGCAGTCCCTACTAGAGATGGAGGATACCGGCGATCGCCTGGAGCGTGAGGCCGAGATTTTAACCTCTACTCGTAATCATTTGGCCGCCCGCACCGCCCTGAAAGAGGTGCTGGAGTAGTTGATCGATGGGCTAGGGAGTCGCCTCGGCTTGGGTCTTCAGCTCAGCATATTTAGCTTTAGCCGCCGCTAAACTATGGCTGATCGTCACCAGATTATAGCTGCCAAACTGAATTAACGTTTCGGTAACGCTAGTAAGCTCCTGTAGCGCCTGTCGTCCCCTGGGTTCGCTAGTGCTAGCTTCTAGATCAACGAAAAAACGGTAGTCCCCCAGGGATCGTTTGGCAGGGCGAGACTCGATCCGACTAAGGTTGATGCCATGGTGGGCAAAGACCTGCAAGGGCTTCAATAGTGCCCCCGGCGCATTGACCGGAACGCTAAAGGCCAGGGAGGTGTAGGCTGCGGAACCGCGCTGATGACTAGCATTCCCCAGACCCAAGACCCAAAATTTAGTACAGTTATCTGGCTGATCGTTAATGTCATGGGCCAGCACAGGCAGATTGTGGAGTTGCGCGGCCCATTCCGACGAAACCGCGCCGACGGTCCTGTCATCCACCAGGTGCCCTAGGGGCTCGGTGGTTGAATTCGTCGCTACCAGCATTGCCTGGGGTACCTGCTGCTCTAGCCACAGCTGGCATTGGGACAGGGCCTGGGGATGGGAGTAAACCACCCGCAACTCGGCTAAGGACCGGGCCTGGGACAACAGCCCGTGGCGAATGGGCATGACCAGCGCCTGGTGAATCTTGAGCTGGTTGAGCACCCAAAGGGTGTCGAGGGTAAAGGTCACCCCCCCTTCAATGGAATTTTCGGCGGGCACCACCGCTAGGGTGGTATCTCCCGCCGCCGTGGCTTGCATCGCCCGAGGAATACTGGGAAACGCCCTCAGGTCTACGGGCTGGCCACTCTGATGCTCTAGCTCAATGCCGTAGGCCAAGGCAGCGAGTTGAGAGTAGGTGCCCTCAGGGCCTAGGTAGGCGATAGTAACAGTCATAGGGCACAGGTGACATTAACTATAGGAGGGGGTAGTGCAGCATAACCCGTGGGGCTAATGCGCTGCGAACTACTCCATGAATATGCCGACTATAGGCACCGGTAGGAAAACCCCTTACCCTAGGCAATTTTTTGAAAATCGCGCCCGAAGGGAAACAGGGCCAGGGTAATCAGCTTAATGTGCTGCTTGGCAAAGGGTAGGCCAATGATAGTAATCGCCAGCAACGCCGCGTGAAAGAGATGAGCTAAGGCAATTTCCCACCCAAACAGCACGATCCAAATGATGTTGAAGATGGTTTTTAGGACGGTGTTAGGGTTTTGGTCTTCAACAATTTTGCGCCCGAAGGGGGTCATGGTCGCGCCCCCTAGCTTAATGGCCTGCAACCCCAAGGGAATACCGATAATGGTCAGGCACAACAACAGCCCCCCCAGGATATACCCCAGCCCCGCCAGAAACCCTCCAAAAACTAGCCAGATGATGTTGCCCAGTAAGCTCATGGAGGATCCTCTACAGGTAAAGATATTGCTGTCCGATCCGACAGGTCTAATCTAATCATAACCGAGGTGCTGGGGCCGATTGCGGATCGAGGGCTTGACGCCGAGGGGATGAGCGCTGGCCCATTAACCGAGCAGCGAAATGGCCTGGACACTGGCTTTAGGGCCGGTGTTAGCTGAGTCAAGCAGCGAGCTGGCGAGGCCCACCCTTCGGGATATCTGCGGCGTAGCCCTAGTAGAGGGCGGCGTAACTATGCTATGCACACCATTAGCGATGTGTACTAGCGATTGACCTCAACGCCGTTGTAAAGACTCATGGCCTTTTCTACCCCATCGGTGATGGCTTTTTCAACGGCCCGCCCGGCCACCGCGACTACCTCATCCATGGTTTGCCGCTCGGTCTTAGAAAAATTGCCCAAAACATGGGAAACCACCGCTTGATCACCCTCGGCCTCTTTTTGGGCGCTACCGATGCCGATCCGCAGGCGGCTGAACTCCTGGGTTTTGAGATGGGCAATGGCCGACTTCATGCCGTTATGCCCACCTGCCGACCCCGCTAGCCGCAGGCGCAGCTTGCCCAAGGGCAAATCCATATCATCGTATACCACCAAGACCGAGGCGGGGGGCAGTTTTAACCAGTCAACCACCGCCCGAATGGATTGCCCGGAACGATTCATAAAGGTCAGAGGCTTGAGCAAGTAAATCTTCTGGCTTTTAGGCCCGATTCCAGCGCCGTACTCCCCCTGAAAGCGGCGCTCTTCCCGCAGGGCAATGGCCCAGTCCTTAGCCAGCCGATCGATCACCTCAAACCCGATATTGTGACGAGTACCTGCGTACTTGGCACCGGGGTTGCCCAGGCCGACAACCACGCTAATGGAAGCACCGCTTGGAACCGCTTCGGAGATAGTCACCAGATTAGCCATAGACTGTTTTAGCTGGCTCCTCAGGCGGCAGTCTCAGATTCGGTGCCCTCGTCATGGCTGCTGGCGACCGGCTCAGCCAACTCCTCGACTCCCGTTTCTTCTGCGGTGCTATGGTTCTGGGGCGACAAAGCCTTAGGGGGAGGGGTTTCGAGGGAGGCTTTCATGGGGTTGGTGACGGCTTTCTCAATCTGCTCGGCCTCTTTTTTGAATTCCTCCTCAAATTCCTTTGAGGCGTCCTGGAACCCCTTGATGGCCTTTCCCATGCTGCGGCCAATTTCAGGCAGCTTTTTTGGCCCAAAGACTAGTAGCGCCAGCACCAAAATCAGCGCCATTTCCGGCAGACCCACACCAAACACATTCATACGCAACTCCTAGCGGTGGACAACGGCAGCGATCGCTAACCCTGGGAAAGCCCAGGCCGTCCCCAGCCTAACCCGTCTATTTACAGTGTAGAGCGTTCGCTAGGCCAGAACGTCAGCTCTGGCAGGGGCCGGATAAAAAAGCTGGACGACGATAACTCGTTGCCCAGCTCTGATGCATAAGTCAATGACCGACCCAGGGGAACTAATTCCCTAGACTGCGCCAGTCAACGTCAAAACTCTCCAGAATAATCGACGAGTTATAGAGCTGAAGGATAATCAGCAGAAATACAAAAAATAGCCCGATGAAGACCGCCATTAGCGGTGTGGTGCCCCAGCCTGGAGCAACCTTGCCATACTCAGAATTGAGGGGCTTGAGAACATCGCTTAACCAAGTCCGTTGTGCCATGGATCCTTCCACAATCAACACTTTAATAGTTCGTAATATTATAAGATGG
>DAIUJR010000014.1:0-91579 GCA_036848635.1 Nodosilinea sp. CTOTU7336
CGTAGAAGATCCCCAGTGGAAGCCGAAAGCCAAAGACACTGGGGCTTTGGTCGATCTGTTGCTGTTGGAGAAGATTCCTCTAGCGGGCATTGCCAGAGCTACCGGGGTCTCTGATAGTTGGCTACAAGACTATGTCAACGCCTGCTATGAGGCCGTGCCAAAAGCGGCAGACGTCATCCCAAGCCAGCGGCATGGTGCTGTCGGCAAAGACAGCGGCTTAACGAGTTACATCGAAAGACTGAACAACACCCTGAGGCAGCGGATTTCTCGTCTAGGAAGGAAGACGCTGTCTTTCTCGAAGACGCTAGAGAATCACATCGGGGCGATCTGGATGTTCATCCATGACTACAATCACCTCGTCAGAGAGAAACTGGCAGAAAGGGAAGAGCCCGTCTTTTCCTCTGTCCTTTACTAAAATGCACTACCAATATTCCACAGTTCCCATGGGGGGCATAACGCTAGGGCGAGGCTCTGCCAACGCGCTAGTCATGCACCTCTAAAGGCTTGTGGCTCAGAGTTTCGGCGGCCTTATACCAAATCCTGCTTGGCTACCCCCGATTCAGCCGGACGAATGCTATAAAGCCTCTGGCTAGGCTGCGCCAACGCCCCTACGGCTTGGCCTTTTGGGAATCCGGGGTATGGGAATTGGATTTGGTATTAGCCATCGAGATATCCCTCAATGAGCAGGTCATCGCCGACGGTGCGCCAGGTCATTTGCCCCAGGAGCAGGGCGGCGGACATTTCCTGAATACCCAAATCCCCCACGGGGGTAGGGGCAGCCTGGCCCCCCACTAGCTTGGGGGCGATGAAGGCCCACACCTTATCGATCACCCTCTGCTGTAGCGCTTGGGCGGCGAGGGTGCCACCGCATTCCCACAGCACCGTAGCGCAGCCCTGCTGGTAGAGGTAGTCGGTAACGGCCAGGGGGGTTAAGGTCGGCAGGATAATCACCTCTACCCCGGCCTGGGTAAGGTGGTTTTTGCGGTCGGCATCGGCCTCAGCGGTGGCAAAGACCAACGTGGGAGCGGTGGCGGTGGCCCAAAGGTGAGCTTCGGTAGGCAAATTCAAATGGCGGCTCATCACCACCCGCCGGGGGTTGTGGGGGCTGTGGCCGTGGGTGGTGAGGTGGGGATTATCCTGGCGTACCGTATTGCCCCCCACCACCACCGCATCACAGGTGGCGCGCAGTTGGTGAACCTCGGCCCGTGCCGTGGGGCCAGTGACCCAGCGGCTATGGCCGGTGGTGGTGGCAATTTTGCCGTCTAGGGTCATGGCGTATTTGAGAATACCGAGGGGGCGCTGACGGGTGATGCGCTGCACGAAGGCTTCGTTGAGCCGCTGACAGGCCCGCTCTTCCACCCCGACGATGACCTCAACATTGGCCTGGCGCAGCCGCTGAATTCCCCTGCCCGATACCCTGGGGTCAGGATCTACCATGCCCACCACCACCCGCCCTATACCCGCATGCATAATGGCCTCGGTGCAGGGGGGGGTGCGCCCCGTGTGGTTGCAGGGTTCCAGATTGACGTAAAGGGTAGCAGACTGGGCCATTGAGCCCGCCTGGTTAAGGGCAAACACTTCGGCATGGGGCTGCCCGGCGCCGGGGTGAAACCCCTCCCCCACGACCAAGCCCTGGTTGATCACCACGGCCCCCACCATGGGGTTAGGGGCGGTTTGGCCCACCGCCCGGTAGGCCAACTCCAGGCACCGCCGCATCCACCGAGCGTGGTCATCGGCGGGCTGAGGGAGAGATTTTAGGGAAGGAGGGTTGAGGGTCATCGTTAGGGTCAAGGGTAGAGGGCACACCCAGGCTCACGGTGGAATGTCGGGTGAAATTGAGCGGGGCATTTGTACTGAGCGGCTGTCTCGTCCCCGCTGGCCTAATTCTAAACTTCGGTTAAATAGTGCCCTAAGCCACAAATCCTGAGCCCCTAATTTGGTGATCTGAAGGACAGGCGCGCCCAAGGCGGCTTTTCACTCCATTAAGGTTTCAACTATGGATACTTCCCCCACTACCGATGCCGCCGTGGCCACCGCCCTGGCTACAGAACGTACCGGGGTCAGCATCGATACTATCAAACGGGCATTCCTAGACAATCTTTTCTATGTGCAGGGCAAGCCTGTTTCCCTGGCGAGCCACCATGACTACTACATGGCCCTGGCCTATTTAGTGCGAGATCGCATGCTGCACCGCTGGAACGGCACCGCCGAAAGCTACACCCAGCACCGCGCCCGCACCGTCTGCTACCTGTCGGCGGAGTTTTTAATGGGGCCGCACCTGGGCAATAACCTGATCAACATGGGCCTCTACGAGCCGGTCAAACAGGCGATGGAAGAGCTGGGTCTCGACTTTGACACCCTACTGGCCCAGGAGGTAGAACCGGGCCTGGGCAACGGCGGTCTGGGACGGCTGGCGGCCTGCTATCTAGATTCCCTGGCCTCCTTAGAAATTGCGTCAGTGGGCTACGGCATTCGCTACGAGTTCGGCATTTTTGAGCAGGACCTGCGGGATGGCTGGCAGGTGGAGCGCACCGACAAATGGCTGCGCTACGGCAACCCGTGGGAGGTAGCCCGGCCCGAGTGGGCCACCGAAGTTAAGTTTGGCGGCCATACCGAAACCTATACCAACGACCAGGGCCGCTACCGTACCCGCTGGGTGCCCGATCGTGAGGTACTGGGGGTGCCCTACGACACGCCGATTTTGGGCTACCAGGTGAGTACCGCCAACACCCTGCGGCTGTGGAAGGCGGAGGCAATTGAATCCTTTGACTTTGCGGTGTTTAACCAGGGCAACTACTACGGCGCGGTGGAAGACAAAGTTGTCTCCGAAAACCTCACCAAGGTGCTCTACCCGAATGACGAAAAAATCGCTGGTAAGCAGTTGCGTCTAGAGCAGCAGTTTTTCTTTGTGTCCTGCTCGCTGCAGGATATGTTTCGCATTCTGCGGGGGCAGAACATTCCGGTGGAGCAGTTCCACGAGAAGTTTGCCCTCCAGCTCAACGACACCCACCCCGCCATCGCCGCCGCCGAGTTGATGCGCCTGCTGCTGGATGAGTACGGCCTCGACTGGTTGCTGGCCTGGGAAATTACCCAAAAGACCCTGGCCTACACCAACCACACCCTGCTGCCCGAAGCCCTCGAAAAGTGGCCCGTTAGCCTGTTCGGTCGGTTGCTGCCCCGGCACTTAGAAATTATCTACGAAATCAACAGCCGTTTCCTCGACCTGGTGCGGATGAAGTTTCCCAAGGATCCGGCCCGCCTGGCCCGAATGTCGCTGATTGACGAAAGCGGCGAGCGCTACGTGCGCATGGCCAACCTGGCCTGCGTTAGCAGCCACACCATCAACGGCGTCGCGGCCCTGCATAGCGAGCTGCTGAAGCAAACGGTGCTGCGCGATTTCTACGAGCTCTTTCCTGAAAAGTTCTGCAACATGACCAACGGCGTTACCCCCCGCCGCTGGATGGTGCTCAGCAACCCCCGGCTCAGCACCCTAATTACCAGCCGCATTGGCGATCGCTGGGTTAAGCACCTCGACGACCTCAAGCAGCTCGAACCCCTGGCCGACGATGGGGCCTTTCGCGACGAGTGGCACGGCATTAAGCAGGCCATCAAGCGCGACCTGGCGGGGCGTATCCACAATCAGTTCGGCATTTTGCTGGATCCGGCCTCGCTGTTCGACGTGCAGGTGAAGCGCATTCACGAGTACAAGCGCCAGCACCTCAACGTGCTGCACATTGTTACCCTCTACAGCCAGCTGAAGCAGAACCCGAATTTAGCCATTACCCCCCGCACCTTTATCTTTAGCGGCAAGGCGGCCCCCGGCTACCACATGGCCAAGCTGATGATTAAGCTCATCACCGCCGTGGGCAACATGGTTAATAAAGACCCTGACCTGCGCAACCAGCTCAAGGTCATCTTTCTGCCCAACTACAACGTCACCAACAGTCAGCGTATCTACCCCGCCTCCGACCTGTCAGAACAAATTTCCACCGCCGGGTACGAGGCTTCCGGCACCGGCAACATGAAGTTCGCCATGAACGGTGCCCTCACCATCGGCACCCTCGACGGCGCCAATGTCGAGATCCGTGACGCCGTGGGGGCTGCCAACTTCTTTTTGTTTGGCCTCACCGCCGACCAGGTAGTGGCCCTCAAGGCCGAAGGGTACAATCCTTGGGCCTATTACCACAGCAACCCCATGCTGAAGGATGCCATTGACCTGATCGCCGCTGGACACTTTTCCCACGGCGATGGCGAGTTGTTCAGGCCCCTGCTCGATAAGCTGCTGCACCAGGATCCATACCTGCTGCTGGCCGATTACCAGTCTTACATCGACTGCCAGCAGGCCGTTAGCGAAGCCTACAGCAACTCCGACCACTGGACGCGCATGGCCATTCTTAACTCGGTGCGAATGGGGCCGTTTTCCTCCGACCGCTCCATCGCCGAGTACTGCGCCGACATCTGGAAGGTGTCGCCCTTCTCGGTGAGTTTAGAGGCCTACGGGCAGGCAGAGGGCATTTTGGGCGGAGATTTGGCCTGTAAGCTGGGTTAAGGGTCGATACCACATCTAAATTCAATCACCCCAATTGGTAGGGGCGAACGGTGTTCGCCCCGCCGAAAATTTCAGTCCGAAAGGATATTAGCGAAGTCAGACCGCAGGCTCTGGGATGTTTCTCTAGCCCTGCCCCACCCCCGGCGGCTACAAGTGTCGATGCCAGAGCCACCCAGTCAAAAGTTATCAAATGCTAACAACACAGCGGACTAAATCGTATCAAGAAATACTTATTGCCCTGGGGTCTACTGATAAAAACTAGAAAGAGTTTGTAGCTTATAGAGCCACTATTCTCTCTCAGTTTCCATGCCTTGAGCTATCGGCTTTAGACAACCTAATACAAAGTTTTGCGCCTAGGGTTCCAGTTTGATCTGTAGATCAAATGCTTGGTCCGAGAGGTGCAGCCAGCTAGGGTAGTAAGCTATTCGACCTGGTTCACGGAGGGATAAAAGCCCGGGAGAAGCTAGCTGATCTATGGATTTAGATCGGCTGGTTCTCTCGGGCTTTGTTGTAGCCAACCACCCAAAACAGCACATTCAAACATAGGAGAGCGGCAGATGGAACATACCATTTTTTCCTGGGGAATTATTCTCTTTCTCTTAGCGACCCTAGGAGTCGGGATCTGGGCTTCCCAGCAAATTAAAGGCGATAGCGTTAACTTTTTGGTGGCTGGACGAGGGCTGGCTCTACCCCTGGCCTCCGCTACCCTCATGGCCCAGTCCGTAGACTCAAACGCCACCCTGGGCAATACCGATTTATCGGCTGAGTTTGGCTTTTGGGCTGGGGCAGCGCTGCCCGTGGGGCTGGCTCTGTGCCTGTTTTTAACCGGCACGTTTTTAGCCAAGCCCATGAACCGCATGGGGTTAATTACTATCCCCGACTTTTATCGGGTCAAGTACGGCCGCACGGTAGAGCTGATTGCCGCCTGCATTATGTCCGTCAGCTTTTCTTTTTTGCTGGCCGGTAATTTGGTGGCCGGGGGCTATATGTTCCAGACGTTTTTGGGCACCAGCTACCTGGGCGGCATTACCATTCTGGCAGCCCTGGTGTTGGCCTACACGGTGTCAGGGGGCCTGTTTGCGGTAGCCTACACTGATTTTATTCAGATCATCATTGCTTTGTTAGGCACCTGGGCGCTGCTGATCTTTTTGCTGGTTAACTTTGGCCTAGATATTTCCCCCGGCACTGGCCCCCTGGCCCTAGAGCAGCTTACCTCCGTTGGGGCGGGGGCCGCGATTAACTGGGCTAGTCTGCTGGCTTTAGGCTTTGGCAACATGGTGGCGATCGACTTTATGGCCCGAATTTTTGCCTCAGAAAGCCCTGAAACGGCTCAGAACGCCTGCTATATCGCCTCCATTGGCACCCTGGTTGTGGGCCTTCCCTTCTCGGTTATGGCCCTTTCGGCCAACAGCATTCTGGATCAGGCTGGGGCAGTAGCCGAGGGGCCGGTGTTGTTTGCCCTGCTGCAAAACGTGGCGCCGCCGCTGCTGGGCCTGCTGGTGCTGGCGGCAATTCTATCGGCCTCGCTATCGACGGCGGATGGAGCTATTTTGGGCACCTCGTCGGTGATGGCTCACAATGTATTCGGCATTCGCCACGCCACCGCCCACGGGGCCGGGGGCGACCGCCTGCTGCTGATTACCCGCCTGATGGCCATTGTCATTACCCTGCTGGGGGTGTTTTTGGGGGTGCGGGTACCCCAAACCGGGGTGCTGCTGCTGCTGGGGTTTGACCTGGGGTTTGCGGGTCTGGTGGTGCCGCTGATTGGCGGACTGTTTTGGACGCGGGCGACTCGTCAGGGGGCGCTGGCTTGCATTGTGACCGGGTCGATGACCCGGCTGGTACTGTTTGCCCTGATGCCCACTATGTTTGGCATCGACAACACCCTGTTCTATCTGCCCAACGGGATGTTTACCCCCGATTTTGACGGCTTCCCAACGTTGATTAGCCCCCTGGTAGGCCTGCTGGCGTTCGTGGTGGTGTCTAACCTGACCTACCAACCGCGCAACACCGAACAGCAGCGGGCCGACCTTCAGGAGGAGGTGCGTTCCCTGTAATCCCTTTAGTCTATCAATCCACCCGTGCGCTCTAGCCCCAGCTGCACCAGTCGATCGACCAGGGTGGCAAAGTCTACGCCGCTGGCGTCCCACAGCCGGGGGTACATGCTGGTGGCGGTAAACCCCGGCAGGGTGTTGATTTCGTTAATCAAGACTGCCCCCGTGGCCTCCACATAGAAAAAATCGACCCGCGCCAGCCCAGCGGCATCTACCGCCGCAAAGGCCGTCACCGCCATGGCCTGAATTTGCTCGGTGACCGCCTGGGGTAGCGTGGCGGGGATGATCAAATCGGCCTGACCGCTGGTGTATTTGGTCTCATAGTCATAAAAATCGCTCTGGAAGGCAATTTCTCCCAGCACCGAGGCCTGGGGCTGGTCGTTGCCCAACACGGCGCACTCCACCTCGCGGGCTATTACTCCGGCCTCGACGATGATCCGACGATCGTAGCTGGCGGCACTGTGGAGGGCGGCCTCAAGCTGGCTACGCCCGCTGGCCTTGGCGATGCCTACGGAGGAACCCAGGTTGGCGGGTTTGACAAAGCAGGGATAGCCCAGGTCGGCTTCAATGCGATCGCACAACCGCGAAAATTCCTCAGGAGCGGCCCTCACCTCCGCCCGGCTGACCGCGATGTACTGCACCTGGGGCAGCCCGGCCTGGGCAAAGGCCGTCTTCATGGCAATCTTATCCATCCCCAGGGCCGACCCCAGCACTCCTGACCCCACAAAGGGCTGCTGCATCAGGGTAAACAGCCCCTGGATGGTGCCATCTTCCCCATTGGGGCCGTGGAGCACCGGAAACCAAATGTCAACCGTCGCCCCCTGGTCAAAGACCGGCAGGCGATCGCGGGGCTGAACGGCTCCAGCCGAGTCAGGGGGTAAGGGGGTGCCGGTAGCCAATACGGTCTGGGCCGCCGCCCCAGCTAGCCAGACCCCATCCTTGCGAATGTACACGGGCAACACCGCATACCGATCGGCGTTGGCCCCGCTACCAAGGGCGCGGGCAATGGCCTGGGCCGAACAAATGGAAACCTCGTGCTCCCCCGAACAGCCACCGAATACTAGCCCTACCGTCGTTATAGCCATTGTGATCCCTCCGTCGTGTCAGTTGGCGCGCCAATTGCCGATTAGAGTATCACAGCACGTTCCTAAGAAAAGCCCCGGGATCCCTCCAGGTATCCCAGGGCTTAACAATCAGGGTGCATCTACCTTTCCCTAATACGGAGTTAGGCGCAGCCATCCGGAAGGCAGGGAAAATTTTAGGTGGATAGTTGAGGAGATGGAGGCTATCGAAAAATGCAGGTTTCCCCCGCCCATAGATGGGTGATCGCTCCGCTGGGCTCAGTGGAGCTGAGTAATCCGGCCAGTCCGCCGGCAGAAAATTCCGTCCCCAGAGAACTGGCGAAGATTTCAACCCGGTAGACACCCTCCAGCTGGGCACGAGTTGACCCCAGGCCAATCCCGGCGATCGTGGTGAGGCTGGCTTGCCCATTACCGGATCGCACCGACCAGCCCACAAATTGATCGCTAGCGGCACTGAGACTCAGCCCATTGGGCCAGGTCGTCACCATCAGCGGGCCGCTGGGGCATTCGTCGTTTTGGGCCGATTCCTGGGGCTGGCCCAGGGTTTGGGTAATGGCGTTTTGCACCAGGGCCATTTCAGTCCCAAACTCAAAGGTATCGGTTGAGCCAGACTGGCCGACGACCAACTGAATGCCATCCCCCGTGAGCGCAACTTCTAGGGATGAGGACTGATCTTGCCCCAGCGCATCCGCAAGGGGTGCGTCTATCGTCGTCGGGGACGAGTCTAGGCGGGCGGGCTCTGGTCGGGTTGTGCAGGCCAGGGGAGCTAGGGCCAGGGGAGCTAGGGCCAGGGCTAGCCCCAGGAAAACCAGGGTGGGGCGGCGTAGATTTTGTAAAACCATGGCACGGGAAGCGATAGGGCAAATGGGTACGAGAAACGGGCGTTTGAATTAAACGCTGACCCCAGGGAGAGGAGCGCGATGGCCCTGGCCTGGGCGGCAATGGCGATGGGGCAGTATTATATTGCGGATCCCAGTCGGTCTTTGGGGTTTTGCAATCATCAGTGTTGGTCGGTCAATCCACCGGGGCGGCGGGGACGCTCAGCTCGATCAGGTTACCGTCGGGGTCGCGAATGTAAAGGGATCTGATCGGCCCGGTGGCTCCGGTACGGAGAACGGGGCCGTCTAGAACGGGCACATTGAGGGCCTGGAGGTGGGCCATGGCCGCATCTAGGGCAGTGGCCAACAAAAAGCACATATCCCCAGAGCCGGGGGTGGGGGTCTGGGCGTGGGGCCTGACCTCGGCCCCGACCTGGTGCAGGTTAATTTTGTGCGGCCCATAGCGCAGCGCCCGGCGACCCGGGCCAAACGTAATCTCCTCCATGCCCAGCACCTGGCGATAAAACCGGCAGGTACGATCCAGATCTGCCACCGTTAGCACCAGATGGTCGAAGTGGGAAATTTGAATCATTGGAGTAGAATTCAAGGGGATGTACCGCCAAGACCGTCTAAGGATGGATAATGCCATAGAACACGGTGTGGCAGAGTGAACGGTGAAATATTTTTTTCTTTCCGATGGCTGGATAACGGGCAGAATTTGGGAGTTTGGCGGGCTGTGGAATGAAATTGCCTGGCAGCGCAAGCCCCATATTCGACGGCTAAATCTCTCAATTAACGAGCAGGGGGAAACCCTCTGGCTCTACCAGGTGGAAGAAACGGTGTTGATGGTAGAGGTCAAACCCGAAAGCGAGACCCGCGGCGACATTGGTCAGGTGGTGCTGAAGCGCCTGATTACCGCCGAACAGGTGATTGAGCTACTCTGTACGGCAATGGGTTGAGCCACCCGCCTACGGCGCTACCGGCACCTCAGGCGGCGCCAAATTGCTCACCGCCCGCTCCAGGCGGGATAGGGCACGATTGTAGTCCAGCACGGCGGAGACCAGATTGCCCTGGGCCTGGGTCAGTTCGCTGGTGGCGTTGAGCACGTCAAGCTGAGTTCCTACCCCGGCATTAAACCGCAGGTTGGCTAGCTCTAGCGCCTCGGCAGCCTGGTTCACCGCCACCGTGGCGGTGCTAATGTTGGCCTGGTTAGACACCAGGGTATAGTAGGCTTCCTCCACCTGAACGCGGATGTCATTGCGGGCGCTTTCAAATTCGCTCTGGTCAATGTCAATGTCGCGATCGCTTTGGGCCGCCCGGGCCGAGGCCGCACCGCCGTCAAACAGCCGCCAGGTCAACTGCGCGCCGATAGAAAACCCGTCATCGGTACTGTTATCAACGCCCTCGGGGGAGTTGAGCAGACTCTGCAATTGGTACTCAGCAAATACTCCTAAATTAGGGCGAACGGCAGCCAGGCTGGCCTGGCGCTGGGCCTCGTTAAAGTTTTGTTCAACTAAAAACTGCTCTAGTTCAGCGCGATTTTGGTAGGCCAAGACGATGCTTTCTTCCAGCGACAGGGGCCAGGTACCGGCAATCTTGACCTCCAGGGTCGTGATATCGATGGAGGGCGGCACGTTGAGCCGCCGCGCCAGCTGACGCTGGGCAATATCTCGCTGGCTAATCGCCTGGGTCAGGGTTTGGCGGGCGTTGGCCACCTGCACATCGGCCCGCAGCACGTCAAAGCGGGTGCCCACGCCGACCTCCTCCCGCAGCTGGGTGTCCTGCAGGTTGCGCTCGGCCTCGGTTAAAAATGTTTGATTAATGCGAATTTGCTCGATCGCTTGCTGCACCGCGTAGTAATCGGTGGTGGTGTCAAGCCGTAGCTGTTCGCGGGTTTGCTCCACCTGCAGTTCCGCCAGGCGCACTTGCTCTTCGGCGGCGCGAATGCGGGCCGATCGCTCCCCCGACAGGCCAAGGTCGTAGTCGGTTCTTGCCTGCCCAGTTAAGGACGTTGTTGTATCGTCTGAGGAAAAGGTGTTGAACGTTGGGGAGTTTGTGGTCTGTAAACCGCCGGTTAAATCGACCGTGGGGTACCGCAGCGCCTGCTCGGCTCGCAGGCCACTGCGACTGCGCTCAAGTTGTAACACCGCAATGCGCAGCTGCTCGTTGTTGCGGTAGGCTAGCTCCACCGCCGTTTCCAAGGAAATCGGCTGGATACCAATAATGTCTACCTCGTCGGGCTGGGTTGGCAGCGCCAGCGGGTTAGGGTCAGGGAAGAGGTAGTCAGGTGGGGTTTCAAACCCCTCGTCGGTGGGGCGGTCAGACTGGGGTACGGCACCACCCGCCAGCCCCGCTGACGAGGGCAACTCGGCTCCATCGACCTCCAGAGGCACGGCCTCTTCTCCCGGCTCCAGGGTTAACCCCGGCTCGACAGCGGGGCTGGCGGCGTCGGCGGGTACCGCAGGCTCCTGATCCGCTGGGGACGGCTCTAGCTGAAGGGAATCGTCTTGGGCAATTTCAATTTTCAGCTGGGAGTTTGCCTCAGACGGGGTAGACACCTCGGATGCAGCGACCAGCGCGGTCGGAATGCCGGCAATAGCTGCTCCCAACCCTAATGTCATTAGGCAGCGGCGATAGGAGTTACGCATAAGTACCATGGGCGATTAGCAACGGCAAAATCGAGACACCAAACCAAAAAATGAAGTTTTTTAACTTCAGCTTCCTAGCATATCGGGATCTGGGTGACTTGGGCAGCGAGGGCAAAAATCTCTAAGGTTTAAAGCTATGCAGCCGGGCAGACCAGCTTGACCTCATGGGTCAGGCCGACCAATCAACCAGACCAGTTATAGCAAACTAAACCGTTTAGTACAATCACGAGGGTGTCCAATACCCGGCGGCGGGCTGTAACCCGGCGTAGGGGGTGCTGGGTAGGTCTCCACAGCAGCGTTTCACCAGGGCGTCGGTGTCATCCACGGGCAGCACGGGGCAGCTCAGGTGCTGGCTCAGGTCGGCGACGCTCATGTCGTCTAGAAATAGAGTTTCTCCCGGTTCGCCCGAGTCGCTGGGCTTGAGCATCACCGAGGGCAGCAGCAGGGCATCCCCCAGGGGGCGATCGGTCAGCCCTTTAATCAAATCGTGGCCGGTTAACAGCCCCGTAACGGTCATGTCGCGCCCCCAGTAGTCGCTGGCCAGGGCGGCTATGTGAACGGTCAACCCCGCCACCTGATTGAGACGATCGACAACGGGCTGAAAAGCTTCCCCGACGGCATTGCCCACCACCCAGGTGAGGGTGCGGGGGGGGCTGACTGATGGGGGCAGATGGGCCGCCGCCGACTGCTCGAACTGGTTCAGGAACTGGCGAATAGAGCCGACCCCGTTGCCCAACTGGGGATAGTCTTCGTAGTGGCTGGCAGTGGGCACAGCCTGGTTGGCGATTAAAAACCACTCATCGGCCAGCCAAACAAAGCTGGTGCCAAAGCGCTGGCGAAACTGTTGCTGCAGGGTCTGCACCTGGTCAATTACCTGCCGCGCCTTGGCCGGGCTAACGGGGATGAGCGCATCGCCATCGGGCCGAAACCGGGTTAACCCCACCGGCACCACCGCTGCCGAAGCCACCGCCGGCGTCTCCCCCTGGTGGAACTGGGCCAGATCCCTGAGGGTGGTGTCTAAATGGGCCTGATCGTTAATGCCAGGGCACACCACCACCTGGGCATGGATTTGCAGTCGCTGGGCCTGAAACCAGGCGATCTGGTCCAAAATTTGCCCCGCCCTGGGGTTTTTCAGCAGGCGCGATCGCACGTCCGGTTCCGTGGCATGCACCGACACGTACAAAGGCGACAGCCGCAGTTGGGTAATGCGTTCCCATTCCTGGGGCCGCAGGTTGGTCAAGGTCAGGTAGCTGCCATAGAGAAAGCTGAGGCGGTAGTCGTCGTCCTTGAGGTAGAGAGTGCCTCGCTTGCCGGGGGGCTGCTGATCGATAAAGCAGAAGGGGCAGGCATTGTTGCACTGCATCAGCCCGTCAAACAGGGCAGTTTCAAACTCTAGACCCAGCTCCTCGTCGATGTCTTTTTCTAGCTCAACCCGGTGGGTTTTGCCCCGGTTGTCGCGCACCTCTAAGGCCAACTCCTCGTCGGCGCAGAGAAAGCGATAGTCGATTAAATCGCGTGGGGCCTGGCCGTTAATGGAGACCAGGGCATCCCCCGGTTCAAAGCCGAGGTCGGCGGCAATGGAGTCGGGGAGCACGCGGGTGATTTTGGCCGGGCGCATGGCCGGGGTGCCCATAGCTAAAACGGGTAGAGGAGGTGCCCATTTATTTTAGAGGGTGTTTGAACAGTCGTTCTAAACGTTCTGGAGTTTTCCAGTGGCCAGGGCCAGTAAAATTGCCGCCCCAAAAGCCAGTCGATACCAGATAAACACCCAGGTACTGTGCTGCTTCAAAAACCGTAGCAGCCAAAAAATTGCCAGGTACGACGACACCAGAGCCGCCATTAACCCCATGATCAGGGGAACAAAATCAACGGTACCCAACCCCTCATCCAGCAACCCCTTCAGCTCTACCAGGCCCGCCAGGGTAATGGCCGGAAAGCCCAGCAAAAATGAAAACCGGGCCGCCGCGGCCCGCTCCATACCCATAAATAGCCCGGCGGTGAGGGTAGACCCCGACCGCGAGACCCCTGGAATCAGCGCTAGGGTTTGGGCCAGCCCCATGGTGACCCCATCCCCCAGCCCCAGCGCTTCAAAGGGGCGCTTACGGGTGCCCACCAGTTCCGCCACGGCCAGCAGCAGCGCCATCACAATCGACACGACGGCAATGGTCGAGGTGCTGCGCAAGGGCGAGTTGTCAAAATCAGGAATGAAGGCTTTGATCAGCAGGCCGCTCACCAAAATGGGCACGGTGCCCAGCAAAATCCCCAGGCCCAGGCGAAAGTCAAAGGAGTCGTACTGGCCACTGATCGTGGATTTAACCATGCCCACGGTCACCTGGCTGAGATCATCCCAAAAGTAGTAAAGAATGGCGCCGATGCTGCCCAGCTGAACGATGGCGGTAAACGCCACCCCCGGATCTCCCCAGCCCAAGACCACTGGCACCATCTTCACGTGGGCGGTGCTGCTGATCGGCAAAAACTCCGTCAGCCCCTGCACAATGCCAATAATAATGGCCTGGAACACATTCATCTGGTCCGAGCCAGCGGTAGACGCAACATCCCCCACCTGAGCCAGGGCATACACAGGGCCGCTGATCAATCCATCCATAAAAGACTCCAAATAGAAGGCATAACTATATACGCTGCTTGATGTCAAGTTGATGTCAAGTTGCCCAGGGTTTGGGCTGTCGCTACACTAGGCCACCGATAAAGGCTTGGCCAAATCGACCTTGCTAGACCCTGGGCTAGCCCCTTAAAGTAAGGACACATATAGCCGAGCACAAAAGCACCCTGCCAGGCATTCTAGAGGTGGTGGATTTTTTTCAGGCAGCCGAGACATACATTCTTTGTGCAGGCTTAATATCCGGATAGTCAACGGTAAAGCCAGCCGGTTAAAATCCTGTTACACTCAGGGCTCGGCCTATGCCCCCCGGGGGCATGCTATGTTAATAATAGTTAATCTAAATCTCAGAATCCCCTTGAGTCTTTCCTCCAGTTCAACTACTAGTCAAGCTCAGCCCCAGGGGCTGACCTCGGTGCAGAGGTGGGTCGCTCGCTCAATTCCTCAAATGCAGGTGTTTTCAGCGGCTTTGGCCCTGGTGATTTTGCCGGTGTTTGTTCAGGCTCCCCTGGTGCGCTACTTGCCCTGGGTGAGCTTAGCCCTAACTCCCCTGTGGCTTGGGTTAGGGCTGTACTGGATGAAGCGCCCCGGCTGGTACATCTGGGGCGACCTGATGGTTGGCTTTGGCTGGATCTGGCTGACCGGCTCCCTCTACTGGGGCTGGCTACGGTGGGAACCAGTGGCCCACCTGCCTGTGGAGGCCCTGGGCCTCCCGATTGCGGTGCTGTGCCTGCGCTACGGCTGGGGCCGCATCGGCAGCTACTTTTTCCTGGGTTCTTTACTGGGCACGGCGATTACCGATCTCTACATCAACTGGATGCACCTATTTCCGAGCTGGCGCCAGCTGATGCGGGTTGACCCGGACTTTGTACCGGTCGTATTGAGGGCTACCACCGCTGGCCTCGAAACCGATGTAGCTGCCTGTCGAGCGGTAGTCTTGGTGGTGTTTTTGCTAGTGGCCACGGGGGTGGCGATGACCACATCGCGGCAGTTGGCCTGGTGGGCCTTTGCCGGAGCGGTGTTTAGCACTCTGATTGTGGATGGGCTGTTTTTCCTCACCGCTACCCTGGCATAGGGTAGGGTTCAATCGGGGTTCAATACAAGGTGCCGCCTGGGGCCAAATATTCTTGGGCTGCGGCCATACCTACAGTGCCAGTCCTTTAGGCTCCGTGCCATACTGCGGGGGGTGTAATTACCTCCTGTAAAGCGCGCGATGGGTCAGGGGCTATGAACTTAATCCTGTTTTTGCTGCGAACCTCCTGGGCGGCGGTTGCGATCGCCCTCACCACCGGTCTGATCAGCGGCGGCGCTAGCGCTGCCCTAATTGCCTTGATCAGCGTCACCCTGGTTCAGGATCACCTCCCCACCGAGACCCTGGCGACAGCGTTTATAGGATTAGGGATCGTCGCCCTGGGCACAGCGATGGTGTCGCGCATCCTGCTGGTGCGGTTCTCCCAGGATGCGGTGTACAAGCTCCAGCTTCAGCTCAGTCGTCAAATTCTCGCCACCGAACTCAAGCCCCTAGAAACCCTCGGCCTATCCCGGCTGCTGGTGCTGCTCACCGACGACATCCAGACCATCGCCGCCGCCGTCGGCATTTTGCCCGTGGTGGTGATCAACATCGCCGGGGCGCTGGGGTGCATGGTGTTTATCGCCTGGCTGTCGTGGCAGGTGCTGGCGCTGGTGTTAGGGATTACTCTGCTGGCGTCAGCCAGTTGTCGCTGGTTCCTGGTGGCGGGGCGGCGCTGGCTGGCCACGGCGCGAGCACAGCAGGATCGGCTCTTCCACCACTTTCGCAGCCTGGTAGACGGCATTAAAGAGCTAAAGCTTCACTACCTGGGCCGCCAGGACTTTTTCAGACTTGACCTGGAACCCACCGCCCGCCAGGTAACCCACGACAACAAGCGGGGGTTGAGCCTGTTTGCCATTCTGGATAGCTGGGGCAAGTTTATCTATTTTTTTGCCGTCGGGCTGGTGCTGTTTGCCCTACCCCGGTGGATTGGTATTAGCCCCGAAACCCGATTTGCCTACGTCTTAACCTTTACCTACCTGCTGGGGCCGATGGAAAACCTGGTGAATAAGCTACCCCTGCTCAGTCAGGCCAGTGTGGCTTTAGAGCAACTGGGAGTATTCGGCTTCGGGCTGCAGGCGGCGGCAGCGGCGGTGCCACCCCCCATCCAGCCCTGGCACCGGCTAGACCTCAGGGGCGTGACCCATACCTATCGCACCGACCAGGACGACAGCGTATTTACCCTGGGGCCAATCAGCCTCACCATCCAGCCTGGCGAGTTAATCTTTATCGTGGGTGGTAACGGCAGCGGCAAATCTACCCTGGCCAAGCTGATTACCGGCCTCTATGCCCCCCAGTCTGGGACAATTTTGCTCAACGGCGAGCCCGTCAACAGCGATCAGCAAGACTGGTATCGCCAGCATTTTTCGGCGGTGTTTGCCGATTTTTACTTGTTTGATCGGCTGCTGGGGCAACGCCGAGAGGATGAAGATAGCCAGGTGAAACTGTATTTAGACAAACTCCAGCTCAGCCACAAAGTGCGGGTTGAGCAGGGCAAATTTTCAACCCTCGACCTCTCCCAGGGGCAGCGTAAGCGCCTTACCTTACTCAGGGCCTATCTGGAAGATCGCCCCATTTATCTATTCGACGAATGGGCCGCCGACCAGGATCCGACCTTTAAGCACCTCTTTTACACCCAGTTTTTGGCTGACCTCAAGGCGGCAGAAAAAGCAATTTTTGTGATTAGCCATGACGACCAGTATTTTTACCTAGCCGACCGCGTAATTAAGCTCGATTATGGCCATGTGGTTAGCTCATCCACTAACCCCAATACATCCCCATAGCGTCCTTCTCGGCGGCTACGGCTTAAGGCCATCACACCTCATACCCCCATCGCCGTACATACTCCCCCCAGTGGGCCTCTATTTTTGCGGCCGTTTCAGGATCAAGCGAGTACTGATTCTGGCGATAGTCTCCCAGGTCGGCTAAATAGCGCTCTAGTCGGGGGCGAGCCGCTGCAAAATCCGGCAGTTCGAGTTGCTCAAATAGGGCCGCTAGTTCCCCCAGGGGGTCGGCCTGCAAATCCTCAAAGCGGAGCTCGGCAAACTGATGGGAGGGCAGAGCCGCCGTGTCGGTTTTCAGCGCCTCCAGCAAATAGGGGTAGCTCTCGAAAATCAGCGGCTCAATGGGCAGCTCACCGTAGGATTGCAGGGCTAGCTCCGGCAGCAGGCGGGTAAAGTAGTGCCGCGTGGAGGGAAACACCCGGTAGGGGTTGCGGTAGATGTGGATAAACTTGGCGGTGGGCCAAAGCTCTCGCAAATGACGAACGTAGCCGGTATACACCGGGTTTTTAATCAGCAGCGGGCGCCCCCCCTGATGGATGGCGACTTTTTGCAGCAGATGGCGATGCAGGTGCCGCCAGTGGTCGAGGTCAGCGCCCGCCCCGGCCCCAAATACGTCTCGCCGGAAGTGAGCCTCAAACTGGGCGGGAAAGTACAGCCCGTGATAATACGAGTCGGCCCCCATGGTGGCCAGGGGAATGGAGTCTTCCTGGGGGGAGTCGAGGGTAACGGCGACGTTATCGACAAAGCGATCCGGGGGCAGGGCTTTTGCTAAAAACGGCTCCAGGGCGCGCACCAGACCCAAAATATCCCATGGTAGGCCGGTCGCCAGGGGGGTAATGTAGCCAAACTGCTGGGTTTGGCCCATGAGGTTGTGCAGGTGGGTGGTGCCTGAGCGCCAATACCCGACGATAAATATCGGAGCGGCCATCGGCTCAGCCCGTTGCTGGGTCAGGCCAAACACCACTCGCTCTGCCGTGGAAAAGGGCCAGCGGGCCAGGGCTACCGCTAAGGCAATGGCCACCTGGGGCCAGCGATTCAGGGCCACCGGCCCGTTGGCCAGCAGCAGGTTTAGCAGGGTATTGAGGGTACTGCCGCAGAGGGGATGAAACAAACTCGCCATGGTTAACGCTATCTCGCCCCGGCTTTGCTGCGCAGGGCCTGGGTAGCCAGGGTCTTGCCAAAATCCCAGGCGGCACCGGGGATGCGATGGGCATCGGCCACCACGTCGCTGATCGCCTCGACCACCCAGTGGCGGTCGGCATCAGAGAGAATCAGCGGCGGCAGAAACTTCACCACGTTCATGCCGTAGCCGGCCACCTGGGACAAAATTCGGTGGCGGGTAAACAGCGGCACCGTGATGATCTGCGAGAATAGGCCCCGGTTCGCCGCCTCCAGCATCTTCCAGGACAGCTTCAGGTTGAGGCTTTTGGGTTCACCAAACTCCAGGGCCATCATCATGCCCAGCCCGCGCACGGCTTTGAGATATTCGTACTGGGCCACCAGGGGCTGCAAGTCGTTCACCAGTTGGCGACCCATGCGGGCGGCGTGGTCAATCCACCCTTCGGTTTCGAGCACCTCCAGGGTGGCGAGGCCAGCGGCCATAGCCAGGTTGTTTTTACCAAAGGTGCTGCCGTGGACGACGGCGCGATCCATGCGGTTGAACACCTTCTCAAAAATCCAGGCGCGGCAGGCCACGGCCCCCACGGGCACAAACCCACCCGACAGCGCCTTGGCCATACAGAGTAGGTCGGGCTCCACCCCAAAGTGCTCCACCGCCCACCATTTGCCGGTGCGGCCCAGCCCGGTCTGCACCTCATCGGCGATGAACAGGCTGCCGTAGCGGCGGCACAGAGCCAGCGCCCCCGGCAGGTAATCCGGCTCTGGAATCCACACGCCGTGGCCCTGGATCGGCTCGGTAATGAAGGCGGCCACATCTTGGCGGGCAAGGGCTTGCTCCAGGGCGGGCAAATCCCCAAAGGGAACCTCAATAAAGTCGGGCAAAAAGGGGCCGAAGCCCTCCCGAAAGTGGGGGTCACCGGTGGCCGATAGGGAACCCAGGGTCAGCCCGTGGTAGCCGCCCTGGCAATACACAATCTTGGCCCGCCCCGTGGCCCGGCGGCTAAATTTGATCGCGGCCTCGACGCTTTCGGTGCCGGAGTTGGCAAAGAAGATTCGATCTAGCCCCGTTGGGGTAAGCCGCTGCAGGCGCTCGGCCAGCAGCCCCGACAGTACCGACACATCGAGCTGCACCAGGTTGGGTAGCTCGGCGGCCAAGACATCCTGCAGCGCCTTGACCACGGTGGGATGGTTACGCCCCAGGGCAAATACCCCGAAGCCGCTGAGCAGGTCAAGGTAGCGATCGCCCCGGTCATCAAATAAATAGGCCCCGCTGGCTTTGACGTAGTGGCGGTCAAACCCAATGGTTTTTAGCACGTTGACCATTTGCGGATTAAGGTACTGACCGTGCAGGGAAAAATTATCCGGTTGCCGTTGTTCAATCAGAGCCAAAATATTCATCAGCAGGTGCAGGTAGGGTCAGCGGGTCAGGCAAGGGCAAGGGCAACGGATATAGACGGTATTTGCCCCATAGTTGAGGGTATGGCTTGCCAATCAACCCCAAATTAGGCCAGGATTAGCCTTGGGGCTGAGATACTTCTGTCATAATAGAGGCACTCTAGGGGGTCCAGCCTGATTCTGATATTAATTACTACCGTTCAGTTACCTCAGTGACTCTTCAACCTGACCCCTATCTAGTCCTCAAGACTGACTCTGGTGGCCGTCACCTGTCGCTAGTGGGTCATTACTGCTGGACGGTAGGGCGCAGTGACGACAATAACTTTGTCCTCCCCGACCGCTGGATTTCCCGCAACCACGCTATGCTCCAGGCGATTGAGAACGGTGAGTTTTATCTGATTGACCTGGGCAGTCGTAACGGCACGTTTGTCAATGGGCGGCGGGTTACCGTGCCGGTGATTTTGCGGGATGGCGATCTGCTCACCTTTGGCCAAACCGAGCTGAAGTTTTTTTCGCCCCACGTCAGCGAGGCCGCCGCATCCCTAGGCTCCGCCAGCTCCCTCGGTAAAGAGGTGACGGCCACGGCGACGCTCCATGTGCGGCGGCTGATCTCGGTCATGGTAGTGGATATTCGCGACTTCACGGTGATGACCCGGCAAATCGACGAGAAGATTCTTTCCGAGGCGATTGGCACCTGGTTTCGTCGGGCTGGGGAAATCATTGGCCAGTACGGCAGCTGGGTCGATAAGTACATCGGCGATGCCGTCATGGCCGTGTGGATTCACGACCCTAAAGGGCCAAGCCAGGCCGACATGGTACAACTCCTGCAGGCCGTAACTACCCTGGCGGATATGACCAGCCAGCTCCATGAGCAGTTTCCCCTGCCGTTTCCGCTGCGGATTGGGGCGGGGCTAAATACGGGCTACGCCATGGTGGGCAATACCGGCTCGGCGGATCGCCCCGACTACACCGCCCTGGGGGATACGGTGAATGCGGTGTTTCGGCTCGAAAGCTCGACCAAGCAGCTGGGCCTAGATGTCGCCATGGGGGAGACTACCTATGAGCATCTAGAGGGCCACCACGGCCAGTTTTTTAAGCGCTACACCGTCGAGATGAAGGGTTATGAAGCCCCCATTACCACCTATGCCGGTACCTTTGCTGATTTAAGTCGGCTTTTAGCCGGTTATTTGTGATGGCCTCTATCCGGGCGACCAACTCACCACCCTAGATCTTAAAGTCGCAAAAAAATAAGGTGCCAATGGCATCTTTTTTATCGGTACATGGCTTCGTCTTCAGCCGGTACATTGGGTGTTGTTGCCTGGCTGCCCCTAAGCGGCGGCAAACTTGAGTTTCTCGACGACCGCCCGTTACTGGCAGCGCTCCTTGTACCGACGGGGGGGCTCCGAAAGGGTTCTAACGTTTAACTAAGGCAATTTCTCGGCAAGAAGATACCCGATATAAACAAACTTTTGGGCTGGGTTCCCGTCAGCGCGGGAATGACTAGGTAAGTTCTGGGCTGGAAATCTCCTCACCTCGGGTCACCATCCGGAATTTTTTCTGTCACATTGAAGCTACTAGGGTCACAAGTAATTAGTTACCCAACCACCTCATGCTGAAAGGGCAAATGAGCAAAACTGACGATGCTAGTGGTAATCAAGTCTGCCGATCGCTATCCGAAGCCTCCGTGCCAGACGTTTTCGATCAGGCGCTGAGCGAAATTTTAGGCCTGGATAACCCCCGGGCCTATTCCATCCTGAGCGCCATTCAGAGAACCCTAAACCAGTATCGATTAGCCAGCCACGTTGAATCCCATGAGATTCTCCATGAAGCCTATCTGAGGGGTAAGAAAAAGCTCCAGTCCGGGGAAACCATTCACAACGTCTACGCCTGGCTGAAGGCAACGGCGATCCATGTCATTTACGAACGCAAGCGCAAGGCGCGGGATGGGGCAACCGAGCCCCATATTCTAGAGGCGGTGCTCCCCGATAACCGGGTTAACCTCATGCAGCAGCAAATTCTGTCGGAAGAGCTTGACCTGCTGTACCAGTGCCTTGGCATCCTTCACCAGGAAGATCCGGAAACCACTCGGCTGTTATACCTCAGAACCGTCAAGGGTTTGACCTGGAACCAAATTCGAGAGGTACTGATCGCCCAGGGCGAGCCATCGGCAAACGAGGCCACCCTACGCCAGCGGGCTTCTCGCGGCAAGCGGCGGCTGCGGGACATTTATCTGCAGCAATCTCAACCCGCCCCATCCCAGGTGTGCTAAAACCCCCAGGTGCGCTTCGGCCCAATATCCAGGTGAACGACGTTGGGAATATTGCTGTAAATGCCCACCCCGCCCGGCCAGGAGAGCATAACGGCATTGGCCACCTGCCGACCGCTGAGCCCCTGTACCTGAATATCGGCGGCCTTGCCGAACAGGTGCTGGCTCTGGCTGGCCCCGCCCACTGCCGCGTTGACATCGGGGGGACGATACCAGGAGTTAATTTGAAAGGGGCGATTGAGGCGATCGCGAACCGTTTGCAGTTCCACCGCCAGGGCCAGAATATTGTCTACAATCGCCTGGGTGGGCGGAATTCGGGTAGCGTCTCTAGTGGCCTCGCCCCAGGTAAAGTTGCCATTGGGAATGATTGGCTGGTCGGTATAGAAGGTAGAGGTATTCCCCGGCAGGCGAAATGGTTTGCCTATGTACTGGGGGGGGCGGGGAGCAGGGGGCGGCACGGATGGACGCGGGTAAACCACCACCCCGGCCTGCTCGACCCGAGCGTGGCCTGCGTAAACATACCAGGTGTTGAACCCGTTGATGTCGTCTTTGACGTACTTGAGGGCAAACCGAATGTGGTCATTAAACGACCCCTGGGCATCGGCAAAGGCATAGCTGCTTAGCACCAGCTCGGTGCTGACGCGAGCCGGAACCTGCTCGGCGGCGGCTAGCTGGGCCACGGGCAGGGGGCGGCGCTTAAACACCGTCGGCTGCATCACCCGCAGCACAAATGCGCTGGGGCTTTCGCGGGGGTAGACCACGTTGCCGTCGAAAGTGACAAAGGCGTGGGGGGTGAACACAAACCAGGCGCTCAGCCCTTTGACAAAATCAGCCGGGTTACGAATGGCAAACTTAATGTGTCGGTTAAACTCCCCCTGGGCATCGGCAAAGGCGTAGGACTGCACATCGTAGCTCTTGCCCCGCCGCACCGGCACCTGCTCGGCGGCATCGAGTAAGGTCGAGTCGAGGGGGCGACGCTTTAGCAGGGTATTGCGGTTAATCCACAGCACCGCCATGCTGGTCTGGTCTTCGAGGGGATACACCACCACCCCATCGGCCTCGACCTGGGCATCCTGGCTGGGCACAAACCAGGTATTCATGCCGTTGATGGTGCGATCCTTCAGAGCTACCTTGATGTGGCCGTTGAAGGCACCGCTGACGTCGGCATAGGCGTAGGAGTGCAGCGGATAGACGCTACCGGCGGCAATGGCCACAAGCTCGTTCGGCTCTAGCTGCGCCACCGGCTCGGGTCTGAGCTTAAACGTGGTGGCCCGATTAATTCGCAAAATTTGATCTACCATGGGCACCCTGCTGTGGTCACTGATGCTGTGGTCATGAATGTGTAGAAGGCAATGTGTAAAGGGCAGTTCCCACCGGCTGCTCATCCAACCTGCGTAGATGAACACCTCCCTGGCTTACTCTACAGTAAACCTTGCCCCCAGGTACGAACAGCCAAGCGATCCGAACCTATCCGCGGGATGGTGGCTACGGCGATCACTTCCCCGTCAAATTCTCGCTAACCGGTCTGATACCAAATCCTGTTTGGTTACCCCCGATTCAATCGGGCGCCTGCCATAAAGCCTCTGGCTAGGCTACGCCAACGCCCCTACGGTTTGGCCGGTTGGGAATCGGGGCTTATACGACTCGGATTGGGTCTGACACCTGATACCGCTGCGACCGAAAACCAAAAGCGGCCCCAAGTAAACCTGAAGCCGCTGACCAAGCCGTGGGATTAAATCCTTAACAATCGACGTCAACCCTGGCTCTAGTCACCAAACCCATCAATCACCGTTTTAGCGGCTTCAATAGTCTGGGTCAGCAGGGCAGAGTGCTCCGTCAACGTGGCCGCGGCCGCCGTGGGGTCGCTTGTATCTAGCGAAGCCGTATCCTGCACCAGCTGGCTCATTGCCTCAGACACCTGAGTAAAGGCCCCCTCAAGATCGTCAAACTTAGCGCCAAACTGGGCTTCAAGCACCGCTTTAATTTGAGCCGGTACTTCCGCCAGGGTGGCTTTAAAGCTATCGGTGTCGGCCACCAGCGCCTCTAAGGACGTAGCCGCCGTGGCCAGGGCTTCTTGGGACGCGGCCAGCTGCGGCGCAAGGGTGGGACTGGCTGCATCGGGCGAAGCCGCTGCCTTGCTGAGCTGCTTGGTCAAATCCTTAGTAACCGACTTAATTGGCTTCAGCGCCGCCCCAAACGAGTCCTCCAGGGCATCAGCGTAGTTATCCATGATCGAGGCCGCAAACTCTTGGGCCGCCTTGCTAATTTCCAGATCCAGACCCTCCCCCAGGGTGGCTTTGCTACCGGCTAGGGATGGGGAAGGATTACCCAGTACCCCAACGCATACCAGCACTAGGGCCATCAGCCCAACCACCGTTACCTTAACGACTCGATCCGAAAACCAATGAAGATAATTCAGCATGAAATCTTTCCTGACAGCTAAAAAAAATAAATCAACCCCAAAGCCCACCCACCGCTGGCCTGAAGCAGATCAGGCCAGCCAGATTGCCCCTCGTCTGCAGAGTCAGAGTTTAGTCGCCGCCCCTACTCATCACGACATCCTAAAGCAGCGCTAGATGATCAAAATACGAACCCAGAGGTCATCGCTACAGCTTCCAGTGCACTGTACACAATCACCCCGACTTTTTCAATTACCCCGTAAAATTCCTGGCCATCTCGTCGCTTGCCTCACAATCGGTCAGCCCATGGCTCACCTAGGCGGGCACCGCCGCGGCCTTGATAGCAAAAATCCGCTCAATGGCCTCTTCTACCGAGCGATCGGGGGTGGATGCCCCGGAGGTGACCCCAACGGTAATCGGGCCGTCGGGCAGCCAGTTTGCGGTTACAGTTAGCTCACCGTGTAGGGGCTTGTGCTCAATGCGGTTGCCGGGGCCAATGCGACTGGCGCTGTCGATGTGGTACGAGGGAATGTGGCGCTCCACGGCAATTTCCTGTAAGTGGGTGGTGTTCGACGAGTTGTAGCCGCCGATAACCAGCATTAAATCCAGGTCATCTTTAACCAGGTCGAACATGGCATCCTGGCGCTCTTGGGTGGCGTCGCAGATGGTATTGAAGCTGAGGAAATGATCGTTGAGGGCCTGGGGGCCGTACTTTTTCAGCATGGTGTGCTCAAACAGCTTGCCGATCTGCTCAGTTTCGCCCTTCAGCATGGTGGTTTGGTTGGCAATGCCGATGCGCTCCAGATCCTGGTCGGGGTCAAACCCGGCGGAGCAGGCGTTGTTAAACTGCGCCATAAAGTCTTCACGGTGACCGCCATTGAGAATGTAGTCGGCCACGTAATTCGCCTGCTCAAGGTTCAGCACAATCAGGTACTTGCCCGCAAACGAGCTGGTAGCCACGGTTTCTTCGTGGTTGTACTTGCCGTGGATGATGGAAGTGTGGTCTTTTTTCTTATGCTTTTCCACCGTGTTCCATACCTTCGAGACCCAGGGGCAGGTAGTATCGACGATGGTGCAGCCCTTGGCGTTGAGCAACTGCATTTCCTGCACGCTGGCCCCAAAGGCGGGCAGAATTACCACGTCCCCCTCGCCCACCACACTGAAGTCTTTATCGCCATCGCAAACCTCAATAAACCCCACCGCCATCTCCCTAAGGCGCTGGTTAACACTGGGGTTGTGGATAATTTCGTTGGTAATCCAAATCCGCTCGGTGGGGAAGTGCTGCCGGGTTTCATAGGCCATGGCTACCGCTCGCTCTACGCCCCAGCAGAAGCCAAAGGCTTCGGCTAGCCTAATGGTAACCTCGCCCCGAGTCAGGGTGTAGTGATGGTCGCGAATCGTCTGAATCAGGCCGCTGTTGTACTCGGTCTGCATTTGCCCAGCCACCGCCTCGCCGTGGCCAAACCCCTGGCGAAAATAGTGGTCGGAATGGTGTAAAGAGCGCTTAAAGGCTTTGGTATCCATGGCATCCTCGCGGTAGGTCGCATGTTACCTAGGATAGCGGGTCGGGGGACAGGGGAGTGGATGAGTAAAGGGGTAGATAGGTTCCATCCCTCCACCCATCTACCCCTTTACTCATCCTCATTCACCAGCGCTAGGGCGGTGCGCCAGACCATATAGCCGTTTTGGTTGAGGTGCAGGCCATCGCTGCTGAGGTCGGGGCGCATGTAGCCATCGCCATTGACGAAGAGGGGATAGAGGTTGAGGTACTCGGTGCCGGTTTCAACGGTGAGCAGTCTGAGCTGCTCGTTGACGGCTTCGATGCGGCTGGGGGGAATGGCCAGCAGGCGATCGCGGCCTTCCCAGGTGGTTTCTTCGCCGCCGTGGGGCAGAATTGACTGCACCACAATACGGCTCTGGGGATGGGTGGTTTGGAGATAGCCGATCATGGTGCGGACGTTAAATACCAGGTCAGCCTCTGACCCGCCCCAGATCAGATCGTTGATGCCGATCATAATGAATACGGCCTCGGGGGTGGTTTTGTCGAGCAGCGGCAGACGATTTAGCAGGCCACCGGAGTTTTCCCCTGAAATGGCCTGATTTAGCCAGGTTTTGCGACCCGGCAGCATATTCGATGGAAACCACAGGGTAATCGAATCTCCCAACAGAATGTTTTGCCGAGGCGCTTCAGCCGCCACCATGGCGTCGGCCTCGGCTTGTAGCAGCGCCACCCACTCCTGGTATTCCAGCGTGTGGCGCTTGCCCAACTGGGGCGTAAAGGCCGCGATTGAGCCGCTGCCCTGGTCAGACGCAAAGGCGTTAGCCTGGGGCAAGACCGGGTCAGCGCTGTGGCCCAGCTGGCGCAGCATAACCAGCACGGTCACAAACAGCAAGCCGTTCATCACCAGGGAGAGCATCGCCCAGGGCGACACTTGTTGGTAACGACGGAGAATGGACAGTAGCTGTGGTTTAGGTGGCTGAGGTGATTCCACAGTCTCAAAATCGCCTAAAAACGTCTAAATGGCTTAAAAATACGTCAAGTTACGTCATTTTGTCTTTCTGCTGTGGCTTTCGTACCCCAAGGTTGCCCAGCCAACATATCCGATGGTTCAGATTGTAGAACGAATTTTCTCAGACCGACCCTCGATTGGGCAACTTTTTTAGCCGACCCTAAACGTTGAAGCGAAACAGCATCACGTCGCCTTCTTTGACCACGTACTCTTTACCCTCGCTGCGCACCAGCCCTTTTTCCTTCGCCGCCGTCATCGAGCCGGTGCTAACCAGATCTTGGTAGGCCACGGTTTCGGCCCGAATAAAGCCCCGCTCAAAGTCGGTGTGAATTACCCCGGCGGCCTGGGGGGCTACCATCCCGGCCTGAATCGTCCAGGCGCGGGTTTCTTTGGGGCCGGTAGTAAAGTAGGTGCGCAGCCCGAGCAGGGTATAGGTGGCGCGAATGAGGGTCATTAGACCCCCCTCCTGCACCCCCAGGGATTCGAGAAAATCCTGACGCTCGTCTTCACTGAGGTCAATCAGTTCGGACTCCACCTGGGCTGAAATGACCACCACCTGAGCGCTTTCGGCCTGGGCGAGGGTTTTGACCTGCTCGACCCAGGGGTTCCCGCTGGCCAGGTCATTTTCGGAAACATTAGTGGCGTAGATCATCGGCTTGCGGGTGAGCAATCCCAAAGGCTTGATCATGGCCTCGGCCTCGGCATCCAGCTTGACCCGGCGGGCGGGCTGACCGTCGTTGAGCACCGGCAGCAGCGTTTCTAGAATGGCCAACTCGGCCTGGGCCTCTTTGTCGGCGCGGGCCAGTTTGCGCACTCGGTCGGCGCGGCGCTCAAGCTGGGCCAGGTCGGCCAGGGCCAGCTCCAGGTTAATTACCTCGATGTCGCGCACCGGGTCTACGGAGCCCGCCACGTGGATAATGTCGTCGTCGTCAAAGCAACGCACCACGTGAACAATGGCATCTACCTCGCGGATGTTGGCCAGAAACTGGTTGCCCAGACCTTCCCCCTGGCTGGCCCCCTGCACCAGCCCAGCAATGTCCACAAACTCAACCCTGGCCGGTACAATCTCCGCCGAGGCCGATAGGTCAGCCAGCACCCCCAGGCGGGCATCAGGCACGGCCACAATGCCTACATTGGGCTCAATGGTGCAAAAGGGAAAGTTAGCCGCCTGGGCCTGGGCCTTGGCCACTACGGCGTTAAAGAGGGTCGATTTTCCAACGTTGGGGAGGCCAACGATTCCAGCTCGTAACATGGGTAATTTCGATTGAGTGGCAACAACTAGCGGAGGCTTTTATTCAGCATAGGGGAGGACTGAGCCAATTCGCCGAGATGTTGCTATACCCTTAGAACAAAACCAGCGGATGCATAGGGTGATGACCGTCTCAATTGGGCCAGTTTCTTTAGTTCAACCCGGCGGGCCAGGCGCTGAGGCCAGGCCAAAAGCTTGGCTTGCCGCCGGGGCCATAACCCATTGGCCTCGATTTAGTCTGGCCCTGGGGCTGGCCCTGGGGCTGGCCCTGACCGGCTGCTCAGATGGCTCGTCTACATTGTCTGAAGCTAACACCACCACGTCTGAAGCTAACACCACCACCACCAACCAGCGGGTGGCTGGTTCGCTGGGGAGAGACCGGCTGGTGAGCAAAGTCCTGCCGGTGCAGCTGAGGCTGCGGCGGGGCTGGCGACCGGCCCCGGCTGGGGTGCTGCACAGCAGTGCCGACCTCCAGGCCTATAATCTGGGTGAAGATATTTATCTGGTGGTGGTGGGGGAAAGCAGTGACGTAGTGGCCCAGGGTGAACTTGATTCACAGGCTACCACCTATATTCAGATGCTCAAAGCTGGTTTTGACCAGGTAATCAGCCCTGAATCGCTGACCGAGGTTACTCAAGTTGGCGATTTTCCGGCGGTGCAGTACCAACTGCAGGGGGAAGTTTTAGGCAAACCCGTGGCGTATCTGCACACCACCGTGCGCATGAACGAGAACTACTACCAGGTCGTGGTTTGGACCCCGGCGGATCTAGCCGCCGCCAACACCGAAGAAATGAAAGCTATCGTTCAGGGGATTAGCCCAAACAGAGGTTAATTAGGCGTCCCATTCTGTGGCCTAATAGAGCAAGACCGCACGAAGACGTCTTGAAGGAAGGTTTGACCGTGAACCAGCGATGGCTTGAGCAAAATTCTAACCGTCTCCCAGGGCTTAACCGCTGGTGGGGGCCACGGCGACAATCGTTTCAGCGGCTCAAACGAGGGCTGGGGGTGGCTTTGCTGGTGGGGCTGCTGTGGCTGGGCCTGGGGGGGCAGCCTGGGGCCCGGGCGGGGCTCAACGACGACAACTACGACGGCAATATTTTCTCGCTCTACGCGGGCAATGGCTCGCTGGTGCCGCCCCGCGTTACCCTGGAGCAGGCGCTGCGGTACGATAAACCAGCGCTGGTGGTTTTTTATGTGGACGACAGCAGTGACTGCAAAAAGTTTGCGTCGGTGATTTCCCAGCTTCAGGAGCCCTACGGGCGGGCGGCCAACTTTCTTCCCCTGATGGCTGACGCGATTCCAGTTCAAGCGTCCTACGAACCCAGTGAACCGGGCTATTACTTTAAGAACGCCGTGCCCCAAACCCTAATTTTTAACGCCGCTGGCGAACTGGTGTTTAACCAAACCGGTGTAGTGGCCTACGAAACCATTGATGACGCGATGCGAGAGGTGTTTGACCTCTTGCCCCGTACCGAGTCGGTGGAGCTACGCCGCCGTCCCGTGAATGAGGTGAATACAGAGCTGGTGCCCCAGGGCTAGGGAAGCCCCGTCCCTAGAGACAGGGTCCAGGGTTAAGCAAAAATAATACTGCTTCCTGAGTTCAGAGCTGTCCCCCATGCGCTTGCTTACGGCCAGAGGACTCAAGCTTATGGCTTAGCGTAGCGGTCTAGGCTCACTACCACTACTAATGCTGGGTAATCCGCCGTAAAAAGGCCTGGAGGCGATCGCTGCGGGGGTTGGTAAACACCTGCCCTGGTGCGCCCTCTTCTTCAATTACCCCGTCGTTAAAGAACAGTACCCGGTTAGAGACTTCCTTGGCAAATTGCATCTCGTGGGTGACCACCACCATGGTCATGCCCTCCTCGGCCAGCTGCCGCATCACCCCCAGCACCTCGCCCACCAGTTCGGGGTCGAGGGCGCTGGTGGGCTCATCGAACAGAATGGCCTCGGGCTTCATACAGAGGCTGCGGGCAATGGCGACCCGCTGCTTTTGGCCGCCCGACAGCTGTTCGGGGTAGGCGTCGGCGCGATCGCCCAAACCCACTTTATTGAGGTACTGAAGGGCCACCGCCCGACAGTCGGCCTCAGAATATTTGAGCACCTTGCGAGGGGAGAGCATTAAATTCTCCAGCACCGTCAGGTGGGGAAACAAGTTGAAGTGTTGAAACACCATGCTGACCTGGCTGCGCAGGTGGTAAAGCGCCTTCCAAGAGAGCTTCGGGGCCGACACGTCCTGGCCCATGACCTCAAGCTGACCGGTGTTAATGGCTTCGAGGCGGTTCAGGCAGCGCAAAAAGGTGCTCTTGCCGCAGCCCGAGGGGCCAATTACCGAGACCACGTCTCCCTTCTCAAAGGTTGTACTGACTCCCTTCAACACATTCAGAGAGCCGTAGCTTTTGTGCAGATTTTCGCAGGCAATAATGCGGGTTTTGGTAATGGGGAGGGTGGTTGCCATAGTGGTTTGAGGGTTAGGCCTGGGGAAAGGGCAGAGGATTCAAAAACTTTCTAGCCAAGGGATAGCAGGTTCCTGTTTTAACAGAGAATCCTGGATTTTCAGGGCGATCTGTATCTAGAAACACATTTTCACTCTTCTATAAGTTTATATGGTGCATCACATGAGATTCCCCGCTGTAGTTGTTGTCCGTAGAATTCATGGCCTTTAAACTTCGTTCTCGCTGGTTCAAGCGTGCCCTGGCGATTTTGGCCGGGGCTGTGGTGATGTTGAGCGTCGGCTATTTTTCGAGTCTGGCCCAGGAGGCTCCCCCCGTATGGCAGGTGGGCACCGAACCGGCCTTTCCCCCCTTTGAGATGAAGGACGAAGCCACCGGCAAGCTCACCGGCTTTGACATTGAGCTGATGACGGCAATGGCCGAGTCCGCCGGGCGGGAACTTCAGTTTATTACCCTACCCTTTGACGGGTTGATACCGGCACTGCAATCGAAAACCATTACCGCCGCCATTAGCGGCATGACCATTACCGCCGAGCGCGCCCAGACCATCGATTTCTCGCGGCCCTACTTCAAGGCCGGCCTGGCCATTGCTGTGCAGGAGAGCAACGACGAGATTAAATCCCTAGACGATCTGAAGGGTAAGCGCATTGCCGTGGCCATTGGTACCACCGGAGCTGACCAGGCCGCCCAGGTAGAGGGGGCCACCGTCAGTACCTTTGACAACTCTCCCCTGGCCCTGCAGGAGCTGCTCAACGGTCGCGTAGACGCCGTGGTCAATGACCTGCCCGTTACCCTGTATGCGATTCGAGAGGCCAATCTGACCGGCCTCAAAATTGTGGGTGAGCTGGTCACCGAAGAGTACTACGGCATTGCTCTTCCCAAGAACTCCGAAGAGCTGGAGCCGATGAACACCGCCCTCGCCACCCTGTTGCAGGACGGCACCTACGCTGAGATCTATCAGCGCTGGTTCTCCGCCGACCCGCCGGAGCTACCGGAGGTGGCCCCGGCCCTGGCCTCGGCTGGCACCGCCACGGGATTAGCCTGGGGGCGGCTGTTCCAAAACCTAATGCGCGGCGCCTGGGTCACCATTTGGCTAACGGCGGTATCGTTCTTCTTTGGGCTGATTGGTGGGGCACTGGTGGCCTTCGCCATGATTTCCCCCTTTAAGCCCCTGCGCTGGCTGTGTCGCGTCTACGTCGATTTCTTTCGCGGCACGCCGATGCTGGTGCAGCTGTTCATGATTTACTTTGGCCTACCGGCCCTGTTTCAAAGTCTGGGGTTTGACCTGAGCTTTAACCGGATTTTTGCCGCTATTCTGGCCCTCAGCCTCAACGTGGCCGCCTACCTGGCGGAGATTTTGCGGGGCGGCATTCAGTCCATCGACCGGGGCCAGTGGGAAGCGGGCGAGTCCCTCGCCATGAACCCGCTGGAAACCATGCGGTACGTGGTGTTTCCCCAGGCGTTTCGGCGCATTTTGCCCCCCCTGGGCAACGAGTTCATTACCCTAATTAAAGACACCAGCTTGGCAGCGGTGATCGGCTTTGAGGAGCTGTTTCGCCAGGGGCAGTTGACCGTGGCCACCACCTACCGGGCGTTTGAGGTTTACCTGGCGGTGGCGATTGTCTATTTGATCATGACCTCCATCGCCTCGATGGTGTTTAAGCGTCTAGAAGCTCATATGGATCCCCTCAATCGCGCCAAGCCCGTCAAGGAAAATCCGGTTCCCTCTGCCATTGGCGTTTGAAGCCGGGCTCAGTGGAGCGGATAAACAACCTGATCTGATCCCCAGTCAGTTAGGAGATTTCCAGCCCAGAACTTACCTCGTCATTCCCGCGTCGGCGGGAATACAGCCTGAGGGTCTGTTTATATATTGGGTATCTTCTTTTCCAGGAATTGCCTTAGCTCATCCATTCAATCCGTCCTGACGTTCGGTGCGTCAGCCTAGGGCGACCCCTCGGGTACCCAGGTTTGCAGTACCTGACCGCGAATCGTCTTTCCTAACCAGGGCGTATTGGCTGAAAGGGATTTTAGGGTTGCCGAGGTAACCTTCCACGCTTTTGTCGGGTCGAATAGGCTCATTTCTGCCAGCTGCCCAGGCTGAATAGTAGGGGGCAGCTGGCCCCAACCGTTAGCAGGGTTAACGCTGAGGGCTTGGATCAGAGCCAGCGGCGACCAGTCGCCCTTGACCACAAAGGCATCCCAAAGCACGGGCCAGGCTAGCTCCAGGCCAATCGCCCCCGGCGGAGCCGAGGGAAAGCCGACGGTTTTGTCTTCATAGGTATGGGGGGTGTGGTCGATGGCGATCGCGTCAATCACCCCCGTTTTTACTCCCGCCACCAGCGCCGCCCGATCCGTCGGGTTGCCCAGGGGCGGGGCCAGCCGCAGGCTAGGGTCGTAGCTGTGCAGGTCTTGGGTGCTAAACAGCAGGTGCATCCAGGGTGTGCTGGCGGTAATCGGTAGCCCGTCTTGCTTAGCCCGCTGTACCAGCTCCACCCCCCGCGCCGTGGAGAGCCGCATGATGTGGACGGGGGTGCCGGTCAGGGCCACGCACTCCAGTAAAGCCGCCAGGGCGGCGGTCTCGGAGGTGGCGGCATCCCCTAACAAACCGTAGATCAGTGCGAAGGGGCCATCGCGGGCCACCCCGGCGGCTTGCAGGGCGCGATCGCAGGGCCACAGCGCCACGGGCCGCCCCAGGGGCTGCAAGTACTGCAACAGTCGCTGCACCAGCAGTGGATTTTGAATCGGTTCCCCATCCGCGAACCCGACAATATTGGCCGCCGCTAGCTCCGCCAGTTCCGCCATCTGCTGGCCCTGGGCCGCCATGGTCAACGCCCCCCAGGAAAACAGCCGAGGTAAGGGAGGATGCCCTAGGGATTGCAGAATAGTCCGCCGCTGGGCCTGCAATTGCTCTACCATGGCCGGAGTATCAACGGTGGGCTGGGTGGTGGGTAAAATGCCTAGCCGGGTAAAGCCTCCGGCCTGCCCCGCCCGCAGCAATGATTCCAGGGTTTCCCGCGACTCATAGCCCGGTTCCCCCGAATGGCTATACAAATCTACCAACCCTGGAATCAGCAGCTTGCCAGCCCCGTCAATGACGTCGGCCTCCACCGGAAATTCCAGCAGGGCGGGGGCGATGGCTTCAATGCGGTCCTCCCTGACCAGCACGTCTAAAACCTGGTCAGTGTGGGTCACCGCGTCTAGCACGCGCACCTGCTGAATCAGCTGGCTGGTGGTCACAGCGCCCCCGCCGCCGTTTTGTCTAGCACGCTGCCCGACAGGTGGGTAGTAATGTTAGCCGTGGTCAGCGCCGGGGCGCTGTCGATGCCGTTGGGGTAGTCGATGACGCTGACCCCGCCGTTGCCCTGCTTAAAGCGCCAGAACCCCTCTGGCCCCAGCCCCGCCACGTGGCAGAGGATGGCTTTGTTGATGGCATCGTGGGCCACCACCAGCACCGTTTGCACCGAATCCTGACCGCTGTGGGCGGCTACGATCTGTGTCCAAGCGGCGATCGCCCGTCGCCACACCTGCTCTAGATTTTCGCCCCCCGGCATCTGCACCGTTTCGGGGACGGTTTGCCACTGGTGCAGCAGCCCTGGGTAGCCCGCCTCAATTTCGGCCTCAAACTTACCCTCCCATTCGCCGTGGCTAATTTCGCGCAGCTCATCCATCAGATTCAGGGTTAGACCGGGGTGGTGCTTGAGGATGAGCTCAGCGGTTTCCCGAGGGCGGGCCATGGAACTGGTATAGGCGGCCTCCAGCCTCACGGCCTGGAGAAAATCAGCGGCCTTTTCGCCCTGATGGCGCCCGTGGTCGTTGAGGGGCACGTCAATTTGCCCCTGAAATTGCCCCTGGCGATTCCAGTCGGTTTCGCCGTGGCGCACCAGCAGCATACGCGGTCCCCGGTGGCCCCGGCGCAGCTCCGGCAGAGGACTACCCATGTGGCCGGTGAGGTTCATGGCCTCTACCTGTACCGGGTGACCCCAGTCGCCGGCAAAATTTAGCACGCTAATGTTGCAGTTGGCCTGCTGCAGCGTGTTGAACTGCTCTGGCCCCAGCCCCAGGGCGGTGCCAATTAGGGCGCGGTTGATGGCGCTGTGGGCGACCACCAGTACGGTTTGTCCCGAATGCTGGGCCAGCAGCATCTGCCAGAACCGAACGGCCTGGGCATAGATATCCCGCACAGGGTAAAAATCCACAGTGGCCCCATCCGTTGCCCCCGGCCGAGGAAGGGCCATGACAAAGTTGGTCGGATCCTCCCGCCAGGTGCGAAAGGCATCGGGAAAGTTGGCTTCTGCCTCGCTAAAGGCCACCCCCTCCCACAGGGGCAGGCTGATTTCCTTTAGATCATCGGTAAAGTTGGGCTGAGCAAGTTGGGGCCGGGTCTTTTGCAGTTCGCCCACAATCAGCTCTGCCGTTCTACGGGCGCGCCTGAGGGGGCTGGCCCACACCGCATCAAAGGGAATGCCCCCCAGGGCAGCGGCTACGCTGAGGGCCTGCTGTTCCCCGGCGGGGGTGAGTTCTGATTCATCGCAGTGGCCCTGAATCAGTCGGAGCTGGTTGTAGGTGCTTTGCCCGTGGCGAACAATAATTACGCGGGTTTTCAGGGGTTTGTCCTCTAGCATGCTGAAGTCAGGACAAATTTTACCCTGTTAGGGCGATTCTCCGCAGCGGTTAAGCACACCGGCAACCTGGGGCAACCCGGCGGCTAGCTATGACGGCGCTGAGAATTAATACTCTGGGCTAGCCAGCCGGTTTCTGAGCCAGGTTATGACCAATCTCAACCACAGTGAGATAATGCAGCCATTGAGGTGCCATTATTCTCTCCCTTCAATCACCCTCGCCGCATGACTTCTGAATCCAACTCCACCCAGTTCTGGCTATCCCTCAAACGGCTATTTCTCATTGTGATTAGCGTTCTGGCTGGCCTAGTGCTGATCCAGTCGCTGCTCAGCAGCTGGAACCAACCCCAGGTGGCCAACCAGCTTCAGCTGGCTCAAACCGATTTACTGCTCGAAGCTAGCGCCTGGAAGGGTGAAGGGCTCCCCGAAGACCAGTGGCCTCTGCTGCGAGAGGGGCTGCTGGGCAAAGAACCCGTCGCCATGGCTAAAAAGCAGTACGAGCAGGTGCGCCAAGATGCTGTAGACGCGGTGGCCAAATCCTCTGCTTCCTTGACTGCCGACGGGTTGGTTGATGAAGCTGATACCGGTAAACCCCTGCCCCGCCGCCACCAAACCGCCGTTGACCAGCAAACCGCCCTCATCCAGGCCCTTGACCTGCGCCTGGGGTTGATAGCAGCCTACCAGGGCAACACCGCCGCCGCCATTACCCGCTGGCAGCAGGTGCGCGATGGCGAAACGGCCCCGGCCCCCATCGTCCGCACCGCCGATACCCTAATCCGCCTCTGGCAAGACAGTCAACCTGCCCCAGAGGATGACGCCGGGCTGATGCAAACCCTGGACGGCTGGTTTGAGTATCGTGCCCTCGACAAACTCTATGCCGTGGCCGGGCGGGAGAGCGATCGCACCCAGCTCCAGACCCAGGAACAAACCACCGCCAAAGCTAAACTGCTCAAGCTTACCCTGGTCGGCACCCTACCCACCATCGGCGCCTTGGCGGGAATAGGGTTGATTATTTGGCTGATTATTCAGCGGGTTACCCGGGGCAGTCAGGCTTTATTACGGCAAAATGCTGATCTCAGCTGGAATATCCCCTGGACCGGGGAAACCATCTGGCAGGTGCTGATTGTCGGCTTCTTTTTTGTGGGGCAGATTGCCCTACCGTTGATACTGGGCAGTCTCGGCCTGGGCGGCGCAGAGCTGAGCAATCGAGGGCGAGCCATTTTTGCCCTGGTCTATTACCTGCTGATGGCAGCCGGTGGCTTGGGGGTGCTGTGGGTGTCGATTCGCCCCCATCGCCCCATTCCAGAGGATGTCTTTCGCTTCAGGCTATCTGGCCCTGGCCTGCTTTGGGGCTTAGGTGGCTATTTGGTCGCCCTACCGCTAATGTTTGGGGTGTCGTTGCTCAACCAGCAAATCTGGCAGGGGCAGGGGGGCAGCAACCCGCTGCTGCAAACAGTGCTAGACGAGCAGGATCCGGTCGCCCTAGTCGTCTTTTTCCTGACTGCCGCCGTGGCGGCTCCACTATTTGAGGAATTTTTGTTTCGGGGGTTCTTGCTGCCCTCGTTAACCAAGTATATGTCCGTAGGCTGGGCCATTGCCCTCAGCAGCTTTATTTTTGCGGCCGCCCACCTGAGCCTTTCAGAAGTGCTGCCCCTGATGCTGCTGGGAGCCATTCTGGGCTTTGTCTACACCCGCTCCCGTAATCTGCTGTCACCCATGGTGCTGCACAGTGCCTGGAACAGCGTCACCATGCTGGGGCTGTTTATTTTAGGAGGATGATCTCAAACCCAAACTCAATCACCCCATTCAAAAAAAGTAGTCTTATGGCGGCGAACGGTGGTTGCCCTGATCAATTGCATCAATTGCAGGTACCCGACCAGAATTTGTATTAGGAGATTTCCAACCCAGAACTTACCTCGTCATTCCCGCGCCGGCGGGAACCCAGCCTAAAAGTCTGTTTGTATCGGGTATCTTCTTTCCGAGAAATTGCCTTATTGGGTTATGTAAGCGGTTTAGTCGGCAGAATCTAGCTACAAAATTTGGGATAGCTATAGGGTTTATAGCTATCCCAAGGGCATCAGAAACTGGCCAGGCCAGGTGGCTCAACCCCTAGACTTTCAGGATTAAGCGAATTGGCCGCTAGGTTGCTGAAGCATTCACCGTCACCTGAAACGCCGTTACGTTATTGGTTTCATCCAATTCTAGGACGCTTAAACCCGAGTCAACGGCCACCAAAATATATTTGGTGCCGAATCCCCAACTGGGGTTGTAAGAGTCTGCATAGCTTTTCTCGCGCGTTTCCCCGGCCGCCAGGGAAACGGTTTCAGTTTCAGACGCAATGAAGATATCTCCCTCGTCTAAGGTTTGGTCATTAGAGACAAAGTAGGAGATGTTGAAGGAATTATTGGTAGCGGTGTTGCCCTGATTTTTGAGGTTGTAGCCCAATATAATGGTGTCCGTAATTGGGCTTTGTACCGTCAGGTCGGTGGCTAACAGATCAGGGCGGTTGACCGCCGCCGTAACCGTAATGGCCAGAGCCTCAACGTTGTTAGTCTCGTTAGATTCGGTAATTACCTGACCGCTATCCGCCACAAACAAAATGTACTTGTTCCCCGTACCGTAGGACTGCTGATAGTTGAAGGTTACCGTTTGAGCACCGCTCGCCACGAAGGTACCCAGGCTACCAATAGAGCGAGTACCCAGTAGCGTATCGTTCACATCAAAGACGGCATCATCGGATAGGTAGAACCCCAGCGTACTGGCGGCGGCGGTTTCGGCTCCCTGGTTGAGCACCACCCCACTCACGGACATACTCTGGCCCGCCGTAACCGTTTGGGTAGAGGCCAAGAAACTCTCAACTTTCAGATCCTTACCTGGCTGCACGGTGTTGACCGTTAACCCTACGGCGGTGACGTTGTTGGTTTCATTCGCTTCAATGACGGTATTGAGGGCATCGGCTACAAAGAGCACGTACTTAGCCCCCGTGCCGTAGGTCGTTAGATAGTTAAAGGAGAAGTTTTGCACCGTGCTGCTGGTGTCGCCGCTAAGGTCACCGATGACTCGACCGAAGAGGAACTGATCGTTGGCGTCTAACGTTGTGTCGTCAGATAAATAAATTCGCAGGGTGCTAGCCCCAGCGTCAACGGTACCGGTATTCTGTACCCGCGCCGCGAGCTGCACTTCGCTCCCAGGGTTTACGGTAGTGGGCGAAACAATTGGGGTCTGCACAACCAGGTCAATATCTTCCGCCTGGGCAACCTGAACCGTTAGAGACTCTACGTTGTTGGTTTCATTAAGCTCGGCAATGTCAGTGTTGGCATCGGCAACCAGGTAGAAATATTTGGTGCCGGTCCCCCAACTGGGATTATAGGTAAAGTTGAGGGTAGCCTGACTGCTGGATCCAGCATTCAAAGCGCTAATGTTAATCGAGGCCGCCAGGATGTCGGCTTGAGCATCAAAGGTCTGATCATTAGAAACGTAGAGGCTCAGCGTGCTATTGCCAGATGTTGTCGTACCCTGGTTTAAGACCGTAGCCTGGGCGGTAACGGGCTGGCCCGCCGTAAAGCTGGTTGGGGCAGTGTAGCTGGTCAGGGTAAGGTCAACATTTAACGCGGGTGCCACCGTCACAGCTTGAACCGCCGTGTTGTTAGTTTCGTTGGTTTCGCTGACCTCGGCCCCCGAGTCGGTGACAAAGTGGATGAATTTCGCCCCATCGCCAAATTCTGGTTTATAGGTAAAGGTTAGGGTTTCGTCAGCGCTGAGCCCGGCCCCCAGGTTGCTGATGCGGCGGGAAACGACCTCAGTAGCATTAGCCGCGCTAAAGGTGCTGCTGCTAGAAACATAAACCGACAGGGTACTGGCGGCGGCGGTGGTGGTACCCTGGTTGATTACCTTAGCGCTGACGATAACCTCCTGCCCGGCCGTAAAGTTACTGGGCACCACCGGATTTTGAATCAGCAAATCGACATCGCCCGTAGGCGGAGGGTTACCGCCCGATACTGTGAAGCCCTGGGGCAGGAGATTGTTGGTTTCATCGCGCTCTAGCACAGCGCCATCGGCATCGGCGACGAAGAGAATGTGCTTAGCCCCGGTGCCCATGGTGGCGGTATCGTAGGTAAAGCTCGCCTCAGCCGTAAACGACTGACCCGTCCGCAGCGCGCCCACGCTGATTTCGCCCAGCAGCCGATCGTTCGCATCGAAGCTGGTGTCGCTGGATAGGTAGTACTTGAGGGTGTTAGGAGTCGCAATTTTAGACCCCTGGTTAACTACCGTGACGCCCAGTGCCACGGTATCGCCATTGGCGACCGAGCCAGGCACCAGGGCATTTTGCAAGGTCAGGTCGGCCAGACCGCCCCGGGCTGTGGCCAGGGGCTGCCACTCGGCGGGGATGGTGGTGATTAGCGCGCTGCTGAGGGGGGTAGCGCCGTTCATGAACCAGGTGTAGGTTTCCCCAGAGCCCTTATTCCACCACAGCAGGTCGGTTTGACCGTCGCTGTTAAAGTCGCCGGTGCCGCTAACTTGCCAACTGGTGGGCATAGTAGCCACAAAAGCGCTGCCGGTGGGGGTCGCCCCGGTCATAAACCAAACATAGGTGTCGCCGCTATTGGCGTTAGACCACACTAAATCATCCTGGCCGTCATTATTAAAGTCGCCGGTGGCGCGCACCTGCCAATCGGTCGGCATGGTGGTAATCAGCTGTCCGGTGGTGGGGGTAATGCCCTGCATGTACCAGACATGTAGCTCACCGGAGGTCTGGTTAGACCACAGCAGGTCGGTACGGTCGTCGCCGTTAAAATCTCCGGTACCCGCGACACGCCAGTCGGTGGGTAGATTGGCAATAAAGTTCCCGCCAATCAGGTTGCCGCGATCTAGGTACCAGGCATACACATCCCCAGAGCTGCGGTTTTGCCAGAGCAGGTCGCTTTGGCCGTCGCCGTTAAAGTCCCCTGTCCCGGCCATGGTCCACTCCTGGGGCAGGCTGAGAATAGCGGTGCCCCCGCTTAAGGTGGTGTTATCCATGTACCAGGCGACGTTTTGGCCTGAGTTAAGGTTACGCCACAGAATATCAACGGCACCATCACCGCTGATGTCGCTACCGGGCAGGGATAGAGTGGCCTCTGTAGTCATAATCAGGGTGCTCCTAGGGTAGACAGAAAAAGTACTCTCACTCTAAGCGGTGTGCCCCGATCATCAGTCCAGTGGAATCTAGGGAATCGCCAGCCCAGCCGCGGCCTAAAGTCAGCACTATCACTGACGATGCGGAGGGGAAACAATAGTTGTCGTAGACTGCGTTACCGGCCCAGTTACATCCCCCCATCCCGTCGGCCAACCGGGTTACTTTAGCTACCCTGAATACAAAACCTATTGCCCAGAGCTTTAGAATCAAGCCAGCGATTCATTGGTTTTCTGCGCCCATGGCTGTAATCTCGGCTCAACCCTATGACTTTTCCCTGCCTGACGCCACAAACACTGCGCTACTGATTATCGACATGCAGCGCGACTTTCTAGAACCCGGTGGCTTTGGGGATGCCCTCGGCAACGACGTGGCCCGACTCCAGGCGATTGTGCCTACCCTCCAGCGGCTACAGCAAACCTTTCGCAGCCTGGGCCTGCCAATTTTTCAAACCGTAGAGGGGCATCGCCCCGACCTGGCCGACTGCCCCCCCTCAAAACGCCTGCGGGGTAAGAGTGACCTTAAAATTGGCGATGCTGGCCCCATGGGGCGAATTCTGGTGCTGGGCGAACCCGGTAACGGCATCATTCCAGAGCTGGCTCCCCGGCCCGATGAAGCGGTGATTGCTAAACCTGGCAAAGGGGCGTTTTACAACACCAATCTGGAGTTCTTGCTGAAAACCACCAACGTCACCCACCTACTGATCACCGGGGTCACCACCGAGGTCTGTGTGCAGACCACCATGCGCGAGGCTAACGACCGGGGCTACGAATGCCTGCTGGTGGAAGATGCCACCGAGAGCTACTTTCCAGAGTTTAAGCAGGCCACCCTAGAGATGGTGCGCGCCCAGGGGGGCATCGTTGGCTGGACGGCTACCGCCGAACAGGTGATCCAGGGGTTGCAACGATCAGCCGTTCAGGTGGCGTAGAGGGTATAAGCCATGGGCGAATATCTATCTAGGTCAAATTTAACTTAATGGTGGCCACCGGTCAAAATCGTTACAGCCCCGATCTATCCGTGGGGGCAACAGGGGGATTAACCCAGCCTTTACTTTTTCCTTATGTCTGGCTTCTATGCTTGGAGAGATTGAATCGTAGATGCCCTCAGCAGGTTCTTTCGGCCCATGCTTCTGCCCTTTAACCCTAGCCACTTTGGTCAAAACGCCATGGGCCTAGGATCCGAAAGGTTTATGAAGCGTACCTATTCACAACTTTCTTCTCGCGGGATTTAACGCCATGGCTAACGTCTTTCAGCAGCTTAAGAACCAGTTTAAAGACCTGGGCAAAAATCTTACCCCTGAGACCCGCGAAAAGGCCCAAGTCTATCTGCAAGAGTGGCTGGCGACCCATGCCGATACCCTGGTCAGCAAAAAAGTCGGTGAGGAATTCAACGGCACCATGATGCAGTGGTTCCACTGGTACACTCCCGCCGACGGCAGCCATTGGAAAACCCTCAAAGCTGAAGCCCAAGCCCTGGCCGATGTGGGCATTACCGCCCTCTGGTTGCCCCCCGCCTACAAGGGCATTGGCGGCAGCTTTGACGTGGGCTACGGGGTCTACGACCTGTTTGACCTGGGGGAATTTGACCAAAAGGGCACGGTACGCACCAAATACGGCACCAAAGACGAATACGTTGACGCGGTCAAGACCTGCCGCGACCTGGGCCTGAATATCTACGCCGACGTGGTGTTTAACCATAAGATGGCGGCGGATGCCGAAGAAGAGTTCAACGCCACGCCGATGGATCCAGGTAACCGCAATCGTGCCCTGGGCGACTCGCGCAGAATTAAGTCCTGGACAAGCTTTGAATTTCCGGGACGGGGCGACAAATATTCCAGCATGAAGTGGCACTGGTGGCACTTCGACGCCATCGACTATAACAGCTACGAGCCCGGCTATAAAGCCGTCTGGCTGATGGAAGGGAAGGGTTTTGAAGATAAGGTCAGCCTCGAAAGCGGCAACTTTGACTACCTGATGGGCTGCGATCTCGACATCGATCACCCCGAAGTGCGCGGCGAACTGAAGTACTGGGGCGAATGGACCCTTGACACCATCGGCGTCGATGGCTTTCGAATTGATGCCATTAAGCACATCGACGGCGACTTCTTTAGCGACTGGCTCGACCACCTGGAGCATCGGGCGGGGCGTGATTTATTCTGCGTGGGCGAATACTGGACCTACGATCTAGGCACCCTGAGCTGGTATGCGGGCAACACCGCCGGTCGCCTCAACCTGTTTGACGCTCCCCTGCACAACAACTTCCACCAGGCCAGCAAGGCCGGGGGCAACTACGACATGCGCACCATCTTCGACGGCACGGTGATGAAAGCCATGCCCCTATTAGCCGTCACCCTGGTAGAAAACCACGACACCCAGCCCCTGCAAGCCCTAGAGTCGGTGGTGGAATCTTGGTTTAAGCCCCTCGCCTACGCCATGATTTTGCTGCGGGCCGAGGGCTACCCCTGCATTTTCTACCCCGACTACTATGGCGCTCACTATAAGGACAAGGGCCGCGACGGCAACGAGTACGAAATTTGGATGGATTCCCATAAAGAAATCATCGACCGGCTGCTAATTGCCCGCCAGCACTATGCCTACGGCCCCCAGTATGACTACCTGGATCACTTCAACACCATCGGCTGGACCCGCCTGGGCACCGAGAATCATCCCCTGGCGATGGCGGTGCTGCTCAGCGATGGCCCCGGCGGCACCAAGTGGATGGAAGTGGGCAAGCCCAACACGAATTTCTATGACCTCACTGGCCACATCGGGGGGGAGATTAAAACCAACGAGCATGGCTGGGCCGAGTTTCGCTGCAACGGCGGCTCGGTATCGGTGTGGGTGGAAGAAAGCCCCCTGCTCGAGGGTCTGGCTAACCTGATGCAGGCCTAAATTGAAGAATTTAGGTGTTGCTGAATTGAGGCATGAATTTGGGTAGGGGCAAATGGCCGTTTGCCCCTACGAGGGACGTTGAATGCTGGGTTCATACCTGTGTCCAACAACGCCAGGATTTAGGCCCTTTAGGCCTGATGGGCGATACTGATTTGGCCCCAGTAACCTCCTCCGGGTGAGGGAGATCTTGGAGGTGCTGATGCCTGCTGAGACTCGATTGGTGAGCCATTACCCCTCAACCACCGCTGCCCGATCGCCCACCTGGATCGTTCCCGCTGCCAGCACCCGGCCATAGAGCCGACTGCTGCCGGGGTAGTGTTTTTGGCTAATGCGGCTAAACCGGCGGTCGGCGAACCAGTGCATATTTTGGCGACAAGGAGCCGCGTAATCGGTAATTTCGACCCGCAGCGCTGGCCCCAGTTCAAGCTGGGTACCAGGAATGAGGGTGGCCCAGTCTAGCCCAGAGAGGGTGAGGTTTTCTCCGGCGCTGCCGGGGGCAATGGAGTGCCCTTCCTGTTGCAGGGTATGGATGACATCTAGTGACCACAGGCAGACGGCTCGGTCGGGGCCACCGTGGTATTCAAGGTTGTTCTGGCGATCACCAGCTAATCCGGTTGAGGAGACCTGGGCTTGGGCCACGGGTCGTTTGGGCACGCCCCCCTGGGAAACATTGATGGACTCGATACGGCCTGGTTGTGCCATCGGGCTTTCCTGTTATTTTTGTAGCCTAATCGTTTTGGTCATGGCTCCACCGTAAAGCTGTCAAACCGTTGCCGGTGAGTCGGCTTAGACACATCGGCGGCGCTGACCCGAGCTGCCGGTGGCCCCTGGTGCGTCCAGGCCACCAATGCCTTGAGCTGGTCATCGGCGCCATCGGCCACGATTTCGACGGTGCCATCGACCAGGTTACGCACAAAGCCTGTAACGCCTAGCTGTTGAGCCGTTTGGCGTGTGTGATAGCGAAACCCCACCCCCTGCACCCGACCGTGAACGACGATCCGAATTTGAGTCATGACCGGCACTAATGGACCTTGCTGTCGCGCACAAAGAGAACGTCGTGGATTGGGCAGGGGGGGATGGCCTCGCTGGTGTCGTGGCGATACCAAACCTGGTGGCAACTGGCCACTGGGCAACGATACCGAGGGCTTTCGACCCTCGCGACACTGCCGGTGAGGGGCAGGTAGCTTTGGTCACCATCGGCGTTGGGCAGGTCAGACTTTGGATTATGCATAGCTACCTCAGAGAAACATCATCCCCAGCCTAGACCGCCACGTGGCGATCTCATCATCAACTTTACATAGGTTTTAAGCCAGCTGGCATAGGCTGGGGATATTTGCCTGGGGATCCGTCATAGCAATGCTCCCTCATCCGCAGGAGCCACTCCTCAGGATTAGGGAGAATTAATCGTTCCTATACAAAAGATGCTATGCAATAAGTTTTACCTATATTCAAAATCGAAAATTGTATCGGCATTTTTGTGGGCTGGGGTGATCTTTGGGCAAATTTTAGATATAGACTTGAGCTCATAGATTATTAATTTGCAATTGGCTTAAGTCAATGCCTAATTTTATCTAGGCGCTGACGTTAGCCTCATTAATTTCCCAGGAAACCTGCTGTGCAGTGGTTCTGACCTTTGGAGCAGAGCTGTGTGGCTGGTTTCTACTCACCCACGTTTATTTATTTATTGTCAGTGCTCCTAGCGGGGTGCTGCAAGGAGGTTTTTTATGTCCGATTTTTCGAGAGTGACCCGTCGCAAGTTTCTGGCCACAGCCGGGCTATCGGCGGCGGGGTCGGTGCTGCTAAAGTCCTGCGTTGGGAATCCCCCCTCTGCCACGACTGGTACAATTAACACAGCGGCTGAGACTACAACCGCGGCCCCTGGTTCGGTGGCGGCGGGCGACAACCCCGAAGTAACCACCATTAAGCTAGGTTACATCCCTATTGTGGAGTCGGCCCCGCTGATTATTGCTCAGGAAAAGGGCTTCTTCGCCAAGTACGGCATGACCGGGGTAGAGGTCTCTAAGCAGGCCAACTGGGCCTCGGCCCGCGACAACGTCACCATTGGCTCGGCGGGGGGCGGCATCGACGGTGGCCAATGGCAAATGCCCATGCCTCATCTGATTAGTGAAGGCATTATCACCAATGGTGAAAAGGTGCCCATGTACGTGCTGGCCCAGTTGGTGACCCAGGGCAACGGTATTGCCGTAGCCGGTCTGCACACTGGTAAGGGGTTGGGACTAGATCTTTCGGGTGGAGCGGCAGATTACATTAAAGGGTTCGCCTCCACCAATGGGCGCAAGTTTAAGGCGGCCCACACCTTCCCTAACGTCAACCAGGATTTTTGGATTCGCTACTGGTTTGCGGCGGGGGGGATTGACCCCGACAACGACATCGACCTGCTGGCCGTGCCCCCAGCGGAAACGGTGCAGGGCATGCGCAACGGCACCATGGATGCCTTTAGCACCGGCGACCCCTGGCCCTACCGCATCGTCACCGATGACATTGGCTTTATGGGAGCCCTGACCCACGAAATTTGGGCTCATCACCCCGAAGAATACCTGGCCATCCGGGCCGACTGGGTCGATGCCAACCCTAAGGCGACCAAGGCCCTCCTTAAGGCCATCATGGAGGCCCAGCAGTGGGCCGATAAGCCCGAAAACCGCCCCGAGCTAATTCAAATTGTGGCCGGTCGCAACTACTTCAATATTCCCCCCGAGATTCTGGTGCCCCCCTACGAGGGCCGCTACACCATGGGCGACGGCAAGCCCGCCTTTGATGACTTTAATGCCGGACCGCTGTACTGGAAAGACCCCAAGGGCAGTGTCTCGTACCCCTACAAGAGCCACGACCAGTGGTTTCTAACGGAGAGCATGCGCTGGGGCTTCCAAAAGGCCCAGCTCACCGACTTTGACACCGTCAAGCGCATTGTCGATGCCGTCAACCGCGAAGACCTCTGGCGCGAAGCCGCCACCGAGGCAGGTTTCACCGCCGATATCCCCAGTGATACTTCTCGGGGGGTCGAGAGTTTCTTCGACGGCATCCAGTTTGACCCGGCCAACCCCGAGGCCTACCTGAGCAGCCTCAAGATTAAACGGGTATAAAACCGCGACGCGACGCGGCTGCATATCCGCCCCAGCCTTGGTTCAGGGAGGGTGAGTCTTAGAGGCGGCGGGCGGCGGTACCATCGCCAATGCTCCACTGCCGCCTGCCTACCTCTGGCCCTGAACCAGCCTACCTTGACTGCCCTCCCCCAAAGGGGTGGTCAAGGTGGGTTTCCTCCTCCAGCTTCGTCGGTTCCACTGACGATCCATACCGCAAACTTAATTTAAGAACAATCAGCCATGGTTACTAATGCACAACCCAGGATGCAGGCGCGTCCTAACCGATTTGGGTCCTCCATTCAGCAGTTTTTTCAAAAGCGCGGGCCTGACCTGGTACCCCCGATTATTGGCATTGCCGCATTTCTGCTGATCTGGCAGACGGTGTCTTGGTCGGGGCTAACCCGGCTGCCGGGGCCGCTGAGTTTATGGACAGATCAGCGCACCCGCGAGCTGCTGCTCTACCCATTCTACGATTTGGGTGGGTTAGACAAGGGGCTGTTTTGGCAAACCCTGGCCAGCTTAGGCCGAGTCGCCCAGGGCTACACCGCGGCCGCCGTGGTGGGCATTTCTGTCGGGGTGCTGGTGGGCACCAGCCCCTGGCTGAATAAGGCTACCTACCCGATTTTCCAGTTTTTGCGCATGGTCGCCCCCCTGGCCTGGGTGCCCATTGCCCTGGTGGCCCTGCAGCAAAACCAGCCCGCCGCTATCTTCGTGATTTTCATCACTGCCGTGTGGCCGATTTTAATTAACACCACCGAAGGGGTGCTGCAAATTCCTGAAGACTATAACAACGTGGCTAAGGTGCTACAGCTCTCTCGCAAAGACTATTACTTCAATATTCTGTTTCCGGCGGCGCTGCCCTACATTTTTACCGGCCTGCGCATTGCCATCGGCCTGGCCTGGCTGGCGATTATTGCGGCGGAAATTGTGATGTCGGGCATTGTCGGCATTGGCTTCTTTATCTGGGATGCCTACCAGCAAAACTACATCAGCGAAATTATTCTGGCGGTGCTGTATATCGGCGGCGTGGGCCTGCTGCTCGACCGATTCATTGCCTTTTTGCAGATGAAAATTGCCCCAACCCGCAAGTAGCGTTCCTCCAGTAGCGAAGTCGCCTAGCCCCTACCTAGGCAGAGCCTGGGCACCAGAAAAAGCTCGTGTGGTGTGGGCATTGCCCACCCTACGACTCTAGACACCAGCACCCTAGCTGTACCCTCACCCTACACACTCATTTGAGGACAAACCCATGAGTCTTTTAGTTGCGGCCGACCAGGTCGATAAAATATTTCCCCTCGCCGACGGGGGTGAATATATCGCCCTCAAGGGCATTGACTTGACTATTAAAACCGGAGAATTTGTCTCCTTTATTGGCCACTCTGGCTGTGGCAAATCCACCCTGCTGAACATGATTGCGGGCCTCTCCCTGCCCAGCTCTGGGGTGATTACCCTGGAGGGCAAAAAAATTAAGGAACCCGGCCCCGACCGCATGGTGGTGTTCCAAAACTATTCCCTACTGCCCTGGCGCACCGTGCGCGAGAACATTGCCCTGGCCGTCAACACCGTCTTTGGCGATCTGCCTAAGGGGGAGCGGCGTTCCATCGTGCAGGAGCACATTAACCTGGTGGGCCTGCAGCAGGCGGCGGATAAGATGCCCCACCAGCTCTCGGGCGGCATGAAGCAGCGGGTGGCGATCGCCCGCGCCCTGGCCATTCGTCCCAAGCTGCTGCTGCTGGATGAACCCTTTGGTGCCCTGGATGCCCTCACCCGGGGCAATCTGCAAACCCAGCTGATGCGAATCTGCGACGAAAACAACGTCACCGCCGTCATGGTCACCCACGATGTAGACGAGGCGGTGCTGCTGTCGGATCGAATTGTGATGATGACCAACGGCCCTGGTGCTGAAATTGGCAACATTCTGGAGGTCGATATCCCCCGCCCCCGCCAGCGCATGGAGGTGGTCGAGCACCCCAGCTACTACAGCCTGCGCAGCGAGATTATCTACTTCCTCAACCAGCAGAAGCGAATCAAGAAAATGCGCGCCCGCAAAACCGTGGCCGTTGCCCGCCACGGCCTAGAGAAAGTGAATCTGGAAATTGGCTTTGTGCCCCTCACCGCTTGCGCCCCGATGGCCGTCGCCCAGGAAAAGGGCTTCTTCGCCAAGCACGGCCTGGATGAAGTTAACCTGGTGCGCGAAACCAGCTGGCGCGGCATCGTTGATGGCGTCGCCGGGGGCTACCTGGATGCGGCCCAAATGCCCTCGGGTATGCCCCTGTGGTTTTCCCTGGGTGGCCACAAAGGCACCCCGCTGCCGGTGGTTACCGCCCTCACCATGACCCGCAACGGCAACGCCATTACCCTGTCGCGGCGGTTCTACGAGCAGGGCATCCACAGCCTGGAAAACTTTCGGCACCTGCTGCACACCACCCCCGGCACCCAGCACCGCATGGGCATGGTACACCCCTCCTCAATGCACAATCTGCTGCTGCGCTACTGGCTGGCCGCTGGCGGCATTGACCCTGACCTAGATCTCTCCCTGCAAACCATCCCCCCCGCCCAAATGGTGGTAGATCTAAAGGGCGGCACCATCGACGGCTTCTGCGTCGGCGAACCCTGGAACCTGCGGGCCGCTATGGATGGGGTAGGCTTTACGATCGCCACCGACCGCGAAATCTACGATGGCCACCCCGGCAAAGTGCTGGGCCTGCGCGAAGACTGGGCCACCGCCTACCCCAACACCCACATTGCCCTGACCAAGGCCCTGCTGGATGCCTGTAGCTTCTGCGCCGACCCCGAAAACGAGCCAGAAATTCGCGAGATTCTATCTCGCCGCACCTACCTGGGTACCCCGATGGAGTACATTCACCTGGGCAACCCCAGCACCACGGTGTGCGAACTCAACCAGCCCATGCGGGAATATGCCCACCACCTGTTCTTCGGCGACGGAGCCAACCGCCCCAGCCGCACTGAGCATCTCTGGCACATGACCCAGCTCGCCCGCTGGGGCGACGTGCCCTTCCCCCGCAACTGGCTGGAGATTCTTGAACGCATCGTGCGGGTGGATGTCTACAGCACCGCCGCCCGCGAACTGGGCATGCTCAACGTCAAATACACCCGCGGCAGCATTCACCTGTTCGACGGCACCGACTTCGACGCCGAAGACCCGATCGGCTACCTGAATAACCTGGCGATTAAGCGCGACATCACCATTGCGGAAGTGCTGCTAGACAGTCCGCAACCGGTGGCCGCTTAGAACGAGAAGGAGGGTAGATAGATGGGTGGATGGGTAGGAGTGGCCAGAGAGCCACAACGTCAGGTATCCTCCCCCCTTCATCCATCCCACCCTTCGCCTCTCCACTCCCCCCTCACCCTAAGGAGAAAATTATGCAATCTCAAACCACAGTTCAACCTCCTCTCGGTTACTCCGCTCACTCAGAGATGGCCCAAGCCGCCACGACGACCTACGACCAGAATTTCCTCATCTTTGACCAGGTGGCCAAAAGCTTCCCCCACGGCCGAGGCGGCACCTTCCCGGTGCTAGAGAACGTCAACCTCACCATTGCCGAGGGGGAGTTTGTCTGCTTTATTGGCCACTCAGGCTGCGGCAAGTCTACCCTGCTAAGCCTGGTTTCGGGCTTTCAGCAGCCCACTGGCGGGCGGGTCGAGCTCAAGGGGCAGGCGATTAAAGCACCCGGCCCTGACCGCATGGTGGTGTTTCAGAGCTATGCCCTACTGCCCTGGCGCACGGTGTTTGAGAATGTCTACCTAGCGGTGAAGACGGTCTGGCCCAACCAGCCCGAGGCCCAGAAGCGGGCCATCGTGCGCGAACACCTGGCCATGGTGGGGCTGACCGAGGCGGCGGATAAGAAGCCCGACCAAATTTCTGGCGGCATGCGGCAGCGGGTTTCCATCGCCCGTGCCCTGGCGATTCGCCCGGAGGTGCTGATCTTAGACGAACCCTTTGGGGCGCTGGATGCCATTACCAAAGAGGAGCTACAAGAGGAGCTGCTGAAGATCTGGAACGAGCACCGCTGCACGGTGTTGATGATTACCCACGACATTGATGAGGCGCTGTTTTTGGCCGACCGCCTGGTGATGATGACCAACGGCCCCGCCGCTACCATCGGCGAGGTAATGGATATTCCCTTTGAGCGGCCTCGGGATCGCGACCAGATTATGGAAGACCCCCAGTACTACCAGCTGCGCAACCACGCCCTCGACTTTCTCTACAATCGGTTTGCCCACGACGATACCTGAAATAAAATAACCTCAGGATGTTAAATTTCTCCAGCGGCACTGACTCTATCGATTGAATCAGGGCCGCTGGAGAAAAGCTAATTTACCAGTGAAGCATCATTTAAGACAAAACGTTATTGAATCGAAAAAACTACGAATCAAAAGATATTTTCTGAGCAATTTCGACCCCATTTTGAGGGTTTTGACTTTCCTGAAAAGCCTGCCATTCGTTAGCAACAAGAGATTTGAAAGACTGGCAAAATAATGAAGGATGAAATCGCAAAGCATTTTCTCGGCAGTTTTCAGGACGGATTAGATGTGCTGATGCTTCAAATTTTTCAATTGCAGCGAGAAGCGAAGATATAGTTTGCTGTGAGAATAAGACCCCGGTCGGTTTATCTACTGTTAAATCTCGTACTATTTCGCATGCTCCACCCCGACCATAGGCTATAACAGGCGTACCGCAAGACTGAGCCTCAGCCATAATAATTCCAAAGTCCTCCGGAGCCGCAAAAATAAACGCCACTGCTTTTTGCATATATGATTTCAAAACGCTTGTCTTCTGATATTCTAAAAACTCAACATTGGAAGAAGCTTTTGATTTGATTTTTTTGAATTCTGGGCCATCGCCAATGACAACTAGCCTTTTGTGCGGAAGGCATGAAAAAGCTTCAACGATAAGACCTATTTTTTTAAAGGGATTCATAAATGAGGCTGTCAAATAATAATCCTCTTTAGAGCTTTCAAAATTGAAGTAATCTACATTGACGGGCGGGAAAATTACTTCAGAACTGCACCCGTAAGCCTTTTTGACTCGACGTGCAATAAAATTTGAGTTGGCAGCAAATTTGTCTACACCGTTTGATGTTCGACAATCCCAAAGTCGTAAATAATGAAACAAAATTCTGGCTAAAATTCCTTTAATGCCGTAATTATATTGAAAAGCTTCTAGATAATAGTTCTGTAGATCCCAGGCGAATCTAATAGGCGAATGAATATAACAGATATGTAATTGGTGAGGATGAGTAATCACTCCTTTGGCTACAACATGACTACTTGAAATGACTATGTCATAGCTGGAAAGATCGAATTGTTCAATGGCCAATGGCATAAAAGGCAGATAGTACCAATAAAAAGATTTAGCCAGGGGAAACTTTTGAATAAATGAGGTAAAAACATTTGCGCCATGGAGTATTTCGTTTGTTGCAGCCTCAGGCAGGAAATTAATAATAGAATAAACATCAGCTCCCGGAAAGCAGAGAAGCAGTTGCTCTAAAACTTTTTCTGCGCCTCCAGAAATAACCAGCCAATCGTGAATGACAGCGACTCTAAGACTATTCATATTCCATCTGCATTTCTATGTATTGGAGCAATGCTAAAGGCTCTTCTATGTCTGCGGTTGAAACTGTATCATAGGATATGTTTTGTTCTTGCCAAAGGGGCTCCAACCTTGGCCAGGCTTGGTATAGGCCTCACTTATTAGCAAATGCCCAGAAAAGCTACGCTAAATTACTCAGCAGTAACCATACGACTAATACTTCTAACTTCGAGTCGGTTTTCTTTCAGGAATAACGGCTTATCTAAAACTAAGTTTTCAAGGCTTTTGCTGAGTGAACCAAATTTAAAGGAGGTCAAAATATTCTCAAATTTATCGCTAAATTTATTTAACCCAACATAATACTTGAAGCGTCTTACAGGGGAAAGCTTGAGCCGTGGCTGGGCAGCGTCAAAATCTCGTGGATGCACATACATAACAGTGAATTGATTGCGATATTGACAAAAACCAAACATATTTTTAGCAAAAATAGTTGGCATTAGTCGCAAATAGCCACCACCCGAAAAGGGAATCTTTTGGCCTAAAAGTTCGAAGGATATGATGGGAAACTCCACTATTTTTTCGCCGCTTGGGAGGATCACTTCAAATGGCCGATTTCGATCTAAGTCAATTCCTCCATGAGCGTGCGGCCCCAAAAAAAGAGAAGAATCAATTTGAATTCCCCGTGATTTTAGAATTTCAAAGATCCAAAAGTTAAAATATCCAACAGAGAACCCTGGCGCACGAAAAGAAATAACATTCTTTTTCGTAGCACGGTAAATAGATTCCAAAGATTTATCAAGGTCTTTAGCAAATTCACTTGGCCTCATCTCCGAAGCAATTTTGTGGGAATAACCGTGGGAACCAACCTCATGCCCTCTATCAATAATCATCATCAAGATTTCTGGATGCTTCTCGGCAACCCACCCTAATGCAAAGAATGTAGCCTTTGTTTGATGTTGATCGAGTATATCTAGAATAGTTTTGGTGTTGGTGCTTACCCGGCTTTCCAATTCATCCCAATTTTCTGACTGTTTTCCTTCATCATTCTGAAGAATATGAAACCAGTCTTCTACGTCAACTGAAAGTGCATGATAATTTAAACCAGCACGCGTCAAAGCCATAATTCCTAACTCCTTAAAAGATGCACCAAATCAAAACTAGCAAAAACTACTTAAATTTTTCTGGAAGCGTTGGAAAAACTCTCAGCAAAAACTGAAATTCGGCGGCAAGATAAATAGCCTCATTTAAAGTTAATCAAGATCTTACAAAATAAGAATTTTTAATGCATTGAAGATGCTTTTAGTTTCAATGTCAAGAAGGCTCTATTAGAACAGGTAAGCTCCATTTGCTCTAAATCTTAATTTAATAAGCTAAATAGCTAATGCCAAATCCGGATCGCATATCCCCGATTCAAAACAGACGCATTTTCCAAGGGCGAACGGTGTTTGCCCTACAGAGTCGGGAGTAGCCAAGTAGGATTTGGTATAAGCCTATGCGGCTAGGGCAAAAATAATTATCTATTTGGATAATAGGGGTCAAAATGTCAGGCGGACAATAAACTTATTTTTTATTTATTTTTTGCTGATTTGTTTTGTTTTTGCTGACCCAGCACTTGAAGATATTCTGATGTGCATGCCTTGAAATTAGATCCTAAGCGGTACGCTTAGCCACATTATGATCCTTATCTTGCGGCGGGATGTTTTCTAACAGCGCTAGCAGCTCTCGCTCAAAGGCCACCTGGGCCCGGTTAGTGCGCCCCCCCACGTACAGCGTGCCGTCCTGCTCTAGCCCCCACACCTGCGAGTGGGAGACATAGCTCATAATTACCCCCACCATTAGCAGGCCAAACCCGGTATAAACCAACGGAATACCTGGGTCGGCCTTAATTTGCAGGCCGGTGCTACCAATCACGTCCACCAGGGCCAGGGTAACGCCGTTAACCTCGGTGGCCATGCCCCTACGCACCGTCGAGACCAGCTGACCCGCCTCGTCGTAGATTAGCACTGCCCCCTGGAGATCCTGAGCCAGCAGGGTAACCCCGGCGCTCAGGTCGGGCTTAGTGGGTAACCAGGTGCCCCAGAGGCGAGCGCTCGGGTTGTCTAGCAAGGTCATCGGCAGCTGCAGCACCGGGCTGCTGTTGAGGTGAACCTGCACGGCAGAAATGCCCCAGTCAGCCTGGTAGAGGGTCACCCCCTGGTGGCGCAGGGGCTCATTGACATGGATGGTTTTGCGATCCAGCTCATGACCCGATTGGTCAACCACGGAGAGATCGGAATAAAACTGGTCGATTGAGCCTTCGGGGGTATAGTCAATCCAAAAGCGGTTCACCCGCACCTGCCAGTCTTTGGGAATTTGCCGAGCGGCCCAGGGCCCGGCATCAAAAATATTGCGGATTTGGAAGGTTTCGCCGCTGGGCACCAGTTCCTGGGCAAAAAAGCCGGTCATGGCCCCGAGGATGGCCCCTAGCAAGATCAGCAGCATGCTGGCGTGCACCACAATTGGGCCAATTCGGCCAGCGATGCCTTTGCGGCCGTAGAGGGTAGCGCCGTCTTGGAACACCCGATAACGCCGCTGGCTCAGCCCTTCTGACAGAGCCCCTAGGGACGTATTCGCTAGCTCGGCCCCCAAAGCGAGCTTTTGAAACTGCCGGGGCTGGGTATAGTAGTTCCACTTTTGGGCCGCCCCCAGGGCCGGAAACTGCCGGGTGAAAGTGCAGGCAGTGAGGCTGGCCCCAAACAAAATCAGCAGGGCTAAAAACCACCAGGTGCGATAGACGTGGTCAAGGCCGCTGGTTAAAATTACTCTCCAGGTCAAAAACCCAAACAGAGCGGGCTCTTCAGGATAGTTGCTCTGGTAAAACTCCAGGGTTTGCCCCTGCTCGATCACCGTGCCAACAATGCTGAATCCAGCAATGGTCAGCAGCAACACGATGGCCAGCCGCAAATCGGCCAGCAGGGGCAGCAGATCCTGACGAAAATACCGGCGTGCCCACGACCAGAGATGCGCCTGCGAAGCCTCAGAAGTTGCCATAGTTCAACAGTGCCATAGGGTTAGACTAGAGTAGCGGGCAACAGCCGAGAAAGCAGGGAAAATACGCCAAACCCCAGCAGCAGTGCGCCGCTGGCAGGGGTTACCCAGCTTGACCACTGGCGCAGCTCCAGCAGGCGCTTGATAACGGTGGTGAAGGTGCCCGCCAATACCAGAGGCAACACGTAGCCGATGGCGTAGGCCAGCAGCAGCGCTCCTCCTAAAACTGGGTTCTGGGTAGCCGAAATCCAGGCTAGCAGGGTAGCCAGCACCGGGGTGCTACAGGGAGAGGCGACAATGCCAAAGGTTAGCCCCAGGCCGTAGGCCTTCAGCCAGGGGGGCAGGTTCCAGCGTTCTAGGGTGGGGCCGCCGATGGTGGGCAATGCCACGGGTAGCACCCCAAGCAGGTTGAGGCCCATTAGAACGGCCACCAGGCTAACCAAAATCGGTAGCCCCACCGCTACCTGGCCGTAGACATAGCCAAACAGCCCCGCCACCAAGCCCAGCAACGCTAGAGTGGTGGCTAGTCCTAGGGCAAAGCTAACGGAGCGGCGAACGCTAGCCTGGCGAGTTTCTGCTTCATAGCCGCCCATGTAGCCCACCATAATCGGCAACATCGACAGCAAACAGGGGGAAAGGCTGGTCAACAGCCCCGCCAGCCCTACTACCGACAGGCTGACTAACGAAACATGGGTAAGCTGGTCGCTCACCAGCTGGGTAGCCCACTGGGACAGATCGTAGAGATATAGCTGAACGCTCTGAAACATGGGGGGCCATCATGCACTATAAAGCATTACCATTGTAACGATTCCGCAACGCCTTTCTAATCAAACTAGGGAAAGCCGCTAGCCGACAACGTTGTCCTCAGCTCGATTGCACTCCTGTCCCAAAGGGGTTGAATTCAGCCGCTTTTCCGTAACCTGTCACCAATTTCAGGCCCCTGCTCTTCGGCCCCTGCAACCCTTAGCTCCTAAACAATCGACTGTACAGCCCTTCATGCTGCATACTCGCCAAAGCCGCCCCCCAGCCGCTGAGGGAGAAATCCTCCGGCATGGTTTTGAGGCCGTCCACCGCCGCCGCCGCTAGGGTGGGGTATAGCTCTAGCATGAGCCGCTGCCCCGCCGTCTGCCCCAGGGGAATGAGCTTGACGGCACTGGTCACAGCGTTGGTCGTCCAGCTGTGGAGGTAGCCCAGGGCCGTGGTGGGGGCAGAAATTTCCCAGTGGACGGCCAGCAGGCCAAACCCGACCGCAAAGTTGCAACGGCTGCCGACAGCGGCGAAGCGATCTCCTAAATCTGGATGCAAATCCGTAGCCATGCGCACCAGGGCGCGGCCCATGGCCCAGCTTTGCTGGCGGGTTTCTTCGGTGTCGCGCAGGGCCGAGAGCCAGTGGTTCCATCGAGAGATCGCATCCTCATCGCCAGCCGTTGCGGCCTGGTGTACCTGCCCAATTACCGCTACCTCAAGTCGCACTAAACCGTAGCTCAGCTCCTGGCACAACCAGGCCGCCATCGCCTCCACATTGGTAATGACCCCCTGATGCACCAGGGTTTCTAGCCCTTCGGAATAGCTATAGGCCCCCACCGGCAGCGCTGGGCTGACAAGCTGGAGGAGCTTGAGCAGGGCTTGGGCGTTAGTCGTGGCGATCGGTAGGGTTGTGGACATGGGCATAGTGATGGGATGGGCTAGGGATGGCCGGGCTACCGCCCTGACGATAGGCCCCCGCCTCAGGCTCAAAGGGGCGGATGGCTGGGGTCAGGGTTAGCCCCTCAAGCTGAGCCAGCATCGCCTCTAGCACGGGGTCGGGCTCAAGCGTCAGCGAATTTGGGGAAATTTCCAGGGGCACATGGCGATTGCCTAAGTGATAGGCCGCCCGCATCAGGTCAAAGGGCATGGCGGCGGTGACCTGGATCACCGGCTCAGGCTTGGCCAGCACCCGTACCTGCTGGCCGTCGTCTATCAGTAACAAATCGTTACTCCGTAAGATCGTGCCCCTGGGCAGGTTTAGGTAGATAGCTGGGCCATGGTCAGGCTCAAACCGATGGCGCGACCGGGTGCGATCGCTCGCCGTTAGGGCCAGGGTTGCTACCACCGGCGCATTGGCATTGGGCGGCAGGGCGCGAATTGCGGTTAGCACAGGGGTATGGGAAATAACATCACCCCTAAGTTTTACCACGCCAGGCTCGACCGCTCAGCTCCCAGCCCGCGGCAACGGGTGAAGGGTTATCAACTCCCTGATTGCAGGTTGAGGCACTCCGAGTACTTGCCCCATCGCTATAACCAGGGACGACTGAACCGCTGGATCAGAAAATTTACGTAACTGAGGTCAAAAATGTCCAGACCGCAGCTTCACTTAGATGAAGAAACTGTCAGCTTTAATGCCTTCGTATCGCCAGGGCAACCCAGAGCATCGCGAGCTAAGCCAGTTAACAAATTGGCTTAGCCATGCGGAGATCTCCCCTGCGGCGTTGAAGCTTTTCTCATCACAAAACCAAACTCCTGTGTTTCCGCCGGATGACTGTGCCACCGCTGTTGTGTTTTAAACAGGTAGCCCCATGGTCACTACGCGTTCATCCACCACGTTCAAACCCTCCCTCCAGTCTGCCCTTTCTGCGTCTAAGGAGTTCCCCGCCGCTATTGATGTTTCCCTACTCAATGCCGTGCTCGAAGGCTTTGCCGACGGCGTGTTGATTCTAACCGAAGATGGCACCTGCCTGCACAGCAACCAGGAAGGAAAGGCCTTTTGCCGCGACCTCGGCGCCCCTTCTCAGCGCATCCCCACTGTGCCCGAATGCCTGTGGTCGATGTGCAACCATCTGCTCGAAAGTCGCAACCTCTTTCCCGAAAACTCGCTAGTGCTCACCCAAGGGTTTACCTGCCCCGCCGGGCATCAAATTCGGGCGCGAGTGCAGTGGCTTGATTTTCCCACCTCTCCAGCCCCCTACCTGCTGGTGCTGCTAGAGAACCAAACCCGCTCGGCTCGATCCTCCGCCCTGCTGGAATCGATTCAGTATAACCTCACCCCCAGGGAGAAGGATGTCTGGGTACTGCGCCGGGCCAGCTACAGCTACGAGGCCATTGCCCACGAGCTGTATATCACCCTCAACACGGTGAAGCGCCACCTCAAGAGCATCCACGCCAAGCGCCGCCAGGTGCTCGACGAAATGGCGAACTAACGGCCCCAATCGGCCAGCCCATTCGGTAAGGTATAGTCAGGCACAGGCCCGTCTTAGCGTCGTCCTGGCCCTAGTTCCCAGGTTAGTGGGGGCCAGGGGCTGACCGGCTGAGCGCTAGGGAACATGCTGCTTGCCTGGTCGGGTCGGGCCGCTGACCTGTGACGACCCAGCCACCTGAGGGACTCTCTCCATACCGCCCATGCTGCCAAAAGAGGATTTGCTCAAGCCATCCGAAAACCGCGACTGCCTGAAGCGCCTGCTAGACCAGGCCGAGCAGGCCATTAAAACCTGGGAAACCGTCGTCTCGCAATTTTTATCGCCCCCGGAGCGCATGGAGGCGGAAGCAGTTTTTCAGCGCCTCACTGATGTGCATATTCTGCCCTGGGGGGGCTATCCCCAGGCTGAGCGGCAGCGGCTCGCCATCGCCCGGAGCGATCTGCCCCTCGACTCCAGCCAGATTCCCCTCGCCCTGGTAGAGGTGGCGGGCAACTTTATGTTCGACCCCGCCACTCACCGCGACTTTTTAGGCTCAGTTCTGGGTACCGGTCTGGAACGCCACAAAATTGGCGACATCCTCCTACTGGGGGAGCGGGGGGCTCAGATCATCGTAGCCCCCGATCTGGTGGAGTTTTTAACCCTAACTTTGACCCAAGTGCGCTCGGTGCCGGTTAAAACCCAGCCCCTCGACTGGGAACAGCTAAAGGTGCGCGCCCCCCAGAAAAAAGAGCTGACCACCGTAGAAGCCTCCCTGCGGCTCGATGCGGTAGCCTCCGCCGGCTTTGGCATGTCGCGCAGCAAAATGGTGGACTTAATTTCAGCCGGCGATGTGCGGGTCAATTGGAAGCCCATGACCCAGGCTAGCCATGCCCTTAAAGCGGGGGATTTAGTCGCCATTCGCGGCAAGGGACGACTAGAAATTGGCGAGGTGGCGATTACAAAAAAAGAACGCTACCGCATCAACCTAATTCGATACGTTTAAGCAGGGCCAATCTTTAAACGAATTTCCCCCTGGCTTACCAAGGATTTATCAGCACTCGGAGCCAGACTCTATATGTTAGAGGAACGATAATCCTACAACGGCTTGGGCAGGAGGTGCCTGGTACAGCTACATCTATTGTAATGCCCACCAACCGCTCAGCTTCTCGTCGGCAATGGCTAGGGGCTGTCGTGGAGCAGGGGGGTATTCTACGGTAGCGCCCTGGCCTCTTTTGAGGCTGGAAGCCTTTGAATAACGGTGATTCAGGCCGGTATAACTTATTTTTAAGGAATAATTTCTATGTTCATTGTTGATTCTGCCCTCAAAGCTCGCCACGCAGCGGGCAATCCGGTCAAGGTTGGCATGGTTGGGGCCGGGTTTATGGGCTGGGGCATCGCCAACCAGATCGTCAACTACCTGCCCGGCATGGAGCTGGTAGCGATATCGAGCCGTACCCTGGCCAGCGCCCGCAAAGCCTATGCCGAGGCGGGTATTCATCAACCCTTAGCGGTGACCACCGAAGGGGCTCTGGGCGATGCGATTCGGGCCGGGCAGCCTGCGGTCACCGAAGACCCCACCCTGCTCTGCCGGGTTGAGGATATTGATGTTTTGATCGAAGTCACCGGCACCATCGAGTTTGCCGCCGGGGTGGTGCTCGAAGCCATTGCTAACCACAAACCCGTGGTGCTGATGAACGCCGAGCTTGACGGCACCATCGGCCCGATTCTAAAAACCTACGCCGACCGGGCCGGGGTGATCCTCTCTGGCTGCGACGGCGACCAGCCAGGGGTGGAAATGAACCTCTACCGCTACGTTCAGAGCATTGGCCTGAAGCCTTTGGTGTGCGGCAACATCAAGGGCCTGCAAGACCCCTACCGCAACCCCACCACCCAGGCCGGGTTTGCCCAGCAGTGGGGCCAGGCCGCCCACATGGTGACCAGCTTCGCCGACGGCACCAAAATTTCCTTTGAGCAGGCCATTGTGGCCAACGCCACCGGCATGAAGGTTTCCCAGCGGGGGATGATTGGCCGCGATTTTAGGGGCCATATTGACGAACTCACCGAAGTCTACAATGCCGACGAACTAAAAGCCTGGGGCGGCATTGTCGATTACGTCGTGGGGGCACAGCCCTCCCCCGGTGTGTATGTGATTGGGCTTATGGAAGATCCCAAGCAGCACCACTACCTGCGCTATTACAAAAAGGGCGATGGCCCCCTATACTCGTTCTACACCCCCTACCACCTCTGCCATCTAGAAGTACCCCTGTCTGCGGCGCGGGTGGTGCTGTTTAACGACGTGGTGCTGGCTCCCACCGCGGGCACCATGGTAGACGTCATCACCCTGGCGAAGACTGACCTCAAGGCCGGGGAAACCCTCGACGGCATTGGCTACTACATGACCTATGGCCAGTGCGAAAACTCGGAAGTGGTTCAGGCCCAGCGGCTGCTGCCGATTGGCCTGGCCGAGGGATGCCGGTTAAAGCGGGATGTTCCGCAGGATCGGGTGCTCACCTACGACGATGTACTGTTGCCCGAGGGTCGACTGTGCGATCGGCTCCGAGCCGAGCAGGATGCCTACTTTGCCCCGGCCAGGGTGTTGACCCAGGTGTAGGGTAAGGCCACCGGTACCAGCCAGAGCCCCGGGTTTTTGAAAAACCCGGGGCTCTTTACGTCAAACCGCCAGGCTCAACCCTTAGATACGCCCGTCAAGGGGACAAAACCGAGTCCGTTGTCCAGGTGCCGTGGAAACCGGGGGGAATGACCTGGGGCAGGCTCAAACGACATACGGGGTCATGCTCTAAATTATCGCCATCGTAGATCCATAGTTCGCTGCGGTGGTGGTGGCTGTTGTAGACCACGGTCAGCACCCAGGGCTGCTGAGGCATAAATGTATCGGGTACTGGGATTGGTTCCGAGGGGTAGCAGCCCGCCCCTGCATCGGCGATCCCTAAGGACTGGGTCTGTGGGTCATATCGGCCAATAGCCCCAAAGAGCTCAGCTACGGGGGCAGGCTGACTGGAGTGAATATTGAGGTAGGTCACCCCCTGTACAGGATCTGTGCCGCTGCCGTTAAAGACCACAGGAAACTCGCAGTGGCGATCGACCAGGCATTGCTGATCTACAATTTTGGCGGTTTGGGGGTCGATGTGGTAGCGCCAGAGTTGGGCTTCAGCGGGGGTAGACACCACCCCGGAGGCGACCTCCTTAAGCTGTTGATTAGTGGCAAAGTCGGCGTAGCGCACCACGTCGAAGACAACATGCCCGGTTGGGTCTAGAAAGCCTTGACCAAAATGCCACTGGAACCAAGGCTCCACCTGGTTCCAGGCCATCACCTCGAAGCTATCGGCATCCACTACGATCAGCTGGGTGCCCCGCTGGGGCTGCCACCGCAGGGCCTCGCTAAAGCTCTGGAGGCCAAACACGGCGGGCAGGGCATCCAGCCGCAGCGGCGGTATGCAAAACACCAGGTAGCGGTCAGCCAGCACAAAGTCGTGAACCAAAGGAATGCCGGTGAGGGCAACGCTGGCCTGCTTTTCTACGACCCCGGTCGAGCTACAACGGTAGAGCCTGAGGGTGGCGTTGCCCCCGGCCACTACCCCAAAGTTAAAGATCTGCCCGGTGCGAGCATGGCGCTTCGGGTGGGCCGAAAAGGTATCCCTGGGGGTTAGGCTTTCCAGGGCATCTAGCCCCTCGGTGGCCAAGGTGATAGGGTCAAGACGGTGGGGCAGGCCCCCTTCCCACAGGGCCAGCACCCGGTCGGGCAGGGCTAGCACCGAGGTATTGGCCGCATTTTTAACCTGGGCCTGACAGCGCTGCCAGATCGACCCTGGGGTCAGACTGCCATAGCCTCGGTAGAGAAATTGATCGGCTTCGGCCTCGGCCACGTACCCCGCCGAGCGCACATAGCGATAGGTGGCCACGGCGATTTCGCCTCCAAACGCAACCCGCAGCACAGCCCCATCGCCATCAAACCAGTGGCCCACGCGCACTCCGTTGCGCTCCAGGCGGGCAGGGCCGTTGCGGTAAAGGGTGCCCCGTATCCCTGGGGGAATGGCCCCGGTGAGGATAGCTAGGGGGGTAGCGGCAAACTCAAGGGCAGGGGCCGCGATTGCTTGGGCCCACTGGCCCTGGGCAGTATGGTTCGACAGAGAAGCTAAAAGCGCCATGGTGATCTAATAAAGGTTGTTATCAGCCCTTAAGCGAGGCTTGAGGCCAGAGCCAGTTAACAAACTGGAGCCACCCTACGAGCAAAGCTTCAGCCCTAGACTTGAATAGAGGTAATCACTGATTTTGATTTTGACAGAATTGCGGCTTCCCTGGTCGGCACTCTTGCCCAGTACACCTATTGATGACCAGGCGTGGATTGTAAAAATCGAGTAAATTTACGGAGTTCAAATTCCCAGAAACGCCTATCATCCGACAAAATCTCTAGATAGGGACGGGAATACTCAGCGAGTCAGTAGGGTGTACTAGAGGTCAGGTATGTATCCAAACATCACGGAACCAGAATTATTTCAATGGTTAAACCAGCTTCAGGATGGCAGCTCGATGCTGGAGGGGCTGGCCCCTCAAAAACTAGCCCTCCTAAAAACCCTGAATGCATTCCTAGAAACCAGGGTTAGCCCGACACAGTTTAAGACGGCCCTAGTGGCCACCTACATTAAGGGCCGTCGAGATGCAGCCGAGGGCGCTGGCCTCACTGTGACTGCGCACTACCTGCTGCACGCCTGTCGTCGCTGGATTCTTGAAAACGCCATCCAGCGTCAGCAGTTTGAATCGGCCCTGCTCACCCTGGGCTACACCCCTAAGGGATTAGAGAAAAAAAGCTACCGTAACCTAGCCAAGACCATCTGGCCAAGCCTGTAGCGATTCCCAATTTTTTGAAAACTAGGAACCACGGTCTGGAAGAACATGCGCTGAAATAAAGTATCGAAATGTCAGTAGTATTGCCGGGGGCACGCCGTCATGGACGTCTGGATAGTGCTGCCGTGCCCCTCGACAATGCCTCGCCCGCTGTCGCTCACGGTCAGCTCGATGTAGGAGTTGACCCGGGCTAGACGCACCTGCACCCGATCCCCCTTAGGGGTAAATTTGATGGCGTCAGAGAGCAGGTTCCAAACCACCTGCTGTAATTGATCTGGGTCGCCAAAAATCAGCCCCGTATTGTAAGGGGTCAAGTATGCCTCATCACCCGTGAGGAGATCCCCCCGCTGAGACGCTTCAGCATCCTTCGCGATAGACAAAACCGTTTCCAGGGTATTTTGCACCTTGGGGGTATGCTGTATCCAATCCGTCGAGGCGCGGTAGTTGAACCGTTTAGATCGGCCTCAATGCCAATTGCCCCTAGAGCCACCCGGGCGAGGCCAAATCCGACCGCGGCCCGGTTTGTAGAAAACCACCGGCTGCCAATGCTGAATATCCCCGGCTACAAACACCTCTGCAATACTATCAGGTGATTTAGGGGCATTAACCCAGGTGGGCCGGGTCGTTTGCTGCACCCGAACCCTATCGAACGAACCTCAGAATTGCTCTATGGATGCCCTTATCACCTCAGTTTTGGTTTTCACATTGGGGGCGGCGGTGGGCAGCTTCCTGAATGTCGTTATCTACCGGTTACCGGCAGGGCAATCGCTGCTGCACCCGCCCTCCCGCTGCCCTCAATGCCAGACTCGGCTCAAGCCCTACGACAACGTACCGATCCTAGGCTGGCTGTGGCTGCGGGGGCGCTGCCGCTACTGCCGCGTGCGGATTGCGGCCCGCTACCCACTGGTTGAGGGCTTCACTGGCACCCTTTTTCTGGCCACCTTCTGGTGGTTTGGCCCCACTGCGTGGATGCTGGCCCACTGGGTGCTGCTGAGCTGGTTGGTGGCCCTGGCGTTCATTGATCTAGATACCCTGACCCTGCCCAATACCCTTACCCAGTCTGGTCTGCTGCTGGGCCTGGGTGCTCAGGCTGTCATTCCGTACCTAAAGACCGGCAACTGGGCCAGCGCTATCTCAGGGCTAATGGCCGGAGTGGTGGGTGCCGTGGTGGGCATTTGGCTATTCGACATCATTACCCTTTTAGCGTCGGTGGCCCTGGGTCAAACCGCTATGGGCGGCGGCGATGCCAAGTTAGCGGCCATGCTGGGGGCATGGCTAGGCTGGCCGGGGGTACTGCTAAGCAGCTTTTTAGCCTGCGTCGTAGGGGCTATTGTGGGGGGCGGGGCCATGGCGCTACAGCTAATTAGCCGCCGCCAGCCCATGCCCTTTGGCCCCTTCTTGGCCATCGGAGCCATGATCACGGTCTTTTGGGGCGAGGCGCTGCTGGGGGCCTACCGGGCGCTGTTTTTCCCAACGTTGTAGAAGGTTTGGCGCAAGGCCGTACCGTGAATTTCCGCATCTACAGGCATGGTGGTTAGAATGCCACCTGGTACATTGCGAAAAAAATTATGCAACATGCACCCAACACAGGGCATGAACCAGCACCTTGAACTAGGGTGCCCCGTCGTTGACGTGCACCGGTGTCATCGGTATGCACATAGCTCGCTGTCTCTAACCCGACCCGCAGCACCTGTTGCTGTTCAGCATGAAAGCTCTCCTTGTGCTCGCTCAACAGGTGGTGCAATTGGCCGGTTGAGATGTCGATGCCCCACTCTTGTAGTTGCTCATAGATCAACGGATGGGGCACTCGACACTGATCATGCTGGTAGAGAATGTAGCCCACCCGCAGGGGGCCGTAATGGCCATAGCGATAACTTCGTAGGCAATTATTGCCTACCCGTGTGCTCCCAGCCGGCGTCTTCCTTACTTATGCCGCCACCAGGCCCCGATGGCGCAGCAGCGCCTGGGTACTGGGCTCCCGCCCCCGGAAGTCCTTAAACACCTCCATGGGGTGACGGCTGCCCCCCATCGCCAGTACCGTATCGCGGAAGCGACGGCCCGTGGCGGCCAGGGCGGCTTCGTTGTCTAAGCCCGCTTCTTCAAAGGCGGCGAAGGCGTCGGCGCTCAATACCTCGGCCCAGAAGTAGCTGTAGTAGCCCGCCGCGTAGCCGCCGGCGAAAATGTGGGTAAAGGCGCAGAGAAAGGCGTCCTCCGGCAGGGGCTGAAGAATCGAGGAGGCCTCGGCAATGCGGCGGTTTACATCCCAAATCGTCTCGTCGCCCCCGGCCCGGTAGCGGTGGTGCAGCTCCATATCGACCCAGCCAAACCGCACCTGGCGCAAAATGGCGCTGCCAGTCATAAACGTGCGGGCGGCCACAATTTTTTGATACAGGTCTTCGGGGAGGGGCTCGCCGGTGTCGGTATGGCGGGCCAGGGTGAGCAGGGTATCGCGGTGGTAGCACCAGTTTTCCATAAACTGGCTGGGCAGTTCTACGGCGTCCCACTCGACGTTGTTGATGCCCGCCGCCCCGGTATAGTCGACCTGGGTGAGCATGTGCTGCAGGCCATGGCCGAACTCGTGGAAAAGGGTTTCCACATCCCGAAAGGTCATCAGGCTGGGCTTGCCGTCTACCGGGGGCGCCTGGTTGCACACCAGGTAGGCCACCGGCAGCCGCACCCGACCGTTGAATTTGCCCCGGTTGATGCAGTCATCCATCCAGGCGCCGCCGCGCTTTTCGGCGGGACGACTGTAGGGGTCGAGGTAAAAATGAGCAATCGGCTCACCGCCACCGTTTAGTACCTTGAAATAGCGCACGTCGGGGTGCCACACCGGCGCTTCCCCATCCGCCGGGGCAATGGTGACGTTAAAGATGCGGTAGGCCAGGGCAAATAGCCCGTCGAGCACCTGGGGCAGAGGGAAGTAGGGGCGCAGCTCTTCGTCGCTGAGGCCATATTTTTCTTCGCGAATGCGCTCGGCCCAAAAGGCGGTATCCCAGTGGGTCAGATTGGCGGCCTCGGGGGCACCCTTGGCGGCGGCAAAGGCTTTTAGCTCCGCCAGTTCTTTTGTGGCGGTGTCAAAACTGGCGGTTCTCAGCTCGGCCATCAGGTCTTCAATGGCCTGCACTGAAGCAGCCATCTTGCGGGCGATACTGAGGTCGGCGTAGCTCTCGTAGCCCAGCAGCTGGGCCATCTCATGGCGCAGCTTCAGGGTTTGCTCGATGATCGGAGTATTGTCTAGGTCTCCCGCCGAGGCGCGGGTGACAAAGGCTCGGTAGAGCTGCTCCCGCAGGTCGCGGCGGCAGCTGTGCTGCAAAAACGGTACATAGCTTGGGATGTCGAGGGTAATGCGCCAGGGGCCAGCCTCAGGAGTCGCCCCCTCGTGGCCGGCTTCCCGGGCGGCTTGGGCGGCCTGAGCCAGCAGGCTTGGGGGTAAGCCCTCGATTTCATCGGCGGTGGTCAAGGTCAGACTAAAGGCCTTGGTGGCGTCGAGCACGTTATTCGAGAATTTGGTTGAAAGCTCGGCTAGCGCCTGCTGAATGGCGTTAAAGCGCTCTTTCTCGGCACCCGCTAGCCCCACCCCAGAAAGCTCCGCCTCGCGAATCGAGGATTCTACAATCCGCTGCTGGGCGGGGTCAAGGCGTTCCCAGTCGGCGCTTTGGCGCATTTGCTTAAAGGCTTCGTACAGGGGCTTACTCTGGCCCAGCTGGCTGACAAACTGCACCAGGGCGGGCTGAATTTCTTCGTTAGCGGCCCGCAGGTCGTCGCTGTTTTTGACCCCCATCAGGTGGCCCACAATGCCCCAGCTCCAGCTCAGACGTTCTTCAAGTTGGGTCAGGGGTTCTACCAGCCCCGCCCAGGTGGGGGTAACCTGGGCTTCCAGGGTGGCCAGGTCAGCGGCAAGCTCCTCAAGCAGGGTTTTGATCCCCGGCACAATTTGGCGGGCTTCAATTTGGTCGAAGGGGGGTAGTCCTGCGCCAATCAGCAGGGGGTTCTGGAGGATAGTAGCGGTCATAGGCTTAGAACCAGTCAGAGGTGTGAGGTTTACAAAAAAGTACGATCTAGCTTAGCTAAGTAAGGTTGAGTACTAACTAGCAGAACATAGACTAGTCCGGTTGCTATGGAAATTTTTATGAATTATGAGTCCTGCACCCTGATCCCAGCCTAGCTTGAGGGCAGTACTTTGGCTAAGAAAGGCCCGGCTTTCGACCTGAATGCCGAGCTGGGGTCTGTTTACGCCGTAAAACACCGAGGGCATATCAATCTAGCCGTAGTCGTTACGAGTTTACCTTTACAGCATACCGCAATTTAGTCGTCGTAATTTGCAGTTTGCCGCACCCTTTAAACCGTCGCCTGACGCTTACCATAGCCCTTAATCGGTGAGGCCAGGCACCGCCCCTGGGGGCATCGTCCGACCAGATCCCGAAGGAAATGCGCTACCGGGGGGCGCGGCTGCGGTAGGGGATTAGGGTATAGGGCGCTCCCCTAGAACAGTTCACACTGGGCGTGGTGGCGCAGCAGGTGGTCGCACAGCACCAGGGCCACCATGGCTTCGACCATGGGCACGGCGCGGGGCAAAACGCAGGGGTCGTGGCGGCCCTTGGCGGCCAATACCGTGGCTTCTCCAGTGTTGGTGACGGTGTTTTGGGCTTTGCGAATGGTAGCCGTGGGCTTGAACGCCACCCGAATAATAATATTTTCGCCGTTGGAAATTCCCCCCTGGGTGCCCCCAGAGCGGTTGGTGCGGGTGCGCAGGGTGCCTGCCTCGTCGGTGTAGTATTCATCATTGTGCTCGCTGCCGGTGAGCAGGGTGCCAGCAAACCCTGAGCCCAGCTCAAAGCCTTTGCTGGCGGGTAGCGACATCACGCCCTTGGCCAGGTCGGCCTCCAGCTTGTCGAACACGGGGGATCCCAGGCCCACGGGCATGCCCCGCACCACGCATTCCACCACGCCGCCGATCGAGTCGCCCTGGTCGCGAACGGCCTCAATGCGGTCGATCATTTGCTCGGCGGCGGCGGCATCGGGGCAGCGCACGATGTTGCTTTCGACCTGCGCCGGGGTGACGGTGTGGGGGTCTACGGTGCCCTCAATCGCCTGAATGCGCTTGACATAGCCAATCACCTCAGTATTGCCCATCTGCTGAAGAATTTTCTTAGCGATCGCCCCAGCGGCGACCCGGCCAATGGTTTCCCGCGCAGAGGATCGCCCGCCCCCCTGGTAGTTTCTCAGCCCGTATTTGGCGTCGTAGGTGGCATCGGCGTGGGAGGGGCGATAGGTGGTAGCCATCTGACTATAGTCCTGGGGGCGCGGATCCTGGTTACGCACCAGCACGGCGATCGGGGTGCCCAGGGTTTTGCCCTCAAAGACCCCGGAGAGAATTTCACACCGATCGGCTTCTTGGCGGGGGGTGGTAATTTTGCTCTGGCCGGGGCGACGGCGGTCGAGTTCAGCCTGAATCTCTTCTACGGTCAGATCCAGGCGCGGCGGGCAGCCATCTACCACGACCCCCACCCCGCCTCCATGGGATTCCCCAAAGGTGGTAATGCGAAATAAATGTCCAAAGGTGTTGCCCATAGATTCGGTGTCGCCAACGTTAAGGTTTACCGATCCTACTATTTTGTTTCGGCCATTGTTTCGGCTAGATAGGGTTATTCGGGCTGTACGCCGTCGGGTTTGGCCGACTCAAGTCTCAAATAGTAGCGGGGGTTAATGGCCTGGCCATTGCGATAGATGCTGTAGTGCAGGTGCGGCCCCGATGACCGCCCGGTGCTGCCCAGGTAGCCCACCACGTCGCCCCGCTCGACCCGATCGCCAATTTTAACTTCTAGCTCAGACATGTGGGCGTAGAGGGTTTCATAGCTGTAGCCGTGGTCAATTTTGACGTGGTTGCCAAAGCCACCAGCGTACTCCGCCTGCACCACGACGCCCTCGGCGGTGGCTAGAATTGGCTTGCCCACGGGGCCACCAAAATCAAGCCCCTCATGCATTTCGTAGGCGCTGCCCCCAAAGGGGTTAGGGCGCAGACCAAATTCTGAGGATACCTTTAGCTCCCCAGCCAGAGGCTTGCCGCTAGGAAAGGCAGCCTGCTGCTCGGCTTCAGAGGCCAAAGTTTCTTCCAGAGCGGGCTTGACCGAACTGGCCAGGGCGGCTTCGAGCCCTGGAATTCTGCGCTTGGCCAGATCCAGAATGGCCTCGGGAGCAGCGGCCTTGGCCACCCCGCCCTGGGGAACCGCCTGGGGAACCGCTGCATCCTGGCCGGTGGCGTCTTCGGAGACCCCGGCCCGATCTTTCAATACTTCGATTTCAGCCCCAATGGCGTTGAGGTCGGTGATTACTTCGCTGGCGGTTTCAGAGAGCTGCTGATTTTGCTGAGCCAGCCTGACGTTGTGGTGAACCAGGGTGCCAATCCAGACAGTGGGTACCGCCGCGATCGCCGCCAGCCCGACCAGCACCGGCACCGGATGAATGGTGAGGGTAATTGAGGTTTTGCCAGTGGCCGTAATCAGTACGGTGTAGGGCTTAGGGAGACGCAGGGCCATCACAGGATCCAACTCTAAGCGCGGGCGCTAACCCACATAGACCAAGAAGGATTATACGGGGATCACGGTATTTGCACAATTTCATTAAGACTTCACAGATGGCCGAGCTGATTTCTGGCTGACGTAATCTAGCCCGTCACCACGCCTGCAACAATCCTTTACAATTAGAAAACAAGGTTTCAAAACTAGACCAACGGCCCCAGGGGAGGCACACCACAATGGATGTAACTTGGCTCGACAGTAACACTTGGCTCTGGCAAATCGGCGGTAAGCGCATCCTGGTAGACCCATGGCTGGTGGGAGAGCTAGTGTTTGGCGGGCAAACCTGGCTGTTTAGGGGCGAGCACCCTGCCCCCCGCCCCCTGCCGGAGGCGGTGGATTTGATTTTGCTCAGCCAGGGGCTTGAGGATCACGCCCATCCCCCCACCCTGACGGCGTTGGATCGGGCCATTCCGGTGGTGGGGTCAGCCAGTGCCGCCAAGGTCGCCCGCGATTTGGGCTATGCCAACGTGGTCGCCCTGGAACACGGCGAGACGTTTACCCTGGCTGGGGCCGTTACCATCAAGGCGGTGCCCGGTTCGCCGGTTGGCCCAACCCTGGTCGAAAACGGCTACGTGGTGCGCGACCTGGTTACGGGGCAGTCGCTGTTTTACGAACCCCACGGGTTTCATCAGCCCAGCCTGAAGCAGGAAGGCCCGATTGATGTGGTCGTCACCCCTGTCCTCGATCTGGCCCTGCCCTTATTGGGCCCGATCATTCGGGGGCAAAAGGGCGCGTTAGAGCTGGTGGAATGGCTCAATCCTCAAATTATTTTGCCGACGGCGGACGCCGGGGAAGTGCGCTACAGCGGCCTGCTGATTTCGGTTTTGAAGGCTCTAGGCGGCCGCGAGACACTCCAGGCCGCCATCCAGGAAAAGGGTTATCAGACCCGAGTGCTCTCCCCCCAAGTGGGCAAGCCGCTGGCGCTAGAGCTTGCGCCCCGGGCCGCGATCCCCCAGGGGTAGAGATCGCCGACCAAGGCCAGCTGGAGATTTTGTTTGGGGGACGCTCAAGGGTGGATTCTCTAGGCCGGGTAGGGGCCAGAGTGCTGGTTTAGATCCCAGGGTTCTAGGGGGGAATGGGCCGATGAATAGCAAGGCATCGATCGCAGAACCCTGGGATCTAGGCCTGTTTCACCGATGCTCTAGGCGCTGTTGATGCCGATGAGTAAAGACAGCGCCGCGGGGCTGGGATCAGCTTAATCTGGTTTAGAACAGGGGATTTAGGTCTTTGAACTGATCATTTGAGGATCAAGTGGCGCCAAAGCCCTGTACTCTTTTATGAGTAACCTTTTGTTAAAATAGGCCAAGTTTTAAGAAGGACTCCTAACCCATGCCCTACACCACCGAAGATGGCGGTCGCCTCAACAATTTTGCCAACGAGCCCAAAATGTATGAGGCTGAACCGCCTACCGCGTCCCAAAAGCGGGTCTACCTGATTTTGGGTGGTCTGGGGCTGGCGCTGGTGGTGGGGCTGTTTGCGGTGGCGGTTTCGGTATCCTAGGGTGGCTGGGTTTTAGCAATCCGTTAACCCGTGGATGACAATGGCAGATCGGCCCCAGTGGCTCCAAGGTGCAACGGGCAGCGGCAAAACCGCCTGGCTGATTCAGCAGTTGATCGATTGGGCTGAGCAATCTGAGCCTGGCATGCTGGAGGCGGGGCAAAGCGCCCTGGTATTTGCGGCCAACGGCGATAATCGTATTCGCCTGGCCGAACGCACTGCGGTAGCCACCCAGGGGCGCTTTCCGGTGGTGACCACTACCCCGAACGGATTTATTCAGGATGAAGTGACCCTGTTTTGGCCGCTGCTGGTTAACCAGTTGGGCTCACTGCCCCAGTTTCCAGCTCGGCTGCGGCCCGAAAACGAGCAGGAGCTAGCGGCGCGACTCTGGCAGCCGCAGCTGTTGACCGGAGCCTTGCAGGTGGAGGGCTGGCTAGAGGGCCAAATCATCCGCCGGGCGCTGGATTTCTTGCAGCTGGGGGCTTCGGCAGTAGTTCCGGCAGAAGACCTACCCGTCCTACTGCCGGAGGGCATACCGCCGGGGTTTGCCCCCGAGGCTGTGTGGCAAGCGCTGGGCCAAGCCGTGGTGGCCTGGCGCGACTGGTGCCTAGATCGTAGCCTGCTCACCTACGGGGTGATGACCGAGCTCTACTGGCGGCACCTGCTGCCCCAGCCCGTCTACCAGGAGAAACTGTTGGCCCGCTATGGCGGAGTTTGGGCCGACGACCTGGACGAGTATCCCGCCATTGCGGCCCAGTGGCTTCAAATTTTTATCGACCAGTCTCGCCCCGTGGCCCTAACCTGGAACCCCCAGGGCAAGGTGCGTCTGGGGGTAGGGGCCGACCCCGACCGACTGGCAGCCCTGCGTGCCCAGTGTCGGGTCACTGACCAGGCTACCCCCGCCGCCGATTCCCTGGCCTTTACCTGGGCCGACCCGGTGGTGGACTGGGTGACGAATCCTCTGGCCCTGCCCGAACCGGTAGAGTGCTTCCAAACCATTCAAACGACTTCACGGGGCGAGTTGCTGCGGCTGACCGCCGAAACCGTGGCTGCTGCCATTGCCCAGGGGCAGGTGGCAGCGGGGGAGGTGGCCATTATTGGGCCGGGACTCGACGCGATCGCCCGCTACACCCTGGCCGAAATCCTCACGAAGCAGGGACTGCCCGTGGCCTCCCTCAATGACCAGCGGCCTTTGATTAACTCGCCCCTGGTGCGGGCTTTACTTACCCTGCTGACCTTTATCTACCCAGGCCTGGGGCGGCTGACCGATCAGGACGCGGTGGCCGAAATGCTGGTGGTGCTCAGCCAGACCCCCCAGGCCCCAGATGTAGCCCCCTGGTTTGACACCATTCAAATCGACCCGGTGCGAGCAGAGCTGCTGGTAGACCATTGCTTTTTACCCCACCTAGAGCAGCCCGAACTGCTGCCCGTCGAGCGCTTCGACCGCTGGGATCGGCTGGGTTACAAAGCCACCCAGGCCTACACCAAACTACTCCAGTGGATCGCCCAGCAGCAGGGGCAGCGGCAGAAGCGACTGGTGCCGGGGGTAGTGAGCGTGCTTGACCGCGCCATTCAGACCTTTTTCTGGGGCGGCAACCACCTGCCCCCCGACCAGCTCACCGCCATCCGTGAGCTGATGGAAACTGCCCAGCACTACTGGACGGTGGAAGATCGCCTGCGCCAGGTGGAGCTAGCCCAGGGAACGGCTCGCCCCGATGGCCAAAAAACCGCCGTGGAGCGGTTTATTCTGCTGCTACGCCAGGGCACCGTCACCGCCAACCCGTTTCCGGTGGAGTCGATGGATGGCTCCCAAGGAGGCATCACCATTGCGACAGTATTTCAGTATCGCCTCCAGCGCCTCCGCCACCGCTGGCATTTCTGGCTCGATGCGGGCTCGCCCCGCTGGCTAACCGGCACCGATAATTTATTCGGCTTCCCTATGTTTCTCAGTACCTACCGGGGCCGCCCCTGGCGCACCGAAGACATCGAAACCCTCCACACCGAGCGGCTAGAGCGTATTCTGCGGGATCTGCTAGGCCGGGTCACCGAGCGAGTGGTGCTGTGCCACAGTGATCTAGCCGTTAGCGGCCAAGAGCAAACCGGGCCGTTGCTGACCCTAGTGAGCGCCAACACAGCGGCGGCGGAAGACTTGCACAATCCCGATGTATCTATCTAACCACCTGACTACCGTGGGCCCGGGGATCGTCGTTAATGACCGCTTGACGGGAGAGGGGGTCGCCGTCTAGCTCCGAGGCTCGACCCAGATTTTGGCGGTGGGGCAAGGGAGCCTGGGCCACCAGCGCCGTCAGGTTGTCGGCCAGAATTGAGCGGGGCTGTTCGCCAATGGCGGTGGCAATCGGGTCGTTAGCCTGGTTCAGGTAAACAAAGTGGGGAATGCCATCCACCCGGTACTGGAGCATTTCGGGCAGCCACTTATTGTTGTCTACGTTGAGCATGACGAAATTTACCTGGTCGCCGTAGGTGGTTTTAAGGTCGGCGATGTCGGGGGCCATGGCCTGGCAGGCGGTGCACCAGTTAGCGTAGAACTCTACCAAGGTCGGCTTGTCGTTGGTTTGGGCCACTTCGTAGGGCACGGCGCTATCCGCCAGGGCCGCCAGAGAAGGGGTAGCCGACTGGGTGCGGATGCCCCAGAAAACCGCCACGGCCAGCACCACAGCGGCCACCGCCACGACCAGGTTGCGGAGGTTAGTTGGGGACGATAGTCGGTTTGGGGGAGCTAAGTTTTCTGTCATAGAATCAACGGAATGGGCTAAGCAATCGGTAGCATAGTGGAAGCAGTGGTTCAGTCCACTTATGTTGACTAGTTTAGAAGCATTTCTGCCATCAGACTATCGGCCCTGGTCGAGAGCCCAGCAGAACTAGAACCGAGATCCTAAAAGCACTAGACCCTAGTCGAGATAGACACTGAACTCATCGTCATCCCTTACCGATATCCGGCACCTGCCCCCTGCCCCCCGATACCTTCCCCCATCCCCCCACCGCCATGAAAAAACGGGTTAAGCTAACCTTTCCAAAACGGTCGGTGCACATGCCAATTACCTATCGGCTGGCTAAAGACTTTAACATTGCGGCCAATATCATCCGGGCCCAGGTCGCCCCTAACCAGGTCGGCACCCTGGTGGTCGAGCTATCGGGAGACATTGACCAACTCAACGACGGCATTGACTGGCTAGAGGCCCAGGATATTCAGGTCTCCGGAGCCAGCGGCGAAATTTTAATTGACGAAACCCTCTGCGTCCATTGTGGGCTCTGCACCGGGGTCTGCCCTACCCGCGCCCTCACCCTCGATCCAGCCACCTACAAGCTGACGTTCAACCGCTCCCGCTGCATTGTTTGCGAGCAGTGCATCCCCACCTGCCCGGTGCAGGCAATTTCGACTAATTTATAGGGTTATAGGGTACTGTATGGCCAGTAAAACCTCTCCCAAAACGGCAGGCCCGCCCCCTGGGCAACGGCGACTGAGGGGGCAAAAGCTCACCATGCTTGGGCTGTCGGGGCCGCTGATGGTGATGGCCTACATTACCTATGGCGGGTTTTTGCACAGCCTCAACACCATTCCTCTGCACTGGGCGCTCAACGTGAGCTTCGCCCTGGCCCTGGCGGGGGTAATCACGATTTTTTGGGTGCCCTGTCGCGATCTTTTTCTAATCGGGTTTCAATCTGACCTGGGCTATTTCATCATGGCCCTGGTCTTAGCTTCCCTGGCGGTGGCAGCGGTATCAAGGTTTCATCTGTTTGCCTATCTATCCATGCTGGTGGCGGCGGCGCTGCTGGTGAGGGTCGATATGCTAATTTTGGGCTTTAAGAACGGCTGGGCCTTTTTGACGCTGTCGCTGCTGGCAATATTGGGGCTGGCCATCAGCTGGCTGCCGCTGCTACTGCTGGCCCCCTAATAGGAATTTAGGGCGATCCACTCCAGCACCAGGGGGTTGACCTGTTCGGGGGCTTCGTCCTGGGGGCAGTGGCCCACCCCAGCTAGCTCTACCATGGCCTTGACGGCGGGGTAGGTGCCCAGGTCACGACCCAGGGCCACGGGTTCCCAGGGGTCGTTTTGGCCCCAGATCATCCACACGGGGCATTGGAGTTGGGGTAGTAAGTCCTCGGGTAGCGGCCCCTGGGAGTAGCGCACAAAGGCCAGAAACACGTCCGCGGCCCCCGCCGATTGGGCTGGGGCAAGAATGGCCTCAATCAGCTCATCCGTGACGGTTTCGGGACGGTGGTAGGCCTGGAGCAGCAGGCTGCGAATCACCCTGGGCCGAGCAATGCGCGAAAAGAAAAACCGCCCCACTGGCGCATAGCCCAGCAAAGCCTGCACGAGCGGCGTACTCACCCGCTGGTGCCAAGGAATTTCGGCCCGACGCCGCTCGTGCAGTAGCCGCAGGGAGCAGTTCAGCATCACTATCCCCTTCACCCAATCAGGCGCATCCACAGCGGCCTGCATCGCCACTATGCAGCCGATAGAATTGGCCACGATGTAGGTGGGCTGGCCAATCACCTCGCGGCAAAAGTCGATAATCTGCTGGCCCCAGGTCTCGAAGCTGTAGACCAGGGGTGCATTGGGAGTAGGCTTATCGGATTCGCCAAAGCCGATTAAGTCAATGGCAAAGGCCCGGTGGTGCTCGCCATAGGCGGGGAGATTCTTGCGCCAGTGATCGCTAGAGGCCCCAAACCCGTGGATGCAGAGAATTGGCGGGCCAGAGTCGCCGAGGTGTTGGTAGCGAATCTTGAACCCTTGCCAAAGCCAGGTTTTTGTTTCAGGAACGGCCAGCACAACGCTCACAGCAGTATCTCTTCAATAGCACTTTACATAAGTTAACACCCATGAATGATTTAAGGCGGTTGAGCCTGAGGATTAGACGATATGCCCCCCAATGGGCAGGCTTCTAGGAGTTTTGGGTCAGCCCCATGCGAATTTCAGAACAGAACGAGGTGATCTGCACCTGATCTCCCATTTTGACGACGCTGGTGCGCATGCGCAGGTTGGGGTTGAGGTACCAGAGGCGTTCCTCAAGCCGACCGGCGCTAGTTTGGGTCGTAAATGTGAGCACCTCATGCTCAAGCCGATATTCCCCCTGGGAGGCGGGGAGGGACGGGGTAGACTGCACCAGCACCCCCTCGCCCGTTGAGCCAGGCTTGAGGGCCACCATCAGAGTAGAGCTTTGGGTGGTTTTGGTCTCCCCATCCAGGCGGCTGTCTTGGTTGACCCGCAGACCGCAGGCAATGGCACCGGGGTCTTGGCCGAGCTGCTGGCAGACGTCGATCAAAGCACTGTCGGTGTGGGGCAGCCATTCAATTAGCAAATTCGACTGCCCCGCCTGGGACTGCTGGTTAGCCAGATAGTGGGTGGTACGAAGGGAAAACCACTTGCCGGCCAGGGTTTCAAAAAAGTTCACAATTTCCATGGGCTCTGTTCGTAGGTCGCCAAGTAATTCACAGGCTTTAATTCTACGGTGAAGTGGGGTTTCCTGGGGCCGATAGATTTGCCCGAAACCGCCGCGTTCCTGCGAATTGGGGAATCACAGAGTGATAAGCTAACCAATACGTTTAAACGCTGTGTTTTGTAATTTGGTGACGCTTCAATGACCGCAAATACCCAGGTACCCTACTTACTCCGCGCCGCCCGTCACGAACTGTTAGAGCGTCCCCCCGTGTGGATGATGCGCCAGGCGGGGCGCTACATGCAGGTGTACCGCGATCTGCGGGATAAGTATCCCTCCTTTCGGGAGCGGTCTGAGAATGCTGATTTAGCCATTGAAATTTCTCTCCAGCCCTGGCGCGCCTTTCGCCCCGACGGGGTAATTATGTTTTCCGACATTCTCACCCCCCTGCCGGGGATGGGCATTCCCTTTGACATCATAGAAAGCCAGGGGCCAATCATCGACCCTCCCCTTCGCACCCAGGCCCAAATTGACGCAGTGCACGACCTCGACCCCGAAACGGCGCTGCCCTACATTCGCACCATTCTGCAAACCCTGCGCCAGGAAGTCGGCAACGATGCGGCGGTGCTGGGCTTTGTGGGCTCTCCCTGGACCCTGGCCGCCTACGCGGTGGAAGGGAAAACCTCCAAGAGCTACACCCACATCAAGGGCATGGCCTTCTCCCAGCCCGCGATGCTGCATACCCTGCTGGGCAAGCTGGCTGACAACATCGCCACCTACGTGCGCTACCAAATCGACTGCGGGGCCCAGGTGGTGCAGCTGTTCGACTCCTGGGCAGGGCAGCTCAGCCCCATGGACTACCGCACCTTTGCTCTGCCCTACCAGCAGCGGGTAGTGCAGCAGGTGAAGCAGACCCACCCCGATACGCCGTTAATTCTCTACATCAGCGGCAGCGCCGGGGTGTTTGACCTGATGGGCGAGTCGGGGGTCGATATCGTCAGCGTCGATTGGACGGTGGACATGGCCGAAGCCCGCCGCCGCCTCGGCCCCGGCATTGGGGTACAAGGCAATGTCGATCCGGCGATTTTGTTTGGGTCTCAGGAGCTGATTCGCGATCGCATCCTCGACACCATAAAAAAAGCGGGCAACCGGGGTCATATTCTTAACCTGGGCCATGGCATTTTGCCCGGCACCCCTGAAGAAAACGCCGCCTATTTCTTTGAGACCGCCAAGAACATCGACAAGCTGCTGGCAACGGTTTAGGGCAGTCTGGCTGGCGGAATGGCCGTGAGCAGGATGGGCACGGGCTAATACTAAATCCTGCTTGGCTACCCCCAATTCAGCAGGGCGAATGCCATTCGCCCCCATACCCTACAACCACAGCTCCAATCGAAGGTGTTGCTGAATTCAGGCCTGAATTTGGGTAGGGGCAAACGGCCGTTTGCCCCTACGAGGGACGTTGAATGCTTGATTCATACCTATGTCCAGCAACGCCCAATCGAAGAACTAATATCTGGATATATCTCCGGAGCCATGTCTCCACTCTCTACACATTTCGAAGATTCAAAAATTACCGAGACCAGTACTATTTCTGACTACATTCGTTCCAGCACCTGAATTCCCAACAGCCCCAGCCCCAGCTTTAGGGTCTTAGCGGTCAGATCGCAGAGCAGCAGCCGCGAGGTGCGCTGGGGTTCCTCCGCCTGGAGCACCGGGCAGCGGTCGTAGAACTGGTTAAACTTCTGGCTTAACTCAAACAGGTACTGGCACAGGCGATTGGGAAATAGATCCGCCGCCACCTCTGCCAGCACTTCATCGAGCTGGAGCAGGTGCCGGGCCAGGGCAAATTCGGTGCCGTCTGCAAGGTGAAAGGTGGCCTCGGCGGGCAAGGCTTCAAAATCAATGCCGCCCTTGCGGCTAATGCCCCGCACCCGCACATAGGCGTAGAGCATGTAGGGGGCGGTGTTGCCCTGGAGGGCCAGCATCTTGTCGAAGCTAAAGATGTAGTTGCTGGTGCGGTTCTGGCTTAGGTCAGCGTATTTGACCGCGCCCAGGCCCACCTTTTCGGCTACGTCCTGGATAAAGGCGGCGGTTTCATCGCGGCCCTCCTGCTGAATGCGGGCCTCCAGGTCGGCGCGGGCGCGGCTCACCGCTTCATCGAGCAAATCCTTCAGCCGCACGGTTTCCCCCGAGCGGGTCTTGAACTTTTTGCCGTCTTCCCCCTGCACGACGCCAAAGGGCACATGGGTCAGCTCGACCCCCTCGGGCACCCAGCCCGCCTTAGCAGCCACCTGAAACACCTGGGCAAAGTGGTTGCCCTGGCCTGCATCGACCACGTAGAGCACCCGCTCGGCCCCATCCTGCTGGGTGCGGTAGCGAATGGCGGCCAGGTCAGTGGTGGCGTAGTTGTAGCCGCCGTCGGATTTTTGAATAATTAGCGGTAGCGGCGCGCCGTCTTTGTTGGTAAACCCATCGGCAAACACCACCCTGGCTCCCTGGTCATCCACCAGCAGCCCCTGGGCGGCCAAATCCTTAACCACATCGGCCAGCAGGGGGTTGTAGAACGATTCCCCCCGTTCCTGAATTGCCACATCCAGCCGGTCGTAAAGCTTTTGGAACTCCCGACGCGACTGCTCACAGAGGGCTTTCCAGGCCCGCAGGGAGGTTTCTTCCCCCGCTTGCAGGGCCACCACCGCCTCGCGGGAGCGGGTTTTGAAGTCGTCGTCAGCGTCGAACCGGGCCTTGGCCTGTTTATAAAAGGTGACCAAGTCCCCAATCTCCACCGCCGCCCCCGTTTCTAACGCCTCAGGACAGACCTCCTTCAGGTGGGTAATCAACATGCCAAACTGGGTACCCCAGTCGCCCACATGGTTAAGTCGCCGCACGTCGTGGCCCATAAACTCCTGCACCCGTGCAATGGAGTCGCCGATAATGGTCGATCGCAAGTGGCCCACGTGCATTTCCTTAGCGATGTTGGGGCTAGAAAAATCCACAATCACGCGCTGGGGAGAGGTGGCGGGGGCCACCCCGAGGCGGGGGTCGGTGGCCATGGCCTTGAGCTGAGCCTCTAGGTAAGCTGTTCTCAGACGCAGATTAATAAAGCCGGGGCCAGCAATTTCTGGAGGGTCACAAAGGTCGCTGACGTCAAGGTTTTCGACGATTTGGCTGGCGATCGCCCGGGGGCTGCTCTTTAACGGTTTGGCTAGCGCCATGGCTAAATTAGCCTGGTAGTCGCCAAACTTAGGGCTGGTAGTGGGCACCAGCACGGGGTCAGTATCGGCCAGCTCTGGCCCAAAGGCCGCGCCGATGGCCCGCTCAAACCGCGCCTTGAGCTGTGCAATTGTAGACTTCATAGTGGGTTTCTGCCGAGTCCGAGTCCTTGTATCCGGTGCCGCCAATGACAGCCTCTGATTTGCCCCAGCCTTTGCTCACGGCCAGCGCCATCGCTGCCCTGGCGGAGGAGGTGTTTGTCCATCCTCTCAATCCTAAAGCAATCCGCCACGGCAAATCCTTAGGGGATGCCACGGGGTTGCACCACATTGGGGTACACCTGGTGCGGGTCGAGCCGGGCTACGACTCAACCCAGTACCACGTCCATCAGGGGGAGGAAGAGTTTATCTACGTGATCTCAGGTCGAGGCCTGGCAGACATTGGCGACCAGACCACCGAGGTTGGCCCTGGCGACTTTATGGGCTTTGCCGCCGGGGGGCCGCCCCACAGCCTCAGCAACCCCTTCGAGACCGATCTGGTCTATCTGGTCGGCGGCCTGCGGCTAGATTTTGATATTTGCGACTACCCCAGGGTCAACACCCGCCTCTATCGCCGGGGCCTCCAGCGGCAGTATGCAGACCTAGACGAGCCAGCCAACGCATCAGGCCCAAATCCGTAACCCAGGGGTGCGGGGCACCCTTGGCCAATTGCACCAGCTTAGGGACGTACGTCTAAATAAAATAAATAAAAATACCCGAAGCATTGATCACCGTAGGGTGCATTCGCGCCGCAATGCACCAACAGGAAAGATAGCTAAGACTCAATCCCTGGATTCTCAAAGCGCCCAGGGGTCATTTTTGGCCTAGGGTGAACCCCCAGTAAGGGGGCTTTTATCTGTTAAAGTTATTTGTAGTTTCCTATACTATGTTTAAGGTGAATTAACCTGTCTCAGGAAACGCCGGGTTACCCGGTGGCGCTGACGTTTTGAAAGGCTCAAAACGTCGTCAAAACATCGTCATCATCTCCGGCTAGGGTGATTAGGAGTCCAGGTTTAGGCACCTCAACCAACGCGACACGAGGCGAGACCCACTGTGCCCAATTCAACAGATCCCGATCCAGCTTCCATCAGGGCGTATGATGCCGACACGATCGCCCGCTACTTTCGCTGGCGCGTTTGGGCTACGGGCTGGCGAGTGCTGCAAATTCTCTGGTGGCTCGGCACCTTTACCCTGGGCCTACAGTTCGATCGGTGGTTTAGCCGAGAAATCGTCAACCAACAACGGCGGGCGGTGCAGCTCCGGCAGGTGCTGACTAACCTGGGACCGACGTTTATTAAGGTGGGTCAGGCCCTCTCCACCCGGCCCGACTTAATCCGCAAAGACTTTTTAGAAGAACTCACCAAGCTTCAGGATCAGCTGCCCCCCTTTCCGACCCCCGAGGCCAGGGCCATCATCGAGGCGGAACTAGACTATGCCATCGAAGAAATCTTTAGCGAGATCTCCCCAGCCCCGGTGGCAGCGGCCAGCTTAGGGCAGGTATATAAGGCGCGGCTGTTTACCGGCGAGGCGGTCGCCATCAAGGTGCAGCGGCCCAATCTGCGGCCCGTCTTAAGCCGAGACCTCTACCTGATGCGCTGGGCGGCAGGGTGGCTGGGGCGGTTTTTGCCCCTCAACCTAGGCCACGACCTGACCCTGATTGTGGATGAGTTTGGCACTAAGCTATTCGAGGAGATCGACTACCTCAACGAGGGGCGCAACGCCGAGCGCTTTGAGAAAAACTTTCGCGCTGACCTCACCGTCAAAGTGCCCAAAATCTACTGGCCCTACTGTACCCACCGGGTGCTGACCCTGGAATGGATTGACGGCTATAAGCTGACCGATGCTGAGGCGATTAAAAGAGCCAACCTCAGCCAGGATCGGCTAATTGAAATTGGGGTCACCTCCGGGCTGCGGCAGCTGCTCGAGTTTGGCTTTTTCCACGCCGACCCCCACCCCGGCAACCTGTTTGCCATGGCCGATGGCCGCATGGCCTACATCGACTTCGGCATGATGGATCAGCTCGACCAGCACACTAAAGAAACCCTGGTCGATGCGGTCGTACACCTGATCAATCAGGATTTTGAGCAGCTCAGCCATGATTTTGTCGCCCTGGGGTTTTTGACCCCCGATACGGAACTTGGCCCCATCGTGCCCGCCCTTAACCGGGTACTGGGAGATGCTCTGGGCTCCAAGGTGAAGGACTTTAACTTTAAGACCATCACCGACCAGTTTTCGGAACTCATGTACGAGTACCCCTTTCGCATACCGGCGAAGTTTGCCCTGATCATTCGGTCGCTGGTCACCCAGGAGGGGCTGGCCCTGAGCCTCAACCCCGACTTTAAGATTGTCGACGTCGCCTACCCCTATGTCGCCCGGCGGCTGCTGTTGGGTGAAACCCCCGCCCTGCGGCAGCGGCTGCTGGAGGTGCTGTTTAAAGATGGGCAGCTGCAGTGGCAGCGACTCGAAAACATGCTGACCATTGCCCGTGACGATACCAATTTTGACCTACTGCCCACCGCCGGGCTGGGAATTCAATACCTGATGTCGGAGGAAGGCACCCACCTGCGGCGGATGATTTTACTCGCCCTGACGGAAGACGACCGGCTGCATACCGACGAGGTGCAACGGCTGTGGGCCCTGATCAAAGACGACATCACCGTTAACCGCGTGCTGGGGGCCGCCTGGGAAGCCCTCACTGACTATTCCCTTAACCGGGCCGAGCAGCTCGTGCCGGGGGTGGGAGATTTACGCCAGGTGTTGCAGGCGTAGTTTCCCTCGTGAAGGCTCTCCCCTATAATTGCTAAAGATTAATTATTGTTTCGCAGCCCTAACCCCGTGTATTCACAACCCCCTTACGTTCTCTTTCTAGCTGGTTTTTTAGCCGCCATATCTTCAGGCTATGCCTTCAGCACTGCCCTCCAGCAGTCGGTAGGGGAGTGGAACACTAAGCGCTCGACGCGGATTTTAGCCAGTCTGCGAGGCCCCCAGCTCCAGGTGCCTTTTTTTGGCATCTGCGCTGGGGTTTGTGTGTTCTTAGCATCGGGCATTCAGCTGTTTGGGTTTCCGGGGCAGATCGCCTATGCCCTGGCGGTGCCGATGACGGTGCTCATCGCCGCCCTAATCTGGTCGCAGCTCGGCAAAATCCTGATTATGATCGAGGAAGGCGGCTCTAAGGCGCTGGATTTGGATATGTTTTAACTGACGTTATCTGTGGCGCATTACCCATGCCGCATTTGGTGCCACTGCCAGGCGTGGGCCAAGATGGTTTCAATATCAGCATACTGCGGGTTCCAGCCGAGCACCTGGCGGGCCCGCTGGCTGCTGCCCACCAGGGACGGCGGGTCGCCGGGGCGGCGCTCGGTTTCGACCACCGGAATGGGCTTGCCTGTAACTCGAGCGGCGGCATCAATCACTTCCCGCACGGAAAAGCCGCTGCCGTTGCCCAGGTTAAAAAAGGTGCTTTCGCCGCCGTTAAGCAGGTATTCCAGACCCAAGATGTGGGCATCGGCCAGGTCAGATACGTGGATATAGTCGCGGATGCAGGTGCCGTCGGGGGTGGGGTAGTCGGTGCCATAGATGGCAATCGACTCGCGCTGGCCCAGGGCGGTTTGCAGTACCAGGGGAATCAGGTGGGTTTCGGGGTTGTGGTCTTCCCCTAGCAGCCCTTCGGGGTGGGCACCGGCGGCGTTAAAGTAGCGAAAGCAAACGGAGCTAAGGCCGTAGGCTTTATCAAAGTCGGTTAAGATGCGCTCCACCATCAGCTTGGTGGCCCCGTAGGGGTTAATCGGGTTTTGGGGATGGGTTTCGGGTAGGGGGAGCTCCTGCGGCACACCATAGGTGGCGCAGGTGGAGGAAAACACAAAGCTCTTTACCCCCGCCTCAACCATGGCATCCAGCAGGGTGAGGGTGCCCACCACGTTGTTTTCGTAGTATTTGCTGGGGTTAGTCACCGACTCGCCCACGTAGGCGTAGGCGGAGAAGTGCATGACCGCGCTGATATCATGCTGGCGAAAAACAGTCTGAAGCAGGCCCTTATCTAACGTGCTGCCGACGATTAACTCGGTTTTGAGCACCTGGTCTACCAGGTCTTGGTGGCCGTAAACCAAATTATCTAAAATTAAAACCCGATATCCAGCCTGCTGCAGGGCCAGCACCGCATGGCTGCCAATGTACCCCGCCCCGCCGGTAACCAGAATAGTTTTTGAATTATTTGTAGTAGCTGACATAGTAAAGACCTTGACTCATAACTAGTATTGCTATCCCATCTGGCTCTGGCCAGAAACCCCGATCTAAGCGAACGTTGATGCTCAGAATACCCTTACCCTAGGACGTTTCCATCGGCATGGGCTGACGCTAGACCAGTTTCCTCCGCAATTCTACGCGATGGGTTTGCCAAGCCACGGTTCAGCGGGCCGGAGTTATTGATTTTTTATCTCTAGAGCCCTTAACCTCATAGAATTTTTAGCGGCCACCGCCCCTTCTCCTCCTCGGCGGGGCTAGTAGAGCGCGGCGTAAAGTAGGTACACCATTAGCGATGACTGAGGTGTAGGGTACGAGGTTCACGGTTCACGGTAGGGAATAGAGAGACTTCCGCCGTCGTGTACTAGGGTGGGGCGGCGGGATTGTCAGTGGGCAGCAAATGGTCTATCCAGCCCAACCCCTAGCCCGCCTATGGCTGAGCCATACGGAAACTTTTCAAAACGAGACTTTGCCCGATCGCGTTAAGCAACATTTAAACAAAGCTTACCGCCCGCTTAGCCTCCCCATTAAGCTTTCCTATGGGTGATGACCGAAGATGTCTCCGTAGCAATCGCTACATGATGTGACGTCTAAATTTTTCACCTATGGCTGACTTTACGCTCCAACTCTTCCATGCCGCCGACCAGGAAGCCGGGGTTCCGGCCCTTGAGGATGCTCCTCGCTTTTCGGCGGTGCTAAATGCCCTTAGAGATCAAGATATCGACGGCGACGGCACCCCCGGCTTTGCCAACACCCTGACGTTATCTTCTGGGGACGCTTACATTCCTGGAGTATTTTTAAACGCCAGCGACGACGCCTTTGGTGGCACAGGCCGGGGCGATATTCTAATTCAAAATGAGCTAGGGTTCCAGGCCATTGCCTTTGGTAACCACGAGTTTGACCTGGGCACCGGCCTGGTGGCTGGTCTGATTAGCCCAGGGGAAGACGACCCGGAAACCACCGACATTGACGAGTCCTATACCGGTACCGCTTTTCCCTACCTGAGCGGCAACCTGGACTTTAGTACCGATGAAAACCTGGCCGGTCTGGTCGTACCCGATGGCGGTGCTCCGACTCCAAACAGCATTGCGGGCACTACAGTCATTGACGTCAACGGCGAAAAAATTGGCGTAGTGGGTGCGACCACCCCTACTATCGTCAGCATTGCTAGCCCTGAGGATGTCACGGTAAACCCCCAGCCCTTTGAGGGCACCCCTACCCCCGAGCAGCTTGACGCTCTGGCCGCCGAAATTCAGGCGGATGTGGATGCTCTGCTGGCGGCTAACCCAGACATCAACAAAGTAGTGCTGCTGGCCCATATGCAGCAAATCGCCATTGAGCAAGAACTCGCCCAGCGGCTCTCGAATGTGGACATCATCGTGGCGGGCGGTTCCAATACCCGGCTGTTTGACGAAAACGATCGCCCTCGAGCTGGGGATAGCAACCAGGGGCCTTACCCGATTGTGCAAACCGATGTCGATGGCAACCCCGTGGCCGTGGTAAATACCGACGGCAACTACAAGTATGTGGGTCGCCTGGTGATCGACTTTGACGAAAACGGGGTGATTATACCCGAAAGCTATGACCCCACCATCAGCGGGGCCTACGCCACGGATGACCAAGGGGTCACCGAGGTAGGTGGCGAAGGGCTGGTGGATCCTGAAATTCAGGCGGTTGTGGATGATCTCCAGGAGGTGATTGTCGCCGGTGAAAGCAACGTTCTAGGCCTTAGCGAGGTCTTTTTAGAGGGTCGTCGCAGCAGTGTGCGTACCGAAGAGACCAACCTCGGTAACCTCACCGCCGATGCCAACCTGGCGGCGGCCAAGGACGTTGACCCCACCGTGGTGGTTTCGATTAAAAACGGCGGCGGCATTCGTGACAATATTGGTCGGGTAGTCGTGCCGGCTGGCGGGGTTGGCGATCCTGACCTGCTGCCCACGGAAGAAATCCCTGGCGTTAAGCCCGAGGGTGGCATTTCTGAAACCGACATTGCCAACACCCTGCGGTTTAACAACGAGCTGTCGCTAATTACGGTTACCGCCGAAGAACTGCTGGCTCTGATTGAGCACGGCGTATCGGCCACGCTCCCCGACGACAGCGCCACCCCAGGGCAGTTTCCCCAGGTGGGCGGCGTTGCCTTTAGCTTCGACGCCACCGCCGAGGCCGGCAACCGGGTGCAATCCCTCGCCATTGAGGATGAAGATGGCAACGATATCGACGTGGTGGTGCAGGATGGCGAAATTGTCGGCGACCCCAGCCGCACCTTCCGCCTGGTAACCCTGAGCTTTTTGGCCGATGGCGGCGACGACTACCCCTTCCCCACCGGGGATGCGGCCAACCGGGTTGACCTCGTGACTGAGGATAGCGACAATCCCACCCCCGAAACCCGTACCGGCAACGCCACCTTTGCCGCCGACTTCTCTGAGCAAGATGCCCTGGCGGAGTTTCTGTTCGACAACTTTGGGGAAGATTCGCCCTTTACCACCGCCGATACCTCCCGCGAGGCCGATACCCGCATCCAAAACCTGGCCTTCCGCGAGGATACGGTGATCGACGGCGGCACCCCCGTTGACCCTGGGGAACCCGGCGACACCCTGCTCGACCTGCGCGACATTACCGGCCTGGTGGAAACCTCGTTTACCGTTAACCGGGAAGCAGGCTTCGACAACTTCGTCGGCTTCTACGCCGTGGCCGACGAAAACGGCGGCATCGATGTCGATGGCGACGGCGTGGTTGACTTCACCCCCGGCCAGGGGGGCTACACCGAAGCCGCCCTCAACGCCAGGGTAGAAGCGGTGGGCCTGACCACGGCCAACAACCAGCAGTCGGTCTTCGGCTCTGGGGTCGAGGGGGAGAGCCTGTATGCACCCTTCATCATCGCCGATGGCGACCTCAGCAGCTTCGACCTGAGCCGGGTGTACTTTGCCTTTACGGCGGCTAACGCCGACGGGGTCGAGCACATTCGTTTTGACGGCACCGCCCTGCGGTTTGAAGACCTGGTGGGCGGCGGCGACAACGACTTTAACGACATGGTGGTTGAAATCCAGTTCGCCTAGGGGTAAGTTCCGAGAGGGCGAAAGCTCTCTGGATACTGGTTAACTAAATCTATATGACCGGATTTATTGATTAACAGGCCCAACTTTCTGGGCCTGTTTTTTTACCGACCTCGGCCTGGCTAGCTTCAGTTAAACGAGTGTGGGTTTCAGCATTAGCTCCATCAGTTTCAGCCAAACTAGTACGGACTTCGGCATTAGCCCCATTAGCTTCAGCTGAACTGGCATGGACTTCGGCATTAGCCCCATTAGCTTCAGCTGAACTGGCATGGACTTCGGCATTAGCCCCATCAGCTTCAGCTGAACTGGCATGGACTTCGGCATTAGCCTCGTCAGCTTTAGTCAAACTAGCGCGGGCTCTAGTGTTAGCCCGGTTAGCTTTAGCCCATCCAGCGTTGGCTTTAGCGTTAGCCCCGTTGGTTTAAGTCAACCTAGCATAGACTTCAGCCTTAACCCTGTTGGCTTGAGTTAAACCCGGTAGGGCTTATACTAAATCCTGCTTGGTTACCCCCGATTCAATCGGGCGAATGCCATTTGCCCCTACGGTTTGGCCTGTTGGGAATCGGGGGTATATGATTCGGATTTGGTATTAAACAATAGCTGGCCTCGGTAAAATCAAGCCAGAGTCATCCTAGATGCCGTAAAGTTACCGGCATTTAACCCAATATCTTCATCAAATCATATCCCTAAGATTGATAATCGCACGGTGACGAGCGCCCGCCGCCAGGGACTACGGTAGAAACGTTGGTGGCCATACCAGCATTTACCCATTCGCAATTACCAACTAAGGGGGCAACGATGGCGCGACGAAAACGCAGTTCTACGGTTTTAGAAAAGGCCGAGCGGCGGGCAACCAGCCTAGAGGGGATTTCCCCCAGCCTAGATTTAGGCAACGGCGTGTCGCTCAAGAACTATCGCCAGAACATTCAGGCCATGCGTGATACGGTTAACGACTACAACCGGCTGTTGTCGAATATCGACCGTCTCTATGGCGACATGATGCAAAAAGAAAAAGACCTGGCTGACCTGACAACGCGCATGCTGGCCGCCGTGTCGGTTAAGTATGGTCGCTACAGCGCCGAATATGCCATCGCCGGAGGCACTCGCCGGGGCGAAACCCTGCGCCCCAGCCCCCCCGTGAAGGAGAGCCCTTCGACGCAGATGGCGGGGTAGCTCTGGGGGCCATAGGAATCGTCAATCCCAGCGTTCTGGCAGAACGCTGGGATTTTTTTGGTCTGACAGGGGGGGCTTAGGCCGTCAGGTGGCGCACCAGATAGCGCATCACCTCCCCCTGGGCGGGGGTAATCACAATCCCCGCTGGGGGAATGGTGATGGCCCGGCTCCAGGTGGCCTGGTCGGCATAGCTGAGGTGGTGCAGGCTGTGGATGGCCGACCGCACCCCCTCGGGGGAGCCGATAATCAGGTGGCGCAGCTGCTCGCGCCCCGGCTGGGGGGTAGGGGTAGCCAGGCGAACAGGTTCTAACCGCCCGGCTTCGTCAAGAAACCGGGCCTCTGGGCGAACAAAACAAACCATGGGGGATTCCTCCAGGTAACGGTGGTAAGGAACCCCCAAAAACCTGGCCGCCCCAGATAGTGCATCTGCGGGCGGCCATATAATAGGCGTAGCCACGCGGATAGGGACTGTCTATCTCGGGGTTAGCCACTGGTGGGTGCTGGTAACACCCCCCAGTGGTGACAACCAAATTTTTGGGGAAGACAAGCTGCACGCACACAGCTATGGGTAATAAATTTAACCCATCCGTGGGGCGGACGCAAGTCGTTGCGTTGGGGTGGGGGAGATGGTCGGTGGCTAAGGGCTGGGCTAACCATGAAGATTAGCTGAAGCTGGCCGCACAACACTGCTCAAACGACCTATCGCGTAATCTAGAATCAGCATAATCTGCCGAGGTATCATGCTGGGGCACTTCTTTAAGCTGACTATCAAAGTTTGAGACAAAGACGATCTAAGCACAACCACATGCAAATGATTCGCTACACTACAGATGCAATACGGTGCTAGATAAAATCTCACATGTTTACACGTTTTGAGCAATTACCTAGACGTGCATCAGAATTGACAAAGTGCTTCTACTGTGGCAGTTCTCTTCCAGCAACAGCGAAAGAACATATTTTCAATTCGTCTTGGGGCGGTTCGCATAAAACAGGTAATTTAATCTGTGATGAGTGCAACAGCAGCTTTTCAAAAAAGACAGATTTAGCTTTTGCTGTTTATGTACAAGCCGTAATGAACGCGTGGACATTCAAAGGAGAGCGGCACAAAGAAGTACCAAAAATTTCCCTGGGAAATGATTATTTTCTAGATCAAGGAGCTAAATTAAAGCTGAAATACCCTCTTGTTGAGGACGAAATATTACCGGATGGAAGAATTAAGTCAAATTTAACCTTTAACTCCAAAAGTCAAGCTAAACGTTGGATAGAGGGAGATGGTATGGCTGCATGGCTAGGAAGACCTCCATCAGCCGAGGAACAAAAAAATCTTAAGGAAATCATCATATCGGCACAGCCAGATGTATCAGATGCAAAACCTCAACTCATTTCAACCCAGTTAAATCTTCGAGAGCAATATCGTTCCACAGCACATACAATTCTTAAATGTCTCGGATTTTACATGCCAGAGTGGGTTCAGGGAGATTCAACTAAGCTAATCCGAGAGTTCGCACGGTATGACCAAGGCGATTGGCGGAATTTTGCTATCGAAACTGAACAATTATTTTCGATATCGAAGCAAGCTGTAAGCATTCTGGGCTTAGGAGTGCATCATAACTCAGTTGAAATTTACTGGGAGTCTTCGACAAAGATGGTAGTCGGAGTATTAAGCATCCTTAACCGAGTCAAAAGATCTGTTATTCTTGCTACGAACTACTCTGGAGCGGATTCTATTCTATACGTTCTGGAGGGTACAAACGGCTCCAAAAAACCACCAGATTCAGTCTTTGTTGAACTTGATCACAATCAATTTGCTGTGCCGTTGTTGAGTATTCAATATTTCGCGTCTCCTAACAAGATTTACCAATATTTCCATGATGAGCTTTCAGCTTTGATGGGACTAAGTTATCCGGTAGATGCAATTACCGCTCGCTTGATTGAGGAAATTGAGAAGAAGAACAATAAAAAATTAAAGATTGACCTAGTAAATTCAGAAGAATACCTAAGCTTGTTTTTGATCTTTTTTCTAGATTTAGCCAAAATTTCTGGTACTTTCGTAAACCCTGATAAAGCTCGTTCCATCCTTCTCGAGCATGGGTTTGCTAATATAGCTAGACAGCATAATGGGCAGTTATTTACAGATTCAGTTGTTGAATCCTTAATGGCATCTGCATTTGAACAAATTATAAAAGATTTTCACGCTGGAGTTCTTGGCGCAGACTAAGCTGTTGAGCATCTAAATTGCATGGTGAGTTCCGCAAGTCCCTTACTATGAGGCTCTCAGAGCAATTGTACTAGTGTGGTTTGAATGCCTAACAGCTTAACAACCCTGGTGCAGCGGAACGTATCAGCATTCTTCGTTGAGTTCGAGAAGTTGTCTGCGGCGGGTGAACGGGGTCGTTAGCTGGCTCCGCATTCAGACCTTGCACTCGTCCGGCCAGGGTACTGGTCAACTCGAAAGCACCCAGAAGACTGGGGTCTAGACCGCCGCTCAAGATTTTCTGTAGTGCCCGAAAGCACTCAGGAGACTGGGGTTGAGGTCGTTGCGAGGGGTGAGGGGTGCGTCGCGGCTCGCTCAGGAGGCTGGGGTTGAGGCGGTACAAACGGGCGAACGGTGCGGCTCCCAGCTAACACGTCATCGGAGCGGACAGGCGAAAGCCGTCTATGTTGAGGTCAAGGCCCTGGCGGCCACTCAATTTTGACGTTAGCTGCAATACTGAGGAGCGATATGCGTAGCGAACAAGAACTCCTGGATCTCATCCTCACTACCGCCAAGATCGATGAGCGCATCCGCGCTGTGATCCTGTCTGGCTCACGCACAAATCCCACCATACCGGGCGACATTTTCCAAGATTTTGACATCCTCTACATTGTTACCGACATCGTTCCGTTCATTGATAACCAGAAATGGATACAGCGTTTCGGTGAGTTGATTATCGTGCAAATGCCCGATGCAATGTACGATCCACCTCCAGCAGATGACGGCAGCTTCGCCTATCTTATGCTCTTTACCGATGGCAACCGTATTGACCTTAAACTGTTCCCACTCACCAAGCTCGACACACTTAAGCTCGATAGTCTTAGTGTGTTGCTGTTGGACAAGGACGATCGCTTTTCGCCACTTCCACCACCAAGCGATAGCGATTATCTGCTCTCAGTACCGACGGCTCAAGGGTTCTCTGATTGCTGCAACGAATTCTGGTGGGTCTGCCCTGGAGTTGCCAAAGGGTTGTGGCGAGAAGAACTGCCCTATGTCAAACACATCTTTGAGCGGTTCGTTCGTGAGCAGCTCATGAAGATGCTGACCTGGTATGTTGGGAGCAAGACAGAGTTTTCCCGCAGCCTTGGTAAGTTCGGGAAATATCTCCAGCAGTGCCTGGAGCCAGCGCTGTGGGAGATGTTTGAGCAAACGTTTGCAGATACTAGCTACGAGCATATGTGGGAGGCATTGTTCACAACGTGCGTGCTTTTCCGAATCACGGCAACTGCGGTTGCAGAGCAGTGTAGCTTTGCCTATCCGTATGGTGATGACGAGAAGGTCAGCGCATACTTACGGCAGGTGCGACGGCTGCCCAAGGCTGCCAAGGAGCTAGAATAATATAGAAGAAATGCTCTTAAGAGATTGAAGGTGGCGTATGACTACTCGAATAGAAGTTGAATCAGCTATCAAGCAATTACCAGAGGGTGAAATTCGTGATTTGGCAAAGTGGCTTCAAGAATATCTCGATGAGAAGTGGGATAGACAAATTGAAGTAGACCTAGCATCGGGAAAATTAGATCGCCTCATTGCTCAGGCAGAGGAAGATATTGCAACAAACAATGTGAGGAATCTGGATGAAGTCCTTCGCGACGGCTGAATTCTGGAAGGCATATGCTAGACTGTCTCCTGAGATGCAAGGGCAGGCGCGAAAAGCTTACCGACTTTGGCAGGAAAACTCACTTCATCCATCGTTGCACTTTAAAAAGGTTAGTAAGAACCTCTGGTCTGCTCGTGTCAGTGGTGGGTATCGAG
>DAIUJR010000015.1:0-91171 GCA_036848635.1 Nodosilinea sp. CTOTU7336
GGCACAAGGCCGTTGCCCAAGGAAGCCGACACAAAATAAGTTGGAACTAGGTTTGATTCATACCTGTATCCAGCAACGCCGAATTTAGTGTCAAACGGCGATGGCAGACTTGGAAAAGCCGTTCCATCGCTTACCCGGTTTGGAAAAGTGGTGCGCCGAAATCACCCCACCGCCTGCCTAGCAAATGGATGTTTTATTTGTTGGAGCACGCTTAGGTTGATGGCGTCGCAATCAGGATTCTTTCTGGCCCTACTCGGCTAGCACGTAGCGGGTCAGCACCCGCATCACCTCGAATGAACTGCCCGCTGTAGAACACTTCTTTTAAGAGCTCTTTACATCACGTATCGCTGGTTGACAGTGCCGTGGTTGCCTTTGTAAGGTGCGTTAACTAGAGGGCGTGCGTCTAAATAAACTACCCGAAGCATTGATCACTGTAGGGTGCATTCGCGCCGCAATGCACCAACAGGAAAGATAGCCATGGGTGTATTATTTTCTGGCGAGTCCCTAGGTGTAGCGCACTCGATGTAAAAAGGATTGTGATTACCCTCAAGGCGTCTTCCTCAGGGCGGGCTCAAATCAAGCAGGCCAGACTAAAGCAGGGCTGGGCCACCAGTGATTTTCGCTGGATGCAAGCGGCCAGTCGCATTCTCGGTACCGATTGGGAATCGGCAGGGGTGCTGGCGGTGGGTATTTCTGAGGGCACCTGGAAGCGCTTTTTGGCCGGGAAAGTGGCGATCAATGCTGATGCTTTTCGGGCGTACTGCGAAGTACTGGGGCTGGACTGGCGGGCTGTGGCCGAGGCTGAGCCGGAGGATGTCTGGCATGGAGCATCTGACATTAGAGCGGTTGACGTTGATGCATTCCCTGAGCCGCCCTCAATCTTTACCGATTGGGGTAGTGCCCCCGACGATGCGATTTTTTACGGTCGCCAGAGCGAGCTAGACACCCTCCAGGGCTGGGTGCAGCGCGATCGCTGCCGCTTGATCATGCTGCTAGGCATGGGCGGCATTGGCAAGACAGCGCTGTCGGTGCGAATGGCGCGGGAGATGGCGGGGGAGTGGGGGAGTGGGGGAGTGGGGAGTAGGGATATAGCTCCCTCACCCCTAAGCCCCTCGGGCAGGCTTCGCCAACACCCCAACACCCCAACATCCCAACACCCATCCACCCCCGCCCCCTTCACCCACATTCTCTGGCGATCGCTACGCAATGCCCCACCCCCAGCAGATCTCCTGGCAGATCTAATTCAGGTGCTCTCGCGGCAGCAGGAGCGGAATTTACCCACCACGCTGGAGGGGCGACTGGGGCGGTTGCTGCACTACCTGCGGCAGGGGCGCTGCCTGGTGCTGTTGGACAATGCCGAGTCAATTTTGCAGAGTGGCGATCGCACCGGGCGCTACCGGTCTGGGTTTGAGGGCTACAGTGAGGTACTGCGCTGTGTGGCTGAAACCGCCCACCAGAGCTGTGTGATCGTGACCTCGCGGGAAAAGCCGAAGGGACTGGCGGCCTTTGAGGGGGAGGCGCTGCCGGTGCGATCGCTGCAGCTGGTTGGTTTAGAGAACCCCGACAGCCGCGCCCTGTTCCATACCAAGGGCGGCTTTCAGGCCACCGAAGCGCAGTGGCAGAGGCTAGCCGATCGCTACGGCGGCAACCCCCTGGCGCTAAAGATTGTGGCCTCGTCGATTCGCGATTTTTTTGATGGCGATATTGCTCAGTTTTTAGCGGTGTCGCAGCAGGGCGGGTTTCTCTTTGACGACATCCGCGACCTGCTGGAGCAGCATTTTGAGCGGCTCACTGAGCTAGAAAAGGCCGCCATGTACTGGCTGGCGATCAACCGCGAACCCTCGGCGATGGCTGAGCTACAGGCCGACCTATTGACCCATGTGCCCCCCCGCGACCTGTGGGAATCGCTGAACTCATTGCAGCGGCGATCGCTGGTGGAGCGCCATGGTGATGGGCTGACCCAGCAGCCGGTGGTGATGGAATACGTGATCTGCCAGCTGATCGATCGCATCGGCGATGAGATTGTTGAACAGGCCCCCCAACTCTTGATCAGCCACGCCCTGACCAAAGCCCAGGCCAAAGCCTACGTGCGCGAAACCCAGATCAATTTGATTCTCAAGCCCATTGCCGAGCAGTTGATCAGCCGCCTCGGCAGCGCGCACCAAATTGCTGCGGCCCTACAGAATCTCCTGGCCAGGCGGCGCGGCGGCACCCCCCAGTCGATGGGCTACGCCGGGGGCAACAGCCTGAACCTGTTACTGCAACTGCCGATCGACATCACGGGTTACGACTTCTCAGGGCTGACGGTGTGGCAGGCCTACCTGCAAGACGTGAAGCTGCATGGGGTCAACTTTACCGGGGCTGACCTGAACGGCTGTGTGTTTACCGAATCGCTGGGCAATGTGCTGGCGGCCACCTTTTGCCCCTCTGGGCAGCGCCTGGTTACCGGCGATACCGACTGCCAAGTGCGCGTGTGGGACGCTCAAACCGGTCAGCTGCTGCTGATTTGCCGAGGGCACAACAACTGGGTGCGGGCGGTGGCCTACAGCCCCACCGGCCAGCTGATCGCTAGCTGCGGGGCCGACCAGAGCATTCGCCTGTGGAACTCCGCCGATGGGGTCGCGGTGAAAACGCTGACAGGCCACGGCCACGAGGTGTTTGCGATCGCCTTTAGCCCAGACGGCCAAACCCTGGCCAGCGCTGGGGGCGACAACACCGTCAAGCTGTGGGATGTGGCGACCGGTGCCTGCCTGCAAACCCTGGCGGGGCATACCGACTGGGTGAGATCGCTGGCCTTTGCCTCCCAGACGATCGTCTACCCCGACACCCTGCTACTGGCCAGCGGCGGGGCCGATCACCAGATCCACCTGTGGAATGCGGTCACTGGAGCCTGCCTGCGAACCCTAACGGGCCACAGCGGCTGGGTGCACGCCCTCGCTTTTAGCCCAGATGGGCAACTGCTGGCCAGCGGCAGCGGCGACGGCACGATAAAACTCTGGGACTGCCGCAGCTGGGACTGTCTGGCCACCTACACTGGCCACAGCGGCAGCGTCTATAGCGTCGCCTTTAGCCCCACCAAAGATTGGCTGATCAGCGGCAGCGGCGATCGCACCATCAAACTCTGGGATTGGCACACCGACACCTGCCTGCAAACCCTCCACGGCCACCACAACGAGGTGTGCTCAGTGGCAGTGCATCCCGACGGTCGCCACCTGGTGGGGGTCAGCCTGGATCAATCGGTGAAACTGTGGGATAGCGACACTGGCCACTGCCTGCGCACCTGGGAAGGTCACACCGACTGGGCCTTGCCCGTGGCCTTTAGCCTCGACGGGCGCACCCTGGCCAGCGGCAGCAACGACAAAACCGTGGTGCTGTGGAATTGGCGGACTGGGGAGCAGATCCGCACGCTGGCGGGCCACGGCGATTTTATCTACGGCGTGGCCTTTAGCGGGGTTTGTCCTACGGACAGGTTATGCCAACGCGGAGCGTCTCCAGGGGAGAACGGCCAGTGGCTGGCCAGCGGCAGCACCGACTGTACGGCGCGGATTTGGGAGGTGAAAACCGGGCGCTGCATTCAGGTTTTGCAGGGTCATGGAGACTGGATCAATGCAATCTCATTTCACCCCAGCGCCGCAATTTTGGCCACTGGCAGCGCCGACTGCACCGTCAAACTGTGGGACTGCATCACGGGCCAATGCCTACATACCCTGAGCCAGCACAGCGCCAAAGTGCTCGGGGTGGCCTTTAGTCCTGACGGGCAACACCTGGCCAGCTGCGGAGCCGACCAGACCATTCAACTGTGGGATGCCGCCACCGGGGCACCGCTGAAAATGCTGGTGGGCCACGACAGCCGAGTGTGGTCGGTGGCCTTTAGCCCAGATGGGCGCACCCTAGCCAGTGGCAGCACCGACAAAACCGTGCGCCTGTGGGAGATGGCATCGGGGAAATGCTTTCAGGTGCTAGAGGGCCACACCAACTGGGTGTTTGCGGTGGCCTTTAGCCCAGACGGTACGCGTTTGGCCAGCGCCGCCCACGACCACACCATGCGCATTTGGGATGCGGCAACGGGGGACTGTTTGCAGATCTGCGAGGGGCACCAGCACCTGGTGTCGTCGCTGGCGTTTAGTGCGGATGGCACCGCCATCGCCACTGGCTCCCAAGACCAGACGGTGCGGATTTGGGATACGGCGACGGGGGAGTGTTTCCGGGTGCTGATTGCGAAGCGGCTTTATGAGGGCATGAACTTGAGCGGGGCCACGGGGTTGACCCCGGCGACGCGGGCGACGTTGCAGATGCTGGGTGCGATCGGGGTATAACGTCAGCGCTCTCCGGACGCAGATAACCTTTGGAAATAAATCAACCATTTCAATACGTTCCGGTGCAGCAGGATTGTTGAGCTGCTAGTCCCCTCATGCCACCGATATAGTACGTTCCGCGATGTCGCCCATGCTGAAACCTATGGAACAACTACAGTATTATGAGCGCCCCGTACGACATCGATTTTATAACTTGATCGCTCCAGTCGCGGATTATCACCCGAAATCACGTTCCAAAATTCGATCGCACCTGTTTTGGGACTCGGTTTACGATAGTGGTAAATTACTACTGCTAAGGATTTCCCGGTGGCATCAAACGTCGCTTGTTCAGGCAAGAGTCCCTCAAAGCCATATTCGGTTCCAACGGTTGCCAGTTGCCCCGAATTTCGATCAAACTTGACGAGCGACAGCGAACTGTAGGGTTTTCCTCGCCAAGCTGGAAGGAAGTTGGGTAAGTAAGTTCGTCGCATATTCACCGTGGCAATCAGTGAGTCATCAGGACTCAGCGCAAATCCTTCTGGTCCCAACCCTACTTCTACTCTGGAAACAACCTCTGGTAACTGCCCTGATTCTGGTTCAAAGCGAATCGCAATCATTTCTCCTTTTGGATTGAGCAAATGGCTTAACAAATTAGTGCCCCAGCTACTCCATTTCAAATCGGGTACTAATAAAAAGCGTCCATCAGTTGTGAATCGCGCACTGCTGAGGTGGTTTCCAACCGTTAAAGGTTCACCGACAGGAGTAACAGCGATCGCATCACCACTCCGATTAATCTGGTAAAACCCAACCCGGCGATTCCTATCCTGCGTCATCGCCAGATAATTACCAGATGGGTGCCAAATTGCTGCACGATTACCCTGGCGACTGCCACCTATTTGCATCGGGAAGTACGATCGCTGTCCTAATCTTCCATCTACCTGCAATTCGATGATGAGTAATTCTCGTCCTGAATCTTCCAAATTGACGGCTAAAAACTTGCCATCAGGGCTGATGCTAAGATGTTCCGGATTACGTCCAACGTTAACTGTCTCCATCACTTTGGGCTGTAATGGATTCGCAATATCAACAACAGTCACCTTTGACCCATCAGGCATTTGCTCGATGTGTTCAAATTCTTGAATTCCATCGGCAGGGCGCGATCGCACCTCTGCCACATAAGCCCGTTTCCCATTGGGGGAAACCGCAATAATCTGGGGCCACGACATCACTGAGTTGGAAACTGGGACAGGGGCGATCGCAGGATTGGCAGCATTGAACGGTAGTCCAACGACGGTAAGGGTATCCTCAATGCCCGCCACCCGATCCAGTTTGGCATCGGCATAAGCAGTTGCCACCATATCAGCATCCGAAGCAATCAGTAACGCTCGTCCCATAAAGCCAGAGGGAGATTGGGCTACAATTGGCGCAATGCTAACCGGTTCAATCAGTTGCAACAGCCCATAACCGATTAGCGTCAGCAGCACCCCCAACATTGCCCAGAGCGATCGCTTCCACCATTTTGATTTCATGCCCTTCATCAGCATTTGCCCCGATTACGGTTTTGTCACTTTTCTCTAGAATCCAGGTTAGGCTAAAGCAATAATGATTGTCCAAGTCATGTTTGGCATTAAACAAATAACTTAGAGTTATTAAATGGAACTCCGACAATTGCGCTATTTCGTCACAGTCGTTGAAGAACTACACTTTGGACGAGCTGCCGATCGCTTGCACATGACCCAACCTGCTGTGAGCAAACAAATTGCCAACCTGGAACAAGAACTCGACGTGAAGCTACTTGCCCGCACCAAACGCACCGCACAACTCACCCCTGCTGGACAAGTATTTTTTGAGCAAGCTCAGCAGCTTCTGAGGCAAGCTGAAGCCACAATTCAACTGACCCAACGGATCGAGCGCGGAGAAGTTGGGAACTTAACCATTGGCTTTACAGAAACAGCCGTTCATACCGTACTGCCTCAATTAGTTCGTGATTTTCGCCAGATTTATCCAAACGTCGAAATCACCATGCTAGAACTCGGCACGGAAGCACAGGTCACCGCATTGAATCAGGGCAAAATCGATTTAGCTTTTTTGCATCCACCGATCGACGCGCGAGGAATAGAACTATACCCAATTTTAGAAGAGCCATTCATCGCCGTACTGCCTCCGCAACATCCCCTTTTAGAATGTGACAGCATTCCTCTGAAAGCTTTTGCCAACGAACCGCTAATCATCCATCCACGGCAGGAAGGTCCGATTCTTTATGACGGTTTTGTTCAAGTCTGTCAGGGAGCTGGATTCCAGCCCAAAATTATCAAAGAATCGATTTCTCTCCAGACACGAGTCTGTCTTGTTGCAATCGGAATGGGAATTACTTTTGTCTCTAGCCAGTTGCAGTTTCTCGTGGGTAACAACGTGGTGTGTAGACCTTTGGAAGAATGCCCAATCTATCTTAAACTTGCCGCTGCTTGGCGACAAAATGCGTCTAGCCCAATTCTACAAGCATTGATAAAAATCTTGCTAAAAGCCTCTGATTATAACGGCATTACAATATCTTAGCTCTAAACTCGACTTGGTAGTCCTAAAAAGGTCAGGATGGTTGTAATCCTCTTTCTGAAAGGGTTTCGACCAATGAAGCCAGCTTCTGAGTGCCGAAGTATCCTGGTTATTCACGGGATTTCAACTCACAATCCACGAGAGAGTCGGCATTCCAGCCCCCCATAAGTACTTATACTTAGCACCTTCGAGAAGGATGTAAATCTTGATATCCCTTGCTGCATATAAGATTCAGCCATCCTTACCTATGGGGCACTACCCTCGACTTCATATTTCAAGCACTGTCCCAATCTATAACTTAAGCCGCCCAACGTTCCTACTGAGCGGCTGCAAATAGCCTGTGAGTATGACCAAGACTTCTCATCAATCTGCTCCAGCAGGGTTGTTATGCTGCGATCACTACCTACCAGCCTTCAACACTTGTTCAGCTGTCAGTTTTAAACCTGAGAAAGTTGAAGAAACAATAGTCTGATTGCGTCGAAACTGCTGAATTTCATACTCTCCATCTACTAGCGTACAAATAGAGAGGGTGGGTTGTTTGGGCTTCCCAATGTGTCGAGTACCACCTAGTCCTGCGTAGTCTGCAATCCAATATTCAGGGATGCCTAACGCTGCGTAGTCTTCAAGCTTACGGGCATAATCATTTTGCCAGTTGCTACTCACAACTTCTGCCACGAATTTAATCGCAGTGCCTAGAGTCAAGATCGACTGGTCATGCCAAAGCGGCTCTAGGGTCAGTTCACCTTGATCGACAACTGCGATATCAGGACGAAATGCCGTCATGCCAGTGTTAGAAGGACGCAACAGTCCACGCTGAAGGACAAACCAAAGTAAACTTACTCCGTCGATCTGGACACAGATCTTCGTCGTTATGAAGGCTGCAACCTCTTCATGCAAGCCTGTTGGTTCCAAATCGAACACCTCTCCGTCGATCAGTTCATAGCGGTTATCGCCACTATAATGCGCGAGAAACTCGTCAAAGCTAAGTGGCTTCTGCTGAATTGCTGGATCAACGGCAATAGTCATAGGTCAACTTAGCCCAATCAATGCATCAAGTGTACCAAATCAACTATGTAAAACGCATGACTGATCAAACCTCTGATTGCTTTGCCTGGAAGTATTAACAGGCAACCTTTCGGCTACAACCCGATCAAGGACTCAGCGGCATAACTCATGATTAGAGGGAAAATTTCCCCCTAATATCCTCATATGGGATTTTAGGGGGAAATCTGTCAGCCTAAATACCCCTGTAGGGATCTTAGGCGAAAAGGATTCAGTCTAAACGCCGCATATATTTTAGGCGGAACAATTCACTATAAGCGCCCGATCGCTGAGGTATCCCTAAGCTTCAGATTCTTTTTTGCTCATGAATGCTGGTCTCTTCTGCTTGTAGCCTAATTTTGGACAACAGCACCAGGAACCCGGTACCTTTTGGTTCCCATTTGTAATTTGCACCCTGCGATCGCCAATGTGGCACAGCAGTTTAATGATCTACACTCTGCGATCGCCAATGTGGCACAGCAGATCGCTAATCTGGCACAGCAGTTTGGCAAAGTGGCACAGCAGTTTAGCATGTTGCGTCCGCTGATCGTTAACGGCAAGCCTGCGATTGCTAAACTGGCATAGCTGTTTGGCCATTGCAGCCCAGATCTTGCTGCACCACCGCATAGTCTGCCGCAATGGTTTGGTGAAATCGCGCTGGCAACTCATGCCACACCAGCAGATCAACCCTAAACGGTAGATCGCTCTCATCAAACGCCTCTTGCAGCTCGGCGATCGCACCCTGCTGCTGCGGTGTGGCAAACGCCACCAGATCCAGGTCAGAGTGGGCGCACCGTGCCTCTCACCCGAGAGCCATAGGCCCATACGGTGGTATTTGGCAGGTGTTTTTGCAGCAGCACCAGAACAATTTGGCGCTGCTGAGGCGTTAGGGCGATGGTGTTGGCTAGACCCATGGCTGGCCGCTCATCCTTTGGTAGAGGGCGGTAGCGTCGCTCAAAAAGGCGTCCATTAGCGCTAGGGCCGCTGCGCCTTATCGCCGCTGTAGTCGTAGGCGGTGCCGATGCGGGCGTTGGCGTAGGCCATCCACGGCTCGGCGGTCGAGGCCAACAGGCCGTTTTCGTTGGCCAGCCGCAAGATGGGTTTAGGGCGGTTGGGCACCTCAGGTAGGCCCAGTTCTTCGATCAAATAGCGTTTTAGCACCTTCCACAGGGTGTCATAGCAGGTCTCAAACCGCTGAATCACCGACTCGGCCACGGCTTCTGGAATGAGCGGCGGCTGGGCCGGGTCGAGGGTTTTGTCGTTGGCGTACTGCACCTCTAGGTATTTGAGCGCCTTTTGCAGGTTGCCGTAGTCGATCATGGTGCCTTAACAATGCCGCCCGCTTTGCAGATTATCGGGCTCAGGTCAATCGTACCGTAGCCCCCCGGTTTGCACGTCAACAGCAGGTAGATAGGGTTGTCGCGTGCTGTTCTCTTAGATTTGCCCCGCCAAATCGGGGATAACCAAGCAGGATGTGGTCAAACTCAGATTTCTCAGGCGGCTTTTAAGGAACATTCAGGCGATGGTCATTGGGGCTTCAGAGAGGACGGGCAATGTAGAGCACAGTTGCACTGCCATTAGGAGCTGACACCGTTGCCGAGTTAGGCATCTCCACCCGCTGGAAGTTTTAGCCTCAGCTTACTTGTGCTCAAAGTGGGCGATCAGCGACTGGGGTGCCACCAGGCGCTGGTTCAACGCCTGGCGGGCCTCGGGGCGTTCACGAACTGTCTCAAGACGAGAATCGCCCCTGTAGGTCGCCACAAATAGCCCGATTGCCTCTGCCATTAGCTCGCGCAAAGCCGCATTGGGCTGGGTAGCCGGAAAATCTAAAAACGCTCGGCCCGTAGTGGCATCGAAGGGCTCAACAAAGGAAAAGTGGTTGCCCCCCTCTAGCAGGAGTAAATAGCTATCGTCTCTGCCTCCCTGGATGGCTTCGTGGAAGGTACGCTCAACCGGGGTGGTGGCTCGTTCCCAGGTAATGCCGTAGCGATCGCTGCTGTGGGCAATTACTCCATCCTGGGTGCCGCCCAGTAACAGCAGGGGCAACTGGTCGGGCAGCGGTAGAATCTGGCCCGCCGGGTAGCCCAGCTGCATTACCGCAGCGGTGTGGGCACCGTAGGCAAAGGCGGCGCGCACCTGCGGAAAGAATTCAGGACTGGCGCTTTCGATCGCCACTCGGCCCCCGGCGGAGTGGCCGCCCAAAATGACGTGATTTAAGTCCAGTAGGCCCGCCAACACGCCTGCGGCATTCAGCGTTTCCAATTCATGCAGCAGAGCGGGCAGGGCCGAGGCCGTGGGGCCTTGGCCGTATTGATCAGGCATCAGCATTTTAAGATCAACCCCTGGGGTGAGGGCGATCAGGCCCGGCAGGTTTTCGGCCACCCAGGCAAATGTGACCACCACCAATCCCTGCTCTGCCAGGGCCACAGCCAGCCACTGGTATAGCTCTGGGCCACAGTTGATGCCGTTAAATAAAATTACTATTGGAAAGGGAGCTTGCTCTGCATGGGCAGGTACGATGCCCAGGTTCTGCTCTTGCTCGCTGCCAGAAAGCTGGGCCGGATAAAATACCTTGAGGTGCAGGGTGTTGTGCGGAGCAGGATGCCCCTCAACAATCGCAGCGCGAAACAATGCTCTTACCGTCATAGGATGAAATTCCTCCAGACAATGTCAGGTGTAGTGCTACCGAGACGAACACCCCGGTTTCTGGTTTAGCGTACCAGTGATGCCGTTAGAGCAGAGAAGAAACCGGGGTGCTGGGGCAGCCCTCAAGATCGCCAAAATTCGTCCGGCTGCAAGTTTTTTAGCTCCGCCTGGATTTCACGGAAATAGTCGCTTTCGGTAATTTGGGCCACCTGCTTTTGCAATTTCACCTGGTCGATTTCGATGGTCAGCTCCATCAATTGTTGCTTTAACTGGGTTTCGCGCTGCTGCACGTGGGCGGCCATGAGCTGAAACATGCGGGCTAGCTGGCCCAGTTCATCGTCGCGCTGGGCCACGTCATCTAGGCTATCGGAGGCAAAGGTGCCCGCATCGACGGCGGTGGCGGCGGCGGTAACTGTATCAACCTGGTCGATGTACTGCTGCATTTCGTGGTTTTGGTGGCGCAGGGTGGCCTCGGCCTGCTTGCGATCGCCAATTTCCGCACAGATCTGCCCGTACATCTGCTCAAAGGCAGCGATCACCTCACCCAGCTCGTCTTGCCGCTGGTAGCGCAGCGAGGCAAATTTTGGCGCATGGTTGTCGCAGGCAACGGTTTCACCCGCCAGGGCCAGGTCGTGGCGCAGGGTAAGAATCGGGGTAATCAACAGCCGACTGAGCAGCACCATCATTGCCAGGGTAATGAAGGCCGCGATCAGCAGCACTAGCCCACTAATTCTAAGGATGTAGAATAACAGCGCCCGCTGAGTGCCGTCGGCATTATGGCGTAGCAGAATCCAATGGTTTTCGGTCAAGTCGGGCAGCATGCCTTCGCCGATGCCGGTGGTCGTCCAGGCGATGTCGTAGCGGCGACCTGCTGCCGTCGTAAAAAGCTGACGGCGATCTTGGCGGGCGTCCGCAGTCGTCAACTCAGGCGGTTCCCCAAAGGATTCAACTAAGCGGCCATTGGCGTCGAACACCGCGCCGCCCAAAATGCCCTGGAGCATGGGGTCGCTCTGCAACTGTTGCAGGTGCTGGGCCAGTTCTTCACCCCTGGCGGCGGGGTAGGTGGTGACAATCCAGCGCACCTTGCCGGTGGAGACTTCTTCGATCTGGTCGAGCAATTCACCCCGGCGGCGCTGCACCGAGGGCACCAGCAAAATCGCTTCGATCGCCACCAAACTGACGAACATGCCCGCAATGATGCGCTGCGACAGGGGCGATTGGAAGAGGCGGAGGATGTCTTTGCTGGGCTGCATGGGAGAAAGGGTTGGGGGAATGGGGTGATGGGTTAATCCGAAACCCAGAATACAAAATGCAAAACGACTGGTGTTACCAGCTGTCGAGGTCTGCGTTGCCCTTGATCCAGGTGGTGAGGTCTTTGGGGGGTGGGGCGACGTTGAAGGGGTGCAGGCCAAACTCCTGGGAGAGTTGCTGGCAGACCTGAATGCCACGCACGCTGTTGCCCTTGGCATCGAGGAGAGGTGAAAAGGTGCCAAGGCCCAGCTTGCCGGGGGAAACGGCAGTAATGCCGCCACCCACACCGCTTTTGGCGGGCATACCCACCCGGTAAGCCCAGTCGCCCGACGAGTCGTACATGCCGCAGGTGAGCATGACGCTGACCACATCCTGCACGTAGCGCTGGTCAAGGGCACGATCTCCGGTAACCGGGTTGACGCCGCCGTTGGCCAGGGTGGCTGCCATCAGGCTGAGGTCGCGGGCGTTGACTAAAATCGAACACTGCTGGAAGTAGAGGTCGAGGGTTTCGTCGATGCGATCGCCCACCATACCAAAGTTGAGCATCAGGTAGGCGATCGCTCGGTTGCGGTTGCCGGTGGCCCTTTCGGAGAGAAACACCGGCACGTTGATGTCGTGGGTGCGCCCGGTATAGCGGCAAAACATATCCAACATACGCTTGAGGCGTTCGGTGCCGTCTTTGCCGTTGATCAGGTCGGCGGTAGCGATCGCCCCAGCATTGACCATCGGGTTGTAGGGTCGGTTGGTGACCTCATCGAGCACAATGGCATTAAAGGCTTCCCCCGTTGGCTCGACCCCAACTTTGCTGTTCACATAGTCGCGTCCGTGGTCTTCGAGGGCCAGCCCGTAGACAAAGGCCTTAGAGATCGACTGAATGGTGAAGGGCTGGTTGCAATCCCCTACCTCAAACACCTGGCCATCGACCGTCGCCACCGCTACGCCAAACCAGTTGGGGTTAGCCAGGGCCAGTTCTGGAATGTAGTCGGCCACGGCCCCGTCGCTCAGGGGCAAATACCTGCGGTGCAGATCGCTGAGGTAGTTGCGAAAGGGCGAGGTCGCCGCCGTAATCGAATCTGCCAACGCTTTTAGCTCGCCGGTACTGGTCATGATGGTTTACTCCATAATCCGACGGGCCACCGCCTGAAATTCCTGCGTCACCGGATGCTCTGGGTGGCGCAGGCAAAACACCCCTGCGCTGGCCAGTTTGACCACATCCTCCGACAGGGGAAACAGCCCCGCCACCGGCACCCCATAGGTTGCTTCGACCTTGTGCCACAAAACCTCAGGCTCTAGGCAAGAAAGGGCTTTGTTAATCACCAACTGCACGTGGCGCACGTTGAGTTGGCGGGCCACATCGAGGGTGACGGCGGTGCCCTGGTAGTCTTGCTTGTCGGGCCGCACAATCAGCAATAAACAGTGGGAAATGGCGATGGTCAAAAAGGTTTCTTTTGACAACCCTGGGTGAGTGTCAATAAACAAATAATCTAGCTCCAGGGTTTTCACCAGCTGCCGAAAGCCGTCGTTGAGCAGCCGCACGTCGTAGCCATCTTTAAGAATGCGGGCAATGTCATCGGCTTTACAGCTAGAGGGCACCAAAAACAGCTTTCCCTCGCCGCCAATATCTAGGTTTTGGCCAATGTCGTAGGCACTATCGGCCAGATCAGCTTCGCCCCACAGGTAGCTGTTCAAAGTTCTAGTCACTATCTCTGGCTCTAGGCCAAAGATATTGTGGATGCCTGGGGACGGCATATCGGTATCGACTACCCCCACCCGGTAGCCCTGCTGGGCCACAGTGGTGGCCAGATTTGCGGTCAAATTAGACTTGCCGGTGCCGCCCCGATAGGAGTGGATTGCAATCACTTTTGGCATGGTTTACCATCCATGGGCAGGGTTCTTAGGCGGATGCAGCCAACTTAGCAGCAGCAGCACATTTAATAAACGAATTCGTATTTGGGGATACTGGGAATACCAAGAATTTGAATCGGTGCCTTTGCTTTGTACCCTACCATGCGATCTACTCTGTAGTCCTGTCAAGATCAGTTTTGGATCAGTAATTGATCCAAAACTGATCTTTTACTGATCCAAAACCGATCTTTCGCTTTCGGGGCAACTGAGCCACACTTTTGGGTATGCAACCTAGCATCTGTTCGAGGAGGCTGCCATGCTATCTACGACTTCAGTATTCCTTAACCACTTTGGCAGACTATCTGGCCCCCTCGCCGCATGAATTAGCACATTACATCCATCATCAAACACATAGCAGATACAGCTTTTCTGATCTGCTATTTTGCATGCGAATTGTGATTTTAATAGCTTCCCTAATCCGATCGTTTAACATCCTAAATTTAGGAATATTAGTTGAATACATTCAATTGCTCGTCCGCTAAGGATTTCAGAAATATTGATATATGAAAAATCTATTTGCTTTGCTTTATCTCAGGCTTCACTCAGCAAATTCTCAGACTTTGGCGGCATTCTCTTACTTAATTGAGTCTGCTTTTTCTGTAACCCACTGTGAGGCGTTAGTTAAAGAAAAATTTAATGAGAGCGCTCATAATTGCCTCGATTAAATTTTCTGGCTCGACAAGATCAACTCTTTATAAAATTTCATGTATTCAGGAGAATGGCTCCTATGTCCGACCCTTTTATCGGCGAAATTCGCATGTTTGCAGGCAACTTTGTCCCTCAAGGCTGGGCGTTCTGCAATAGCCGACTGATGCCCATTAGTCAAAACACAGCGCTGTTTTCGCTGCTGGGTACCATCTACGGCGGCGACGGTCGCACTACCTTTGCCCTACCCGATTTGCGGGGACGGGTGCCCCTCCATTTTGGCCAGGGAACTGGTCTGAGCAACTACCCCCTCGGCAGCCGGGGCGGTAGCGAACAGGTGGCTCTCACCGCCGAGCAACTGCCTGCCCACAGTCACGCGCTGCTAACCAGCGACGCCGAAGGCAACCAGCGCACACCTGCCAACCACGCCTTAGCCATTCCCGAAGAATCTCTTATCTACAGCGCCGCCGAACCCACGGTGGCAATGGCCAAAGGTGCGATCGCCTCCACCGGCAGCAACCAACCCCACGAAAATCGCCAGCCCTACCTGGCGGTGAACTACATCATCGCCTTGGTTGGCATCTTCCCGGCGCGAAGCTGAGTGCCCCTTGGCCAAGATTCGTGGGTCGCGCCACTGGGGTGATCTGCGATCGCTCCATCTGAGACAGCTTGACCCACGCTACGCCCCACTCCCCATGAACCCCCAACTCTTCTGGACTCTCCCCGGTCTGATCGACATCCTCGCCCGCGCCAATGCCGATGGCACTGGCCCAGAGACCTTGCTGAATAACACTCAGCTCAACAACCCCAACGGCATTGCGCTGGATGAGGTGAATGGCCACATCTATATTGCCGATGGCGGGGCAGGCGATCGCATTCTGCGAGCCAACCTCGACGGCTCTGAGGTGCAGGTGATCATCCCCGACGCGGGCGACAACCCCGCCGACATTGCCCTGGATTTGGTTAACGGCCAGATCTACTGGACGATCCCTGGCGCGACGGACGAGGTGCGCCGCGCCAATCTGGACGGCTCCAATATTAAAACCATTCTCGACACGAGCATTCTCGAAAACCCTAGTGGCATTGCCCTGGATGGGGCAGCAGGGCAGCTCTATGGGGCTGACGGCGGCGCGGGGGATGTGATTTTGCGGGCGAATTTAGATGGTTCAAACCCAGAAGTACTGCCTATTGACGCTGGGGATAACCCGACCGGACTGGCGATCGCCCTTGAGACTCCCCTCGCCGAACCCATTCAGGTCAGCGTGATTGCCGAACCCGATACGCCCCTGTCTGAGGCCGAGCAGACCTCCGGCACCTTCATCTTTCGCCTGAGTGCCCCGGCCCCGGCGGGGGGCCTGGTGATTGGCTTCCAGGCCGCCGATACCGACCCCGACCCCGACTCACGGGATGTCACCATCGGCGACCCCGGCACTACCAACATTGACGACTTCGCCATTCGGCCTATTTCTGGCTTTACCTCCACCGTCACCGTCAGCGAGGGAGCCACCGAGGCCCGATTGGTCGTCACCCCCTTTCCTGACGATCTCACTGAAGACCCTGAGGTGATTTCGCTCTCGCTTCTGCCGGGGGCGAACTACACCGTCGATACCGCAAATGCATCGGTTGCACTAACCCTCATTGAGGCTTTTCCCATGAACACTAATACCAAGACCGTTACCGTCTCCATCGAAAACCTTTCCCCCGACAACGGCGCGTTTCTCACCCCGCTGTGGTTTGGCTTCCACGACGGCACCTTTGACACCTACGATCGCGGTCGCCCCGTTTCCCCCGGGTTAGAATCCCTGGCCGAAGATGGGGCCACCGAGCTGATTTCCCAGGAGTTTGACCTGGCGGGCTTCGGCACCGTGCAGGGCACCATCCCTGGCGAAGACGGCACCCCCGGCCCCATCGACCCCGGCGAAACCGCCAGCTTTACTGTCGAGCTGGATCCCAGCGACCCCACCAGCCGCTTCTTCAACTACGCCTCGATGATCATCCCCAGCAATGACTTTTTCATTGCCAACGGCAACGAGCGCGCCCACGCCATCTTTGATGAGGCCGGGAATTTCATCGGTGCGGACTTCATTGTGCTGGGCACCAACGTGCTGGATGCCGGCTCAGAGGTGAACGACGAAATTCCCGCTAATACCGCCTTCTTTGGCCAGATGGCCCCCAATACCGGGATGCCCGAAAATGGCGTGGTGGAACTGGCCGAGGGCTTTATCCCCGATGGCCCCATCCTCAGCAGTGAGGACTTCTTTAACGCCGACTTTACTGCCTCCGATTTCCAGGTGGCCCGCATTCGCGTGTTTTTAGATAACTTAGTGGAACCAGCCCCTGGAACTGAATTTGTGATTGAGCGCCCTGAGATCAACCAAACTGGCATTGAGCTGCTCAACGATGGCGATAGTCTTAAGCTACTCGGCCGTATCGAAACCCTGGGCGCGGTGCCAGGGGTGTTGACCCAGGCCCAAGACAATCGCATTCACATCGCTAGCAATGGCGCGATTGATTCAGAAACGACGGCGATTCAAGTCAATGGCGTTGACACCGACATCGAAAACCTGGGGCTAATCGACGGTGGATTTAACGGCATCAACCTGGCCAACGACGATAGGGCCTCCGCCACCATTCTCAACCGAGGTACCATTATCAGCGACAGTCGGGCCGTGAATATCGGCGGTGTGGGTGGCCCTCTGGTTAACTTCGGCCAGATTCTCAGCAGTGCTAGCCCCCGCAATGGCACAGTCTATGGTGACGTGACAGCCCTCAACGTTGACATCGAAAATCGCGGCCTGATTGATGTCGGTGCTGGCCATGACGGCGACGCCATTTCCCTGGAATTAGGGGCACAGGTGAATGGCCAGGTGGTTAACTTCGGCCTGATCCAGGGTCGCGGTTTGCCAACGGGCAGCAATCAAGCCGCCGCCGTGCGCCTCTACTGGGTACCCGGTGCCGGGCCAACCTCTACGTTCAACGGCAATGTCGAGAACTTTGGCCATCTCTCCGCCGAAAATGGGCCAGCGGTAATTGTGGAAGAGAACACGATTTTGAACGGGGATTTGCTCAACCAGGGGCTGATTTCTAGCCTCAACCCCGCCAATGGCATTGGCGTGCGCATCGAGGGCGAGGTCACCGGTGAGATTATCAATCGGGGCGAAATCAGCGGCGGTCGTGACGGCATTGATATTGCTAATGGTGGAGTGGCGATGGCCACAATCTTCAACTCAGGTTTAATTACCAGCACCAGTCGCGCCGTTAATCTCGGCGGTGCTGATAATCAATTAGTCAACGAAGGACTGATTACCACCACCGCTGATCCCCGCAACGGCACCGTCTACGGCGATATCACCGCCCTCAATATTGAGATCGAAAACCGTGGCCTAATCGATGTCGGCCTTGGCAACAACGGCGATGCAATTTCCCTGGAGCTAGGGGAACTGGTGACGGGCAACATTCTCAATACCGGCCATATTCAGGGTCGAGGAGAACCCCTAGGCAACAACCAGGCCGCTGCCATTCGCCTCTACCAACCCGGTGGCGCAGCGGCCCCGACATCGGTTTTTCAGGGCGACATCGTTAACGAGGGTTTGTTGTCCGCCGAGCAGTCAGCTACCCTGGTAATTGATGCCAGAACGCAGTTGGTTGGTTCAATCCTGAATAGTGGGAGCATTGACGGTGGTGTGTCTGATATCGCACCGAGCGGGCAATTGGCCATTGATGGCCGCGAAGCCGTCGGCGGCCTCACGGTGGTGAACACGGGTGCGATCCATGGCGATGTCCTCCTCAGCGGCGGTGACGACCTGTTGACGGGCACGGGCGGTATCGTCAATGGCGTGGTGCAGGGCAACGGGGGCAATGACGTTCTCATCGGTGGCGCTGGCGACGATATCCTCGATGGCGGCCTCGGCAGTGACGAGTTGACCGGCGGTTCCGGCAGCGACACGTTCCGCTTTGGGGCTGACTTGCTGACCAGCGGTGGCGGTGACATTGATGTGATCACCGACTTTGAAGGGGCCGACAGCATCGATTTCAGCAGCTTTTTAGGCGCTGGCGGCGAGTTCTCGCTGGCGGTGCTGCCTGACCTTCTGACGGTTAACTTCAGCACGGGCGACCAGCTAACGGTGCTGGGCGACCTAGATGCGGCCTTCGCCCAGCTCACGTCGTAGTTCGCCTAACCCCCGTAGGATGGGCACTGCCCACCTTCACCCGATTGCTCTCTCACCCAACTCAGGCCACCTTGCCCGCTTGAAAGCGGGCAAGGTGGCCGAATTACAGGCCAATGGTGAGGATTGCCCACCCTACCTACCTAAAACTAACTATCTAAAACTTGAAACTTTAAGCAGGAGACATTCCCATGCCGATTAACCGCAACAACCTCCAGCACCTGACCTCTGTGTAACACCAGGGTCTCGTGTTCCTGATTGCCAAGGACGTTTCCCTCGATGGGCTCCCCAGCAGGTGACTGCCCAGCGGCAGACGGTAACTGGCTGACCACCGCCAAAGCCTTGCACCAAAATCTAGGTGCCATCGGCAAACATGCGGCCAAAACCATCCTGCACTGACAGGGTAGTACTGCAAAACGCGATGATCTAAGCCTGAATGACAGCCCAAGACCATCGCGTTAGCGTGGCGGGGTGATTCTAGTCTTCGGGAATAGCTGAAGGATAGATACCCGTGGCCACCAGAACCGGTCGGTTGCTGTATTCAGCTTCGAGCTGCTCCTGAAACTCTAGATCCCAACCCAGGTCGTAGTCGCGCTCAAATTCACTGACCACAAAGGAACGTAACACTCCAGTCACTGCAACCTCATCACCGTCAGCGATCATAGGCAGCTGGGCCGAAGGCTGAGGCTGCTGAACACCATCCCTAGGCGAGGCATAGACGACCAGCAAATCTTCTGAACCCAAGAGTCGGTCTTCATTTAATGTGAAAGCGGCCCCACTCCAAATATCTTCTACTTCGCCGGTTACGGCTAAGGTCTCACCATAGTACTGCTCAGGATTGTTGGTAATTTCACCCGGTTCAGGGGCCAGCGCAATGGACTGAGCAATAATGGCCGGTTGCGCTTCGTATTCTGCATAAAGCGTGGGGTCTAAAGTTAAATCAAACTCTCTATCGAGGTCTGCAATCACAAAATTGCGAACTTCCCCGGTCACCTGCACTTCAATATCGTCTTCTGGCAGCAGCAGGGGTTCGCCCGAAGCATTGATGACCAGAATGGGCTCGCTGCCAAAGAACTGTTCATCGTTCACGGTAAAGGAGTTCTCGCCTACCTGCTCAACCGGCTCACTCCTAATGGTGACGATTTGACCGATGTAGCCTTCGGTATTTTCAGTAATTTCCTCGGTTTGCACATTCGCCGAACCATCGGAGGTTTCAGCCTGAGGTGCACTTTCAACGCAGGCACCCATTAGTCCAGCAATCAGGCCGAAAGCGAGCGTACTCCGAAAAAATTTCTGTTTCTTAGACAAGCCGTGGGGTTTCTGATCGATATCAAAACCGGTTTTCTTACTAGTTAGCCGAACCATAATCGTTTACTCCAAATTTCAGCACGACTATTGACGAGTAGCCACCTGACCTGAAAAATACCTGGTTGGCCATCCCAAAGGCAGAGTTTTTAGCCTATTGATTGCTTACGTCTATAGCCGATATTTTCTTGTTGTACTATTGCTAGTCACTCTTTCGTTACCATCGTTATAGGTGTTTTGGGGGTTATATACCATCTGTCGAAAAGGCAGTAACCATGTCTGTCTATGGGCAGAACAAGAAGAGCCCGATGGCATGCTTGATTGTGAGTCTCTATATTTATTTCCTGTATTTATTTGAAATCTAGAAAATAGTTTTGGCGGTTGACTGGGGCTGCTGTAGGGCCACTAAAGCTGTGTGGTATTGCTTTTCTATGGTTTCTAGATCTGGTTGGTGATTGAGGTTTTGTTGGCTACTGTGCCAGATGGCCTCAAGGTGCTGCCGCAAAATGTAGCGCTGTTTAGAATGGCGGGTAAACGGGGCAATGGCGGCGATCGCCGCCAGCAGCCGGCCGATTACCACCGTATCAGTGCTGCCGTACTGGCGAATTTGGCTAAAGGCTGTATCGACCAGGGTCTCAAACTTGACTGGGGCCGCTATCACCCGCAGGGTACGCGACGGGTCGTAGCGGTAGGGGGACGGCAGCTTGCGGCTGGCTAGCCGAGCCAGCCCGTCGGCCAATCGATCAATACAGCGTATGGCCGTAAAGGGGTCGTTGATGGCGGGAGACAGCGCCCGCAGGGCAATTTCGACCAGTTGCTCGATTGGAAACGCTACGTTCTGCTGTTTGGTCAGCTCGTGTCCCATGATAAACGCTTGATTGATCCGTTTTTCTACGCGATGGGTGATGCGGTTGGCGGGGTAGGCCATCACTAGGGGGCTATCTGTCATAATGAAGGCGCCCGGAAAGGCTTGAACCCGCAACACAAGGTTTTCATCACCGGCCACCTGCATCAGGGCTTCGTCTTCAATCGCTTGCAGGTAGCCCGTTTCCCTAGACCGCACGGGCCGGGCGACAGCTTCAAAATCGATAGGAATATCATCCTGGGCACTCTCCTCCCGCTGGGCAATCTCGTGGCCTAGGGCGTCTGGAAACAGGCGATTCGTAATTTGCTCTAGGTCATGGCTGACGTCGGCAATCACGTGGGAGACCTGAATGATGGTGGAGGCGTGGTGAATGAAGTAAATCAGCACTCCAATGCCGGCCATGGCCAGCAAAACCCCCACCGTCACCGAGATCTGGGGTACAAACAGCTGGTAGTCTTCGCCCCGAATGGTGCGCAGTACTAGCAAACAGTAGACAAAAGTGGCGATAAAGGTGCCCAGTACGATCTGATTGCCCTGATCCTGCATGAAGTTGCGCAGCAGGCGCGGCCCAAAATGAGACGACGCCAGCTGTAGAGCCACAATGGTGATTGAAAACGCGGTGGCCGCCACAGTGACCATCGACCCCGCAATTACCGACAGCACCGCCCGTGCCCCATCGGCTCCGCCCTGGTAGATCCAGCTCAAGGTGCTGATATCCGCGGCCTCTGATCGATCGAGGGCCAGCAGGGTAAACGCCAATGCGATCGCCCCGGCGGCCATCAGCGTCGGCAAAAACCAGTAGCTTGATCGCAGACTCTCCCAAAATTTATTGAGCTTGATATGTTTCATTGCAGAATGGCGAGATGGTGGGCTTAAGGAATTACTTTAAGTGTCGCCCAAGCACGGTTTGAGTAATTGTTGAGTAATTGGGCGGCAGATTGCCATCCCCAGCAGGGGAATAACGCCCCAGGTCAAGGCCACAATCAGCATGGCGTGGTAGTGAAAGGTTTCATCGACCTTGGGCGAATTGGTCCGGTAAAACCCCTGGGCGAGCGCGAAGGTGGCGATCGCCGTGGCCAAAAAAGGCCCAATGGCATAGTACTCCTCAAAGTAAAGGCAGACCGGTACAGAGAGCAGGGCCATGATACCGGGCACGTGCAGCAGTAGGCCAAAGTCATGCAGGATTAAGCAAATAGTTCGGCGTGGCTCCATGGTTCACGGTTGATTCACGGCGATCAGGCCTGGTTGGCAGATTTATCGTTGCTGGTTGAGCGTGCCTCAGCCAGCTGGTGCAGCGAGCCCCCAATGCTGCGCGGCTTTGGGGCTTCTCCTTTGCGGACGGGCCAACCCTCTCGCTGACGGGTACGATCGCCGTCGGTTTCCTCGGTCTGGTCGTGGAACAAAATTTGCTGGGTGGGGAAGGGCATATCAACGCCGTTGGCCATCAGCTTGTTTTTAATGTTCATGAGGACCTGATCTTGCCGATCGAGCACATCGGCGCGGCGCGGCGGCTGCACCCACCAGCGGGCCCGCAGGTTAACCGTGCTGGCGGCCAAATCGACCACAATTACGTCGGGCGCAGGGTGGGGCAGTACCTCGTCAGTGTCGTGTACGGCTTCTAAAATTAGGCCTTTAACAGTTTCAATATCATCGCCATAGCCAATGCCGATGTCGTACTCCAAGCGGCGGTTTTCAAAGGCAGTGTTGACCAAAACCGAGTTAGTAAATAGCTCCGAATTGGGAATTACAATGCGGCGGCCATCGTAGGTTCTAATGGTGGTAGCGCGAGTCTCAATGTTCTCAACGGTGCCTTCAAATTCTTTGAAAATAATCTGATCGTCGATTTGAAAGGGTTCGGTTAACAAAATCAAGATGCCAGCTAAAAAATTTTGTAAAATATCTCGAAAGGCAAAACCAATGGCAACCCCGCTGATGCCTAAGAGCTGAATTAAGTCTCCGGCCTTCAGGGATGGAATAATAATTGAGAGGGCGATGAAAAGCCCCACTAAAACGGTGCTACCCTGGGCCAAACGACCTAAGACCAGACCTACATTTCGAATTCGCCGCTGCCGCTGAGTGAGCCGTCTAACTGTTATTCGAACGCCTTTGGCAACAAAAAAGAAGATGAAGAATACGATAATGGCCAAGGCAATATTTGGCAATAGAGCCAACAAACCATTGACCATCGCCTGAATCTTTTCCCAAATGGGAGAATAGTCAAAATTCATCGAACTAGGGAATAATATCTCTGTCAGCTTATAGAAAAGTGAAGAGTTTGGCCTCTACCTGTAGTGGGTTAATGGCTCTGCTGGATTAATTGTTGGAGGTGGGGGCTTCTAGAACATTAATGCTGACCAGAGGCGTAATATCAAACCCCTGGTCGAGCAAGTGAGTTTGAATCGCCTGGGTCAACTCAGCTCGAATCGCTGCGTCAGAATCATCACTGCCAGGCTGGCGCTGCACATAGATCTCCGACAGCAGCGTGTTTTGGCCCGCAATGTTGGATCGAGTAAACCGTGCCGTTGACTCCACCAGAGCGACCTGGGGAAATTGTTGAATGACGGTTTGCACTTCGGCATTGGCCAGCTGGGCGCGACTGGAGCGCTCCAAATTGGGCGAGTTTGATAGCTGCCAGGAAAGCAGGGCGAGGAGGGCGATTGCGCTTACCCCCAATGACACCGGAAACACCCCGCGCTTGCCCCGCCGATAACGTGCCCCCTGGGTGGATAGCCCAAAGGTGCGGAACAAAATCGCTGCCGACAGGTTGATGCCGCTGAGCTGCAGCAGCAGCAAAAATACTCCATTAACGACCATATCCCAGCGGCCAATGGCCATCGACATGCCGATAATGCCCGCCGGGGGAGCTAGCGAGGCCGCCACCAACATGCCGGTGGCCGTGCCCGAAACCAGACTGCTGCGATCGGATTGCACCAGGTTGACGGCCCCCGCCGCCCCCGCCGCTAGGGGCAGCAGCACCGCTACCGCTGAAACTTGGCTGTTATCAAGCATCAGCGGTGTAGCAATCTGCTGCCGAAACACCAGGCTGAGCAGGGCTGCCACCCCAATAGTAACCAGCAGGGCGGTAAAGTAGCGCAGCACGCTGCGACCAATCAGGCGGCGATCACCCCGGGCGGAGGCGATCGCGGTATTCATGGCGGGTCCAGCAAAGGGGGCGATCAGCATCGCCGCCACCAGTAGGTAGCTGGTGTTCGTAAACAGCCCAATCCAGACAATAATGCCTGCGATCGCGGCGTAGCCCAAAAACCCTTTCCAGGAGCCCACGCTCTGCAGCCCGGCCAAAAAGATCTCGATCGAACTGCGGTTCTCCACCTGGGTGATCTGCTCCGCCGCCTGATCGACTGGAGGATGCAAGGCCACGACCCCGGTTGGCATTAGGGTAATCTCCAGGTTTGGCAGGTTCTGAAGCGTTTCTAGCAACGGTTCCACCCGCTGATTAGAGACATGCACTAACACCATGTCCTGGGGGGGGGCGCCCAGGGTCTGCCACTGGGCTAGGTTGATGCCCTGACAGGCTTGGGCCTTTTGCAGCACGCTCTTACCGCAGCCGCAGGGCACTTGAATCAACAGCTGGCGCATGGCAAATACTGGGTAAAAATGGCTCCATCACGCTTTTATCCTGCTGATGGGTGGCCGTTTTGGCATCGTCTGTAGGGTTGGCTCGAAGGAAAGATATTCGCTACTAGCATGGCAACCCCAAAGAGTAGCCCGATAATCTAGTACACCAGCAGCCCGCTGGTCAACCACATAAGGGGCATGACCAGGCCGAGTAATGTGGCTAAAATTCGCCACTATTGAATCCCTGGCGGTGATGGGTTTTAGGCGCTTCGACTTCAGCAGCCAATCCCTAAATTCAAACGCCTTGGTAACAGATAGACCGGTAGCTCGCCCCACTGGACTCCCGATACTTGGCCAGTGTTACATCAAACGCCCCAGGGGTTGGCCGGTCGGCCCGTAGATCCCCCTCAATCTCCGCCGCCCGCTGCTGGGTATCGACATGGGGTGATCGCCTCTCCTGGAACAGCAAAACCCCCCATTACTGGAGGGTTTCAGCCTATCGGAGCGGCGGGATTTGAACCCACGACCCCCACTACCCCAAAGTGGTGCGCTACCAAGCTGCGCTACGCCCCGAAGCACTAAAAACGTGCTTAATCACAATAGCATAGAGCCTCGGCCATGGTTGGGATGATCTGAAAATTCCCTGTCATAGGGGCATTAATAGCCGTAGGACCATCGCGCCCGGTAGCCGCGGGTATCGATATGGGTAAACACTGAGGAACTGGCTAGGCCGCCCCGGTTGCCCCACCAGCCATCCAGCCGCTTGTACACATCGAAAGGATGGATGCCCGCAATATTGAAGTCTACGGCGTCGCCCTGGAGGTGGCGCGACATGCTGGCCCCGCCCACTGCGGCGTTAATCGCCCTGGGCCGATACCAGGAGTTAATACGGATAGATCGGCCGCCGTACAAATGACGCACCTCCTCTAGGGCCTGGGCCACCCGCACCATGCCGTAGACGATGTTTTGATTTTCGGGCAGGCGGGTGCCGTCGTGGGTGGCCTCGCCCCAGGTAAAATGGCCCTGTTCGCCGTAGGTGGTTTTCCAGATAATGGGGTGATTGGTGTAATAAACCGCCGTAAACCCTGGGAACCGCAGCGCCTTACCGGGACTTTTCGGATTGGCGGGCTGGCTAGGCTTGGGCTTGTCGCTGGGCTGATTGCTGGGGGGGTTGCCAATCAGTTCGACATCGGGAACGTAGGCATACCAGGTAGTAAGGTTTTTGGGGCCTAAAAATGCGCCCTGCAACGCCACCTTAACATGGTTGCGCTCCGCCGCTGCGGAGGAGCTGATCTCGAACATTGTGCCCTTCTTAACGAAGACCTTGTCGCCCGCCGACAGCTTGTTCGATAGCTGAGGCTGAGCCTTAAACAGCGTATCGCCGGTTACCTTCAACGCTTGACGACTACCGGATATTTTGACGTCGGGTTGATAGACGTACCAGGTGTTGCGCTTGGCCGGCCCCAGATTGGCGCTGGCCAGGGTAATTTTGAGGTGGTTGCTTTCGGCTGGCAAGTGCGACAACAACTCGTACTGGGTGCCGTTGCCCACAAATATCTTTTGGGCGTTAGAAAGCTGACTCGATAACTTCGGCTCCTGCTTAAACAGCGTGTCGCTGGTTACCGTCAGGGTGACCGATGACTTGATTTCTACATCGGGTTCGTAGACATACCAGGTGGTGGTTTTCTGATCTCCAATGCTCGGTGTCGCTAGCTCAATCTGCCAGTGGTCGCCAATGTCGACATAGTATTGAATGTCTAAGGTAGTGCCAGCTGCCACCATGACCTGATCAGCCGCCGGTAAGGCGCTGGCCTGCTTAGGGCTTTTCTTAAAGTAGGTACCCTGCTTGGTTCTGAGATGCATAGGTGGCTCCAGTACGCCAAAAATAGTAGTGCCCTTAGACTTACGACCCCGTTCGACCCTAGAACCGGAGTTTTCCCACCGATAAAACTTCAGGGCTGGCCTTGAGTCGAGCTAGTTTAAGAATACGCCCAAATACTGGCAAATATTGCATCAACAGCGCCATGATTTGCGGGCGAAGGGTAACGGTAGACTAGGCACTGACAGCATAGACCCTGGGGGTTTTCAAAAATCCCTGTGGTCTTTGGCTGGCAGTGTCGTTAACCGCTACCGTCTATGCAGAGCAACTTATTCACCGCCGTTTTGCTGCCACTGGCCCTAGCCATAGTCATGTTAGGACTGGGGCTGAGCCTGATCCCAGAAGACTTTAAGCGAGTCACCCGCTACCCTAAAGCCGTTGCTGTCGGCATGGTGTGCCAGGTGTTGCTGCTGCCCTTGCTGGGTGTGCTGATTACGCAGCTGATTCCCATGCAGCCTGAGATTGCCGTTGGCCTGATGGTGCTAGCCGTCTGTCCCGGCGGCCCTTCCTCCAATCTACTGACCTACCTGGCTAAGGGCGATGTGGCCCTGTCGGTCACCCTCACGGCAAGCAGCAGCATGGTTACCGTGATCACAATTCCCATTATTACAAATCTAGCGCTCCAGCATTTTCTGGGTCAAAGTGCGGCCATTACCCTGCCCATCGGACAGACCATCGGGCAAATTTTTCTGATTACGCTACTACCAACCATGATTGGGATGGCGATTCGTCACGGGTTTCCCATCCCCGCGCGGCGCTTAGAACGGCAAATAAGTCGCCTTGCGGTGGGGTTGCTGGTCTTGATTATTGCGCTGCTGCTGGTGCGTGAGGGTAGCAAGCTGCCGGGGTTTATCGTCCAGGTCGGCATTGGGGTACTGCTACTCAATTTGTTCGCAATGCTGACCGGGTTCTTGGCTGGAAAACTATTTCGGCTGCCGCTGCCGCAGCAGATCTGCATCGCCATTGAGGTAGGCATCCAAAACGGCACGATGGCGATCGCGATTACGGCTGGGCTGCTCAACAATGCCAACATGGCCGTGCCTGCCGCCGTTTATAGTCTGCTGATGTACGTTACCGGCTGCGGGGCAGTCTTCTATGGCAAACGAGTGAGCCAACTCAGTATCGTCTTGGAGTAAGGAGATTTCCAGCCCAGAACCTACTTCGCTGATTGACTGACAAAAGCTTCTCGCGTAGGTTGGGTTGAGGTGACGAAACCCAACCTACGCGAGAAGCTTTTGTTGGGTTTCGCTATCGCTAACCCAACCTACGCGAGAATGAGGGTTGCAAGAGTTTTGTCAGTCAATGAGCCTACTTCGTCATTCCCCCGTAGGCGAGAATCCAGCTCCAGAGTCTGTTGATATTGGGTATCTTCTTTTCCAGAAATCGCCTAAGTGCCTGCGTGAACGTCGATGACTATCGACTATGCCCTCACCACGGCAACTCTAAACCAGCTTAAGCTGGGCGATGGCCTGGATCACCTGAGGAGCCGCTTCACTATTCCAACCGCCTTCGCAGCGACGACCCGTGTGAATGATCAACCGCAGACTATAGGCGGTGGGGAAGCCCTCTAGCTCTAGCCAAATTAGCTCAGACTCGGCCTCACAGGTGATGCGTTCCTCATCCATCAGCTCTGGGGCCACAGTCTGAAGCGATTGGACGAGCTGGGGGGCCAGCCGACAAAACTCCTGAAACTCAAGTTCGGTCAGTTCGATGGCCCAGTCGGCTCCGGCTAGCAGCCCTTTGTAGTGGGGGGCAGCGGCATCCCAACCAAGCCGCCAACCGTTCCCTTCCTTCAGAAACCGCTGATCTAGGGTTGGGGGTTGCCAGGGCATCTATTCGCCGATAATCTCAGGCTGGGTCAGTTCATCAGACATTTCAATGATGGCCCGTAGCACCGGCTTCATTTTGGGGTCTTCGTAGTTTTCAAAGTCTTCGAAGCGCCGACGCTGAGCCCGGTTGGCTACCTGTACGGTAATTCGGTAGCGATTTGATGCGGCCCGAATTAAATCTTCGGTGCGGCGCATGACCTGGGTGCTGTCGAAGGGAGAACGCTTGAGCATAGAAGACCTTTACCAATAGGTTAAGCCTTTATACTACCAAGGATTGCAGCCCGTTGACCAAAGGGTAGGGCTGGGCCAGCTTAAATGTTTCAATCACAGGGTGTTATACCCGGTCAGCCGTGGTATAGTTGAGAACTGTGTCGAAAAATCTGTGTTTAACCATGCCGAAACTGAAGTCCCGCAAGGCGGCCGCCAAGCGTTTTCGCCGCAGTGGTAGCGGAAAGATCATGCGCCGCAAAGCGTTTAAAAACCACATGCTGTACCACAAAGGGGCAGAGCGGCGCTCTCGTCTGTCTAAAATTGCGGTGGTATCCGAAACGGATGCCCCTAACGTTGAGCTGATGCTGCCTTACCTCTAACGCGGTAACCAAGGCTGTTTCTGGCACGAATGGTGGGCAGGTTTGTTGTTAAGTTTTGATTACCCCAAGGATTTAGAGAGTCATGGCACGTGTGAAGCGCGGCAATGTTGCCCGGAAACGCCGCAAAAAAGTTCTAAAACTGGCCAAAGGGTTTAGGGGCTCCCACTCTAAGCTGTTTCGCACCGCTAACCAGCAGGTGATGAAGGCGCTGCGGTATGCCTACCGCGATCGCCGCAATCGCAAGCGCGATTTTCGCCGCCTCTGGATTGTGCGCATCAACGCGGCGGCTCGCCTCAACGGCTTGAGCTACAGCCAGCTGATGGGGCAGATGAAGCAGGCCAATGTTGAAATTAACCGTAAAATGCTGGCCCAGATGGCCGTGCTCGACCCGGCTAGCTTTACGAAGGTGGTTGAAGCAATCGCCAAGTCCTAATCTTTGGCTGGGGGCCTAACCGGTTTCTAGCCTGGGTTGGATGGCACATGCAACGTTGTCAATGCGATGGCCTCTACTTGGACTTACTCTCGCGCTTGGGGTGCTGTGGGCTGCACCCCAGGCTGCTGCCGCTGACTTGGCCTCTATTCGAGAGCGGGGCTATCTGATTGTGGCCGTCCGGGAGGGATGGCGACCGTTGAGCTTCCGGGCTCCCTCGGAGGAACTAGTAGGGCTGGAGATCGACATTGCCCACCAGCTGGCCGCCGAAATTTTTGATGACCCGAATGCCGTGGTTTTCGAGGTCGTGGCCAATGGTGAGCGGCTGCCCAGCGTGCTGTCAGACCAGGCTGATGTAGCCATTGCCGGGCTGACTGTGACCCCCGAGCGCATGCGCCTGGTGAGCTTTAGCCCACCCTACTACCTTGATGGCGCTGGGCTGCTTGTGCGTGACCCCGCTTTACAGAGCTTAGCCGACCTACGGCAGCGGCGAATTGGGGTACTTCAGGGGTCTAGCACCGTTGACTCGATACGCTATGTTTTGCCCACCGCTGACCTGGTGGCCTTTGACAGCTATCAGGCGGCTATGGCTAGCCTCAGTACCGGCCAAATCGAGGCCTTTGCGGGCGACCTCACAGTGCTAGTCGGCTGGCAGCAAGACTATCCGGGCTATTACTTGTTATCCAGCGTTGTATCCGCCGAGCCGTTAGCGGTGGCGCTGCCTAAAGGTACTCAGTATACCGAGCTGCACACCCTCATCGACAACGCCCTCACCACCTGGCACCAAACCGGCTGGCTCGAAGAGCGCACCACCTTCTGGGGACTGCCCTAACCATGGCAAGATAGACATAACCCTGATTTCAGTCTAGGGCTGAAGTCTTGCCCGGGCGAAACCCTGGTCGTTGAGTTGGGCCAGATACAGATCTCTAGGATGCGTGTAAGAACCGATGGAAAACAGCAACCTGCTCTTAACCTACCTGGCTATTTTGCTCGTACTATTGAGCATTGCCGCTTTTTTTGTCGTTCGCCAGGTGTTTAAGACTCGTCGGATTGAGACTACGCTCTCCAAGCTTCAGTCGCGGCTGACTAAGGAAAAAGGCACCGCCCAGGACTACTACGAATTAGGTAGTCTACTGCTGGATAAAAAGCTTTATACCCAGGCGGCACTCTATCTGCAGCAGGCCCTCAAGCAGGTGGTCAAGGATGAGTCTGAAAACACCGCCGTGGTCTATAACGCCCTGGGCTATGCCTACTTTGCCCAAGAGCAGTATGACCTGGCCATTCGCAATTACAAAGAAGCGCTCAAAGTCTCCCCGGGTTACGTGACTGCCCTCAACAACCTGGGCCACAGCTACGAGCGCAAGCAGCTCATGACCCAGGCTCTAGAAAGCTACGAGAGCGCCCTGGCCCTTGAGCCCACCAACGCCACCGCCAAACGGCGGGCCGAATCGCTTCAGAAACGACTGGTGATTTCCGACAAACTAAATTCTGGCTCCTGACGCCTGTTGGTCAGCTCTGCTGGGCCCAAGCAGGTTTAGTGGAGCAAATGTGCCTAGCCGCAGAATTGCCCTCACCCCAAACCCCTCTCCCAAGCTTGGGAGAGGGGCTTTGAGCCGTTCTGGCCCCCCTGCTCCCAGGTTGGGGCTGGGGGATGTAGCTTGCTTCCCGCAGGGTGGGCCAACAGGGGCTTGGCGTTCTACCGAGGTTGAGGCTAACAATGTGACCTTTCCATTATTCTCGCGCAGGGCCGAATTGCCTGGCTGGCGGGAATCAGCGATAGGTGCTCTTCGCCCAGTTTGTAAATTTTTGTAAATTTTTGGGGCGGCTTCGACACAATGCCCCAAACCTATTCAACGTCTATGATACTGAAAGTATCTGCGGGGTATTAACAAGTACCCTAATCTCTGGTGAATCTACCCTGCACTGTTTTTTCCATAGGCAAGGGGGCAACCATGCGAGTTTACGTTAGTTCCTCCGTAGGTCGTTTGATGTCCACCGGTGCTCTGGTGGTTTCCCTGGGTCTGCTGGGTCTGGTGGTCTGGAAAGCCGCCACCCTGTGGCAGGCTGATCCAACCCTGCGGCAGATTCAGCAGCTTTTGAACCGCGAAGGTGAGACACCGTAGCGGGGCCAGAGTCGCCCTAGGGCACATACTCTATCTGAGCCGCCAGCCCCTGACCCAGCTGACCCCAGGGCGAGGGTAGACATGCTGCTGCCCTTGGGAATGTCTTCCCCCGTTACCTGGAGGATCGTCAAGAATAATGCCGCCCTGGTCTTGCACAATGCGGTTATTGAGAATGTTGGGTTGGGCACCGGGGGCAACGCGAATGCCAATGCCGGTGTTATCAAACAGGTTTTCTCGCACTTCGGCGGTAGATCGCCCCGCGATCGCCAGCCCCACCACGCCATTTTGGGTAAAGTGGTTGCCTTGAATGACTGGCGTTCCGGCCCCGGTCAAGTAAGCGCCGCCGTAGCCGCTGCCCTCAAAGGTATTGTCTCGAATTACCGGGCTACCCGCTTCGACCACCAGACCATAGCCCGCCGGGTCAGTGTTAGTAACGGTAACATTGCCTAACCCGGCAGCGTCTACCCCGACAATGGTGGCCCGCATCAATCCATCAGCGGCGCTGGAAAAAATACCGCTACCGCGAATCACCGCCTGGTTAATCCCCGGCCCTGGGGCACCCTGCACGGTGACACCGGGCTTCAGAGTAATGGGGAAGGTTTCCCCTGAGGTTTCGCTATATTCCCCTGGAGCCAGGGTAACCAGGGAATTTGGCGCGGCGGTTCTCAAGGCATAGGTAATCGTCTGGTAGGGGCGCAGCTGAGTGCCATCGCCGCTGGTGTCGCTACCTGCCACGGCGCTGACATGGATCAGGGTATAGGCCCGAGGCGAGGCGGATTGGGGAGGGGTTGGGTCGGCGGGAGCAGGCGATGTCTGCCCCAAGGCGGGGTCAGATCCTAAAGCCGCCGTGGCGGCAATCACCGAGGCCAGAAGCGCGCAGGAACGAAAGACCATGGGTAACGGGGGGCAACGGGGGGCAACGGGGGGCAACGAGAGTGATGCTGGCGAACCGGCCCTGGCGGCTCGGCCCAAAGACCACAAATTGATAGCTCAGCCTGGGGCTAGTAACGCTCCTGCTTTAACAAAGTTAACCAAAGTAATTTCTATTAAAGAGGAAGATAACCCATGGGATAGGCATCCTGCCTGTCCTAGCTGGGCAGGCAGGATGCCTACCCCCAAAACCATGCTCTCGATCCCAAACCCTCGCCGTAAGCACTCGTCAAACCACAAAGCGCTAACCCCAAAAGCCAAACCTTCCCCCCCACCTCCAAAGACCTGATAGGATGGGAAAACGTCCCAGCTACTCCCTTCTTGCATGTCCGATGCGCCCTACAAGTCAATAACGCCAGTGCTTCCAGCCGGTGCTGATGGGGCGGTTTATCGCATTCTCGACGCCAATCTCGACCGCGCGCGGGAAGGGTTGCGCATCATTGAAGACTGGTGTCGATTTGGCCTCAATGATGCGGCCCTCACCGAGCAGCTTAAGCATCTGCGGCAAACCCTGGCCCAGTGGCACGCCCCAGAACTGCGTCTGGCCCGCGATACCTCTGGCGATCCGGGTACGGGCCTGACCCATCCCCACGAGGCCGAACGCCCGAGTGTAATGGCGGTACTCCAGGCTAACTTCTGCCGCGTTCAAGAAGCGCTGCGGGTGCTAGAAGAATACGGCAAGCTCTACCGCAGCGACCTGGCCGCTGGCTGCAAAACCATGCGCTATCAGGTTTACACCCTAGAAAGCAAGCTCCTAGGGGGCCAGCGCCAGCAGCGGCTGCAACAATCGTTGACCTACCTGGTTACCTCTCCCCACGACAATCTTTTGGCGATTGTAGAAGCCGCCCTGCGGGGGGGGATGGCTGTCGTGCAGTATCGCGATAAGCAGGCTGATGACGGTATTCGCCTTGACCTGGCCCAGTCGCTGCGAGACCTCTGCCACCGCTACAACGCGCTATTTGTAGTTAACGATCGGGTAGACCTCGCCCTGGCCGTAGATGCCGATGGCGTGCACCTGGGCCAAACCGATTTGCCCGTGGCCACGGCTCGTCACCTGCTGGGTAGCCAACGCCTGATTGGGCGCTCGACTACCAACCCCGACGAGATGCACCGTGCCATCGCCGAGGGAGCCGACTATATTGGCGTGGGACCGGTGTTTGATACCCCCACCAAGCCCGACAAAGCCGCTGCCGGGCTCGACTACGTGCGCTACGCCGCCGACCATGCCACCCTGCCATGGTTTGCCATTGGCGGCATCAACACCGATAATTTAGCGGATGTGTTGCAGGCCGGAGCCGAACGGGTAGCGGTGGTGCGCGCCATTATTGAAGCCGAAAACCCAACCCTGATAGCCCAGTATTTTGCGGCCCAAACCAACCATCGTCACACCTTTCAAACCTTGCCCGGCCTGCCCCAATGACGGGTTCCCTCTGACGTTTAACGGGGTATTTTTCCCCAGCACCCGATGCCTGACTCCTCTGCCGCTTTAATTTCGCTACAGGTGAATGGCGAGCCCAAAACCTGTCCACCGGGTACCCCCCTACCGACTTTTTTGGCCGCCCTGGGGCTCAATCCGCGCCTGGTGGCGGTAGAGTACAACGGCGAAATTCTGCACCGCCAGTTTTGGGACGATACGCTTATGGGGCCCAACGACAGCCTTGAAATCGTCACCATTGTGGGCGGGGGCTAGGGCAAGGTGCGGATTTCCCTCCGTAATTTTGGTGGCCTTGACCTGGCATCCCCAGGGCACCACGGTAAAGTAATAGGTATATGACAGTCTTAGTACTCGCCTTTAAACCGATGCTGCAACGATTTTTTCAACGCTTTAAGCCCCTGGTTAAGCCCCTCATGGCCCTGGGGTTATCCCTGGTTTTGATCTTGGGTAGCGCCGACGGAGCCTGGGCAGCTAAAGCCGGTGGGCGCATGGGAGGCGGCAGCTTTCGTGCCCCCATGCGCCCACCGGCGCCGGCCCCCCGCACCTACAGCCCTGGGGGCGGTGGCTATTACCCCGGCGGTGGGTTTGGCATGCCCTTTTTGTTTCCCTTCTTTGGTGTAGGGGGCGGTTTTGGGGGGCTGTTTACGCTGCTCGTCTTTATTGCCATTGCTAACTTCCTGGTGCGCAGCTTTCGCAGCATTAGCGAAGGGGACGACTACGCCGTCGCTGGCTCCGGCACCAATCCACCGGTAGCGGTGGCTAAGCTCCAGGTGGGTCTGCTGGCCGAGGCCCGCTCCCTTCAGGACGACTTAAACCGCATTGCTGCCACCGCCGACACCGGCAGTACCCAGGGGCTAGCGACGCTGCTGCAGGAAACCACCCTGTCGCTGCTGCGCCATCCCGACTACTGGGCCTACGCCGCCAGTGAAGACAAACAGACCCGCCTACTCAGTGCCGAACAAGAGTTCAACCGGCTCACCCTGTCGGCCCGCAGCAAGTTTAGCCAAGAGACCCTGTCCAACGTCAACAACCAGCTCACCCAGTCTGCGCCGAAGAGCCTGCTTACCGGCACAGACGATAGCTCGGCACCGGGCGAATACATTCTGGCGACTTTGGTGGTAGCGACCCAGGGCCAGCTTGATTTGCCTGATATTTACTCATCGACAGACCTACGCCGGGCGCTGAGCCAAATTGGGGCCGTGTCAAGCGACAAGCTCCTAGCCGTGGAAGTGTTGTGGACGCCCCAGCAGTCGGGGGAAACCCTTACCGCTGATGAAATGGTGGCTGAATACCCCGAACTCAAGCTGATTTAGGAACTTAGGAGATTTCCAGCCAAGAACTTACCTCGTCATTCCCGCGCAGGCGGGAACCCAGCCCAAAAGTCTGTTTATATCGGGTATCTTATTTCCGAAAAATTGCCTTAGATGCTTAGGGTGGTAACCTCAGCTGAGACAAACGGACGGTACCAGGGTGAGACGGCGGGTCGGAAAGAGCGGGTCTGGGCCTAGGGCGATCCGGTTTGATGAGGCCGCGCCTAAATTCTGGGCCTCTCTAACCTTAAGAAATCCCTTAATGTATCGAAAGCCGCAAAACTGACTGGTCAAAGCGCTGGGCCATCGGTCAAAATAGACCCAGGTTTGGTGAGGGGTGGGGGGTGAATGCCCCTGGCCCTTCAAGTTGAAAGGCTTAGCGGTTTACCAATAGGCCTTTCGGGGTTAGGTGTGGCCTTCTAAACCGTCCCTCCCTCTGTCTCTACTCCATCAGTGTCCAGGTAAATCTAAACTTCTATGCTGGTATCCCCCCTTAAGCGTTCTCCCTGGCCGGTTTGGCCCGCGACAAAATTCATTCTTACCCCTATGGCGGCGGTGGCAGCGCTGGTATTGGGCCAGGCCATGGTTTCCCTGGCCCAAACCGTAGCTAATCCCGAAGCGGAACCGTCAACGGCAGCTGAGGAGGAGCCATTGGCCACTGTTGGGGCGGAACTGACCGACAGCCCTAAAACTATGCTGGATCAGGCCTGGCAAATCGTCAATCAGGAGTACGTCGACAACGAGTTTAACCAGGTTGACTGGCAAGCCGTGCGGCAGGATCTCCTGGGCCAGGAGTATGCTTCATCGGAGGCAGCCTACGGGGCGCTGCGCAGCGCCCTACGGCGGCTAGATGACCCCTACACCCGGTTTTTGTCGCCCACGGAATATGCCGATTTAACCGACCAGACCTCTGGGGAGGTCTCCGGTATTGGGGTGATGCTGCGGCGGGAAGAACCCAGCGGGGCCGTCACCGTGACAGAGGTAACACCGGACTCACCAGCCGAGCAGGCGGGGCTGGCGGTAGGCGATCGCATTCTCCTAGTCGATAGCCAAAGTACCGAGCGGCTAACGGCGGAGGGGGTATCGCAGCAGCTGCGGGGGGCTGAAGGCTCCCAGGTCACCGTGACGATTTCCCGCAACGGGGGGGCACCGCGCACGGTGATTCTCAACCGTGCCAGGCTCGAACTCCCCATCGTGGAATACTCCCTCAAGACCATTGGCAACCGCTCCATTGGCTACATTCGGCTGATTGAGTTCAACGCCCACGCCACCGAGCAAATGGAAGCCGCCATTGATAGTCTGGTGGCGGATGGAGTAGAGGGCTTTGTGCTGGACCTGCGGGGCAATCCGGGGGGGCTACTGCTGGCCAGCATCGACATCAGCCGCATGTGGCTTCAGCATGGCCCAATTGTTAAGACGCTCGATCGGGCTGGCAGTGACGACATTATTTCCGCCAACCGCACTGCTCTTACTAATTTACCCCTCACGGTGCTAGTGGACCGCCGCTCGGCCAGCTCCAGCGAAATTTTGACCGGTGCCCTGCAGGACAATAACCGCGCCACTGTGGTTGGCACCCGCACCTTTGGTAAAGCCCTGGTGCAGTCGCTCCATAGCCTGGCCGATGGTTCAGGGCTAACGGTAACGGTAGCCCATTACTACACCCCCAACGGGACGGATATCAGCCGCAAGGGCATTACCCCCGACGTTGAGATTGACCTGAGCGATACCCAGCGGCAGGAGCTGTTTGGTAATCCGGCGCTGTTGGGTACCGAAGCCGATGCGCAATACATGCGAGCTGCCGAGGTGCTGGAGGAAACCATTGTGGCGATGCAGATTGCCCCAGAAATCAGAACGCTGCCCAGCCAGCTGGGCCGGGTGGAAGCCAGCGAGGAGGCTAGACCTGGGCAAAGGTAGGAGTTGACGTAGTGAGGGTAGGCAACGTTATCAGTCATGCCATCTCCTCCTCCCCCGCAAACAGGGTATCCAGAGGCATGGCAGTCACATCCTGGGTTTCGTTTAGGTAGCGTGACACCACATCCGACTGGCCGTGGGTGACGTAGATGGTCTTCGCCCCAGTTTCCTTTACCGTCTGAATCAGCCCTGGCCAGTCGGCGTGGTCCGACAGCACAAAGCCTCGCTCATACCCCCGCCGCCGCCGCGCCCCCCGCACCGCCATCCAGCCTGAGGCAAAGGCGGTTTGGGGATGCTTGAAGCGCTTCATCCAACTAGAGCGATGGCCGGAGGGGGGAGCCAGCACCAGGTCGCCGGTGTAGCTGTGGCCACGGGGCAGGGCGGCGGTGGATAGGGTCGGCACCATGGGCACCCCCTGGGCGCGGTAAATGTCGGTCAGCACCTGGATCGCCCCGTGGACGTAGACGGGGCGGTCGGTAAACTGGGTTAGCTCGCTGAGAATGCGCTGGGCCTTGCCAAAGGCATAGCAAAACAAAATTGAGGGGCGTTCGGGGTCGGCCTGCCACCAGTCGTAGATACGACGGGTGGTAATGGTTCCCGAATCCCATCGGTAGATGGGCAGGCCGAAGGTGGCCTCGGTGATAAACGTGTCGCAGGGCACCACCTCGAAGGGAGCGCAGGAGGGGTCGGCACAGCGCTTGTAGTCGCCCGATACCACCCATACCTCGTCTTTATGCTCGACCCGAATTTGGGCAGAACCCAGCACGTGGCCCGCCGGATGAAACGACACCCAGGTATCGCCGAGCTTAATGGATTCGCCATAGGTCACCCCTTGCAGGTTAATCTCCTGGCCCAGACGCTGGCGCAGAATGTCCTCGGACATAGCAGTGGACAGGTAGCGGGTTGATCCAGATCGGGCGTGATCGGCGTGAGCATGGGTAATTAAAGCGGTATCTACGGGTTGCCAGGGATCGATAAAAAAGTCGCCGGTTTCGCAGTAGAGCCCTTCGGGCCGCACGGTGATTAGGGGCATGGGGCAGGGTGGGGGGTGAAGGGTGAAGGGTGAAGCTTGAGGTTTAAGTAGATTTACTGCCGTTGGACACGGTTCGTGAGTTACGGATTCTTAGCTCCATGATAAGGTAGCGGGGCCGAGGGGTTGAGGCGGGATGAGGGAGACGTAGGGGCATGAATTTAGATTACGTGAACGCTCAACGGGCTAGTTTGAGGGGGGTGGGCGTCTGGCGGCCGTCGGCAGGGGTTTTGCTAGGGGTTGTTTTTAGCCTTGGAGTGATGTGCGCAGCACCGAGCTGGGGTCAAGCTGAGATTCCAGCGACGGCAGTAGATTTACAACCCGATGAGAAGACGGCCCGTGATTTAGAACCCGTTATGAGTTTTGAACAGCCGGTTGACTCTGGCCAGCTGACTAATTCAGGCCAGCTAGATATTGAGGCCTGGGCCGATAGCCTGACGGTGCCGACGGCTAAGATTTTGGCTGTGAAGGGAGATCTGCCGTTGAGCCAGGTTGGCCCAGGGTCGCTGCTGGTTCAGGGAGACACTGCGGCTGACGCGGGGTCGGCAGAGGTACCGGTTTATCTACGGCCCAATTCTAGAGGGCGGCTGCGGCTGCCGGTGGACGCTGGAACCAACTTTATCTACGGCTTTGGCTCGGTGCTGCAGGAGCCTCACGGGTTGCGGGGGCCAACCCGAGATCGCACCACCACCGCCCAGGTAGAGCGCACGGGCAGCATCTTCATCCCCATCTACGGGGGGGTGCGGCTGGGGCCGCACCAGGCTCTGCTGGCCCAGACTTCGGTGGGGCTAGCGGCGCTGGATCTTGACCTCAGCTATTTCTATGCTCCTCCGTCGCTGCCCGGCATTCTATCCGCCAATCTGGTCAGTCAGCGGAGCCAAAACCCGACCTATAACACCGGCGTGGATGGCCCCGAGGTTGGCCTGCCCAACGGCAATCGTCCCTGGGTGCATCGGCTGGGGGGCGGCGTGCAGTATGCCTACCCTGTGAACGACCATATCGATCTGGCCCTGGCCGCTAACTATCAGCGGGTTTCGGCCCGTGACGGACTGTTCAGCTCGCGGGTAACCCCCACCGACAGCCAGGGCAACCCCCTCACCGTTAGCCCCACCGGCCAAGATGATCTGCTCACCCTCCATGCCAGCTTGTTCTTGAACTCAGTGACGGGGCGGGCCTATTCCCTTGCCGGGTCACGACTACGACTGGGCCTAGAGCAGGCAATTCCGGTGGGGCGGGCTAGCCTTGGCTATACCCGGCTGGTGGCCAACGGGGCGCAGTTTATTCCCCTCAGTCTGGTGCGCCAGGGCGACTATATCGATACCCTGGTGTTCAATCTGCAGGGGGGCGTTACCCTGGGGCAGGTGCCCCCCTACGAGGCGTTTATTCTGGGGGGCATTAACACGGTCAGAGGTTATGCCCTGGGGGAAGTGGCCTCTGGTCGCCACTTTCTCACGGCCACGGCGGAGTACCGGGTGCCCCTGGCTACGGCTAACTTGTTTGATTTTGAGCTACCCATCGCCGGGCTGCTGTTTGTGGACTACGGCACCACCTTTGGCAGCGATGCCACGGTGGTGGGCACCCCTGGCCCGGTGCGTGGCAAACCGGGCTATGGCCTGGGCTATGGGTTAGGGGTGCTGAGCTTTACGCCGTTTGGGATTGTGCGGCTGGAGTACGGCCGGAATCTTGAGGGCGGTGACCAGGTACATGTTACGGTTGGGAGTCGGTTTTAGTTCAGGGTTTTAGGTTTAGGGTTTAGGGTTTAGGGTTTAGGTTTCAGGGCATCGCTCGGGTTTCAGGCTACACTAAATCCTCAAGGTTGCCGTTCACCGTCCTGCCCTGGCGCTGCCCCCGCCCATGGATACCCCCCGTCTTCACCCCGATACCATTGATGCGGTTCGAGATCGCGCCGATATCGTCGATATTGTCGCCCAGCACGTGGTGCTGAAGAAGCAGGGCAAAGACTTTGTCGGTCTGTGCCCCTTCCACGACGATAAATCTCCTAGCTTTAGCGTTAGCCCCGGCAAGCAATTCTACTACTGCTTTTCCTGCGGGGCGGGGGGCAACGCCTTTAAGTTTTTGATGGAGCTAAACCAGCGCTCCTTCGCCGACGTGGTGTTGGATCTGGCCCAGCGCTACCAGGTGCCGGTGAAAACCCTAGAGCCCGCCCAGCGCCAGGAACTGCAGCGCCAGCTCACCCTGCGGGAGCAGCTCTACGAAATTTTGGCGGTCAGCGCTCGCTTCTACGAGCACGCCCTGCACCAGAGCGACGGGGCTGCCGCCCTGGCCTACCTGCGCCGGGGGCGGGGGCTGGCCGAGGGCACCATTCAGCAGTTTCAGCTGGGGTTTGCGCCGGGGGGCTGGCAGACCCTGTACGGTTACCTGGTCGAGCAAAAGCACTACCCCGTCGAGCTGGTTGAGCAGACCGGGCTAATCGTGTCCCGCCAGCAGGGCGACGGCCACTACGACCGCTTCCGCGACCGGCTGATGATTCCCATCCGCGACTCCCAGGGCCGGGTAATTGGCTTTGGCGGTCGCGCCCTGGGGGATGAAAAACCCAAGTACCTCAACTCTCCCGACACCGAGCTATTTGACAAGGGCAAGAGCCTCTACGGCCTAGATCTGGCCCGGGCTGAAATCGCCAAGGCCGACCAGGCCATCGTGGTGGAGGGCTACTTCGACGTGATTGCCCTTCACGCCGCGGGGTTTACCAACGCTGTGGCCGCCCTGGGCACTGCTCTCAACGCCGCCCAGGTGCGGCAGCTCTTGCGCTACACCGAGTCGAAGCAAATTATACTCAACTTCGACGCCGATGCCGCCGGGGTCAAGGCCGCCCAGCGGGCCATTGGCGAAGTCGAGGCCATGGCCTACCGAGGAGATGTGCAGCTGCGGGTGCTGAACATCCCCGAGGGCAAAGACCCGGATGAGTTTTTGCAGACCCACAGCGCCGCTGACTATCGTCAGCTCATCACCGCCGCCCCCCTCTGGATTGACTGGCAAATTCACAACCTGATTCGCGGCAAAGACCTGCGCCAGGCTGACCAGTTTCAGCAGACCACCCAGGCGATGGTAAAGCTGCTCAGCGACATCGCCAACGCCGACACCCGCACCCACTACGTGCGCTACTGCGCCGAAATCTTTAGCAACGGCGACAGCCGCCTGGTGCCCCTGCTGGCCGAAAACCTGGTCACCCAGGTGCGGCGACAGCGGCGGGCCACCTCTGGCCAGCACCAGGGGGCAGCACCGGTGCCCGCCACGGCGGCCAAAACCAGCTCCCTAGAGCAGGCCGAAGCCGCCCTGCTGCGAATCTTTCTGCACTCCCCCGCCCACCGCAACGACGTCCGCCAGGTGCTCGACGACCGCGATCTACAGTTTAGCTACTCCCACCACCGCTCACTGTGGCGGCAGATGCAGCTGCTGCTGGCCCAACCCGATCAGCCCGCTGGCCCAGGGCTTGATCTAGTTGGGCTGCTGCGTAACTACCTGGCTGAATACAGCCCCACCGATGCCCACCTGCTGCCCCTACTGCACCTCAGCGAAAAGACCCGTCGCGACATTCTCCGCGCCCCTCTGGTAATTCGCGCCGCCGCCGCCTGCCTGGAAAAAAACCTCTGCGAAAAGCGTTACCGCCACTTTCTTCACCTCTGGGAAAAGACCGACAGCACCACTGCCCCCGACCAAATTGCCTACTTTCAAACCCAGATCTACGCCGAAAAGCGCCGCATCGAAGCCCTAGAAAAAGACCGCCAGGTCAGCTTTGAAGATTTGGTGCTGATGCCCTGGGTGGGCGAGCAGTACGATTTGTTGGATCGGTAGAGCCAATCGTGGATTTGCCGTTGAAGCGCACTCGAAACATCAACACCCATGGGGCCGGTGGGCCATCTGGGCTAACTTTCATGGCAGGGGCATCGAATCTAGGGCAAAATCTTGACTATAAAAAACTCCTTAAAGATTAAAATCCTATGGATGCCTCCCCTGATACCCATGTTTATCCCGTCGTTTGGCAAGCCGATCATCTGGTTCTGATTGATCAGCGTCAGCTGCCAGAGCGCTATAACGTTGTCACCATCCACCGCTGCGACGACGTAGTGCGGGCCCTCAAGTCTGCCATTGTTCAGGGTGGGTCAGCCCTGGGCATTGCCGCCGCCTACGGCATTTACCTCGGCGCCCGCGAGATGCAAACCGATAGCCCAACGGCCTTTTGGGAGCGCATTGAGGCCATCGGCGACCAGTTCAAGCAAACCCGACCCGATAAAGCCCATTTGCAGTGGTCGGTGGAGCAGATGCTGGGGGTGGCCCATGCTTCTGCAGCCCCAGTGGCGGAGTTACGGGAGCAGTTGCTAGCCAAAGCCCAAAGCCTCCAGGCCGACGACTTCACCCTGTGCCACGCCATTGGCGACCATGGCCTTGCCGCCCTGCCCACCGATCCGGCCCAACTTACCTTGTTTACCCACTGCAACCACGGTGCCCTGGCCACCTCGGGCTACGGCACAGCTTTAGGAATTTTGCGCTCAGCCTGGCGAGAAGGCCGTCTGGCGCGGGTCTATGCCGGAGAAACTCGCCCCACCTTTCAGGGTTCCCGGCTCACCGCCTGGGAATGTGTGCAGGAAGGCATTCCCGTCACGGTAGTAACCGACAGCATGGCAGCCCACTGCATGGCCCAGGGGCGCATCCATGGGGTGCTGGTGGGGGCCGACCGGATTGCCGCCAACGGCGATACAATGAGTAAAATTGGTACCTACAGTCTGGCCCTGGTCGCCCAGGCCCACAATATTCCGTTTTTGGTGGCCGCACCGATCTCAACCATTGATTTCGCCACCGCTGCTGGCCCCGATATGCCCATGGCTGAACATTCGCCCGAGGAAATTTACAGGCTGGGGGATCTAGTCACCTCCCCCAGCGGGGCCGAGTTTTATAACCCCGCCTCTGATATCACCCCAGCTGGGTTGATATCGGCCATTGTGACGGAAAGGGGAGCCTTTACCCCCGCCCAGATAGCGGCTCTTCAAGCAACCTAATCGAACCTTAGCTGGCGATTACGTCTTCTTTCTGGAGCAGCGGCGGTCTGAGTTCTGGCGCTGTGACGCCTCGGATCGTGGGCAATTCAGGATCAGAAGCTACCGGATCGAGCCACCGCCCCTCTAGCCCATTGAGTTGATAAAACTCCATCAGCGCCAGCATAACGCTGAGCAAAATCCCCGCTGCCCCCAGCACAAGCAAAAATAGCGCCACGGTAATCAACACGTTGCCGTGGATCAACGCCCGTAGCGACAGAGAAAACAGACTAGCCATTAGCACCAGCAAAACATAGTGCATAATCAGGGCGCTGTGGCGGGTCAGGCGGTAGCGTACCAATAGCTCATGACGGTACTGGCGCAGACGCATAAGGGTGCCCTGGGGCTGGTTCGTTTCCCACCGCGCGGCTTGTCGATACTGCCGGCGCAGCCGCTGCATCTGGGCCGAAACTGCCCCCAGGCGTACCACCACGACCCCCCACCAGGCTAGGGCAATCGCCATCATCACCGCCGAGTTGAGTAAAAGCTGGAGTAACTGTGTGGTTTGGGCAATAGACACGATGAATAGCCCCAATAAAACAGTTCAATTGTACTATAATTTTCAGATCGCAGCGCTAAGGAATTTGACTTTTCGAGATCAAAGGCGGATTATGGGCGCATCATAATTGTGGGCGTACCCTGGCGGTGTGCCCAGCGTCATTTTAGAGTGCAGTGGGTAGGTTCCTGAGGGCATCGCTACCGCTGCTAGCTCTGGGGTTAGTTCCAATCCTGTCTGCGTTCCTCGGCTATGGCCACCACGTCTCGCTCTCGATCCGCCCTACTTCAATACCTGCTAACGGTAGCCGCCATCACCCTCGCCGTTGTCGGAGCGCGGCTGCTGATTACCTGGGCGGCTGAGGCCTTTCTACACCCTGTGCCGATTGTGGGGGGCTGGCTTAAAAGTCTGGAGATTGTTGAACTCAGTAATATTCTTTTATTTGCCCTTTTGGGCTTTGGCCTCGGCGGTGCATCCCGCTATTTACCCGCCAAAACCTCGCTGGGGGTCAAGGCCATGGCCCTGGTCGTGGTGCTGCCGCTGGTCTTTTTCAGCAGCTACTGGCTGCGCTATACCGTCTGGCTGAACCAGCTCACCGCCCAGACCGACCTGACCCGGGCCCAGGTCACCAGTCTGGCAAATGCAGCCCTCACCCACCAAAGCGATACCAAAGGCTTTTGGGGATATTACCGCACCACCACCCAAATGCCCATCTTGCCCGCCAGTGTGGCGGAACTCGAACGCATGGCCGCCGACCAAAAGTGGTTTCGCTCAGAACTGACGCGCTTTAGCGGCATCGAGCCCGGTGTATTTTCAATGATTTTTAACGGAGCCGGCTGGGGCATCCGCATTTTTTATATGGTGCTGGCCCTGTTGACCAGCATAATTTACTTTTTTAAGGGGCTGGCCTGGGCCGACGTGGCTCGCCTGCAGTTGCTCACCCAAAGCAAAGAATGACGGCGGCATTATCCCTCCCACGGGCTGACCGTGACCTCCCCTCCAGCAATCGGGGGAACCCGTGATGAGCGCCCCGGTAGCAATCGTTCTAGCTGGAGGCCGCAGCTCCCGAATGGGGCAGGATAAGGCCCTCATTAACCTGGGTTCCGAAACGTTGATCCAACGCACCTGCCGCTTAGCCCTGGCATGTGCGGATTCGGTATATGTGGTCACGCCATGGCCTGAACGCTACCAACCCCTGTTACCTGCGGCAACACACCTGATCCAGGAAGTCCCCCTCCCTGGCCAGGCTGAAACCTTTCAGGGCCCGCTCGTCGCCCTCGCCCAGGCACTCACTACCCTAGAAACGACTATTCCAAACTCAAGTCAAGTTTGGGCTTTGACCCTCGCCTGTGACTTACCAAATCTATCCGTACCGGTTTTACAGACCTGGGCAGTGGGCCTGCCCTCGGTAGCCCCGCATATCGTAGCCTGCCTACCCCATCACCAGGGCCGCTGGGAACCCCTCTATGGGTTCTACCGGCTGGGCTGTGGCCTCAGCCTAGAGCAGTATAGCCGCCGCGGCGGCCGATCCCTCCAGGGCTGGCTGGCCACCCAGCCGGTAACGCCATTGCCCCTGGCTGATGGCCAGAGCCTAATCAACCTTAATACCCCAGCAGACCTGGCCCACTGGCAGGCTTCTCAAGGGGAATCAACAGTTGATCCTTAAGCAAGGGGAAGGGGGTGCGGTATCGGGTTACATTTGAGATCTAATCTCCAGCCCCTGAAACCTAGCCCCTGAAACCTAGCCCCTGAAACCTGAAACCTAGTCCCTCAAACTTAATCCAAATCGGCCTTCTTCACCAGATGGGCTTCTAGGAACCACAGCCGCTTGTCGATGGTACGGGAAATCTCGGTGTAGAGATCGGCGGTATCGGCATCCCCCAGGTTATCGGTTTTATCGATGGCGTCGCGGACATGTTTAGCGTAGGCGGCAAAGCGCTCAGACAACGCGGTTACGTGCTCACTCCCATCAATGGCATCGAAGGGATATTCCGGCAGAATCGAATTGGCCGCCGCGATCCGGGCGGTGCCCAGGGCGGTGCCCCCCAGGGCAGTGACCCGTTCGGCCACCATGTCTACATATTCTTCTAGCTCACCGGCGATTTCATCGAACAGCTCATGGAGCTGGAAGAAATCCATCCCTTTTACGTTCCAGTGAGCCTGCTTGGTCTGGGTTTTGAGGTCGAGGCTGGCGGCCAGGGTTTGGTTGAGAATTTCGACGATCTGAGATCGCACGTTAGCCGCCATGTCAATACGGGTCGGGTAAAACCGATGGGAAGCTTCAGTTTTGGCTTGAGTTGCAACCATATGCCCTCTCTTAGATAAATAAACTTGAAAACGCGCCCTGCGGCCAATCAGTGGAACAGTCCATGCAGGAATCCTACCATTAGACCCCAGCGCATCTATAAATCATACTCGTTATGAGTACGACTTGCAAGGGTGGCCTGCCGCTACGGCTGGGCCATCTTTGTTTTAGTCGGGGGCAGGGCATCCCAGCCAGTCATGCCGCTTAGCAAGGACTAAGGTCAGTGACCAACCCGTTTCCTCGAACTTTCGTAGTTCATGGTAAGCAATATCTCTATCCTATATGGAGCCACCAGGCGAATGTAAGGTTTCTGCAAGGCCTTTCGTTCTTTCGGGAATCGATCCTTCCGGTGGCGTAGATTATGGTGTCAGTCCACGAATGCCACCGCGGTTTTACGGATGTCTCCTGGGGCTATGGCCCACCGTTTCCCGTGCTGAAACGGAGGCAAGGCATCCCTATAGATCTCAGTAACTTTTGGGAAACCTGAGTTATTCCCACCGCTGGAACCTAGGTGGTTGTTCCAAAGTCCCTGCCCCATGGGAACACTGGAGCCATCGCCGACTGATCACCGATCTGTACGAGTTACTTAAAGAGTGTCATGGTAGCAACACCCCGTTACAGCAGAGATGACGCCCCCCCTAAGGCCCGATTAACCGAGGGAGAGTTTTCGCTCAACGACATCGACGATGAGGACGATGCCCTTGCCCTGCCTGATTTCTCACCGGACGGCCCTGACACCACCGACTTTGAAGCAGATACGGCGGCAGTGCTTAAAAACCGCCGCACCACCGACCTGGTGCGCCTGTATTTGCAGGAAATTGGCCGAGTACGTCTCCTCGAGCGCGACGAAGAAGTCTCCGAAGCCCAGTGCGTCCAGGCCTACATGCAGCTGCTTGAGGATTTGAACCAGGCGGCCAAGGTCAGCGGCGGTATTTTGGCCACCTACAGCAAGCTGCTGCAAACCCGCAACCGGCTATCCTCCCAGCTCGGCTATCGCCCTTCCCTAGAGCGCTGGGCCGCCGAGGCCGAAGTGCCCATTGCTGAGCTTAAACCTACCTTAGCCGAGGGCAAACGAGCCTGGGCGGCGCTCCGGCAGCTGACGGTACCCGAGTTAGAAACCATGGTCTCCGAGGGTATTCGCGCCAAGGAGCACATGATTAAGGCCAACCTGCGACTGGTGGTTTCGGTGGCCAAAAAATACCAAAACCGGGGCCTAGAGCTGCTGGATCTGATTCAGGAGGGCACCCTGGGCCTGGAGCGGGCGGTGGAGAAATTCGACCCCACCAAGGGCTATCGCTTTAGCACCTACGCCTACTGGTGGATTCGCCAGGGCATTACCCGCGCCATTGCCACCCAGAGCCGCACCATTCGCCTACCGGTGCACATCACCGAAAAGCTGAACAAGATTAAAAAAGCCCAGCGCAAGCTCTCCCAGGAGAAGGGCCGCACCCCGTCGATTGACGATATCGCCAAGGAACTCGACATGACCGCCCCCCAGGTGCGGGAGGTGCTGTTGCGGGTGCCCCGGTCGGTTTCCCTGGAGACCAAGGTGGGCAAAGACCGCGACACCGAACTGGGCGACCTGCTGGAAACCGACGGCATGTCGCCGGAGGATTTGCTGATTCGTGAATCCCTGCGGCGGGATCTGCAACAGCTCATGGCCGACCTGACCACCCGCGAGCAGGACGTGATCAGCATGCGCTTTGGTCTGGGGGATGGCACCCCCTACTCCCTGGCGGAAATTGGCCGCGCCCTGGAGCTATCGCGGGAACGGGTACGCCAGATCGAGTCGAAGGCGCTGCAAAAGCTGCGGCAGCCCAAGCGGCGCAACCGCATTCGCGATTACTTGGAGGCGCTGTAGGGTGCATTCGGCGGGCAGCGATTTTGTGGATGACAGTCAGGGTCTCGGCTCCGCCAATGCACCAAAGCTATTTAGAGGCGCTGTAGGACGCATTCGGCGGACAAAGATTGGGTGGATAACAGTCCGGTTCTCGCTCCGCCAATGAGCGATTTTGTGGATGACAGTCAGATCCTTTGCTCCGCCAATGCACCAAAGCGTAGATTTTGGCGTATGCCCGATCTGGGCTAGGCGGTACATTGCGGCCTAAATCGGGTTTACGGCCTTACCTGCAAGGTTGAGGCAGGCCGCGAAGGTACCCTACAGGAAATGATCGATGGTGACAGCGGAAACTGCGGCAAATAGGGTGATGGCCAGGCCCACTAACGGGTTTTGTCCCTGACTCACGGCAAAGGAGGTAATCACCCCAGCACCCAGGGCGGCAATTACCACGGCGCCAATCCAGTCTTTTTGTACGTTATGCATGGGTTTCACAAAAAAGGGCTTAAATGCAGGCTCTGTGGCAACCTCAACCCAGGGGCATCGCCCTCTAAGCCAGGTAATCAAGCCCCAGCCGTGGTCAAAGCCGTTAGATCCAGGTTTTTTGTTCAGCCCTGAATTTATCATTCAGCCCGAAGCCCAATTTAGAATCCCTTGGGAACTGATACTAACCTTAAGGGTTAGTTAAAATAATTAACATTTTACTGGGGAAAGCTCGCGCTGATCGGGTTGATAGTTGCGCTCTTCGGACGTAGCTCGCCGCTACCGCGTGATCGGTGATTTGAGATGAGACGTTGTGATGCAGGTATAGCTAGGCTTCTGGTTCATCATAGAGATTGCGAACGAGCCGACTCCTATGAACTGGCTGAAACCCTCGGCTGGCATACAGCGAGACGGCGCGCTGATGACCAATATCGACCTCCAAATCCAGAGCAATCCAGCCCCGTTCGATAGCACCAGTAATGACGGCATCCAGCAGACGAGTCCCAATGCCATGACCTCGCCACTCTGGGAGGACATAAAGTTCGTCTAGCCAACCACTCCAGCCACCGTGCTCTAGGCTTAAGACACTAGAGGCATAAGCAACACCCACGATCAATCCATCCCGTGTCGCTACCAGGATGAAACCGTATTCAGAGTGGTTATGAATGAGCTGGCAGGTATCCATCAGTGCATCAACAGAACTGTGGATGCCGTGTTCGAGAAGCTGGGCCTCGAACAATGTCACCAGGGCAGGAAACTGATCAGGCGTTGCCAGTGAAATGAGCGGTTGCTCCATGGGATAAACGCGAAAACGGCTCGTTAATTTTCCGTACGCTGGGTATTGCCCGACTTAATCCAACCCTCTTGACCGCTTGACACCACGCGCACCTTAACCCAGGCCTGGTCAGCGGGTTCTTCAATCACCACTACCCCCTCGTTGTAGTCCACTCCCCCAACCTGGGGGTATTCGGTGCCAGGGCCTTCCCTGAGTACCAGGCCAATGGGCTGCACCACCGTAGCCTGGTAGGTGCCGGGCTCAGGTTCAGGGGCGGGTTCGGGGGTCGCGGCAGGGGCGGGTACCGCCTCTGGAGAGGGGGCGGTGACCTCGGGGAGTGGCTGAGGAGAGGCTTCTGGAGTGGGAGCTTCGGGGGGGGGTAGTGGCGCGGTGGGTTGTTCATCCCCGTACAGAGGTTTGGCGGGCAGCACCGACAGGCGGCCCATGAAATAGCGGGCTGTGGCAATACCGGCCATCGACAGCAGTACCAGGGCAATGGCCATGCCCAGCACCAGCTTGGATAGGCCGAGGAAGAATCCTTTCATGGACGGTTATGCGCCTACAGCTCATCGTTGTTTACAGCTTGCTAATGGTACAGCAAGCCTGGGCTAATCGGCATCCTGAAGGGGCGGTTTAAAGCGATCGCTCAGGGCCGCGCTGGGGGAAGCCATGCGGGCCTTACCGGAGGCGGCCCAGGCCTGGAGCGCTTCGATTTGCTCCTGGGCGGTGCGGGCCAGGGGCACCATCTGGCTGGCGGCCTCAAGAACATCGTCGGTGGTAAAATCGCGGTTTTGGCTAAAGCCCAGGTGCATGGCTTCGATAATGGCCTGCTCGATTTCGGCCCCGGAAAAATCGGGGGTTTCGTAGGCCAGTCGGGCCGTATCGTAGCTTTTTAGGGTATGGGGCCGCAGGCGCGACAGGTGCACCTCAAAAATAGCCTGGCGCTCAGCCTGGTTAGGCAACCCAACAAAAAAGATTTCATCAAATCGCCCCCGGCGCAGCATCTCTGGGGGAAGCGCCTGAATGTTGTTGGCGGTAGCGACCACAAACACCGGGGAGGTTTTTTCGGCCATCCAGGTAATGAAGGTGCCAAATACCCGGCTGGTGGTACCCGAGTCGCCCCGGCTCTCTAGGCCCGCGAAGGCTTTGTCAATTTCGTCTATCCACAATACGCAGGGGGCGAGGGCTTCGGCCAGCTGAATCATCTGGCGGGTGCGAGATTCTGACTCGCCGACCAGCCCGCCAAACAGCCGCCCTACGTCGAGCCGCAGCAGCGGTAGGTGCCAGTGGTGGGCAATGGCCTTGGCGGTGAGAGATTTGCCGGTGCCCTGAATTCCCAGCAGCAGCAGCCCCCTGGGGTGGGGCAGGCCGTACTGGCGAGCTTTTTCAGAAAAGGCCGTGCCGCGCCGCAGCAGCCAGTTTTTAAGGTTATCCAAGCCGCCAATGTCGGAGATTTGCTCTCTAGCGGGGTAGTAGTCGAGAATTTGCGTCTGGCGGATGATCTGGCGTTTTTCTTCCAAAATCAGATCCAGATCGTTGTTGTCGAAGGCCCCGTGGGTGGCAATGGCGCGGGCCAGCACCCGCCGAATACGCTCCAGGGATAGCCCCTGACAGGTTCTCACCACTTCGTCCAGCATCGCCGGGGAGAGGGGTTTTCCCATCGCCCCCAGCAGCGCCGTTACCTCCTGGCGAATGGCCTCCACCGAGGGCAGGGTAAACTCCAGCACTGTAATGGTTTCCCCTAGCTCTTCGGGGATGGCAAGCTGGGAGGATAGGATGACAATGTTTTTGGGCTGGGCCTTGAGCAGGCGGGCCAGGTTGCGCAGCTTGCGCGATATGGCAATGTCGTCTAGAAACCGATGAAAATCCCGCAGGATGAAAATGGCCGGGGCCGAGGCGGGTAGCTTTTCAAGCAGTTCCAGGGCTTGCAGGGGGTTGCGGCGGCCATAGCCGGCATCGTTGAGGTTGCCCTGGTAACCCTCGACAAAATCCCAGGTGTAGATGGCGCGATCACCCTGGGTTTTGGCCGAGGCAGCGATCGCCGCCTCGGCCCGCTCTTCTTCAGGGGTGGCCAGGTAGATAACTGGGTAGCGCGCCCGAATTAGTAGCCCCAGGTCTTCAGTAAAGCCCATATCAGCGCCTATGCGATCACGTTATCTCTAAGGGTAAACCGTTGCGGCCCCCTCAACCGGGCCCGATTGGTTGAGGGGGCTATCAAGCTTAAATTTATAGCTTTAGTAGAAAGCGGCGTAAATATGCACACCCCTAGGGATGACTGAGGTATGGGGTTCACGGTTCACGATTCACGGCAAGGGTGGGGAGACTGCCGCCGTCGCGTACTAGGCATCATTTCCGTAGAAATGATCCTGGGATAGTTAGTATTTCATTGCAGATCTCTAAGCTGGATCAGGGCGCCCCAGCGGCTATCCACGGTGGATGAGGCGGCGGCGTCAGTGGATGGCTGCAGCTCAATGCCGGGGCAGCTTGGATCGCAAATTTGCCGCTGGGGCAGGGCCAGGCAGATTTGCTCATAGAGCCAGGTTTCGGGATAAAAATGTCCGCCTGGGGGCAGGGTCTCCACCAGATCATCCATTCCCACTTCGCGCTCTAGGGGCAGGGTGGTGGGGTCGGGCTCCGCCTGGAGCCAAATCAGTTCCTGAGGGGCTATGGAAAGCCGGGAGTTATAGTTTTGCAGGCAGCGATGGCAGGTCAGGGTAACGATGGTATCGGCCTCAGCCTTGACCTCCAGGTAGGTGCCCTGGTGGGTAACGGTTACCTCGCCCCGCACTGGGGTAAGGGTTTCCAGATTAGGCAGATGAGCATCAATATCAACGGCCAGGGTCTTGGCTGGCTGCTGAAGCAGGTGAGGAATGTAGACTTTTTGCATCCCAAAACCCCAGGGTAAGGTTAGCTTGATGGGGCCAGACACACCACCAGGCGGCGGTCGGGTTCTCGGCCTCGACTAAAGGTTTCGAGCCCCTCCTGGGCCTTAAGAAAATGGTGCATCTGCCGCCGCTCAGCGGAGGAAAGCCCCTTGATTTCATACTCTTCACCGCTTTCCAGGACGCGCTCCGCCGCTGCCGCTGCCATGGCCTTGAGTTCTTCGAGGCGCCGCTGCCGATAACCGGCCAACTCAATGGTAAAGGCCTGCTGCTCGGTTTCAGATTTACCCAGGTTCAGGGTGGTGTTGGCTAGATACTGAATCGAGTCGAGCACCGAGCCGCCCTCGCCGATCAGCCCCTGCACCTGCTCTGGGGTTAGGGTCTCTTCGGCAATGGTGAGCCAGCAGCTAGCCCCAGACTCGTCTTCAACCCTGGCCGCCGTCACCGTAGCGGTCAAACCCTGGTAGGTCAAAAGCGATGTCAGCCAGTCGATGCCAGCGGTGGCGATTGGATCTCCCATGGTTTCTAGGCCTTTTTCTTCTTAGCGCCACCCGGCTCAAAGGGCAGCGTCTGCCGATCGTCCTCACCCTTAACGCCCTTGGCCCCCTTAGCGCTCTTAGCGGTTTTGCTGGCTTCCGCATCAACAATTTTTTGCAGATTTTCCGGCAGGGGTTCTCGGGAGAGAATAAAAGTCTGGAAGGTCTGGAAAATATTGGCGATTAGCATGTACATCAGCACCCCGGCCGGCAGCGGGAAGAACAAGAACATGCCGGAGAAGATAATCGGGGTAAATTTGTTGACGGCATTTTGCTGGGGGTTGTCGGAGCTAGCCCCCTGGCCCGACAGCACCTGGTTGAGGTAGAGGCTGGCCCCAAACGACAGCACCATCAGCAAAATATCCCAGTGGATGGCACCGTCTTCGCCAGTCACCCCCACCCGCCCCAGGGCCTTGATGAACAAGAAGCCCTTGTTGGTCGCCAGGCCAGGCACCTGCACCTTAACCGTGGCTTCGCCGGGGGCGAGGGCCGTCACGTTACCGGCTTGATCGACGGTGATGACATCTTCGCCCTTGGTGACCAGCCACTTGGGCTGGAAGTCTTCTACCTCGACGTCCGCTGGACTGTACTCGCCCACCAGGGTGTCAATGGCCTTACCTTCAGCGGTTTGCAGGCGCACGTCGGTTTTCTCGCCGACTACCAGCTTATTGCCCCCCGGCACCACCGCCGCAATCGGGAAGTGCGCCCCATCGGACACGTAGATGGCCTTGGGGGGAGTGCTAAAAATCTGCGGTTGAATCTGCTCGATCTTTTCTTCGGGAAAGACCTGAAAATTAACGTCGTAGGGAATATCTGAAAACGGCGACCCCCGCAGGGTGGCAAACAGGGCAAACAGAATCGGCATTTGCACCAGCACCGGAAAGCAACCCGCCAGGGGGTTACCAAATTCTTTGTAGACCTTGCTCATCTCTTCCTGTAGCTTGGCGGGGTCGTCTTTGTGGCGATCCTGAATTTCTTTGACCCGCTTTTGCATCAGGGGCTGGGTCACCTTCATGCGGCGCATGTTGCGAATTGATCCAGCGTTGAGGGGGTAAAGGGCCAAGCGAATGACCAGGGTGAGGGCGACAATAGCTAACCCATAGCTGGGCACAATCCCGTAGAAAAAATCCAGGATCGGCAACATGATGTTGTTTGTGAGAAATCCAATACCAAAATCCATGGGTACCTAGGCCCCGCCACGGGGGATATATTGTCAACTGCTTGATTACTTAATGTATCGTATTCGATCCGCCGCAACCGGCCCAAGTGGGTTAGGGATTTCCGTAGTGAGAGGCGGCTGGCTAAACAACCTACCCTGTCATTCCCGCCTAGACGAGAATCCAACTACCGATCCGGTTATCTATGGGGTATCTCCTGATTTAGGAGTCGCCTGACCAGGCCTAGGGCTTGGGTGTTCGCCCACCGCGAAACTTCGCTACCGGCTGAGGACGGTTTAATTAGCGCCGCTGCCCACGGTGGCGGCGGGAGCAATCTTCTCGTTAATGTAGTTGTACAGCTCGCGAAATTTAGGCATGGCTCGCAGTTCAAGGCGACTGCCATCCTTGAGGGTAAGCACCATGTCGCCCCATAGGCCCAGGCCTCGGGGCACGGTAACGACTTTACTAATTTCAGAGTAGATGATGTCGGTACGATCGCGCCCCAGCCAGCCGCCGGTAACCGAAATGCGCCGGTTGGTAATGCGATAGCGCAGCCAGAGGGCGCGGGTAACGGCACCCACGGTCAGGGGCAGGCAAATTACGGTAAAGCCAAGCAGCCCGTTGAGAATTAAATCGCCAATGTGGGGGCCGCCCTCGTAGTAAACATCCTCACGAATGCCCATGGATCACCTCTAGCTTAGTTAACAACGCTTCTAATTCTCGCAAAAATTCGGCATATCCGCATTGCGATGCCTCAGGACGCACGCTGATGACTATTTGAGCTGGGGAGGTGAGGCGAGGCAGCAGCACCCTAAGGGCAGCGCGAATCTGCCGTTTGAGGCGGTTGCGTACCACCGCCCGCTTGCTCACCTTGAGGCTGACGACAATGCCGATCATCGCGGGGGCGGGGGGCTCAGGTTTTGAGGCCAGGGGTTGAGCATCTTGAGTTGGGATGCCGCCCCCCTTCATTACCCGCACCACCAGATGGGCCGAGACGGCTTTTTGGCCGTATCGGTACACCTGGGAAAAGTCGCGGGATTGCCGCAGCCGATATCGTTTGGGCAGCACAGCCAGAAATGGTAGGGGAACACGGACAGTGATGATCCAAAGTATCCCCCAGCCCATGGCCCCTTCGGGAGGCTACAACCAGGTCTTGCCGTTCTGGTAGGGAAAATTTGGGATCAGGCGATTTCTGGAAAATGAAGATACCCGGTATAAACAGACTCTCGGGCTGGGTTCCTGCCTGCGTGGGAATGACGAGGAGAAGTTCTGGGCTGGAAACCTCCTCAGTTTGAGGTTCGGATAGTGGGGTTAACCGCCATGGCCCAACTAAGGCTGCAACGTCGAAATCTCCACCGCATCGCCCACCGCTAACCCCAGTTCAGCGGCGCGCCCGGCGCGTAGCTCAATCACATGATCAATCGGCTGGCTACCCGGCCCGTAGGTGGGGCAGGGGTCGGCGGCACAGGGGGGAACATGGGCCTCAATCGCCTGGATAGTACCGCTGGCGATAAACACCATATCCAGCGGCACGGGTACGTTTTTCATCCAAAAGCTAACCGGGCGGGGGCGACCCAGGGGAAATAACATGCCCTGGTCGTCGGGTAGCGGGTCGCGGTACATCAGCCCCAGCGCCTGCTGCTGGGGCGTAGCGGCCACCTCTAGCCGAATCTCATGGCCCTTGACGGTGGCCAGGGCGGTAATCGGGAGCTGCTGTCCCAGTTGGGCTGGCATGGGGCTGTCGGCGGTAGGAGGGGCAGAGTCGGACATCGCGTTGCCGGACTGGGAGCCACCGGGAGCGGCGACCGGTGGGGCTGAGCAGCCGGTGCCAATCATCACTAAGGCGACCATTACTCCCCCCAGCAGGGCTATCCTCCCACGGGGGAAAGCCTGGGCAGCCGAAGGCCGAGATCGCACCGGATCAGGCTTCGAACCGATGGGAGAGAAGCTGGGAAGCATAGAGGTGAGTCCTTAGATTTAACGCGTTAAGGTTTAGAACGAGGAGTTTTTTGGAAACAAAGACACCCAATATCGCTAGAGTCTTGGACTGGATTCCTGCCGACGCGGGAATGACAGGATCAGTGATGCGCTAGAAATCTCCTTGGGGATTGACGGTGGCGTGAGGTTAGCTTTCTCGCAGCACATAGCCAACACCGCGCACGGTTTGAATCAGGCGCTTTTCATCTTCCCCATCAATTTTAAGGCGCAGATAGCGTACATAAACTTCAATCACGTTCGACTCGCCCATAAAGTCGTAGCCCCAGACATTTTCTAAAATCTGCTCCCGGGGCAGCACCTCGCGGGGGTGCTCCATCAGGTACTTAAGCAGCTCAAACTCCTTCATGGTCAGGTCAATGACCCGACCGTTACGAACGGCATGGCGGTTGGCTAGGTCTAGGGTCAGGTCCCCAAAGCGCAAATTTTCGGTTGTCGCCGGGGTGGACTGTAGGTACAAGTGAATATTTTTAAGAAAGGCCTCGGCCCGGTAGGGTTTTAGCACGTAATCATCGGCCCCGCACTCCAGGCAAGCTATTCGATCTTCCAGGCCATCCTTCGCCATTAGCAATAAAATTGGTACCCGGATCCCCTGATTGCGTAGGGTCTGGCACAGGGCCAGGCCCGACTCATTACCCAGCAGCCGATCCACCACAATCAGGGCCGGGTTGGTTTGGGCCGCCAGGGTGAGTCCCTCCTTAGCGCCGTAGGCCATCACCGCAAAATACCCCGCCTCCTGAAGGTCGAACCCAATCTGTCGGATCTGGCTTTCGTTAGTGCCGATTAGCAAAATTTTGGGATCGGTATCTGCCGCCGTTGTACCCATAGATCCCTCATAGGTGAATGAATATAAATACTCATCAACAAAACATCGCGATTATAGCGTGCGGCCCTATGCCCTCGACTTCATTCAATCCGCCCAACCCCTGATCAGGCGGGGATTGTTTTTATTTTGGTCAAACTTTTCGCAATTTTTCTATACGTCCAAATCGGGCAGGCCAGACGCCTACCTCACCCGACTATAAACACTCCCCAAAATCTAAAATCCAAAACTTTATATCCCCTTCACCCCTTCACCCCCTACGGCAACTCCACCGAAGTTGGCTTAGCAATATGCGGCAGCCCCCAGCCCAGCTTCTCGCGCAGCACCTTGAAAAATTCGGGCGACTGGAGTCGGATAAACTTAGCCGTATAGGGCGCCCGACAGGTGCGCACCCAGTCGCCGGGCATGACGTAGCACCCGGCGTTGCCGTCTACCACCATCACCAGCAGGTTGGGGTTAGCCGAGTGAATGGTCAACGGTTCTCCATCAGGAAAAACCAGCCCCCGCGAGGCCAGGGAATGGGGGCAGATGGGGATAATCTGGGTGACGGGTACCCCAGGGGTAATCACCGGCCCCCCCGCCGAGAGAGAGTAGGCCGTAGACCCGGTGGGGGTGGAAATAATAATGCCGTCGGCGGCGATATCCACCGGGGCGTGGTGGCCAATGCCCACCTCAAAGTGGCACATGCTGGTCAGGGGTTCGCGGTGCAACACCATTTCGTTCAGGCAGAGGGCCTCCCAAACTAAATCTTGGCCATGGTGTAGATTGACGGCGAGCATAGTCCGCTCTTCAATTTCATAATCCCCCGTTAGCACCTGATCCATGGCCTGGGGCAGCTGGTTCAGGTAGGTTTCGGTCAAAAACCCCATGTGGCCTGTATTCACCGTAAGTAAGGGCACCCCAATCGGGGCCAACTGACGAAACGCCGACAGCACGGTACCATCACCCCCCAGCACCAGGGCAAACAACATGTCGGCGTCGAAGTGGGCCGGCACTAAGCTGTCAATCGGGGTATGGCACAGCGGCCGCCCTGGGGTAGAGTAACCCAAAATGCCGCCTACTCCCGTGGCTAAGCTGACGTCATAACCAAGAGCCATCAGCTTTTCTTGCCATTCAAGGGCGGCCTGATGAGCCACGGGCTTAACGTCGTTGTAGATAATGCCAACCTTGGGCACGGGCGGTTTCCAACTTTGGTCGCGGCTATAATTTGCCTTCATCCTAGGCTACCGTTTTTTCGTGATGGGTAAACCGCTGTGGGGAGAATTCCCCCTGGCCTGGCGTGAGGATTCGCGGCTTCAGGTATCGTCGCTAACCCCGCTGGGGTAGACCAACGCTTACGGTAGGGTTATCGTACCTAAAAGGAGAAAAATCAGGATCAGTCCGTTGTCTGCTTCTACCTTCCCTCGCTAGGCTTTATTCAAGAATTCCGCTGCTAATCCAAGTCGCGCTTAAAATCGCGCTTAAATTTGTGACCTCCCGCTTACCTGAAACCACCGCCTACGTCCGCATTACCTACCAGTCCTGGAAGCAGGGCAGAATTGAGGGCGAAATTCAGGCTAATAACTACCAGTGGCAGTTTCAGTGGCGCTTCCGCCAGGGCCAGCTGAGGATCGAGCCTTCCCTGGGGCGAGCCCTCATTTGTGAACCCCTGAGTCGTTTTCTAGAGCGGTTTGACTACCAGCTAGAGCCGGGGGGAGATTATTCGTTCACGATTCGAGCCAAGCTATAACGGAAATTAGGCTACTCGATTAGCCTCTGGCTTAAGTTGGCATACGGCGTCAAGCATTTGGGTTTCGAGTATCAGGGGTTGGGTATCACGGGCTAGGGCAGATGGACAGCCTTCATCTCAGCAGCGCTCGCTTCAATACAGGGCTAAGACAGCACTCCTCAGTACGGGTCGGTGGCTAGCCGCCCTAGATTTCCGTTGAAATTGACCTGATTCTATCTGCCAAGTCTGGATTTTTTTGACAAAATGCAGAGCCAGACGCCGCGATTACGGCCATCATCGGTCAGAATATAAGTTCGGGTGCAGGCCCAGGTGGGCGGCGGCGATTACCGGTCTAAAATCCAGGCCCTGGGCTCGGCTGAACCCGCGTCGGCTGTCAGGATGCCAGATGTCGGGGTGAATGAGATTGCCGTCGCAGCCATCAAGCTCTAGACCATAAGTCCTAGACGATAAGCCCTAGACGACCATGGGGCAGTCAACGTTCCTGGCCGACCCGCCTGCTGAGCGAGGCTCAGGTTTCGCTGATCTCCCCTGCCCGGCGGAGCGCTTGAGGAGATTTTTAAATCCTCTGGCCCAGCTTGAATTTGAATTTTCCCGACCCTGACGTTTTTACCCATCACCTCCAGCACACTACCGAGTCCCATGGCCCAGTCCCCACCCCCAGCTTCGACGATGATCAGCGGCGCCCAAATTCGCCAGACGTTTCTGGAGTTTTATGCAGCCCGGGGCCACGCCATCAAGCCCAGCGCCTCCCTGGTGCCGGAGGATCCGACAGTGCTGCTGACCATTGCGGGGATGTTGCCCTTTAAGCCAATTTTTCTGGGCCAGCGCCCGGCGGATGTGGCACGGGCCACTACCTCGCAGAAGTGCATTCGCACCAATGACATTGAAAATGTGGGCCGCACCGCCCGGCACCACACGTTTTTTGAAATGCTGGGCAACTTCAGCTTTGGCGACTACTTTAAAGAGCAGGCCATCGCCTGGGCCTGGGAGCTGTCTACGGAAGTCTTTAAGCTGCCCCCCGAGCGCCTGGTGGTTAGCGTGTTCCGGGAGGATGACGACGCCTTTGCGATCTGGCGCGACCAGATTGGCATTCCAGCTCACCGGATCATGCGCATGGATGAGACCGATAATTTTTGGACCTCTGGCCCCACTGGCCCCTGTGGCCCCTGCTCTGAAATTTACTACGACTTCCACCCCGACCAGGGGGATGAGGCGATCAACCTAGAGGACGACTCGCGCTTCATCGAGTTCTACAACCTGGTGTTTATGCAGTACAACCGGGATGCGGAGGGCACCCTGACGCCGCTACAAAACCAGAACATCGACACCGGGCTGGGGCTAGAGCGCATGGCCCAAATTTTGCAGCGGGTACCCAACAACTACGAAACCGACCTGATTTTTCCTATCATTGAGGCGGCGGCGGCCCTGGCGGGGCTGACCTACGGCGACTGCGACGATAAAACCAAAGTTTCCTTGAAGGTGATTGGCGACCACGGCCGCGCCGTGGTGCACATGATTGCCGACGGCATTACCGCCTCTAACGTGGGCCGGGGCTACGTGCTGCGGCGGCTCATTCGTCGGGTGGTGCGCCACGGGCGGCTAATCGGCATTGAGGGGGCGTTTCTGAGCCAGGTGGCAGAGGCGGCGATTCAGCTGTCGGAGACGCCCTTTCCCAATACCCGCCAGCGGGCAGCGGTCATCAAAGCCGAGCTCGATCGGGAAGAGGCCCGCTTTCTCGAAACCCTGGAGCGGGGCGAAAAGCTGTTGGCCGACCTACTGCGGCGGGAGAGCCAGGCTCAAACCCAGCAGATTTCTGGGGCCGATGCCTTCGTGCTGTACGATACCTACGGCTTCCCCCTAGAGCTGACTCAAGAGATTGCCGAGGAACAGGGCCTGACGGTGGATCTAGCCGGGTTCGAGACTGCCATGGCCGAGCAGCGCCAGCGCTCTAAGGAGGCCCACGAAACCATTGACCTGATGGTGCAGGGCAGTCTCGACACCCTGGGGGCGCAAATTCAATCCACGGAATTTTTGGGCTATACCGAAACCGCCAGCCCCAGCCGGGTCGAGGTGATTTTGGTCGATGGCAGCGTGGTGAAGCGGGGGGAACCGGGCCAGGAGGTGCAGGTGGTGCTCGACCAAACCCCCTTTTATGCCGAATCGGGGGGGCAGGTGGGCGATCGCGGCTACCTCTCCGGCGAGGCGGTGGTGGTGCGCGTCCACGACGTTAAAAAAGACGGGGACTTTTTCGTCCATATGGGCCGGGTGGAGCGGGGCATTCTCCAGGTTGGGGATGCGGTCACCGCCCAGATTGACCGCGCCTGCCGCCGCCGCGCCCAGGCCAACCACACGGCTACCCACCTGCTCCAGGCGGCGCTGAAAAAGCTGGTGGATGCCGATATTTCCCAGGCCGGTTCCCTGGTGGATTTTGATCGCCTGCGGTTTGACTTCAACGCCGCCCAGGCCCTCACCCCCGACCAGGTGCAGCGGGTAGAAGCCCAGGTGAATACCTGGATTGCCGAGGGGCACCCGGCCACTGTCAGCGTGATGGCGTTAGAGGAGGCGAAGGCGAAGGGTGCGATCTCCATGTTTGGCGAAAAATACAGCGCCGACGTGCGGGTGATTGACTTCTCCGGCGTGTCGATGGAGCTGTGCGGCGGCACCCACGTGGGCAACACCGCCGAAATTGGCCTGTTTAAGATTATCTCCGAAACCGGGGTAGCCGCCGGGGTGCGCCGTATTGAGGCCGTGGCTGGCCCGGCTGTGCTGGGCTACCTGAACCGGCGCGACACGGTGGTACGGGATCTGTCGGAGCGCTTTAAGGTCAAGCCCGAGGAGCTACCGGAGCGGATCACCGCCCTGCAAAACGACCTCAAGACCGCCCAAAAAGACCTGGAAGCCCTCAAGGCCGAGCTGGCGGTGATGCAGTCGGATCAGCTGTTAGACCAGGCCGAAGCGGCAGGCACGGTAAAGATTCTGGTGGCCCAGATGTCCGGGGTTAGCGCCGATGCTCTTAAAACCGCCGCTGAGCGACTTCTACAGCAGCTAGGGGCCGGGGCTGTAGTGCTGGGGTCGGTTCCCGAACCCGATAAGGTTAGCCTGGTAGCAGCCTTTAGCCCGGAGGTGATCGCCTACCAGCTCCAGGCCGGAAGGTTTATCGGCGGCATTGCCAAGCTCTGCGGCGGCGGCGGTGGTGGGCGGCCCAACTTGGCCCAGGCCGGGGGGCGCGACCCTGGCAAGCTATCTGAAGCTTTGGAAGTTGCAAGGCAGCAGCTATTAGAAGCCTTAAGCTAAAGCCGAGGCGAATGTGCGGTTTCCATCGCGCCAACGCTCTGCGTTGCCACGACTTCCCCAACACTCCAGTGTCTTCTAGGTCGGGGCACTGGACGCCCCCTGGGCAATGGTAGCTTGGTGAGAAGGTAGGCAGTGCCCACCCTACAATTACCATTGATAGTAGAAAAGTACACCATGTCAGACCTCCTAGAACGAATTACAGTAAACCCCAGGCAGTGCGGTGGTCGCCCCTGCATTCGCGGCATGAGGATTCGTGTTTCTGATGTGCTGGACTTGTTCGCAGCAGGTTTGAGCGCTGAAGAAATTTTAGAAGACCTGCCCGACCTAGAGATGGATGATGTGAGAGCTTCCCTGGTTTATGCGGCTCGTAAGCTGAACCATCCTGTTTTGGTAGCATGACTACAATTTGGGTCGATGCCCATCTCTCACCTGCGATCGCCACCTGGATTACCAACAATTTTGACGTAACAGCAGTGGCTTTACGGGATCTGGGCTTAAGGGATGCTGAAGATGCTGAAGATCCTGAAATCTTTGAAGCCACAAAAGTGCAAGATGCTATTTTGATGACTAAAGATAGGGACTTTGTGGATCTGGTTGACCGCCTCGGCCCGCCACCCAAGGTGATTTGGCTAACCTGCGGCAACACCTCAAATGCTCGGCTCAGGGAGATTTTGAGCGCTACGCTGGAAACGTCGCTTGAGTTACTGACGGGTGGAGAGCCTTTAGTTGAAATTAGTGATGAATAGGTTGATCTCTCGTGAGACGCTTACGTTGTGCAGTGGTAATTGTCTGATCAGAGGAAGATGAATTTTACCTGGCGCATTTGCCTGACTTTCCTAAACAAACCTATCGCACCTATAGCGACAGTTATGAAGATGCTGTTAGGAGTGGACAGAAGGTTTTTAAGCCTCTGCTCAAGGAAGATAAATTAATCCTACCTAAACCTCTTCTAGCGGTTTCTCAATATGAAGTGGTAGACATTTTCCGCTCTGCAATTACCTGATAAGTATTTCAACTAGTTGAAATTTTATTCTGGCCAGATACAGATCTTAATTCTTCAATCAAGTCGTATACAATGCCAATCATGTCAATAGGCATTCTTTCTGACACCTTATTTGTTCTTACTCTTTGATATGTAGAAAAATTTCGATCAGCAAAAATCCTTCTAGGAGACTTGATATAGCCATCATGAGCAATGTCGTTGCGAATTTGCCTCAGTTTTTCTAAATAATCCCTCAGCTCAGCCGACAAGTTAGCTTTTCCCCCAGGCACTATCAACCATTTATCTTGACTCTTCACCCTCTTGCAGGCACAAGTCATAGCCAATTCTTCTAGAAATATTTCTTTGGAGTCAGAGCATATTAATTTTTTCAACAAACTCATGCCGTTACTATTTTCTTCCATGCTAATCATATATTCAGGATTTTGATACAGGAAGTTTTTATAAAAATCTTTAAGAACTTCTTGAGCTAAGATATAGGTGTTTAAAGCTACGTCGCGAAAGAAAGAATCTTCGAGAAGTATTAATCTTTTACTGATTTCATAAGACAAAACTATGTCTATATGAATTCTAGCGTCTCTGTAAGGCGCAAAACTATAAGGGCAAGTAAAAATTTTTCGATAATATTCATAATCAAAATGACAATCACTGTTGTATATATAATTCTTGTCAAATTCAAGTTCAAGGTACTATCTCAGTTCTTTCAACCTCTCAAGCGAGTTGTCATATTGCACGTTGATCTGCTCGAGGGATAGATCCTTAGTGTAGTCTCCTAGCCTCCAAAACATCTCTTTCAAGCCTAGGTTTCTATCATTAGTTGAGTGTCTACGAAAAATATCAGACACGGAAATCTTCTTTTCGCAAGAGTCTGGAAATCCATAAGAATCTCGAATATGCAAATCCGAGCTCAAATATTTTCTAATAGAACTGTCACTGTCCCTGTTAAATTCTTGGATAAAAAACCAGTATATCTCATCATACTATTCGGAGATTACATTAATTTTGGCGTTCCATTCATTTGAATTAAAAACCATGGCTCAACACTAGAACTTCAAATTATGTCAAAATCTTTCCGCATCCTTACAGATATAAATGTGAAGACGGAAAGATCTAAATTTTATGTTTGCAATGAGCGTTTTTAGTAAGATGAGAATATGTTTATAAAGTCTTCAATGTTCCGTGTCTTTCTGTGTTGCCCCCCCTCCGACGCTCCAGCATCCTCTTTAAAGTGTCGGAATGGTCTGGCCTTCCGGGGCATTTCTACAATCAACTCGCTCAGCCGCTTGATAGAATAGTCCGCAAAAAGGTTAGCTTCTATCATGCCGTAACAGTCAGCCAGAGTCCAGCGAGCAAGGGTAACAGCCATTGGCAATGATGGCACAGTAGAGATTTTGCTGGGGCTTGGGTTTGACATCCCCCGTTTCAGCTTTGCGCTTTAACCACAGGTCAATTGAATGCAGCTATAAAACGCTACAGGTAGGCCAAAGCGATCCTTTAGCCTACCTGTAGCTTGGGGAGGCGATCGACAGGCTAACCAGCCCAACGCCCTGCAACCGCCATTTAAGGGGTACCGAGAAGGCTACCGAGTCCTGACCTGCTTGGCCATATCCATAAACGGCGACAGGCTAGGGCCAGGACGACGGCGAGGGGACGGAGCGGCCCCAGCGGTGACTAAGTAATCGGCGGCAAAACTCGTTACCGGCGCGGCGGTGGGCTGAGTCGGTTTTGGAGTCACCGAAGCAACTTTTTCGGAGGCCGGGGCCGCCTTTTTGGCTTCGCTGGTTTTAGTTTTACTCGCTTTGGGCTTACCGACGTTAGCCGGGGGGGCAGAGCCCGGAGCTGGGGCTAGTTCTGCGGCGGGCCTGGGCGCAGGGGATAGAGCCGCTGCGGGCGGGCTGCTGCCCTCAGCTTCGTTGAATTCCAAATAAAATTCAGACTTTTTGCCAAGGCCCACCAGGCCACCAACGGTCTTAAAAATGCCGCCAATCAGTCCGAAGATCGCCCCAAAAATAGACTTGATTAAACCCATGGGTGTATCCTTTTAACCTGCTTTTCTTAATTGATTATCAAGTTCCGTTACGCACTCCCACAAGGGCGGGGGGCATCTATACAAAAAAGTTAACACTTGGTCGCCCGCAGCGAGCAGAGTCTGTTCTTAATAGCAATTCGGTTGAACTCATGACCGCCACTGTAAACATTCGTGTCGCTACCGCCGCCGATGTACCGGCTCTGGCGGAGCTTTTTCGCCAAACGGTGTTACACCATGCCCCGTCGTACTACAGTCCTGCCCAAACCCAGGCCTGGGCTTCCTCCGGCACCGATAATCCCCAGTTCCGCCAGCTTATTCTGGAAGTGACCACCTATGTAGCGGTGGATAGTACTGGAGTTTTAGGGTTTGCAGGGATTGGGGAGACTGGCTACGTGGCCTCTGCCTATGTCCGCCACGATTGCCTGCGCCAGGGCATTGGTTCGGCGCTGATGCAAGCCGTGCTGGGATATGCCCAAACCCATCACCTCCAGCGACTCTATACTGAAGCCAGTGAGTTTAGCCTGGGTCTGTTCCAGAAGTTTGGTTTCAGGATTTACGACACTGAGGTGGTAGAGCGCTGTGGCGTACCGTTTACTCGCTACCGGATGGAGTTGCATCACCAGGGTTAGCTGAAATGCCCCCCCCCAGCAATGGCGACTACTTATAGCTCCGCTGGCTGAGCTGCACCGCCTCAAAGTCCAGCGCTTCCTCATGCCGCTGGGGCACCCGCCCGACCCCCTGGTATTCCCAGGCCGCGACCACAGCACAATGCTCATCGTCGCGTTTGGCCTCGCCATCGGGGGTCTGGTACTCTTCGCGAAAGTGGCCGCCACAGGATTCTTCTCGCTGCAACGCATCCCGCGCCATCAGCTCCGCTAGGTCGATAAAGTCGGCTACCCGCCCAGCGAACTCCAGGGTTTTGTTTAGGGTGTTGGCCTCCCCCGGCAGTTTCAGGTTTTGCCAATACTCCGTCCGCAGATCCTGGATTTGCCCGATGGCGCTCTCCAGCCCTTCCCGCTGGCGGGCCATGCCAACATGGTCCCAAACAATTTGGCCGAGCTGGCGGTGAAACTCCATCACCGTCTTGTCGCCCTGGATATCCAGGAGCTGCGTGAGGCGATCGCGGGCGGTGGCTTCTGCTTCGGCAAAGGCGTCATCGGCGGTAGCAACCGGCGGCAGCGACTGACCGGCAATATAGTTCCCCAGGGTGTAGGGGATGACGAAATACCCATCGGCCAGGCCCTGCATCAGGGCGCTGGCCCCCAGGCGATTGGCCCCGTGGTCAGAAAAATTGGCCTCCCCCAGCACAAACAGACCGGGGAGGGTACTCATCAGGTGGTAGTCAACCCACAGCCCGCCCATGGTGTAGTGTACGGCGGGGTAGATGCGCATCGGCACGGTGTAGGGGTCATCCCCCGAGATGCGCTGGTACATGTCGAACAGGTTGCCGTAGCGGGCGGCGATGGTGTCACGCCCCTGGGCCTGGATGGCATCGCGAAAGTCCAGGTATACTGCCAGCCCCGTTTCCCCCACGCCGCGGCCTGCGTCGGTGATGGCTTTGGCGTTGCGGGAGGCCACATCCCTGGGTACCAGGTTGCCAAAGGCCGGGTAGCGGGTTTCCAAATAATAGTCGCGCTCCGCCTCGGGGATGTCGTTGGGATGGCGACTATCTCCCACCCGCTGGGGTACCCACACCCGCCCATCGTTGCGCAGCCCCTCGCTCATCAGGGTAAGTTTCGACTGGTAATCGCCCGACACCGGAATGCAGGTGGGATGAATTTGGGTATAGCAGGGGTTGGCAAAGTAGGCCCCCCGCCGATGGCAGCGCCAGGCCGCCGTCACGTTGGAGTTCTTGGCGTTGGTGGAAAGGTAGTACACGTTGCCGTAGCCCCCGGTGCAGAGCAGTACCGCATCCCCGGCGTGGCGCTCTAGCTCTCCGGTCACCAGGTTACGCACGATAATGCCCCGCGCCTGGTCGTTCACCATCACCAGATCTAGCATTTCCCGCCGAGGGTAGACCTCAATCGCGCCGGCCTGCACCATGCGCATCATGGCGCTGTAGGCCCCCAGCAACAGCTGCTGCCCAGTCTGGCCCCGGGCGTAGAAGGTGCGCGACACCTGTGCCCCCCCAAAGGAGCGGTTGTCGAGCAGGCCGCCGTAGTCGCGGGCAAAGGGCACCCCCTGGGCCACACACTGGTCGATGATGGCGCTGCTAATTTCCGCCAGCCGGTGCACATTGGCCTCGCGAGAGCGGTAGTCGCCCCCCTTGATGGTGTCGTAGAACAGCCGCCAGACGCTGTCGCCGTCGTTAGGGTAGTTTTTGGTGGCGTTTATACCCCCCTGGGCGGCAATGCTGTGGGCTCGGCGGGGGGAGTCTTGAATGCAAAAGCTTTTTACCCGGTAGCCCAGCTCTGCCAGGGTAGCCGCCGCCGAGGCCCCGGCCAGGCCGGTACCCACAATTAGGATGGTGTGCTTGCCTTTGTTTTTAGGGCTAACTAGGCGACAGTGATCTTTAAAGTGAGTCCATTTGTCCGGTAATGGCCCCGCCGGTACCCGTGCATCCAAACCCATAGCTAATCCCCTAGGCGCTGTTCTAAAATTTCCAGGATGCGATGGTTCTCAACCTGCAATCCACGGATTTCGGCTTTCATGTCCCGGATTTCGACCTGTATGCCCCGGATTTCGACTTTCACATCGCGGATTTCGATATACACATCACGCATGTCGCTACGGATGTCCCGAACTTCTGCAACCATACGTTCAAAATTCTGCTGATGTTGGGTCATGGTATCCAGCAGGGCACTGACGGCCAGACGGGTATCAATCATCGGGTCTTCTATACGGCTCAGCCGGTCATCGTTCGTCATGGTTATTTCAGGAGTGGCTGGGGATATGTCAATATTGCGGAGAATGGCATCAAATTTCCAGCGATGGACGGTGAGGCGATTGAGCAGCGCCGTCACCGCCAGGCGCATATCTGACTCTGGCGGGAGTGACCGATCGCGACGAGCGTCAGAAGTCATAGCAGTAGGCGAAAAGATCTGCCTTAAGCATAGCCGGGAAGTTATCCAACAGCATCTAGGTAAATAGCCCAGGGCAAGACCAGAAAGCCCAAAGCAATAGCCACCGCCAGCACCGTGCTGACCCCATAGGCCAGGGGTCGCACCCCGGCCCCCAGCGCCCCGAGGGACTGTAGACCACTCCACAGGCCATGGCGCAGGTGCAGGCCCAGCATCAGCAGAATGGCGGTGTAGCCTACGGTGTAAAAGGGCTGGTGGAAGGTTTCGACCACCAGCCGGGCCAGGTCGCGCCCGGTCGTATTTCCCAACTGAGTGGGATAATACGGGCCGAACTTAAAGGTCAACAGGTGGGTTACCAGAAACCCGGCCATTAGCGTGCCGGTGATGATCATGGTGCGAGAACTCACCGACTGGTAGCTGGGGCGGCCGACCGACTGATAGCGGCTATAGCCCTCGGGCCTGGCCTTGAGCCGCCGCACAAAAATTTCAACCCCTACCCCGGCGTGAAACAGCACCGCCAGCAGCAACACCGCTTCGATTAAATAGAGGAATATTCCCCAGCTTTCGAGCCTGTGGGCATAGGCATTATAGGCCCCAGGTCCGACAAACAGCAGCAGGTTACCCAGCATGTGAACCAGCACAAACACCGCCAGCCCTAGGCCGGTGATACCCGTAATCAGCTTTTTGCCAATGGGAGAACGGTAGAACCTGAGCATGGGTGAGAGGGCCGATGGGGTAGCCGAACCAGAGGCGCTGAGGGGGTTGGTCATAGTAGCCGAGGGTACGAATATTCCAATCCTAAACGGCTGAACGCGGGAGCGCTACATCAGTAAAACTTCAAAAATACCCTCCCACCTGGAGGTGTGCCCCCTACAGCAGCCCGGCCGACTCATACAGCCGTCGCACAAAGGCCATGATTTTTTGACCGTACTCCATATCAGCGCTCCAGCGCCCGTTGAGCTGCTGTACCAGGGGGGCGATGCCCCGGCTGACAAACTGAAAGCGCGGGTCTACCTGGCGCTGCACCAGGGGCTCTGAGCTGGCGTAGGCTTTAAGGTGCTGAATTTGGGCGCGAACGCCGATGCGGGCGCTGGGAAAGGACGACCCCTCTGGCCCGCCGGTGGGAGAGCCAATGCCGCCAAAGTTATTTTGGGCCGGGTTAAGGCTGCCGCCGAAATTGAGGGAGTTAGTTTCTACCAGCATTTGGCAGAAGGCGATGTCGTGGTTGACCGTTTCGATGGCGGCCTCTTCGCGATAAATCTTGGGCAAATCGCGGTACTGGTTGACGGCGGCTTCGTTGACGCTTTTGAGAAACATCATGAGCTGCACTTCGGAGGTGTTGCCGCTGCCCATGATACGGTCAATGCTGCCGGGGCAAACCTGCAGGCCGCTGCGCGACTTGAGCATTACCGTGCGGGTGTTGGCATCCCAACTGACGGCGATGTTGTAGGCCATCAGGTCGATGGCTTTGATGTAAACTACGCCTGCGTAGCGAATTCGCTTGATATTTGGCGATTTGCTGATATCAATACCGAGCAGATCGGCGATGTCGATGGGCACGTAGGCGTTGTCGTTGACGATAATTCCCGTCTCGGCATAGGGCGCGCCGTTGATGACGATCTTGATTTCAGGATAGTTGTTAGTCGGGATATCGGTTATGAACCCGGCCACGGAGCGGCTCCAGGCGGCCAGGCCATCGGCAATGCCCAGGGAGACATCTCGCCGCTGTCGCTGGATGATAGTCAGATCTTGGCTGTTGCTGAGGTAGCCGATTTCCATCAACAGCGAGGGGCAGCCCAGGGCGCGGCAAAACGGCAGACTACCGGTGGGCGATTCGGTATCGGGCTTGACCCCCCGGCTGGGTAGCTGGGGTATGCGCCGCAGCAGGGCCATCAGCACCATCTCAGCCTGGGTGCGACGGGTGTCGTTTTTGGCAATATAGAACACCGCCGCCCCCCGCACCGCTGGGTCGCTAAACGCCCCGGCCTGAATTTCTAGGGCCACATCTTCGGGGCGGCAGCGGGCGTTGATCCAGCTGAGGGTTTGGGCGGCGCTGAGGTCGTCGGGCACCGAGAGCACCCTGAGCCCCCGCGATCGCAGCTCCGCCACCACCAGATCGCGCACCTGGATCATCTCCGCCGCCTCGGTGGTGTTGGGCAGCACCGCCCCAGGGTCGAGCACCCCATTTTCGTAGCCGCCGTGGCCAGCCGAAATAAAAATTTGTCCCATACCGACAACATTTTTGAGACTATCTGGCCAGAATAATACCTGTGAAACGGGCAACCGGCCTGTTTATGACTAAATTACTAGGGAACTTAAAACCGCTCAAACGCCTCCAGCCCCGCGCCGCTGACCCGACACAGCCGCCAGTCGTGCTTCAGTTCAGCCCCCATGTGCTGGTAAAAAGCAATGGCGGGGGCATTCCAGTCCAGCACGTTCCACTCAAATCGCCCACAGCCCCGCGCCAGGGCCAGTTTACCCAGATAGACCAGTAGCGCCCGGCCAATGCCCTGCCGACGGTAGGCAGGCAGCACGAACAGATCTTCGAGGTACAGCCCCGGCTTCATTAAAAAGGTCGAAAAGTTATGGAAAAACAGCGCCATGCCCGCTGGCGTACCGTCTACTTCGGCCACCACGGCCTCGGCGTAGGCCCGTTCGCCAAATAGCGACTGGGCCAAGTCATCGGCACCACCGGTCACTTCATGGGTCAATTTTTCAAAATCGGCCAGGGCTAAAATAAGGCCATAGAGCACCTCCACGTCGTCGGGGATGGCCGGGCGAATGTGGACGGCGGGGGGTAGGGTCGAAAATGTCATAGGAAATCTGACTAGAGCTGTTTTATCCTAGAAGGGTTAGGGCCATTTCTCGACAAGAAAATCCCTGTACAGGGCAAACAGCGTAAAGCCTCTGACATGGCCGCGCTTACGCCCCTGCGAGCGGAGTGTTATTCCCCCTGCACCACCAGCACCGAAGCTGGGGCATGGTGCACCACATAGTTACTCACGCTACCCAGGAGGGCAGCTTTCAGCCCCCGTCGACCCCGCCGGCCCACGACCACCAAATCGGCGGGCCAGTCGGCGGCCACCTGGCAAATTTGCGGCCCCGCATCGCCCCCCTGCCAATCCCAGGTGGTTTCTACCCCAACGGCCTGGGCCTGGGCCTCTAGGGCGGATAGCCACTGGCGGGTTTGCTCCTGGGTGTCGCTCAGCTGCTGCTGGGCAATATCAAGGAATGTCTTGGGATCGCGGCGGTAGCGATCGCCAAACTCCAGCTCGGTGGGCAGTGGCAGGGTCAAGCAGTGCAGCAGCCTCAGGCTGGCCCCGTGGCTCTGGGCTAGCCCCAGGGCGGTAGCAAACACCTGGCCAGCCTGCTCAGACTGGTCGAGGGCCAATAGAATGCGTTGGTAGTTAGCCATAGGTCGCGTTGCCAATAGACTATGTAGACTATAGCGAGATCAATGCGTTACTCCTCTTCGGGAGCGGCGGCTTGGGGGGCTGACTCGGGCTCAAGCCGGGTAAGCGCCACCACGGCGGTAACGGTTTCGCCACGATTGGGCTTAACGACGCGATCGCACTCTCCCGTTCGCCCCTGGCGCGGCACCGACTGCACCGGCACCACCGCCAGCCGCTCGGCGCTGGTTAAGACCATCACGGCGGCCTTAGGAACGGCGTTGACCATCGCCACCAGGCTGTCGGTCTTCTGGCTAAACTGAAACGACTGGGTGCCGATGTCGCCGCGCTTGGCCACCCGCAGGGCCTCTACCGGCATCCGCTTGGTGTAGCCCGCCGCCGAGATTAGCAGTACACAGTCGCGATCGCCCTGTACCGCCACGCCACCCACCAGGGTCTCTTGTTTGCCCATCCGCAGCCCCTGGGGGCCCTGGGCCGCCCGACCCATCACCGGCAGGTTGTCGTCATCGACCGGGAAGCGCAGCAGCCGCCCGCCGGAGGTGGCCAAAATTAATTCATCCCCCGCCTGGGTCAAGATCACGTGGGCCAGGGCATCCCCCGGTCGGATCTTCATGGCGGTTAGGCCCCGCCCGGTGAGGTTGGTGAAGTCTTGCAGGGGGGCGCGCTTAATTTTGCCCTGGAGGGTGACCAACACCAGATCCTGGCTGAGTCGCTCTGGGGTGAGCACCAGCTGGGCGACGACGGCCCCCGCCTCGGCGGGCACCGAATCGGGCAGCAGGTTAACCAGGGGCACCCCCTTGGCCTGGCGCTGGCTTTCGGGAATATCCTCCACTGCTAGGGTAAAGGCACGGCCATCGCGGGTTAGGGTCAACACCTCCTGGGTGGTGAGGGCAGGTTCCACCTGGAGGGCCATATCCTCCTCGACGGTGTGGAGTTTGGGGTTGGTGTCGGCCTCCTGGCGGGCCAGTCGCCGCTGGTACGACCGCCGGGAAGAGCGCCGCACGTAGCCCTTTTGGGTAAATTCCAGCACCGTCTCGGCCTCCACCGCCTCGGCGACGATTTCTTCAATCTGCTGGGATTCTTCCGCCCGCTCGGCGGCGGTTTGAATGCGGGTGCGGCGGGGGTCACCAAACTTCTTGCGCAGGCTACGCAGCTCTTTCTTCATCGCCTTGAGCAGCTCGTTGCGGTCGGCCAGCAGCCGGATCAGCTCGCGGCGGCGCTGGCTAAATTCCTCAAACTCGGTGTCTAGGCCCTGGCGCTCTAGGCCGGTGAGCTTGCGCAGGGGCATGGCCAAAATGGCGTCTGACTGCCGCTCGCTAAGGTCGAACTGGCGCTGAAACTCCTGCTTGGCGCTGGTGCCATCCGGAGCGTTGCGCAGAATGTCGATGATGGCGTCGAGGTTGTTGAGGGCGGTCAGTAGGCCCTCGATAATGTGCAGCCGCGACTCGGTTTTTTCGAGCTGGTGCTGGTAGTGGCGGGTGAGGGTAGCTTCTCGAAAGTCGAGAAAGGCCTGGAGCATCTCCCGCAGGGAGAGCTGGCGGGGCTGGCCGTCGTCGAGGGCCAGCATAATCGCCCCGAAGTTGCTTTGCAGCGGCGTAGTTCGGTAGAGGTCTTGCAGCACTCGCTGGGCCTGGGCCTCGCGCTTCAGCTCAATTACCACCCGCATGCCGTCGCGATCGCTCTCGTCGCGGATGTCGGCGATGCCCTCCAGGCGACCGGCGTTGACCAGTTGAGCAATCTTTTCAATCCACCCGGCCTTGTTCACCTGGTAGGGCAGCTCGGTGATCACAATGGCGTTGCGCCGCTGCCGCCCCCGGCCAGGGCGCACCTCCTCAAACTGGGCCACACCCCGCACGGGAATGCTGCCCCGGCCGGTGCGGTAGGCCTCGTAGATGCCTTCGGTGCCGATAATTTCACCCCCGGTGGGAAAGTCAGGGCCGGGGATGAGGCGAAACAGGTCGTCGTCGGAGAGGTGAGGCCGATCGACCAGGGCAATTAGCCCATCAATGACCTCCCCCATGTTGTGGGGGGGAATGTTGGTGGCCATGCCTACGGCAATGCCCGAGCAGCCGTTCAGCAACAGGTTAGGCAGCTGGGTAGGCAGCACCACCGGCTCCTGCTGAGAGCTGTCGAAGTTGTCGATGAAATCCACCAGGGCTTCGCTGATATCCCCCAGCATGGCCTCGTTGCTGACGGGCGACAGGCGGGTTTCGGTGTACCGCATGGCGGCGGGGGGGTCGTTATCAACCGAGCCAAAGTTGCCGTGGCCATCCAGCAGCGGGTAGCGGCTCGAAAAGGTCTGCACCATGCGCACCAGGGCATCGTATACGGCCTGGTCGCCGTGGGGATGGTATTTGCCCAGCACGTCGCCCACCACCCTGGCACATTTGCGGTAGGGGCGGTCGGGGGTCAGCCCCAGCTCGTGCATGGCGTAGAGAATACGCCGGTGCACCGGTTTGAGACCGTCTCGCACGTCGGGCAGGGCGCGACCTACAATCACGCTCATGGCGTACTCCAGGTACGATCGCTGCACCTCAGTGTGGAGTGAGGTGGGCACAATCTGCCCGGCGGCAAGAATGTTCAGTTGGTCGGCCATGGGCGTGGATCCTGAGTGATATTAAACGGTCTGGGAAAACGATGTTGGTGTCGAGGACGGGAAAAGAGCCTATTCCTACCGCAGTAGGATATCGCTTAAGCTTGACAATGCTGTAAGTTATAGGCAACGACAGGGGGATAGCAAGTCTTTGGGCCAGTTAGCCCTCTAGTTAAGGCTGGCCCGCATGGATCAGGCCCTAGCCAGGCCCAAAGCGGGGAAACCCTACCGGTACCCCCTGGGCTGGCTGACGCATCAACCACTCGCTTACGTTCTATTAACATACTCTCCGGGGATAGGGTGGACACACGCCATGAAAACCGTCTTGATAGTCGAAGATGACCTGGTTAACGCTCGGGTGTTTTCCAAGATCTTGACCAAGCGCGGCGGGCTAGCCGTTAAGCATACGGAGGACGTGGAAGAAGTCATCGCCATGGCCCGCAATGGCGAGGCCGACGTGATTTTGATGGATGTCTCCCTGGCCCACAGCATGTACCAGGGCAAGCCCATGGACGGCATTAAGATTACCCAGCTGCTCAAGGCCGACCCCGATACCGCCAGTCTGCCCGTTATTTTGGTCACCGCCCACGCCATGGAGGGGGATCGGGAGAATTTTCTCAGCCAGAGCGGGGCCGATGGCTATATCTCCAAACCGGTCATTGACCACCAGGAATTTGTGGATCAAATTAAGGCCACCATGGGCGAGTAAGCTAGATTGGTTCACTTGTACTACATTAAAGCGGGTTTTGCAACGGGTAGACGCAATCTACATGACCCTAAAAAGATGGTCATTGATAGCTTGCTTTTTTATGAGTCCTAAACCAACCGGAGATAGCCCTATGGGCACGGCTGTCGTTCGGTTTCTAGAATTCGGGATTAGTCTGATCCCTTCAATTCAGGCGATTTCTGGGAAAGAAGAGACCCGATATGACCAGACTCTTGGACTGGGTTCCCGCCTGCACAGGAATGACGAAGTAAGTTCCGGGCTGGAAATCTCCTAAGTTCTGGGTTGGCAATCTCCTCAGCAGAAAATTCCCGAGCTTAAGGATTTATCCAGCCGGGTGCGCACTGCATCCTTCAGCCGCGTAAAGTAGGCGTCCCAGTTGAGCTTCACCCGCAGCACCCCCCGAAACAGCGATTCGGTGGTTTGAAAGCCAAACCGGGCCTGAAACCAGTGGTAGAGCGCTGTCATCACCCCGGTTTCAGGAAAGGCCGGGGCCATGGCCAACTGCCTTTCGGCCTGGAAATCGGCGCAGTGGGTCAGGGTTTTTTCTAAGCAGATTAAATACTTAGAAAAATCATCTTTTAGCGCAAACCGGGCCAGGGCAAAATGCGACTGGGCCAGCGCCCGACGATAGGTTTTGCTGTGCCGCTGGGCTGCGGTAAGGCGATGCTCGGCTTTTTGCAGCACCCTGAGATGGCTCTGCACATATCGAGCCATGGAAACCGTCGAAACCGTAACGTTGCCGTAGCGCCGATAAACCGAAACACACCCCGGCTGATAGATCGCCTGGCCCCCGGCCATCACCACTGAGAGCAAAAAGTCTCGATCCTGAGCCGCCGGTAGGGTTTCATCCCACCCGCCGGCGCGGGTCACGATCTCGCGGCGGTAAAGCAGGCTGGCCGTAGCCACCCACCATAGCCCCAACAGTGAGGCCAGCAGGTCGTCCTGCGCCCCTGCCACCTGCACCTCGCCTAGAACCACATGGTCCCCAAACTTGTGGTTCTGGTATTGCCAATCGCCGTAGACAAAATCCCCGGCCTCGGTGTCTAGCGCCTGCACCTGGCGGGCAATTTTTTCGGGATACAGGTAGTCGTCGGCATCTAGGAACTGAATGTAGTCGCCCTGGGCAAGCTGAAAGCCCCGATTGCGGGCGTGGTTGCCGCCGCAGTTAGGCCCGCTCACCCAGCGAATTTTCTCCCCAAAGCGGCGGATTATCTCCAGACTGCCATCCGTGGAGCCGTCGTCGACAACGATAATTTCCAGGGGAGCATAGGTTTGCTTCAGGCAGCTCTCAATGGCCTCAGCTAACCACTTCTCGGCGTTGAAGCAAGGGATAATCACTGAAACTAGCTTAGACATGGTGAATCCCGGCCGTACAAGATTGGCTGATTTGCCCAGGCGCACTCTCCCCCAAACGGCCTAGGCCGCCCTACTCAGGGTCTTCCGGTAGATTCCAGGATCCACCAGAGCGGGCTGGGAATGGTCTAGGGCCACAAGCATAGTGAGTATTTATACCACGCTCCAGGGCTATTTTCAGTATAGCCAGCGTTAAGCCCAGGCCACCTGGGAACCAGAGGTTTGATCCATCCTGTGATCCATTCTGCGGGCTACCAGTTATGAGCAGGTGGGCCACGGGCAAACAGCGATGGCCGCAGGGGGCATTTCCCGACCCAGCGCAGGAACGGGGCGATCGCCGTGAGTTAGCCCTGGCGGGGTGACGGGGTGGAGGCATCCAGAACATCCTTAATCCAGGCTTCCTCAATCCAGGTTTTGCTGATGACCGCTAGGGGCAGAGCCAAAACCAGCCCCAGGGGGCCTAAAAAGGTGGCAAAGAAAATTTGGGAGATCAGCGTTGCCGCCGGCAGTAGAGAGACCTGTTTTTGCATGATCATCGGTGTAAACCAGTAGCTCTCCAGGTTTTGAATGACCACGTAGAGGGCAATCACCGCCAGGGCCTTACTGGGTGACAGCAGCAGCGCCACAAACACAGGAAACACAGCGCTCAGGGTTGGCCCCAGGTTGGGGATGAAGTTAAACAGCCCGGCCAGCACCGCATGGGCAAAGGCGTAGGGCACGTCCAGCAGCATTAGCCCCGTAAAGCTGAGGGTAGCCACAAAGATAGAATTCAGGGCAACCGCCCCCATCCAAAAGATCAGCGCCGTTTCGCACTGGGTCAAAATCTCATCGGCCCGCCGCCGATAGTGTGACGGAAACAACCGCAGCAACAGCCGCCGGTAGGCCGGGGGGTCGGCCAGCAGCATCAGGGTGAGCACCACCAGCAGTAAAAGCTGCAGCACGATCACCGCCGAGCCCGAGAAAAACGTCAGGAAATTTCCAAATACCGCCGTACTGACCGCAACCACCTGACGCAGTAGATCCGGTAAAGCTGGCATAAACCTTAGATCCTGCTCTGGAAACCAGGCAGGAGGACTCGTTTGAAACTGCTCAAACCAAATGCCGAGTTGTTCAAACCCCCGGGGCGTTAGCTTCAGCAATTCCTGAAACTGGCTGACAAACAAGGGGAGCATGAGCCCTAGAAAAATTACCCCGCCTAGCAACACCAGCGCCCCGGTAACCAACATGGCCCGACTCCGGGGCCAGCCATAAAGGCGGGTAAACCGCCGCACCAGGCCGTTGAGGGCAATGGTTAAGACCACAGCCGCAAAAATTAGCAGCAAAATCTGCCGAAACTGCCACAAGATTACTAGGGCAATGCCAAGTAAAGCGAAATTAATCCAGTCGGTTAGCTTCACGGATGTCACACCTTTGCAATCAAAGTGAATTTGGCTATCCCCACCGCTGCCAGGGTTACAGGTAGGGCCGCTGATGGCCCACCTGTAACCCTGACGACGCCCCCTGCATAACGCCTCAGATCACCTGGTGGTACCCATCGAGCCGCCCACGGGCGATTTGAGCTGTAGCGATCTTACCCTGGGTTAGCGTTGCCGGTTCTTGGATCTCAGCGAGAGCTGATATGCTGGAAATTTACTATTTCCAGCCAGGGCCAGCTAGCGTAAACCATCGACTAGGCCGCGATTTACCCGCTTGAATTGTGGTTAAGCTTAGCTAAAATAAAGCCTTTCCCTTGATTTTCTTTCTCCACAACCCCATGGCTGTAAGCTCCCCCTTTCCTCCCCAGCTCGACCATCCACAATGCCCAGCTGGGGATCAGCGGATCGACCCCACTGCGCCCCAGCTGGGCCGACTAATTGTGTTTACTGGCCCCAGCGGCGTGGGCAAAGGCACCCTACTGAAGGCCCTGCGGCAGCGCTACCCGACGCTACAGGTATCGGTGTCAGCCACCACCCGCGCCCCTCGTGCTGGGGAGGTAGAGGGGCGGGACTATTACTTTGTCAGCCCAGAGCAGTTTCGGGCCATGGTTGAGCGGGGCGACTTGCTGGAGTGGGCCGAGTTTGCCGGCAACTGCTACGGCACCCCAAAGGAGCCCGTGCTGAAGCAGATCGAAGGGGGCAACTGGGTGGTTTTAGAAATCGAGCTGGAGGGGGCCCGGCAGGTGCGCGAAACCTTCCCCCATGCGCTACAGCTGTTTGTGTTGCCCCCCTCTTTAGCCGAGCTAGAACACCGTATTCGCCAGCGGGGTAAAGACGCCGACGACGCCATCGAACGGCGGCTGGCCCGCGCCCTGGTAGAAATCGAGGCCGCCCCAGAATTTGATGTGCAAATTGTTAATGACGACCTGGAAGTCGCTCTGCAGCAGCTTGAGCAAGCTATTTTTAACCCCTAGGGGGCGGCGGGTTCAGCCGGGTCGGGGGGCATACTCTCCAACACTACCAGGGACTCAATCACCTGTTTAACCAGAGGGGCGGCGACCGTTGAGCCGTAGGCGTTATCCCCCTGGGGTTCGTCGATGACGGCCAGCACCACGTAGCGGGGGGCCTGCACCGGCAAAATGCCCACAAAGCTAGTAATGCGTCCCCGGCCATAGCCCCCGGTGGGGTTGGCTTTTTGGGCCGTGCCAGTTTTGCCTGCGATGCGATAGCCGGGCACCTGGGCCGGGCTACCGGTGCCGGTGGCTACCACCGCTGCCATCATTTCCAGCACCTGCTGGCTGGTTTGGGGCGAAAAGACTGACCGGGGGGCGGGGCGCTCCGGGGTCCACAGCGAGGTGCCATCGGCGGCTACCATGTCGCGAATCACGTGGGGGGTGACTAGCTTACCGCCGTTGGCCAGAGTGGCCTCGATCTGAAGCATCTTAATCGGCGTGACAGAAAAACCCTGACCGAAGGAGGTGGTGGCCAGCTCTACTTTACTGCGAATGAACTGATCCCGGTTTTTCATATGGCCTTCGGCTTCAGCGGGCAGATCGATGCCCGTTGGCTGACTTAAATTGAGCTTTTGCAGCCAGTCGAAATAGGTTTCGGCGGACAGCTTTTGCATAATTCGCACCATACCCACGTTGCTGGAATACCTCAGCACGTCGGTAATAGAAATTGGCCCTCGGCCTCCGGCGGTAGCGTAATCATGGTTTTTGATCAGCCATTCACCAAACTGCATGCGACCGCTGTCGCTGACTAACTCGTCGGGGGTAATGGCCTGATTGTCTAAGGCGATCGCGACATTAAGGGGCTTGAAGGTAGAACCGGGCTCGTACAGGTCACTAATTGCCCAGTTCTTAAAAGCGCTGATGTCAGCCTCAAAGTAGCGGTTTGGGTCGTAGGTGGGTACGGTGGCCAGGGCCAGCATTTCCCCTGTGTTAACCTCCATCACCATCACGGTGCCCCGCTTAGCCTGGTGGCGCGTCACGACGGTCTGAAGCGCTTGCTGGGCAATGCGTTGTAGGCGGCTGTCAAGGGTTAGGCGCAGGCTGGCTGGGGCCGTGGCGGCGGGATCTGCGGTGGGGGCAGTCGATTCCGCTGTATCATCCCCATCATCCACCACCGGCCGCAGGAGTTTATCCTGCTGGGCGATTTCTAGCCCGGCCTGGGCCTTGCCCTCCAAATTGACAAAGCCAACAATGGGCGCAAACAGCTCCTGCTGTGGATAAAACCGCTGGGGCTGGGGAATCAGCTCTAGACCATCGAGCCGCAGGCCCCGAATCCGATCCGCCACCTCTGCGGTGACGCCATCTGCTACTCGCACCCCGGTAGGCTGGCGGCTGAGCTGGCTGAGCAGCTCTAGGTCAGGGGTGGCCAAAATCGGGCTGAGGGCAGCGGCTACCTGGGTGGGAGACTGCTTAAACAGCTTCGGATGGCCATACAGGGTATAAACCATACGATCGACGGCCAGTACGTTGCCCTGGCGATCGACAATGGGGTAGCGCAGGGGCTGGGGCGCAGTGGGGACAACATGCTGCTGCTGGGCCCGCTGGGCCAGGGTATCGCCCTGTACCAGTTGCAGCCAGGCTAATCGCCCGCCCAAACCGACTATGGCCAGCATCAGCAGCGCCCACACGATCACGGGTCGCCATTTGCTAACAGCGGGTAACGGCGCCACCACCACTGACGGTCGAGGGCGCTTGCGACGGCGGGTAAGGGGCGGAAAAGCGGGGCTAGCCATGGGCAAGGTCAATAGTTGGAGGAGGTTAGATCGCCAGGATCTATACCGACGTTCTACACCGAGGTTAAGCCGCGCTGACGAGCGTTAGCTTCGTCAACGGTTTAGCTAGTAGCCCAAAGGAGCATCAACTCCAGGCCAGGGGAACCGCCGGGAAGGTGAGCGTACCGCTGGGGCCATCGGCTGGCCTGGGGCGGGCTGGAGAAAGATCACGTTGCCGGGGGTGGGGGGCTGTAGCGCGGTGTCTGGAGCCTCGGCCTGCTCGGCCATATGGCTTTTCAGCACTTCGTTGACGGTGGTGAGCTGTTGTTCGCTGCGCTGGAGCTGGTTTAGCCGTTGGGTCGCCTGGCTGAGCTGGCGATCGACGTATACCGAGGCCCCGTAGCTGGCTAGCGCTAGCCCCACCAGGGCGGTGGCTAACACCGACGACACCAGGTGAAAATTAGTCAGGGTGGCCAGCGTGCGGCTGGGGGTCGGGGTGGGAAGCGATCGCAGCTGCCCTAGCCGCTCCACCCCGGCCCCCTGGTCGGGAGCCGGAGTCAAACTCTGCGGCTGGAAGGGCAATGGCTCGGCCTCTGCTGCGGTAGACTGAGGACGAAGCGGACGAGGAACGTAAGACTTAAGCGCAGCAGACATAGATAACCCACACCACACAGATAACTGTGGTTAGGATACTGCATTCTAAAAAGATTGCGCCATTGTCACCGAAAAACCCCTAGAGCTTGGTGCCGCACTGGGAACAGAAGCGACTGAGGCTTTCATTTTGGTGTCCACAGCTGAGGCACTGGGTGGGTTCTAGGCTGCCCTGGTCGGCTACTTCGGGGAGCCCCAGCATTTGATGGTTGCCCTTGCCGGGGGCCACCATGGGGTAGCAGTTTTCGTCCCGCCGCACCCGTACGTCCATCAGCACCGGGCCAGGGTGGGCCAGCATGGTGGCTACGGCGGTGGTCAGCTGGTGGGGCTCGTTCACCACCATGCCCTTGACCCCATAGGCCTGGGCCAGTAGCTCAAAATCGGGCATGCCCACCTGCATATTGGAGGACGAGTAGCGCTCTCCATAAAAAGCCTGCTGCCACTGGCGCACCATGCCCTGCCAACCGTTGTTGATAATCACGGTTTTGACGGCAATGTCGTACTGGGCCAGGGTGCCGAGTTCCTGCAGGTTCATTTGAAAACTGGCGTCGCCGCTAATGCAGATCACGGTGTGATCCGGCAGGGCCACCTGCACCCCCATGGCGGCGGGCATGCCAAAGCCCATGGTGCCCAGGCCAGCGCTCGAAATCCACTGGCGGGGGCCGTTTTTAAGGAACTGGGCGGCCCACATTTGGTGCTGGCCCACATCGGTGGTGTAGTAGGCATGGGGGGCCTGGGTGGCGAGCTCGGTGATCACCTGCTGGGGCGACAGCACATCGGGGTAGGTGGGTACCACCAGCGGGTAGTCACGCCGCCAGCGGGCCACCCGCTCGCGCCAGGCCAGGGTTTGATTCAGGGGCGGGGGCTGATTTTCGTCTTCCAGACGACTCAGCAGGTTGATCAGCACCTGCCTGACATCCCCCACGATGGGCACCTGGGGGGTACGGTTTTTGCCCACCTCCGCCGGGTCAATGTCGATGTGGATGACCTGGGCACGGGAGGCAAACTCATCCAGCTTGCCCGTTACACGGTCGTCGAAGCGTGCCCCTACGGCAATCAGCAGGTCGCACTCGCTAACCGCAAAGTTGGCATAGGCGGTGCCATGCATGCCCAGCATCCCCACCGCCAGGGGGTGGTGCTCGTCAAAGGCACCCTTGCCCATCAGGGTGGTGGTGACCGGAATTTGAAAGTACTCAGCCAGGTGCAGCACCTCGCGGTGGGCGTTGGCGGTAATCGCCCCGCCCCCGATATATAGGAGGGGACGCTCGCTCTGGCGAATCAGCCGAATGGCGTGGTTAATTTGGCGGGGGTTGCCCTTGAAGGTGGGCTTGTAGCCCGGCAGGTTGACCTGGCCAGGGCTAACCGGCTGGTAGTCAAACTCCTCCAGCCCCACGTCCTTAGGAATATCGACCAGCACCGGGCCAGGTCGCCCGGTTTGGGCAATGTAAAACGCCTCCGCCACGATGTGGGGAATTTGCTTTGGCTCCCGCGCCACGTAGGAGTGCTTCACAATCGGCAGGGTAATGCCGTAGATGTCGGTTTCCTGAAAGGCATCGCTGCCGATAGCAGCCCGGGGCACCTGGCCCGTAATCACCACCATGGGTATCGAATCCATCTGGGCGGTGGCAATGCCGGTGACCAGGTTAGTCGCCCCTGGCCCCGAGGTGCCAAAGCACACCCCAACCTTCCCTGTTGCCCTGGCATAGCCATCGGCCGCGTGGGCCGCCCCCTGCTCGTGGCGCACCAAAATATGGGAAATGCCCCCCGCCGCTTCGGCCCGGTACAGCTCGTCGTAAATGGGCAGAATCGCCCCGCCGGGGTAGCCAAAAATGTGCTCTACCCCATGCTGTCTGAGGCTATCAATCAGGGCATAGGCCCCAGAAACGCGGCGCACGAGAACATCGCTTTGGGCAGAAACAGGGGTGGTCATGGCAACAGAAGCTAGAGGATGGCTAGGGCTAGATTGCATTAGCAAACAGGCAAGGAGAACCGACGAGACAGAAAAACCTTAGGATAGTTTTGGCAATTTCGCTCGACTTCGCTCGACTATGGCAACGACGACAATTTTTCGAGAGCGAAAGTTAAATAATACTGTTAACTAGAAAACATTTATATCGCTAATTTTAGCAGCAGGGGTCTGGGTCTTTTGGCCATAGCTTAGTATTTTGTAGGTTACCATCTAGCTGCGTCATCCTAGAGAATCAGCGGCAGCCAGTCAGATTGCCCCAAACATTGTCGCGGCTAAGGGCCGCTAGGTAGGCTGATCGGTAGTACATCGTCGCTCATTTTCTAGCCCGAATCTCAGCCAAACTGACCCTTGATATCGCTGGGGATCACTCGTGCAGAGAGGTTTTCTAAGCTGGTGGCGATCATCCTTAGGGATAGTAGGTGGTGGTCGGTAACCCGAGGGATTCATCCAGCCCCATCATTAAATTCAGGCACTGCACCGCCTGGGCGGCCTGGCCCTTCATCAGGTTATCAATCGCTGACATCACAATAATGCGCCCGGTGCGGGGGTCGGCCTCCAGACCGATGTAGCAGCGGTTAGTGCCCCAGGCCCACTTGGTTTGGGGATACACCCCCTTGGGCAGCACCGTCACCCAGGGGGAAGCCCGGTAAAAGGCGTTGTAAATGGTAATCAGGTCATCTCGCACCAGGCCCGGATCCCTGAGGTTGGCGTAGATGGTGGCCAAAATGCCCCGCACCATGGGAATCAGGTGGGGGGTAAACTGCACGGTGACCTCCTGGGAGGCCAGGTGAGAGCAAATTTGCTCAATTTCTGGGGTATGGCGATGGCGGGCCACCCCGTAGGCCCCCAGAGAATTGCTGGCCTCGGCCAGCAGCATGCCGGTTTTGGCCACCCGCCCGCCCCCCGACGTGCCAGACTTGGCATCGATAATTAACGTTTCGGGCTGGGCTAGCCCCTGCTTCAGCAGCGGGGCAATGCCCAGCAGGCTGGCGGTGGGGTAACAGCCAGGGCAGCCAATTAGACGGGCGGTTTGGATGCGATCGCGAAACAGCTCGGGCAGCCCATACACCGCCTCGGCGGCCACGTCGCGATCCGTTCGCTCTACGCCGTACCAAGACTCATAGGTGGCCAGGTTTTCAAACCGGTAGTCGGCGGATAGATCGAGCACCCGGCAGCCTTGCCCCAGCAGGGTGGGGGCCATTTTGCAGGCCAGGCCGTTGGGCAGCGACAAAAACACCACCTGGCAGCGACGAGCAATCACGTCCAAATCCACCGCCTCCACCTCTAAGGAGACATTGCCGATCAGATGCGGGTAAATATCGGCGTAGGGCTGCCCGGCACTGCTGTCGCCGCCCAGGTAAGCCAACTCCACTGCCGGGTGGTGCGTCAGCAAGCGCACTAGCTGCACCCCACCGTAGCCGGATGCGCCCACAATACCTACCGAAATTTTCTCTGCCGATGACTCGCTCATGATCGTAGTTGTCTTGGGGAATGAAACAGCGGCTGGGAATATGGCTAGCGATCCGCAGAGTCGAGATCGCTGGATAGACGAAGCAATGTAATACTAAACCAACATTGCCGTTTGAAATGTTCGACAAAGCCCTAGATTTTGTCATCTAACTCCTGAGAGAGGTTTTGGGTTGGCGGTTAGGGGTTGGCGGTTGGCGGTTTCGGATGCCAGGTGGCAAGAGTAGTTCAACACCTACCACCTGGCACCTGGCACCTGGCACCTGGCACCTGCCAGTTCCCCCCAGCGCTAAAATTTTAGCTAGGGTAACAGTATCCTCAACAGGCGAGCCACCATCGTGTTTGACCCAGATTCGGGTATGCCCCCACCTTCCCCAAGTGCGGGGAAATTCCTCCCTCTGCCGGGGTTTCAGTTTGACTCCATTGAATCGGCCCTGCATGACCTCGCCGCCGGGCGCTCGATTGTGGTGGTGGATGACGAAAACCGTGAAAACGAGGGCGACGTCATCTGCGCCGCCCAGTTTGCCACCCCCGACATCATCAACTTCATGGCGGTCAAGGCCCGGGGGCTGATCTGCCTGGCCATGACCGGTGAACGGTTAGATGAACTCGACCTGCCCCTGATGGTGAGCCACAACACCTTCGAGGATGAAAATGAGCAAACCGCCTTTACCGTCAGCATTGATGCGGCCCTCTCGTGGGGGGTGACCACGGGCATTTCCGCCGATGACCGGGCGCGTACCATTCAGGTCGCCATTCACCCCAATGCCCGCCCCAGCGACCTGCGCCGACCGGGGCATATCTTTCCCCTGCGGGCCAAGCAGGGAGGGGTGCTAAAGCGGGCCGGGCACACCGAAGCCGGAGTAGACCTGGCTCGCCTGGCCGGGCTGTATCCGGCGGGGGTGATTTGCGAAATTCAGAACCCTGATGGTTCGATGGCACGGCTGCCGGAGCTGGTTGACTATGCCAAAACCTTCGGCCTCAAGCTAATTAGCATTGCCGACTTGATTAGCTACCGGCTTCAGCACGAGCGGTTTGTGCAGCGGGAAGCCGTTGCCGAAATGCCGACCCAGTTTGGCCGCTTTCAAATTTATGCCTACCGTAATTTGCTGGATGACTCTGAGCATGTGGCCTTGGTCAAGGGCGACCCTGCCACCTTTACCGACACTTCAGTGATGGTGCGGGTGCACTCCGAATGCCTGACCGGGGATGCCTTTGGCTCCCTACGCTGCGACTGTCGCATGCAGCTCCAGGCGGCTCTAAAGATGATTGAGTCGGCAGGCCGTGGGGTGGTGGTCTATCTGCGGCAGGAAGGGCGAGGCATTGGCTTGGTAAATAAGCTCAAAGCCTACTCTCTTCAGGATATGGGCCTGGACACGGTGGAGGCCAACGAGAAGCTGGGTCTGCCGGTGGATCAGCGCAACTACGGCATTGGCGCTCAAATTCTCAACGATATTGGGGTGAAGCAGTTTTGCCTGATCACCAACAACCCCCGCAAAATCGCCGGGCTGAAGGGCTATGACCTGGAGATGGTGTCGCGGGTGCCGCTGATTATTGAGGCAACTACCTATAATTCCAACTACCTGGCTACCAAGGCCCAAAAGCTGGGCCACCTGATGGTGCAAACCTACCTGGTCAGCGTAGCCATCCACTGGCAGGCCGGGCACCTCTCGGTGGAAAATCGCTACCACAACCTGGAAAAGCTGCGCCACCTTGCCCAAGCGCAGGGGCTACTACTGCAAGAGGAGGCGCGGCCCCTAGCCTCGGCCCTGTTTAGCCAGCCCCACCTGATTGTGCACCTGGGGTTGGATATCCCCAATGCTGTACCCGCTGACTGGTATCGCCAGACCGATCTGCCCCAGCGCCAGGCCGTGGTTACCATTCTCGATCAGCTGGTTACCTGGCCCGATGTGGAGCAGCTGGCGTTTCTAATCGCCGGGGTTGCCGATCCGTTCGGCGGCCTCCAGGTCGGCCTGGATCGTCAGGTGTTCCACCGCAGTCTTCCAGCTACGGACGACGATACCAGGCCATCGGATCTCTTAGATCATCTGGAGACCCAACGAATTTACCTGTTTTCTAGCCATATCGTGACGGATTAAGCGTTCCCCTCGCGCCAGCGCTCTGCGCTGGAATGCTGCTGTGAGGTTCTACCCTGATTGCCTGACACATCTTTGCTGTAGGTTGGGTGCAGCGAAGCGAAACCCAACACTCGCCGAGGGCTTAGAGCTGGTTGGGTTCTGCTAGCGCGCCACCCAACCTAAGAGATATCAAGGGTTTTCGGCGTTGTGTCAGGCAGCCAGGGTTCTACCTTAATCTAGGTGGCTAAACCATTGAGGCGCATTCCCAAGTGAGCGCTTGAGGACGAGTCATCGCAAGAGGCTTAGTCAGTTGTGTTAAGCTGCATTTTGTCTTTTTCACATTGGCTAGAGCGTTTAACTGGTGCCGCTCTTATAACATTAGGTCTACGGTTGGCTATTGCAGAAACTAATGATTAGTTCTCGATTTAGCCTAGTTAGCGCTAGCGTAACCCAACGAAACCGTTGCTGGTGTTGGGTTACCCGGCGGGAAGCCAGCTACGTCACCTCAACCCAACCTAGGCAAGAAACTTTTGTCAGTCAACCCAAGGCTGAGGTTATCCCACAGCGCGGTACCAAATCTTCACAAGCTGACGTTTTGCGCTGCAAGACGGTTCGGCCCCCTTCCCCCCTCCACAGCCAGCGCTTATACTGGCTGTGGCTAATCCCAGCCCTAGCGCCCCTCAAGAAGCCTCATCTATGCCGTCCCGTGCGCAGCTCGCCGTCATTGGCAACCACTGGTTTCCCCACCAGCCCGGCGGCTTAGATCGCTATATCTACGAACTGGTTACCGCCCTGGCCAGCGACCAGAAGAATATTGACCTATACGGTATTGGCCTGCCTCCCCAAAGTGAGATCCCCGGCCTTCGCCTCCACAACCTGGCCGCCCCCCAGGCGGGGCTGTGGTCTAGGCTCTATGCCGCCAACCGTCACAGCCGGGGGTTAAAATCTAGCCCGGTAGAGGCCGTCAACCTTCACTTTGCCCTTTACGGCCTGGCGGTGCTGCCTAACCTGCCCCCTAACGTGCCGGTGACCTTTACGTTTCATGGCCCCTGGGCGATGGAAAGCCAGCAGGAAGGGGATGGGAAGCTTGGGGTTTGGCTGAAGCGGCGGATGGAGCAGCGGGTATATCGGCGCTGCGATCGCTTCATCGTGCTTAGCAAAGCCTTTGGCCAAGTTCTGCACCAGGAATATGCCATTCCCTGGGAAAAAATCCACGTCATCCCCGGCGGGGTAGATACCCAACAATTCCGGCCCAGCCTGTCGCGACTAGAAGCCCGCCGCGCCATCAACTGGCCCGCCGATCGCTTTATTCTCTTCACCCCCCGCCGCCTGGTTCGGCGCATGGGCATTGATCCCCTGCTCACGGCCCTGGGCCAGCTCAAGGGCAATCATCCCCAGCTGTGGTTGGCCATTGCGGGCAAAGGCCCCCTGCGGGAAGAGCTTGAACAGCGAACCAAGACGCTGGGCCTAAGTTCCCACGTTAAATTTTTGGGCTTTTTGCCCGACCAGCAGCTCCCGATCGCCTACCAGGCCGCCGATTTGACGGTCATTCCCAGCCAGGCCCTAGAGGGGTTTGGCCTGGTGCTGCTAGAGTCGTTGGCCAGCGGTACCCCGGCCCTTTGCACCCCTGTCGGCGGTATGCCGGAGGTGATTGCCGATTTTTCGCCCCAGCTGATTACCGAATCCCCTAGTGCCGAGTCCCTAGCCAGCGCCCTGGGAGAAATTCTCACGGGCCAGATTCCCCTGCCCGGCAGGGATGCCTGCCGCGCCTACGCAAGCGGGTTTAGCTGGCCGGAGATGGCCCAACGGGTTAACCAGGTTCTACTGCGAAAAAGGTCTTAGGTGTTGGATTTTAGGTGCTGGGTATCAGGTACTGGATATCAGGCACTGGGTATCAGGTATCAGGTTATAGCCGAAACCCAACACCCGAAACCCAACACCCGAAACCCGAAATCCTCCCCTATAATCACGCTCTCATTAAGCCCATGCGCATTCTATTCCTTGACCAGAGCGGCAAACTTGGCGGTGCGGAACTCTGCCTGGCCGACATTGCCCAGCCGGTGCGGGCCACCAGTCTGGTGGGGGTGTTTGGCGCAGGGGATTTTCCGGACTATCTACGCCAACGGCAGATTCCGGTTCAGGTGCTGGCGCACCAGGGTATCCAGGTGCGCAAAGACAGTGGGCTGCGGGCTGGATTGGCCAGCCTGAACCAGCTTGTTCCTTTGATCGGCACCGTTACGCGGCTGGCCAACGCCTACGATGTGATTTATGCCAATACCCCTAAGGCTTTGGTGGTGGGGGCGGTTGCGAGTCAGCTCAGCGGGCGACCCCTGGTGTATCACCTCCACGACATTATTTCTGCCGACCACTTTAGCGCCACCAACCGCCACCTGATGGTGACCCTGGCCAACCGGGCAGCTTTGGTGATCGCTAACTCCGAGGCCAGTCAAGCCGCGCTGATTGCAGCGGGGGGCCGCTCCGATACCGTCCACCGGGTATATAACGGCTTTTGCCCTGAAGGTTACTCAGTGAACGCCGAGACGATCCAACGCCTGCGTCAGAGCCTGGGCCTAGCGAATCAGACGGTGGTTGGGCACTTCAGTCGTCTTTCCCCCTGGAAGGGGCAGGACGTGTTGATTAATGCCCTCGTTCACTGCCCTGAGTCGGTGGTGGCGCTGCTGGTGGGTGACGCTCTATTTGGGGAAGATGACTACGTGACCCACCTGCGCCGACTGGTGACCGAGCTGAACCTGACCGCTCGGGTGCATTTTCTGGGATTTCGCTCGGACATCCCTGACGTAATGCAGGCTTGTGATCTGGTGGTTCACACCTCCACCGCCCCAGAGCCCTTTGGCCGAGTGATTGTGGAAGCGATGCTGAGCGGCAAACCCGTGATCGCGGCGGCGGCCGGGGGAGCGCTAGAACTGGTGGAGCACGGTACCACGGGCTGGCTGTGCCCCCCAGGAGATCCACAGCAATTGGCAAGGCTGATTGTTGAGACCAGTCAATCTCCCGTGGTGACTGGCCAGGTCGCCAGGGCTGCACAGGCCTATGCCCAGAGCCAGTTCAGCCTGGAGGCCACCAACGGGCAGATTATGGCCCTACTGCAAGCGGTCTGTCGGTAAACACCTTGGCGCTATGTCAGGAGATCGGGGGAATGTAGTCTAAGAGCATTCTAGGGAATAAATCATCCAACTGATGGCCCTCTCCCCCTTAATCCCCCGCTCCCAAGTTAGGGAGCAGGGGAGGCCAGTCTTAAAGTCCCTCTCCCAAAACTGGGTGAGGGATAGCCTGGCCATGGATGACTTATTCCCTGGAATACGCTAAGTCTCCGTACTACCCGTCTACCGATCCACCGATCCCATAATGATGTCGATACTGCCTAAAATCGCCATGATGTCGGCGACCTTCATGCCCTTCAGCAGGTGGGGCAAAATTTGCAGGTTGTTGAAGTCGGCGGCACGTACCTTAAACCGCCAGGGAAAGACGTTGTCATTCCCCATGATGAAGACCCCGAGCTCGCCCTTGCCACTCTCTAGGCGCACGTAGTGCTCACCGGCAGGGATTTTGAAGGTGGGGGCAATTTTTTTGCCGATGAACTGGTAGTCAAAGCCGTTCCACTCTGACTTGGGCCCGCCAGACATGCGCTTGGCCTCCAGGTTCTCAAACGGGCCACCGGGAATTTTTTGACAGGCCTGGTTGATGATTTTGACCGACTCTCGCATTTCCCGAATTCGCACCTGGTAACGCGCCATACAGTCGCCGGCGGTTTCGTACTGAATATCCCAGTCGAAGTCGTCGTAGCACTCGTAGTGATCGACCTTGCGCAGATCCCACTTCACCCCAGAGGCGCGTAGCATTGGCCCCGACAGCCCCCAGGAAATCGCTTCGTCGCGGGTGATGGTGCCGATGCCCTCAATCCGGCGGCGAAAGATGGGGTTGTTGGTGATCAGCTTCTCGTACTCATCGACCTTGGGCAAAAAGTAGTCGCAGAAGTCCAGGCACTTGTCCAGCCAGCCGTAGGGCAGGTCGGCGGCCACCCCGCCAATGCGAAAATAGTTGTTGTTGATCAGGCGCATGCCCGTGGCGGCCTCCCACAGGTCGTAGATCATCTCCCGCTCGCGGAAGATGTAGAAGAACGGGGTTTGAGCCCCGACATCGGCCAAAAAGGGGCCCAGCCAGAGTAGGTGGTTGGCAATCCGGTTCAGCTCCAGCATGATGACGCGAATGTAGCTGGCCCGCTTGGGTACCTCAATATCGGCCAGCTTTTCCGGGGCATTTACGGTAATCGCCTCATTAAACATACCGGCGGCGTAGTCCCAACGGCTGACGTAGGGCACAAACATGACGTTGGTGCGGCTCTCGGCAATTTTTTCCATGCCCCGGTGCAGGTAGCCAATCACCGGCTCGCAGTCGATCACATCTTCGCCATCTAGGGTGACAATCAGGCGCAGTACCCCGTGCATGGAGGGATGATGCGGCCCCATGTTGAGCACCATGGGTTCTGTTTTAGTTTCAATGATTGACATAGGGGCCACCTAGGAGTCAGCGTTGAGGGCAGGGTATCAATATCTTTGAGTATCTTAATGTGGATCGCTGACATTTGCGACGGATGGGGCCTTTACTTTAGCTAATGGTAGAGACAGAGTTTCATCATGTGCCGGTGCTGCCCGAGGCGGTAATGACCGGGCTCAACGTTCAACCTGGCGGGCTGTATCTAGACGCCACGGTGGGCGGCGGCGGCCATAGCCGCCTGCTGCTGGAGGCCGACCCCACCGTTCAGCTGGTGGCGGTGGATCAAGACGAGGCGGCGATCGCCACCGCCCACGCCCGCCTGGCCGAGTTTGGCGGGCGAGTTCGCTTCTGGCACGGCAACTTTGCGGAGTTTAGCCCCGGTGAGCCCGAATTCAGCGGCATTTTGGCCGACCTGGGGGTTAGCTCGGCCCAGTTTGATATTCCTGAACGGGGCTTCAGCTTTCGCCACACCGCCCCCCTCGACATGCGCATGGACCTGCGCCAGCCCCTCACCGCCGCCGAAATCGTTAACTATTGGGGCGAAACTGACCTCGCCAATCTGATCTACACCTACGGCGAAGAACGCCTGTCGCGCCGCATTGCCCGCAAAATTCTAGCCCAGCGCCCCTTTCAAACCACCACCGAGCTGGCCGAGGCGGTGGCCCAGTGTGTGCCCCAAAAATATCGCTATGGCCGCATTCACCCGGCTACTCGCACCTTTCAGGCGCTAAGAATTGCGGTTAACCAGGAGCTAGAGGTGCTAGAAACCCTGCTGCACAAAGCCCCCCACTGGCTAGTGCCGGGGGGGCGGCTGGTGATCATTAGCTTTCATAGTTTGGAAGATCGCCTGGTCAAGCACGCCTTCAAAGCAGCCCCAGAGCTGACGGTAATTACCAAAAAGCCGGTGATCGCCACCGCCGATGAGCTATCCCAAAACCCGCGATCGCGCTCCGCCAAGCTGCGGGTGGCCGAGCGGCGGGGTTTGGAGGCGGTTCAATAGCCTTACTTGGTCGATGGTTTTGCAATTGTTGGTGAGTCTTAGGGACTCGCCAACAAATAAGGTGCCAGTGGCCATCTTTTCTATCGGTAAACCTTATCGGAAATTGAGCCTGTAGAATCAATAGCAGGAGCAGAGACCAGG
>DAIUJR010000016.1:0-90510 GCA_036848635.1 Nodosilinea sp. CTOTU7336
CCGGGGGAGATGCTGACCCACAGCAATTTTTCTCCTATTTCCGATAAAGTCTAGTAAAATGGCACAGAGCGCAGGTGATAGGGTCATTGCGACCAGGGTAGAGGCGGCGATCGAGAGCAAATAGGCCAAGCCCATCGGCGCAAAAATGCGCCCTTCTACCCCGGTCAAACTAAAGATTGGCGCAGACACCACCACGATAATCACCGTGGAAAAATTACCGCCAGCCGCACTTCCACCGAGGTGTCGTAGACCACCTGAAAGGGATGCTTGGGATTACCCTGGGCCTGGTTAGTGCGCAGACCGCGATAGCAGTTCTCCATATCCACAATCGAGTCATCCACCACCGAGCCAATGGCCACCACCAACCCGCCCAGGGTCATGGTGTTGATGCCCAGACCAAAGGCTTTCATGAACATCAGACCAATCAACAGCGAGAGGGGAATGGCGCTGAGGGTAATGATCGCTGTGCGATAGTTCATCAAAAACAGCAGCATGATCACCGACACGATGATGATGTCCTCAATCGGGCCATATCACCGTCAAAAGTGAGATAGGGCAGGGCAGTGTCTTCTCAGTCCATCTGCCTGTTATCCATTCGCCAGTCGTCCGCTGAGCAGCGTAGAACATGGGGTGTCTTTGCTAGTTTGGCCATACCTCGATTTTTCCCTCCCATCCCCTTAGCCAGGTGGATGAAAACGCGGGTGCAGCCGTTCTTGAAACGGCTTCCCGCCGTCTAAATGCTGGGAGACAATCGGCGATACATCCTCAGGACAGACCTGACAATACCAGGTGGGGCCGGGGGTAACTATGACCGTCGGCCCGGCGCTGCACTGGCCCAGACAGGCGCTTTCGGCCACCCAAATACGGGCCGACTGATGCCGTCGAAAGGCTTCTAGCACTTCCCCTGAGCGGTTGCGCAGGCAGGAGCGATGCTGGCATACCTGCACCAGCCAGCGGTGGGGACGATCGGCGGGGATGGCAAAGGCGGCCATGACGGGCACTCCGGGTTAGGCGTAGGCGGCCGCCAGGGGGCGTACCGCGTCTTCAGGCCCGAGCAGCGAAACGGAGGGCTGCTGGAAAAATTCCTGGGCGGCGACGACGGCATCGCTGGCGGTGACCGCCGCCACCAGGGCCGGAAACTGCTGGTCAAACTCGATGCCCAGCCCTAAAATTTCGTACCAGCCGAGCAGCTGGGCCATTTGGGCGTTGGTCTGCTTGCCCAGGGCATATTGCCCCAGTAGCTTGTTCTTGGCGGCCTGGAGGTTGTCCTCTGAGAGCGGCGTCTCCCGCAGGCGCTCGACCTCAAACCGCAGCCCCTCTAGGGCGGTGGCGGCGTTTGGGGGGGCGGTGCCCATGTAGGCCACAAACTGCGATAGGCCCAGCCGGGTGGGGTAAAAGGCCGACACGTCGTAGGCCAGCCCCCGCTTTTCGCGCAGCTCCACAAACAGGCGGCTAGAGAGGCCATTGCCCAGGTAGGTGTTGAGTAGCTTCAGGGCGGCATAGGCGGGGTGCTGCACCGGGGCGGCGGGGTAGCCCACCATCACAATGGCCTGGTTTGTATCCTGGGGCACTACGGAGAAATGGCCAGGGGGCGAAACCGGCGGAAACGTCAGCTCTAGTCGGGAGACCGCCGGGGCGGGCCAATCGCCCAGGGTTTGCTGCACCTGCTCCACCGCCGCTGCGGGGGTAATTCGGCCCACTACCGTAACCACTACGTTGTCGGGGCGAAAGTGCTGCTGGTGAAAGGCAAACAGCCGTTCCTGGCTCAGGGCTGAGACGCTGGCTTCGGTGCCCAGGCTAGACAGGGCGTAGGGATGACTGCCGTACATGTCCTGGCGCAGCTGGTTAAAGGCCACCGTAAAGGGCTGCTCCTGCATAGAGCGAATTTGCTGCAGAGTAAGCCGTCGTTCGAGGTCAATCTCAGCCTCGGGGAAGCTGGGCTGGCGCAGCAGGGAGGCGGCTAGGGCAAAAATTTCAGCAAAGTCGGCGGAGACGGTTTTAAGACTAATCACGCTGTAGTCGGCGGCGGCATCGGTGCCCAGGCTCGCCCCCACAGATTCGACCGCCTCGGCAATGGCCATCGACGACTGGGTTTGGGTGCCCTTGGTTAGCAGCCCCATCAAAAAGCTTACCAGCCCGGCCTCTGGCGGGGTTTCCAGGGCGTTGCCAGCGCGGATGAACAGCCGCGCTGAGACGATATCAGCCACAGGATTCTCAAGGGCCAGCACCGTTAGACCATTGGTTAAAACCGTGCGGTGAAGACGAGGAGCGGAGAGGAGGGAGGCAGTCACAGGGGCAATAACACTATTTAGAACAACGTAAATCAGTTCAACATAAATCAGTTCAACTATAGTCTGCCCAGGGCAATGCCGCCCTAGGCCGGGCGCAGAATGGTGGAGGTGTAGCGCAGCGGCGTGAGGTATTGGCTGGCGAGCTGCCGCAGGCGGGCCTCGTTGTACCGCTGGATGGTCGGCACATAGGTGAGACAGCGGGCGGGGTCGGTAATGGTGCCGTAGTAGCCATATAGCCCGGCGATTTGCCCCGGAGCCTCGGTAGAAAAGGCGTAGTCGTTGCACAACAGGCGCTTGGCTCGGCTGAGCTCGGCCTCGGCAATGGGCTTAGCGGCTAGCTCGCTGAGGCGATCGCAAACAATCGCCTCCACCCGGTCAATGGCGTCTTCCTCCAGCCAGGCCTGGATCGTAAACAGGCTACAGTCTCGCTGCAGGGAGAACCCAGCGGTAATGTCCTGCACCAGCTGGCGATCTTCTCGCAGCTCGCGCACCAGCCGGGAGGATCGCCCCTCGGCTAGCAGGGCCGAAATCAAGTCCAGGCCGTAGGCGGCCTCTAAATCATCAATGCCTGGCCCCAGCCAGGCCAGGCATAGCCGGGCCTGCTCTAGACGCGGCAGGTGTAGGGTTTCCCGATGTACCCCCTGGGGCCGGGGTAGGGGAGCCGGAGCCGCCGGGGGGCAGGGGGGCGGGGCCGGAAATGCCTGAAATGCCTGATTAACCATGGCAGTGGCGGGCTCCAGGGGAATGCCGCCGGTGATCACCACGGTCATGTTCTGGGGCTGGTAGTGGGCCTGGTGAAAACAGCGCATTTCTTCTGGAGAGCGCTGCTGCAAAATATCGGCGGTGCCCAGCACCGGGCGACCGTAGGGATGATTCTGGTACACTACCTCCGACATGGCCTGGAAACCAAGCCAGTCGGGGTCATCCTGGGCCTGGAGAATTTCTTCTAGCACCACCTGCCGCTCACGCCCAAACTCGACGGCGGGAATCGCCGCATGCAGCAGCAGATCCGCCAGGTAGGGCAGGGTGTCGGGCAACCGCTCGGCGGCAATGGTCATAAAGAAGTGGGCATAGTCGTGGCTAGTAGCCGCGTTGGTCATGCCTCCCTGGGTTTCGATGGCGTAGTCAAAAATGCCGGGGGCCAGCTGCTCGGTACCCTTGAAAATCATATGCTCAAGAAAATGAGCCATACCGGCCCACTCCGCTGGCTCGACCATGGCCCCGGCCCGCACCCAAACATCGGCCACCACCACCGGGGTGGCCGAAATCTCCTGATGGATGAGCGTTAACCCATTATCTAAGCGAACAACCGTAGCGGGAAAATCAGCTGGGCTCAATAGCTCAAACCATTTATAAAAAAACTAGCTAGCTACCCCAGACATCCCCAGGGTAGCGACGTAACGGTAACGGTAGGGCGAACCCATGATCGGGGCTAGGGCCAACCTTTACCTAAAAATTTTCCCCCGTCCACATCTATACAGACATCAACGGGGGAAAATCAAGGGTTTCACCGCAGCGCCGTCTTACCTCAGTCTTCGACCTGGATTAACCAGGTGGGTACCCTGGCGTCTGGCTTTAAGTTTCCGGGTCTAGGCCCGGTTTACTGCCGCCGACACACTGAGTTCCCGTTCAGAAGAAGTATAGATCGTAAAACATTGTTGGTAGTCACCAACGCCGTAGTGAAACTTAGACCATCATAACCAACCCGCCCCGCTAAACGACAAGGGGGAATCCGAAAAGATCACCGGAGTGACTTTGGTCTACTATGGCAGGATTAGAATTTTCAGCCGTGAACCACTTGTGGCCCCCTGTTCCCTATGGATTCTGACGTTTCTACCCCTACGGCGGTGACCGCGCCACCCTCAACCCCGGCCCCAGGGGTAGATCCCCGTACTCAAATTCGGCTCAAGGGTGAGGATGGTTTTCTGGCTCTGAAGCTGCCGCCGGAGCCCGATCCTGAGACCGGCGCCCTATCCTGGGCCGAGTTGTTGCAGCAGCTCAAACAGCGGCTGGAGGCCGGCGAGCGCTTCTGGCAGCCCCATACGGTGGTACATGTGATGGCTGGGGATCGGCTGCTCGATGTGCGCCAGCTCCAGGCGCTCGAAGAGGTGGTGGCCGAGGCCCAGCTCGATATCCGGCGAATCTTGACTAGCCGCCGCCAAACCGCCCTGGCGGCTGTCACCGCTGGATATTCCGTTGACCAGCCAGCCGAGGTGACCCACCTGGTGCCGCCACCGCCGCCGGGGCAGCCCCTGGAGGAGCCGCTTTACCTCCAAACCACCGTGCGGTCGGGGATCGAGATTCGCCACCCTGGCACCATTGTGGTCTTAGGCGACACCAACCCCGGCAGCTCCCTGGTGGCCGAGGGCGATATTCTGGTTTGGGGACGGTTGCGGGGCATGGCCCACGCCGGGTCAGCGGGCAATCGGAGTGCTCGGATCATGACACTGCATATGCAGCCTACCCAGCTGCGGATTGCCGATTTAGTGGCCCGTCCCCCCGATGCGCCCCCCGCCGAATACTGGCCAGAGGTGGCCTACATTGGCGCCAACGCCATCCGCATCGCCGTTGCCCAGGACTTTGCGCGGCAGCACTTGAACCCGGCCCAGGGGCTGGGAGCTTAATTTCTTGCCGCCGGGTACGGTTTAATTTAAGAGCAGGTTCACAGCTTGGTTCATTTTTTCTTAGGTTGAGCGGTACATTTAGACGGTATAACGTTAATCGTTAGCAGGTTGGGTTTCTCCATGACGCGCGTTATTGTAATGACCTCCGGCAAGGGCGGGGTGGGTAAAACTACCTGCACCGCCAATTTGGGTATGGCCCTGGCCCAGCGCAATCAACGGGTTGTGGTAATTGATGCCGACTTTGGGCTGCGCAACCTCGATCTGCTATTGGGGCTAGAAAATCGCATTGTCTACACCGCCCTCGACGTGCTGGCGGGGGATTGCTCCGTTGAAAAAGCCCTGGTCAAAGACAAGCGCCAGCCCAATTTGTCGATGCTGGCGGCCGCCCAAAACCGCAATAAAGAAGCCATTACCCCCGACCAGATGAAGGCGCTGGTGGCGGGGCTAGGGGCCAACCACGACATTGTGATTATCGACTGCCCAGCGGGGATTGAGATGGGCTTTCAAAACGCCATTGCCCCCGCCAAGGAAGCCATCGTGGTCACCACCCCTGAAATTTCCGCCGTCCGCGATGCCGACCGGGTGGTTGGGCTGCTAGAAGCCAACGACATTCGCAATGCCCGGTTGCTGGTCAACCGGCTCAAGCCCGCCATGGTGCAAGAAGAGCAGATGATGTCGGTGCGCGACGTGCTAGATATTCTGGCGGTACCGCTGCTGGGGGTCGTCCCCGACGACGAGCGGGTGATTGTGTCGGCCAATCGGGGCGAGCCGCTGGTGCTCGATCAGCAGCTTTCCCTGGCCGGGGTGGCCTTCAGCAACATCGCCCGCCGCCTGATTGGGGAGGACGTGCCCCTGCTCGACCTCACCGCCACCCACGATGATTTGTTTAGCCGTCTGCGGCGGTTTTTGCGCAGTTGAGGGCTCCTTGCCGTTTGCCCGTCGGTGCCTACCGACATTTTGGATGTCACCTTTTCCTACCCGTGCCGATGCTCAGTGAACTTTTAGATAAGCTCTTTAACCGCCACCGCACCCCCTCTAGCCGGGATGCGGTGAAGCAGCGGCTGCAGTTTGTGCTGGCCCACGACCGCGCCGACCTTACCCCCGATGTGGTGGAGAAAATGCGCCAGGAAATTTTGGCCGTCGTCTCGCGCTACGTCGAGCTTGACCAAGAGCATCTGGAGTTTACCCTCGAAAACGATCAGCGCATGACGGCGCTGATCGCCAACCTGCCGATTCGCCGCATTCGCCCGGTTCCCCTTGATGCCAACGGCTCCCCCCCCGCCGTAGCGGAGTCATCCACGGGGGAGGCGGACGCGCCCGCCGTTGATCATGGCTAGCGTTCCTGAGGCTGAGGCCCAGCTCGCCCTGGAATCTTGCGTCGGGGTATTGGGCCTAAACACCATTCAGCGCCACATTTTTTTATGTGCCGACCAGACCAAGCCCAAGTGCTGCGACCAAGCCGCCGGTCTGGTCGCCTGGGACTACCTCAAAAAGCGCCTTAAAGAACTGAATCTGGATCGCCCCACCGCCGAGCGCCCCGCCTCGGTATTTCGCACCAAGGCCAACTGCCTGCGGGTCTGCCTGCGGGGGCCAATTTTGCTGATCTACCCCGACGGAGTGTGGTACCACAGCGCCACTCCAGCGGTAATTGAGCGGATTATTCAAGAGCACTTGATCGGTGGCCAGGTGGTGGAAGAGTTTGCGTTTTTGACCCATCCTTTGAGTTAAGGGATAGTTACTTCAAGGGCTACTTTTATGATTGTTGACTGGACCTCTGGTCAATTTGGTACCAGGCGAATAATGCGATCGCCCCCTACTCGACCTGCACCATAGGTGTCATTATCAGAGGTGGCGATATATAAAAAATCATCTGGGCCATGTTTCACATCCCGCAATCGCCCGTATTGTCGGTGCAAGAGTTTTTCTTGCCCGACAACTTCAAAGCCATTTAAAACAACACGAATTAAGGATTGATCTCGCAAGTTAGCAAAGAAGAAATCATTTTGCCATTGGGGAAAAGCCTCTCCCGTATAGAAGGTTGCCCCAGCTGGGGCAAGCGCTTCGTCGTAGAGAATTAATGGCGGCAATTGCCCTGGTGCCTGTTGATTATAGCTGATATTGGGCCAGCCATAGTTTTTCCCTGCTTCTACTATATTAATTTCATCTCCCCCCTGCGGCCCGTCATATCCAGACGGGCCATGTTCTGTTTGAAACACTAACCCAGTTCCGGGCTGAATCGCAATTCCTTGAGCGTTGCGATGGCCAAAAGAAAAGATCTCAGGACGCGCGTCACTCCGGCCAACGTAGGGATTATCGTCAGGAATGGTGCCATCGTCATTAAGCCGAAGCGTTTTGCCGTTGAGATTTTGCAAGTCTTGAGCCCGATTTGGATCCCCACGTTCTCCCAACGTAACGTAGAGCGTACTATCCGATCCAAACGCGAGGCGTGAGCCAAAATGAGTTGCCCCTGCCGTTCCGGGAACACCGGCAAAGATGTCGAGTTGGTCGATTAATCCTTGGTCGGTTAGGCGAAACCGGGAGACACGGGTGCGCAGATCCCCTCCCTCTCCATTAACAGTGTAAGAGAGATAAAGCCATTGATTTTCGTCGAACTCAGGATGGAGGGCAATATCCATTAATCCACCCTCACCCCGGGACAATATGGCCGGTAATCCAGCAACTGGTTGAGGATCAAGTTGCCCGTCTCGGATCCTTCGCAGTCGCCCAGGCTGCTCAGCCACTAACATCGATCCGTCCGGCAAAAACTCAATCGACCAGGGAACTTCTAGCCCTTCAACAACGGTTTCTACTCTAAAATAATCTTCCGCTGAGGGCGCAAACTCCTTTGGAGTGGAGAGTGCTGGAACGGGCTCTGGGGTTGAGCCGGTTGTAGAATTGTCGACTTCAGGTGAGAGCTCTTGGGTAGAGGATTGTCGTTCTAGAGCGCACCCGTTTAGGGCAATGACTACAAACCCTGAAAAGCCAAGCCAATGCAGACAATTCCAAGGAATTTGTTTGAGCATGGATAGATCCTATTAGTAATGTAACTACGCTATTTCCCCAAAAAGTTGAAGGTCTTACTCGAGACCGATCACCGAAGTAGATTTAAATCAAAAAATGCAGATTAGACATGACGCCTTGACTTAAACTCATGATTAAGATGCCAACCAATTCAAGGCTTAGAATAGGCTAAGAATTTGCTGAGGAAGCGCTCCTGGGCGTGATCTCATGATTTGTTTAGGTCAGCTGTTTGAAGAGCCTCAAAGCAAGCATGCAGAAGTCAATTCCTAAAGGCTTTTAGATTTTTCAAAATATTGGAAAACAATTAATAAGCGCTGTGCCATAGCCAGCTACTAGCAAATTTATGCCGTAATCGGTAGATTTGAACATCTGCCGATAATTCGGCGATACTACAATGGGTAATCGAGTACTATAGCAAACGTGAGTGTGAATGAAAGCAGGAGCCCATTTTAGCTAACTTGAGCCATCAATGAGTTCCCGCCTATACCGAAAAGCGCTATCCATTCAGCGAAGCGCTCTACAGAACCCTGTCTTCAGCGCTTAGAGCGTCACATCGGGGGGCAGAATCACCTGATCAACCCCGTGAATTAAGCCGTTGCTGGCCTGAATGTCGGGCTCAACCACCCTGGCGTTGTTCACCATGATTTCGCCAGTTGCCTCGTCTACCATGATTTCCAGGGGAGCACCGGCAGCGGTTTGCACCTCACCGGCTGTAGCCTGGGCAGAGGGTACTTCCTGTTGCAAAACGTGGTAGACCAGGATCTGCTGTAGTGTTGCTTGATTTTCGGGCAGCAGCAGCTCGTCTAGGGTGCCTTCAGGTAAAGCTTCAAACGCTGCGTTGGTGGGGGCAAAAACGGTCACCGGGCCGGTAGAAGTCAGGGTTTCGGTCAGCCCAGCGGCCTCTACGACTTCCACGAAGGTGCTGAAGTCTGAATTTTCGGCCGCAACATCAACCACGGTACCGGCTTCCGTTGCCGTGGGATCCTCTGCCATGGGGTCCTCGCCCACTGGAGCCCCGGTCGCGGTAGGATCTTCCACAGCCGCTGGATCCTGGGTAGTGGTATCGGCAGCGTTATCGGAGGACGGACCACAGGCGGCCAGGGTAAAGGCGGCTCCGGCAGCTAGAATGCCGACCGCCAGGCGCTTGGGACTGGAAAATAAATTAACAGACACGATTTAAAGTCCTTTAGTTTCAGAAGGTCATGCCGGGAGTCGAGACCGCGGCGGCCACAGCATCACTGTTGGCTCTGGCGGTTGCAATCACAGCCCGTAGGCATCAAAAACACTCTGGCCACCCTAACAACTCCAACCGCCTAGCCTCATCTCCCAAATGGAGTAAATGAAGGCGACAAACCTGGGCAAAAGTATTCCTCTAGACCGATGCCATACTGTTGATTTACGGGTTATCTCATCCGCTAATGGCTTCCGTAAACCGGCAACGCCCCAGGGATAGGTCAAACAGGTGAAAGCCAAACTCCTGGGAAAGAGCCTCAAACACTTTCAGGCCGCGCACGCTGTTGCCCCGCTCATCGAGCAGCGGCGAAAACACAGCGATGCCCGCCAGGTTTGGCACCACCGCCAAGATTCCTCCCGACACGCCGCTCTTAGCGGGAATGCCCACCCGAAAGGCCCACTCGCCGGCAAAGTTATACATGCCGCAGGTGTACATAACGCTGAGCAGGTCGCGGACATGCTCAGCCCCCACCGCCCGCTCGCCCGTGAGGGGGTTAAGACCCTGGTTAGCCAGAGTAGCGGCCATTAGGGCCAGGTCATGGGTAGTAACCAGGACGGCACACTGCTGAAAATAGAGATCTAGCGCCTCGTCAATGTGCTGGTCGATCATGCCGAAGTTGAGCATCAGGTGGGCCATGGCCCGATTACGGTGGCCGGTGGAGCGCTCGGACATGAAGGTAGACACGTCCAGAAACACCTCATGGCCCATATAGCGCTGAAACATGGCTAACAGGCGGTTGAGGCGTTCGGCGGGGGTGTGGCCGGTGATCAGGCTGGTAGTGGCAATGGCCCCGGCATTAACCATGGGGTTCTCGGGGCGTTTAGAGTTTTCATCTAGGCGAATGAGGGAGTTAAACGGGTCGCCGGTGGGCTCGACACCGACCTTTTTGAGCAGGTTTTCGCGGCCATAGTCTTCGAGCACCATGCCATAGGTAAAGACTTTAGAAATCGACTGGATGGTAAACTTTTGGGCTACGTCCCCCACCTCAAAGGTGCGGCCATCAAGGGTAATCAGGCTGATGCCAAACCAGTCGGGGTTAGCCTTGGTCAGCTCTGGAATGTAGGAGGCCAGGCGACCGTCGGAGACAGCCTTAAGGTTGTCGTGAAGCTGCTCTAAAAAGGCCTGAAAGTTTGCCACTGCGGTGAATCGTCCATTAACCGTTACAGAACTTAAACTGTACCCCAGGCCCGCTCGGAAGGGCTGGTTGTGGACGGCCCATGGTAGGGCTAGGTGGGGGGCAATCCGAGGTCGTCGGATGGCGATCGCGTTTTCCCTGAGCTGGTATAACTCTGGGTGTATAGAGGATTGGGCGGATAGAGGATTGGGCGGATAGAGGGTGAAGCGGCCTGACTTTGCCCCTGGGGTTTAAACTTTTAGCTTCCAGCCCTCGTCCTTAACCCACGGCGAGACTATCCTAGTTCACTAGCTGCCACTACCGCCTAGTTCACTCACAATACGTCAAGTGCAAGTTATGAGCATTGTTGCAACCCAGTCTCTCCTTGGCCAGGCCCCGGCGGTGGTGCAGTCTTACCTGGGCCCCGCCCAGCACCACCAGCCCAACCCCGACAACCAGACCGACCTCTACGTCTATGGGGCAAGCTATCTGCGGGGGCTGTTTCCGGTGCAGACCACGGGCATTATTGGCATTTATCGCAGCAATCTCTGCATTGCCCTGAAGATTATTTTTTCTAAGGTAGACCCCCGCTACGACCACTTTATCTATAACCGCGAAATTGCCAGCCGCCTGTTTGAGCGGGTAATCGGCAACGACTATGCCTACTGGCACGAGGTCGAAGCTGAGCCCAGGGCCAACAACACCATGCACTACGTCTACTGCATGGGCCACCGCATCGCCACCACCTGGGATGCCTCCGCCCTTGACCACACCCTGGCCAGTGACGTGTCGATTTTTTTAGACAACCGCTGTGGCCCCAGCGACCAGGCTGACCTCACGCAGCCCCTGATTGCGCCGCCCTCAACCTCGGCGGGGCAGGCGTTCAGGCGGCCCCAGGGGGCGGGGCTAGCCAAACCGACCCCTGGGTTGGTTCAGGCGGCGGCTCCCGACTCGTTTTCGGATATTAGCGGCAACCCCTACCAGGCCGATATCCTCAAGGCGGTGACCACCTACGGGCTGGTGGCGGGCTACCCAGACGGCACCTACCGCCCCGCCGAGGGGGTGACCCGCGACCAGGGCCTGACCATGCTGGTCAACGCGATCGAGCAAATGATCGTAAGCAGAGGGGCGATCACAATCCCCGCCGCCGTGGCCACCGCCCCCTTTGCGGACGTACCCCCCAGCCATAAAAGCGCTCCTCAGTTTTACTTTGCCCAGCAGGTGGGAATTATTTTTGGCGACGACGACCAAAAGGTTTACCCCGATGCCCCCCTCAGTCGGGCCGAGCTGATGGCCATGGTGCATAACGGCCTACAGGTAGTAGTGGAAGCCAACTACGGCCCCCAGACTGCCCCGATTGATGTGATTGAGCCCGTGGCTACCGGGGTGGCGTTTTCCGATTTAGCTGGCCACTGGGGCGAACCTATGGTGCGGGCCCTGGCCGCCTACGGCATCGCCAGCCCTCGCCCGGAATCCGCTACGACCTTTAACCCCGACGCCGTCGCCCGGCGAGACTACACCGCCGCCGTGCTGGTACGACTGGTGGAGGTGCCCCGGGCCGGGGTGCCGGGGGCCACGCCACGCCTGGGCCAGGCCAGCGTGTTTTCCGATATTGGCCACGATCCCTACAAAGAAGACATCATTCGGGCCGCCAACCAGTATGGTCTGGCCACCGGCTACGATGATCAGACTTTTCATCCCACCGAGGCCGTAAGTCGCGAACAGGCCGTGGCCATGCTGGTTACCGCCTTACAAATTTTAGTCACCGATCGGGAGGCTCTTCAGTTACCTGCGGCCCTTAGTGATCCGCCGCCGTTTGAGGATGTCACCGCCGGTCGTAACGCGATTAAAATTCAGTTTGCGAAGCAAGCTGGATTGGTCAGTGGCGACCCAGACGGCTACTTTCGCCCCCTCGACAAGCTCAGCCGGGGGCAGCTGATGGCCATGATCCATCGCGGGCTGGAGTTTCTGGTAAAAGCCAACGTCGGCCAGGACATTCCCCTGACCGAGGCCATCAAAGCCCCGCGCCGGTCACCCCCCGGCTTTACCGATATCCCGGCTGGTCACCCCGGGCACGACATGCTGTCTGCCCTGGGGCAAGTCGGCATTGCTACCCCCTATAACGAAACCGGCACCGCCTTTCAGCCCGACTTGCCGGCTCGGCGCAACTTTGCCACCGCCGCCATGGTGCGCCTGGTCGAGACCCAGTTCGCCCAGACCCGTGTTGCCCAGCCGCCCCAGCCTACCCTCTTCACTGACCTAAAGGGCAGCCCCTACGCCGCCGAAATTGGCCGGGCGGCCACCCAGTACAAGCTGGTGGCCGGGTACGAAGACGGCAGCTTTAAGCCCCGCTCGCCGGTCAGCCGCGAGCAGGCCGTCGCTATGCTGGTGGATGCCCTTAAGCACAGGGTCGTGAATAAAGACGCGGTGGTCATTCCCGACCACCTCACCCAGCCCCCCTTTGCCGATGTCGATCTAAACCGCTGGAGCGCCTCCCGTCTCTACCTGGCCAAGCAGGCGGGCATGATTGCCGGCGATCCCCAGGGTCGGTTCAACCCCGAAGCACCGCTCAGCCGGGCGCAGCTGATCGCCATGGCCCATCAGACCCTGCAATATGCTGCGCGGGTCGATGGCGGCAAACCCAACCAGCCCATTGAGCAGCTCATTGCCGCCGACCCGAACCAACCCTACACCTTTGACGACCTGTCTAGCGATCACTGGGCGGCCGCCATGATCAACGCCATGGGCACCGTTGGTCTGGCCCGGCCCCTGGATGCCGATGCGCCCACCCGGTTTGCCCCCGACACCCCCGCCTACCGCGACTATGCCGTCGCGACCGCCGTCCACCTGATCGAGGCCCCCTATGCGCAGCCGGGGGTAGCCCCTGGCCAGGGCAAGTTTGTAGATCTGGCCGATAGCCCCTACAGCGCCGAGATTCAGCGCGCGGTCGATCAGTATCAGTTGGTTACCACCCAGGGGGATGACCGCTTCTATCCGGCTGAGTCCATCAGTCGCGAGCAGGTGGCCGCTATGGTGGTAGCCGCCTTAAAGGCGATGGCCAAGGCTCCAGATGCGATCACGCTACCCGACTCCATCACTCAGGATCCCTTTAGGGATGTACCCGTCAGCAGCCGGTTTGCGCCCCAAATCAAAGCCGTGGCGGAGGCTGGCCTTCTGGGTGGAGATCCGTCTACCGGGCTGTTTCACCCCAAAAACGACCTGACCAGGGCCGAACTGATGACGGTAATGGCTCAGGCGCTCACCGTTGCAGTCAGCCAAAACCCTGGGGCTCAACCTAACCCCAGCGCCACTGCGCCCCCCGGCCCGACCTTTACCGATATTGACACCCATGGCGCTCAGGCCGAGATCGAGCAAATGGCGACCCTAGGCATTGCCCTTCCCCAGCCGCCGAGCGGTCATGAATTTTCCCCCGACCTGCCCGCCCGCCGAGATTTTGCCACGATGGCGATGGTACGACTGATTGAGGCGGTGTAGCAACGTGGGTATTAAAACTAGAGTTGACACATTTACCTTTACCTAACGATAATGGAAGTTTGCGTGAACTTAAGAGTCTGAATTCCCTTGGCAAACGTTGTAGTAATTGGGGCCCAGTGGGGCGACGAAGGAAAGGGCAAGATTACCGATTTGCTGAGCCGTTCAGCGGATCTGGTGGTGCGCTACCAGGGCGGGGTCAACGCCGGTCACACGGTGGTAGTTAAGGATCAGACCTTCAAGCTGCACCTGATTCCGTCCGGTATTTTGTATCCCGAAACCGAGTGCGTGATCGGTAGCGGCACCGTCATCGACCCCAAAGCGCTGATTGAGGAACTCGACAAGCTCGATGAGCTGGGGATTTCCTCCAAAAACCTGTTTATCTCGAACGCGGCCCATGTCACCATGCCCTACCACCGGCTGATCGACCAGGCAGCAGAGGAGCGCCGGGGCACGAACAAAATTGGCACCACCAAGCGCGGCATCGGCCCCACCTATGCGGATAAATCCGAGCGGATCGGCATCCGCATTGTAGATTTAATGGACTATGCCAAGCTGCGGGAGCAAATTGAATGGACGATTCAATATAAGAACGGCATTCTCGAAAAGCTCTACGACCTGGCCCCCCTTGACCCGGCGGCGGTGATGGATGAGTACATCCACTACGCCGAGCGCCTGCGGCCCCATATTATCGACAGCTCTCTGCACGTTTACAAGGCGATTCGCCAGCGTAAAAACGTGCTGTTTGAGGGAGCCCAGGGCACCCTGCTCGATCTCGACCACGGTACCTATCCCTACGTTACCTCCTCTAACCCGGTGGCCGGGGGGGCCTGCATTGGCACCGGCATTGGCCCCACGGTGATCGACCGGGTCATCGGTGTCGCCAAAGCCTATACCACGCGGGTTGGGGAAGGCCCCTTTCCCACAGAGCTAACCGACGACATTGGAGAACACCTGGGCACCCGAGGAGCCGAGTTTGGCACCACCACCGGGCGGCAGCGGCGCTGCGGCTGGTTTGATGCCGTCATCGGTCGCTATGCGGTACGCATTAACGGGCTAGACTGTTTGGCGATTACTAAACTCGACGTTCTGGATGAGGTGGATGAAATCAAGGTCTGTGTCGCCTACGATCTAGACGGCAGCCGGTGCGAGGAACTGCCCGGCAGCGCCTATACCTTTGCCCGCTGTCAGCCCATCTACAAAACCCTGCCGGGGTGGAAGCAGCCCACCGACCACTGCCGTTCCCTGGGGGATTTGCCCAAGGCCGCCCTGGACTACCTTAAGTTTTTGGCAGAGCTGATGGAGGTTCCCATTGCCATTGTGTCGCTGGGGGCCAGTCGGGATCAGACCATCATCGTCGAAGACCCCATCCATGGCCCCAAGCGGGCGCTGCTCTACGAGAATGGCGATACGCCAGGGGCCTAGACCGGGTGAGATTTGTTTTGTTCTAAACTTTTAACTAACGGGGGAAATTTTTCCATGGAACTTTCAATTGAGTGTAAGCCACGCGACGCTAAAGCCAAACCCAACGCCCTGCGCCGGGAGGGGCTGTTGCCTGCGGTGCTTTACGGCCACCAGGGCACCGAGTCCATATCGTTGACCGTTGAGCAAAAATCCGCTGACATGCTGCTACGCAAAGCCGCCGTCAATAACACCATGATCGGCCTTGCCATTCCAGACCTAGCCTGGAACGGCAAGGCGTTGTTGCGAGAAGTGCAGTCTCACCCCTGGAAAAACCTGGTCTACCACCTCAGCTTTTTTGCGGTATCGGCCCAGGATGCAGTGGAGGTGGGGGTTGTCCTCAACTTCGTGGGTGAGCCCGCCGGGGTCAGAGACGGCGGCGGCGTGCTCAATACCGAGGTGAACGAAGTAACCGTGAAGTGTAAGGCCGTAGACATTCCCGAAAGCATCGATGTGGATGTTTCGGCCCTCGCGGTGGGAGATTCCCTCACCGTGGCTGACCTGATTTTGCCTGCCGGGGCCGTGGTTGCTGGTGATCAAACCCAGACCATTGCTACGGTACTGCAAACTCGCAAGGCCGATGGCGAAACGGCTGATGCGGCGGCTGAGTAAACGGTTTGACGGGTTTGGGTGAATCTGCAAACTACACTTTTCCGGTGGCGAGGCTCATCCACTCGGTTCTGTGGGTAACTCGAACAGGAGGGGAAGCGGCTATGAAGAATCCCACCCCGGAGGGGCCGGGGTAGGTCTGCCAAACCATATTCACAGGTAACGTCCATGGCCGATCCGGCTCTACCGGCGCTAATTCAGCAAATGCAGCAGCCAGGGTTCTATCCCCATGCGGTGATTGAACCCATTCGTCTGATGCAGACCCACGTGTCCTACGTGCTGCTCACCGGCGACTATGCCTATAAGCTCAAAAAGCCGGTTAACTTTGGGTTTTTAGACTACTCGAGCCTGGAAAAACGACGGCACTTTTGCCAGGAAGAGCTGCGCCTCAACCAGCGGGGGGCCGCGCCGCTGTACCTGGAAGTGGTGACGATTGAGCAAAGCGGCGATCGCTATCATCTTGGCGGTGGCCCGGCGGATGACAGCTCGGCGGTGGAATACGCCGTCAAAATGGTGCAGTTTCCCCAGGAGACCCTGCTCAGCGCCCTGTACCAGCGGGGAAAATTGACTGCAGCACTAATACATGACCTGGCCACAGCCGTGGCAGACTTTCACCTTAAGGCGGAAACCAACGACTACATCCGCACCTTTGGGGAGGTCAGCCAGATTCGCCAGGCCTTTGACGAAAACTACGCGCAAACCCTGGAGTTTATTGGTGGCCCCCAGACCCAGACGCAGTTTGACGAAACCAAAGCCTACACCGATACGTTCTTTGACACCCAGGGCGACCGGTTTCGCCAGCGGGTCGAGCAAAACTGGATTCGCGCCGGTCATGGCGACCTGCATCTGAACAATATTTGCTACTGGCAAAATCAGCTTTACCTGTTCGACTGCATCGAGTTCAACGAGCCCTTTCGCTACGTCGATGTGATGTACGACATCGGGTTCGTGGTGATGGATTTGCTGGCTAAGGATTGCCAGCCCCTGGCTACGGCTTTTCTGAACCACTACATCGAGCAAACCGGCGACTGGGAGGGGCTGGCATTGCTGCCGCTGTACGTTAGCCGCCAGGCCTACGTGCGAGCCAAGGTGACCTCATTTTTACTCAACGACCCGGCGGTCGATAGCGACGCTAGGGCCGCCGCCGCTGCTACCGCCGCCGCCTACTACCGGCTGGCCTGGTTGGTGGTTAAGCCCCAAACCGGGCGACTTTACCTGATGGCGGGGCTATCGGGGTCGGGCAAATCGACCACCGCCCGTGAGCTGGCCGGGCACATTAACGGCATTCACATTCGCTCTGACGCGGTGCGCAAACACCTGGCCGGAGTACCCCTGGAAGAGCGCGGCGACCAGAGCCTCTACACCCCTGAAATGAGCCAGAAAACCTACGATCGTCTGCTCGCATTGGGGATCGGTTTGGCCCAGGCCGGGTTTTCGGTGATTTTAGATGCCAAGTACGACCGCCAGAGCTGCCGCCAGGCCGTCCTAGAACAGGCCAAAGCGGCCAGTCTGGGCCTCCGCATCCTGCACTGCACGGCTCCTCCGGAAATACTCGAAGCTAGGGTGCGCCACCGTTCGGGGGATATTGCCGATGCCACGGTGGCCGTGCTTCAACAGCAGCACATGGAGCCGTTTACGGCGGCGGAGCAGGCCTGCCTCAGCACCATCGACACCACCGCCGATATGCCCCAGCAAATAGCCGCTATAGTTGGGGCATAGGGGTTACCGTTTGGGGAGCGATCGGTGGTCGATAAAATCATTCCGACTGCGCTAAGGATTTGGCTGGTCTCTCTGTTTACGTTTTTGCTGCTGGGCTATGGGGTCTTGCCGAGCATTTTCTTTGGCGCTGTAGCCGGTCTGGCCGCTGGGGTAATGTCCGCCTGGTGGAAGACCCCTGGCGGCGAACCCAAGGTGCTGGAATTACCAGAGCCCATTCGCCAGTTCAGTCGGCAAATTCGCGAAACCCCGTCTCGCCTGCCGTTTAGAAGCTTTTTTGAGCGGGGCAATAAGCGATATTCCCGGCCAAAGCGCTGAATGGTGGTCGCTGGCTGAGGCGATTTCTGCAAAAGAAGACACCCCATGGGCACCTGGCCTTAGGCTGACATTTCCGTCTGCGCGGGAGCCCAGCCCAAAAGTCTGTTTGTATCGGGTATCTTCTTTCCGAGAAATTGCCTTAGTTGACCTGATCAACCACAATTTCCACCTGGGTGGGGTTACCACGGGTAATCACCGGGTTGCTGGTGGTGCTGATAAACCGCAGCTGCCCGTCTACCACGATGCGGGCCTGCACAACATAGGTAAAACGGGGGTCAATTTGCTTCGGGTCATAGGTGAGGGCAAAGGGAATCGGCACCTGCCGATCGCCAAAAATAATGCCCTGGGAGGCCAGCACGATGGCGGGGGCATCAGCTCGGCTGACGTCCGCCAGGGTGACCTCCAGCACGGCGTTGGGAGGCATGGCAATGCGGGGCAAGTAGGTGACGGTGCCGGTCACCTGGGCGGAATCTTGCAGTACGTTGTCGTTCACTTCAAGGGTTTGCTCCCCTGAGTTAGCCACCTGCACCCGCACCGAGGGTTCGCCCCCGGAGCCAGCATGGGTAAAGCTATTGCCTTCCACCGATGACTCGGCAATGGCGGTGGCGGCGGTGAGCTCGGCCAGGCCGGTGGCTTTGTTAAATAGGTTAATGCGGGGCTGCCCCCCCTGGGTAAACACCCGCACCGCATAGCTAGAGGTTTGGGAGAACACCACGGTGCCGTCGGGCACGCCCCCCGGTACCCGCTCAGGGGTGGGCAGCTGGGCCAATTCGCTGAGGGTGCCGCCGTCGGTTACAAAGGCGCGGTTGATCACCTCGGTTTGGGTCAGCTGCGGCACGTTTATGCGGCTATTGTCGATGGTCATGGGGGCGTTGAGCAGAATCCGATCGCCCAGGGCCACGGGGTTTAGCGCCTGGGCGTCGCCATCGATATCCATAACGGCGGTCAGGTAGGTAACTAGAGCGGTGCCACCCCCCTGCACAACGCCGAAGATAACGGCGGCATCGTCTTTGCCGTCGCCGTTGATGTCGCCAAAGGTCAGCCACCCCGGCTCGTTCGCCAGGGAAACCAGCAGCTGGCCGTCGACCTGCTCGTACTCCCCATTTTCTAGGGTAACGGTGGTGTACGCTGGGGTCGCTTCAAACCCGGTGGGGATGATGTAGGTGCCGTTTTGCAGGGTTTGCCAGCGATCGCACCAGGCTCGCTTCTCGGGGGTAAACACCTCACGGGTCAGGCAGTTGTGCCAGGTGGGTTCGGTTTCAGCTTGGGCCTCTAGCCCCGGCGCGCTTAAGCTGCCCAGGGTAGTTAGGGTCAGGCCGAGGCCCATTAGGGCCGAAAAAACAGGTTTGGTCATAGCTAAATTACTCTCACACCTCATGCTGAGCCGAGATCAGAATCGACTCATTCAAAAATGTATCAAAGAACCCTAAGGAACCTATCAGAGGTTACGGTTTTAGCAACCAACTGGTTTTTGGCGCTCCACCTTAGCCGCGGCCCAATCCCTGGCCGAGCAGCAGGTTAAGCAGGTTTTGATATTAAGCACTCGCTCACTCCCCCGATAGAATCCGAGTGATGACCACCGCTGCCGCCGCCAAGATCGCCGTCCAGGCCGTGCTAATCAGGCCCAGCGTCAGCCCCCATAGCCGCCGGTCCCATTTCTTAAACCGAGCGTTGCTGACCTCTACATCGTTAGCCAGTCGCCCGGATTCGGTTCGCCACTGCTCTACATCGCCGCTCAGGGTGTCGAGCCGCTTCAGCACCTGCTGTTCAAAACTCTCCGGTTGCTGTGCCGATGAAGTCATCACCGTCCTGCTTACGCTAGGTAAGGAATGAGGATTAAATAAAACCCAAGTTTTGTAGGTTAGGCATCCTGCTTGACCATGGACAGCCGAGACAACTATCCTACGTTATTTAATTCTTGCTCCTAACCGTTGATAACGCCGAATAAAATTTCGGCCCGCAGACGGATATTGAGATGTTTAAAAAGTACAAAAACTGATGCGAAGCTTGATCGGCCACCGACCGGCTAATCCTTTCGTAAGATTAGAGAATGTTAGGATGAGCTCCCATGTTTAACGTTAACAGAGCAGTAGATTTCATCCATAAATTTTTGAGCTTACTGGTGTACAAGCTGTTGTGGACTCCCCAAGTCGAATCTGACAGCTTTAGCTATGACGATCTGATCGCCAACTATCCAGCGCTAGTCACCCTTTGATCGGGTTGCTGGTTGAATTCTCCCAGACCTTCTAAAATGCCTGGGAGATGAACCAACGTGGGATTCTGGAGGCAAGCGGATGTCAGGTTGGTACTTCAAACGCAACATCCAGCGGCACGAGGGCGACTGGCTGAGGGCCATGTTTCGCCTGAGGGGATCGGTGGTGCCAGCGGTACTGCCGAGAACCCTGCTCTGCTCACTGTTTGCGCTGGTTATAACCGGGTTACATGCTAAGGGTTGGGGGTTATCCTTTCCGATTCTAGGGTCGGTGGTGCCTAGCATTGTGCTGGGTCTGCTGCTGGTGTTTCGCACCAACACCGCCTACGAGCGCTTTTGGGAAGGGCGAAAGCTCTGGGGCAACGTAATTAACCAAACCCGTAACCTGGCTCGCCAAATGTGGGTGGCCATTCAAGAGCACCAGCCCACTGACCACGAGGTTAAGGTAGCCGCCATGCGTCTTTTGCCCGCCTTTGCCATTGCCATGAAGCTGCATCTGCGAGGCGAATCGATGGATCAGGATCAGTCGCTAATCAGTCTGCTGACCGCCGACCAGTTTATCCAGCTTCAGCAGATGAAAAATCCTCCCCTCAGGGTGGCCCTGTGGATAGCCGACTACCTCCAAACCCAGCAGGCCCAGGGAAAATTCAACCCCTACCAGCTGAGCGCCTGTTTAAAAATCATCGATAGTCTAGTCGATAGCCTGGGCAGTTGTGAGCGGATCCTCAAAACTCCCATTCCCCTGGCCTACTCCATCCATTTGCGGCAGCTGCTGATGCTGTACTGCCTAGCCCTACCCTTTCAGCTCGTTGATTCGGTGGGCTGGGGGTCGGTGCTGGTGGTAGGGCTGATTAGCTTTGCGGTATTTGGCATCGAAGAAATTGGTATTGAAATCGAAAACCCCTTCGGCCATGACCCCAACGACCTGCCCCTCGACAGCATTTGCCTGACCATGCAGCAGAATATTGAAGACTTAATTTCCCTGACCCCCCATGCCCGGCAGTGGCCCCAGGGGGCAGTGAGTTCACCGTCTGATGCGAAGGCCAACGCTGAGATATTCTAGGGCTCCCCACTCCAGTCTCTGGGGCTAGGCCGCTCTAATGCCCCCATCACATTAATTTCGGACAGCCGTCACTGATGCTCTTTTGCCGGGCGCAAAACATAGTCTTGACTGAATTGCTTGAGGGAATTGCAAGATTGGTTAACGAGTTTAGCCAGGGGCAAATCTACTCCAGAACTCATCGGGTTGAAACGACCCTACCCACCAGGATCCTCACTGGATCTAACGCCAGGATTGATTCACCTCAATCGAAGGCCTTGCTTTGATGAGCTTTTAGCACGGTAAGCCCCCGATTAAAGAATCAAACATCTTTCTTAAGAAAATAATCTAAACTCTAGAAGTGTTCAAAACGAAGCCATATCAAGATTTTCATGATTTTACCCTGGGTCTGGGCCGTCACAGTTTGTGATTAAAATCTGGCATTCTCCCCCTAACTTGACGCCAATCTCACTTTTCGTCGACCAAGGGTATGTCAGAATGTAAGCGGTTTTTTGCCAACTCGTTAAAGCTCTTGGAGTGGGCAGTCACGATGGAATCTATAAACGCACTTTATCAATACGCCTGGCTGGTACCGGTGCTGCCTCTCCTGGGAGCGGCATTGGTGGGCATTGGGCTAATTTCCTATGGCGAGGCCACCAGCAAGCTCAGGCAGCCGGTGGCGGTTTTTATCGTCTCCCTAATTGGGGCGGCGATGGTGTTTTCGTTCGCAATCCTATGGAGTCAGGTACAGGGGCACCCTCCCTATACCTTTATGTTTGACTGGGCGGCGGCGGGCGACTTCCATATTCAGATGGGGTACACCATTGACCACCTGGCCGCCCTCATGCTCGTGGTGGTGACCACCGTAGCCTTTTTGGTGATGGTCTACACCGACGGCTACATGGCTCATGATCCCGGCTATGTTCGGTTCTATGCCTACCTCAGCCTGTTTAGTTCTTCTATGCTTGGCCTGGTGATTAGTCCTAATCTGCTCCAGGTCTACGTGTTTTGGGAGCTGGTGGGGATGTGCTCCTACCTGCTAATTGGCTTTTGGTACAACCGCAAGCCCGCTGCCGACGCCTGCCAGAAAGCCTTTGTGACCAACCGGGTGGGCGACTTTGGCCTGCTGCTGGGCATTTTGGCCCTGTTCTGGGCCACCGGCAGTTTCGACTTCGACGTCATGGGCGAGCGGCTGACCAACCTGGTCAGCACCGGCAGCCTCAGCGGCACCATGGCCGCTATCTTTGCCATTTTGGTTTTCATGGGGCCGGTGGCCAAGTCGGCGCAGTTTCCCTTGCATGTGTGGCTACCCGACGCCATGGAAGGCCCCACGCCCATTTCCGCCCTGATTCACGCGGCCACCATGGTGGCGGCTGGGGTGTTTTTGGTGGCCCGCATGTACCCCGTGTTTGAGCACATTCCCACGGTGATGACGGTAATTGCCTACACCGGGGCATTTACAGCCTTTATGGGGGCCACCATTGCCATTACCCAAAACGATATTAAAAAAGGGCTGGCCTTTTCTACCATGTCGCAGCTGGGCTACATGGTCATGGCCATGGGGGTCGGGGCCTACAGTGCTGGCCTGTTTCACCTGATGACCCACGCCTACTTCAAAGCCATGTTGTTCCTGGGGTCAGGCTCGGTGATCCACGGCATGGAGGCGGTGGTCGGCCACGATCCCGTCCTAGCCCAAGACATGCGGCTGATGGGTGGCCTGCGTAAATATATGCCAGTGACGGCGATCACGTTTTTGATTGGCACCCTGGCGATCTGCGGCATTCCCCCCTTTGCCGGGTTCTGGTCTAAGGATGAAATTCTCGGCTCCACCTTTGCCGTTAGCCCAGTCCTCTGGGCGGTAGGCTGGCTGACGGCGGGGATCACCGCCTTCTACATGTTCCGCATGTATTTCTCTACCTTTGAGGGGGCCTTTCGGGGTAATGACGAGGGCATTCGCCGCGATCTAAAGCGGGCTCAGCTCCAGCGTATGGGCATGTCCCTCGGGCCGGGGGCGATGAACCCCCAGGAGCTAACCCTGGATGCTGCTACCGATGCCCATGACGATCATGGCGACCACGCCCACGAGCCCCACGAGTCGCCCCTGGCGATGACGTTTCCGCTGATGGCGCTGGCGATTCCTTCCATGCTGATCGGGTTGGTAGGCACCCCCTTTGCCAACTACTTTGAGGCCTTTATCCATCCCCCTGGGGAGGTGGTTGAAGTCCTAGAAACCGCCGCAGACTTCGACTGGAACGAGTTTGTGTTGATGGCTGGTAGTTCCGTCGCCATTGCGGTAGGGGGCATTGTGCTGTCGGTGCTGATGTACCGCACTAAGGTGCTTGACCCCGCCGCGATCGCGACCCAGCTCAAGCCGTTGTACAACCTTTCCCTCAACAAGTGGTACATCGACGAAATTTATGATGTGGTGTTTGTTCAGGGCCTGCGTAAGCTGGCGAAGTCGGTGCTTGAGATCGATATTCGTATTGTCGATGGGCTTGTCAATCTGACCGGTCTAGTTACCCTGGTCACCGGTGAGGGGCTGAAATACCTTGAGAATGGCCGCGCCCAGTTCTACGCCCTGATCGTGTTTGGGGCAGTGCTGGGGCTGGTGCTGCTGTCAGGGGTGACCTAGTCGCATGGTCAGCGGGGGTAGATCTTTCAAGGATTTGCTCCTGCTCCGTTAGGCGCTAACCTGAGGCAGTAGCGCTCACGTTCAACGGCTGGTATGGGCTTCAAAAGGCTGCCGTTGAACGGCTGGTGGAAAATGCCCGCCCTGCGGTCTGATGTCGGTTGGGAGTCAGTCATGAAGCCGCATCCCGGCATCACTCCCGCCAAAGCGGGAACCCACAGCGGGCATTTCGCTTTCGCGGGTATCTGATCTCAGCGTGATTTCCCTAGCTTCATGATGTAGTTCCATAGGTCTAGACTTTCGGGAAATCTGCTGTGATTTACTCCCAAGCCTTAACCTGAGTGGGTTTAGATCCTCAGTTAATCTCTAAACCTTTCATTACCTTCGCCATTCCGCGACGAGACTTAACGCTATGACCCTCGCGACTTTTCCCTGGCTGACGACCGCCATTCTTTTCCCCCTGCTGGCTTCCCTGGCGATTCCGTTTTTGCCCGACGAAGACGGTAAAACGGTGCGCTGGTACGCCCTGGTGGTGGGCCTGCTAGACTTTATTTTGATTGTCGCCGCCTTTTGCCTCAACTACGACTTTAGCCAGCCCGGTCTGCAACTGGTGGAAAGCTACACCTGGGTGCCTCAGCTCGATTTGAAATGGTCGGTGGGGGTAGACGGCCTTTCCATGCCGCTGGTGCTGCTGACCGGCTTTATTACCACCCTGGCCACCCTGGCGGCCTGGCCGGTGACGTTTAAACCCAAGTTGTTTTATTTTCTGCTGCTGGCCATGTATAGCGGCCAACTCGGCGTGTTTGCCGTGCAGGATATGCTGCTATTCTTCCTGTTTTGGGAGCTGGAGCTGATTCCGGTCTACCTGCTGCTATCGATCTGGGGCGGCAAGAAGCGCCTCTATGCGGCCACTAAGTTCATTCTCTACACCGCTGGCGGCTCGCTGTTTATTTTGGTGGCCGCCCTGGCCATGGCCTTCTACGGCGACACCATCACCTTCGACATGACTCTGCTTGCCGAGAAGGTCTACCCCCTGCGGCTACAGCTACTGCTCTACGGGGCGTTTCTGATTGCCTACGCGGTGAAGCTGCCGATCATTCCCCTGCATACCTGGCTGCCCGATGCCCACGGGGAGGCCACCGCCCCGGTGCACATGCTGCTGGCGGGAATTTTGCTGAAAATGGGAGGCTACGCCCTCATTCGTATGAACTTTGGCATGCTGCCCGAGGCCCACGCCTATTTTGCCCCGGTGCTGGTGATTTTGGGCTGCGTTAACATCATCTACGCGGCGCTCACCTCCTTCGCCCAGCGCAACCTTAAGCGCAAGATTGCCTACTCGTCGATTTCCCACATGGGGTTTGTGCTGATTGGTATTGCCTCGTTTACTAACCTGGGTCTGAGCGGCGCGGTGCTGCAAATGATCTCCCATGGGTTAATTGGGGCCAGCCTGTTCTTTTTGGTGGGGGCCACCTACGACCGCACCCACACCCTAATTCTCGATGAGATGGGCGGCGTGGGTAAGAAAATGCCTAAGATCTTCGCCATGTTCACCACCTGTTCCCTCGCCTCCCTGGCCCTGCCGGGGATGAGCGGATTTGTCGCCGAGCTGATGGTGTTTGTCGGCTTTGCCACCAGCGATGCCTACAGCTTCAGCTTCCGGCTGATTACCGTAATCTTCATGGCCATTGGGGTCATTCTCACCCCCATTTACCTGCTGTCAATGCTGCGGGAAATTTTCTACGGGCCAGAAAATAAAGAACTGGTGGAGCACGAAGTGCTGGCCGATGCGGAACCTCGGGAGGTGTTCATTATCGCCTGCCTGCTGGTGCCGATTATTGGCTTTGGGCTCTATCCCAAAATGCTGACCCAAATTTACGACGCCACCACCCAGCAGCTTGACACCCGGCTGCATCGGGTGTTCGTAGCCCAGGGTGATTCCTCGCCAGAGATGATGGCCCCAATGGCTGCCCTGCCAGTATTACAGGCTCCTTCAATCGGGAACCAGTAGCCGGTTCTAGGATGCGCTGTTCTTACCCAGATGACTCACCACCCCTGGACTCAACAACTGTCATTCCCTTCTGGGTATGGACAACGGAGGCCAAGGAGTCTGGGCAATTCGCCGCTATGGTTTGGGATGGTAGCGGTGCCTGGGGTGGCCCATTCCCCATCCGGTTTTAACCTTAGGAAGATATCCTGATCTGTGGGGAATGCTTTGTAAGTACTAGGTATAAGCCGTCACCCAAAGACTGGCTCAACAACAAAATTTAGGTTGACATGGCACAGGCAGCTTGGCAAGGTTTAGCGTCGGGATCCGTGGTTTTGGGCGCCATTCTGGTGGGGCTGACGGGGGGGAATGGGCCCAACCCAGCCGCTTGGTTCCAGGCTGCCCCCGCCCAGGCCCAAACCCAGGTCGATGAAGCCACTACCATCCGAGTCTACGATCAGGCCAGTCCGGCGGTGGTGGGCATTGACACCAGTACCGGGGGCGGCAGCGGCAGCATTATCGATAGCAATGGGTTGATTCTGACCAATGCCCACGTGGTCGGCAGCGAGTCGGTAGTCACGGTGCGCCTAGCCGACGGCCGCACCTTCGAGGGCGATGTCGTAGGCTACGGCGATGACCGGCTGGATCTGGCGGCCGTGCGGCTGCGGGGCAGCCCCACCGACCTGCCGACGGTGCCCCTGGCGCCGCCAAATTCAGTGCGGGTGGGCCAAACCGCCTTTGCCATCGGCAGCCCCTTTGGCCTGCAGGGCACCCTAACGGTGGGCATTGTCAGCCGTATTGATACCGAGCGGGGGGTGATTCAAACCGATGCGGCCATTAACCCCGGCAACTCTGGGGGGCCACTGCTTAACCGCAATGGTCAGCTGATTGGGGTGAATACGTCTATTTTTACCGCTGGCAGCAGCGGCGGCAGTGTCGGCATCGGCTTTGCCCTGCCCATTGAAGTCGTAGAACCCTTTTTAGCCGCGGTGCGGTCGGGCACGGTGGCGACCACTAACGCCGTGGCCCGCAGCAGCAAGCCCCCCGCCCCTATCGCCGTTAACAACGCCATTGTAGAGGGCCAACTCGACGACACCAGCAACATCCTGCCCGACGGCAGCTACTACAACCCCTACATTTTTACAGGCACCGCCGGGCAAGCCATCACCATCGAAATGATCAGCCAGGATATAGATCCCTATCTCATTCTGCTCTCCCCGGATCGGGATGACTTTTACATTCAGGATGACGACAGCGGCGGTAACTTCAACGCCCGCCTATCCATCCAGCTGCCCTACACGGGGGATTACATCATTTTGGCTAACGCCTTTGCCCAGGGCGAGTCGGGCGGGTATCAGCTGCGGCTGAGTGACCAGGGGGGTGGAGATAGCGGGGTTTCTCAGATGGCCCCCTCCAGCGGCAACTATCTACTGCAGCAGCAGGGTAGCTTGGGGGTCGGTAACCCTACCCTCAGCGATGGCTCGTATTTCCAAGAATTTACCTTTCAGGGCCGGGCCGGGCAAACCGTCGTGCTGCGTCTAGAAAGCTCCAGTTTTGATACCTACCTGCTGCTGCTCGACGATGGCCAAAATCTAATTGGCGAAAATGACGATGCTGGCCCCAACACCACCAATTCGGCCCTCTCGGTCACGCTGCCTCGCGACGGCGTTTACACCGTGGTAGTCAACGCCTTTGACAGCACTGGGCAGGGGCAGTTCTCCTTGACCGTACAGTAGCCTCCGGCAAAAGATTTGCCCCTGGGCGCTAGAATCAGATAGCCAATTGGCATAACATTAGCTGTACGTTCGAGAGTAACTCCATGTCACAAGGTCAAGGGTTTGGGTTTGGGCTGGGCAAAATGAAGGAGCTCACCGAGGCCTTCAAAAAAGCTCAGCAAATTCAGGAAGGGGCCAAGCAACTCCAGGAAGAGCTGGAGGAAATGGAAATTGAGGGCGCATCGGGCGGTGGCCTGGTCAAGGTGATCATGAGCGGCAACCAGGAGCCCAGGGGGGTCACCATTGCCCCCGAAGCCCTGAAAGAAGGAGCCGAGGTGCTAGCTGACCTGGTGGCGGCGGCGATGACCGATGCCTATGAAAAATCCACCGCCACCATGCGCGAGCGGATGGAAGACCTCACCGGCGGCCTCACCCTCCCCGGGTTTTAGCCCACCGTTGCAGTCAGACCCAGGGAAACTATGGCCACCCGCATTCTGTTCGTGTGTCTGGGCAACATCTGTCGCTCTCCCTCCGCCGAAAATATCATGAACCATCTGATCCAGCAGCGCCAGCTAGGGGATCAGGTCAGCTGCGACTCGGCTGGTACGGCTAGCTATCATGTGGGCAGCCCTCCAGATCGCCGTATGGCGGCGGCGGCCCAGGCCTACGGAATTACCCTAACCGGCCGGGCTCGGCAGTTTACCGCCGAGGATCTGGAGCAATTTGACTGGATTCTGGCTATGGATCGCCAAAACTATCGCGATATTCTGGCCCTGGATAGATCGGGGCAATATGCTGCTAAGGTACAGCTGATCTGCCAATACTGTAGCTCTCACCCCGACCAAGAGGTGCCTGACCCTTACTACGGTGGCCCTGAAGGGTTTACCTATGTCATTGAGCTGCTCATGGATGCCTGCGAGGGTCTGCTTGACCAGATTTTACCGGCTCCCATCGCCCCGCCTTGATAGGCTACCGCCCCGAGGGGGGGTATAACTAACCGACCGACAGGATATTCACCGTGATCCGCGTTAACCCGTCTAGACCCTCGTTGAATATCCTGCGACCGATGTCTTGGCTGCGAGTAGGGCTGCTAGGTCTAGGCACCCTCGGGGTCGTTGGGGTAGCCCCCCCCACCCTAGCGGCCGAAGAAATCATTATTAACTACGGCATCTTTGAGCGCTCAGTCGCCATCAGTGACCTAGAACAATTTGCCGCCACCGGTGAACTCACCCCACAGCTCGCTGCCTATAATAATTTGCTGGGGTTTTCCCCCGCACAGCTGGAGCAAATTCGACAGTTTTTAACCGCCCCCGCCGACCTCGACAATGTGGCGGTGGCTCAGTTTCTATACACTGAGCAGGGCAAGCTACTGCTGAAACAGCTAGCCCGAGTCGTGCAGACGCCCTCCCGCCAGGCGGGGTTCTCGGCCCTGCGGGCGGCGCTGATTCTCGGGGCTTCTAGCCCCGATGCCGACTTTAATCTGCTCAACGTGCTCAGGGTTTACCCCGCTGAAGCCATTCGCGTTGACCTGGCCGCAGGGTTAGTCATTGCCCAGGATATTAACCGAGCTATCTTGCAGTCAGAGCAGGCCATCGACCTGGTTCAAACCCTGTCCGCCGAGGAGGCCGTTGCCGCCCCGGCGGTGCCCACCTACGGCGAACTCCTCAAGCTCGTGCAGGAGGAGCGCCAGTATGGGGTGCGGCGGGTCAACATTGTGGTTCCCGGTTTGCCTAACCCGGTGGAGCTTTATCTGCCCCGGGTGTTTCCAGGGCGAGCGGGCACCCCGCCCAACGGCTTTCCCCTGGTGATTATTTCCCACGGGTTAGGGGGAACCAGCGAAAGCTATGCCTACCTGGCGGGCTATTTAGCCACCGGCGGCATTGCGGTTGCCGCCGTTGAGCACGCCGGCAGCAACGATCAGCAGCTCCAGGCGCTAATTGAAGGGCGCTCAAACGCCATCGTGCCCGACGAAGAATTTTTGCGGCGACCGCTGGATATCTCCCGCACCCTTGATACCTTAGTTGGCCTCCAGACTACCAACCCGGCCCTGCGCGGCCAGTTTGACATGACGCAGATTGGGCTAATTGGGCAATCTTTTGGGGGTTATACGGCCCTAGCCCTAGCCGGTGCTGGGTTTGACCTGGCCAGCCTAGGCAGCCAGTGCCCCCCCAATACCCTGGCTTTTAACCCCTCCCTGCTGCTGCAGTGCCAGGCCACGCGGGTGGGTGACCCCAGCAACGAGCTAGCCGACCCCAGGGTGCGCTCCATTTTTATCATGAACCCAATCGGCAGCGCCCTGTTTGGAGAAACCGGCTATGGCCAGATTCAGGTGCCGCTGATGGTGGTTTCTGGAGCGGCAGACACCGTGGCACCGGCCTTTCCAGAGCAAATTATCCCCTTTACCTGGCTTACCGCCCCTGATCATTTTTTGCTGCTGGTGGGTCAGGGTACCCACTTCTCGGTAATCGGTGATGTGGCCGTGGGCGACCAGCCCCTGAACATCCCGCCGGAGCTGATTGGCCCCCGCCCTGACCTGGTGCAGGCCTACATGCAGGTGATGGGGCTGGCCTTTTTCAAGCTCACCCTGGGACAGGATGAGCGGTTTCGCCCGGTGGTCGAGGCCGCCTTTGCGGAATCCCTCGGTGCCGAGCCTCAACCGTTGAGTTTGACCACCACCCTATCCTCAGATCGTCTCAACGAAGCACTGAGCCCCTAGCGACCCCTATGCCGCTGCCCTTTAGTCGCCCTTTATCGTCACACCGTGCAGGGATTTCTTAACCTCAACAAAGCCACCGCTATGACCTCCCACGACTGTGTTGGGGCGGTACGACGACTGCTGGGGACGAAAAAGGTAGGCCATGGCGGTACCCTCGACCCCCTGGCCCAGGGGGTGCTGCCCATAGCCGTGGGGCGAGCCACTCGGCTACTGCCCTACCTGGCCCCCAGCAAAGCCTATGCGGCGGTGATTCGGTTTGGCCTCACCACCACCACCGACGACCTGGAGGGTGAGGCGCTGACCAACCAACCCGCCCCCCACCTCACTCTGGATGACCTTACCCCCCTACTGCCCCGGTTTGTGGGCGCCATTGAGCAAATTCCCCCCGCCTATAGTGCCATTCAGGTAGCGGGCCAGCGGCTGTACGACCTAGCCCGCCAGGGTAAAGCCGTACAGCCCCCGACCCGCAACGTCGCAGTTCACGGCCTGGAGGTAACCGGCTGGCAACCGGGCCCCTACCCCGAACTCACCCTGGCCATCGCCTGTGGCCCTGGTACCTACATTCGCTCCATTGCCCGCGACCTGGGGCAGGCCGCCGGTACGGGGGCCACCCTGGTCAACCTGATCCGCACCCGCAGCGGCGGCTTTGGTCTGGAGCATAGTCTTACCCTGGAGGTGGTCGAGGCCCAGGTGGGCAGTCAGTCCCTACGACTAGCCCCGCCGGAGTCGGCCCTAGGTCATCTACCCAGTCTCACTCTGGATACTGACACCGCCCTCCGGTGGCGGCAGGGCCAAAATATACCGCCCCCAGGTTTTCTGCCGCCGACTATCCCCCATCGAGTGCTATCCACAGACTCTGCAACCTTCCTGGGCATTGGGCAGCTTGAGGAGCGAGATGGCCTGCCAATTCTTAAAGCCAAAATGGTATTTCAGCCCCTAGGCTGAACGTTACCCCTCTGCTGCCACGATGCTCTGACCGATCCAGGCTGGCGCAGTCAAGCACTTGTCTTCTGCCCCCCACTGAGCCGTCAATAGGCACGCCCGCTTGACCCGGCCTAGTGGGGGCCAGATTCCCCTAAATTCTCAGGCCCAGCTATGGCATTGGCCTTGAGGGTGGCCTGCACCTGCTCAATCAGCCAGCTGTTAAACAGCTCATCCAGCAGGCGCTGGCGGGTGGCGTCATCCAGCTTGGCGGGCAAGAATTTCTCCAGACGCACCACCACAAACCAGTCTCCCACCCGGGTGGGGGGCCAGAGCTGGCCGGGCTGGCTAATCGATAGCACCCGCGCCAGGGCGGGGTGGGGCACCGAGAGTTCTACCGGCCCAATCAGTCCGCCGGTTTGGGCTTCCTGGCCTTCGGAAAACTGGCGGGCCAGATCCGCAAAGGGTTCGCCATCATCCTGAATGCGAAAGTATAGCTCCTGGGCTAACCCCGCTTCTTTGGTGCGAATCAGGGAATACAGTACCCGATCCATCCGGGTTTTGCGCTGGAGAAAGTGAGACTCAATTTTGTTGCCCCAGGTTTCGGCTTTGAACTTTTGCAGCTGTTGATTTCTCAGGGCCAGGGGTTGCAGCTCATCGACGGTTAGCCCGCGCTGCTGTAAAAAAGCCTGGCACTGCTCCTCTGAGCCCAGCTGATTGGCCTGCATAAAGTGTTCAATGGCCGCCGCCGCCTCCACCTCGGTGAGCTCAACGGCAGCCACGGCCTGGTCGACAACAATTTCCTTGACCAGGGCAGGCAGTAGCCCATAGCGCCGCAGCATGGGCACCAAATCGGCGGGGTGAATGGATTGGTCGCCCACCCGTAGCGATGGGCTAAGGTTGGATTCGCTGAAGTCAGAAGAGGAGGAAAGAGACACCACACCAGCCGGTTTGATCAAGACCATTTAGCCCAACCTTATCGCATTATGTTGACAGTTCAGTAGCTTTTCCGAGGGCAAACTGGGTAAAGCGCTACTACCCGTATACCCAAAAAACTAAGCCGATGGGCCAGGTCAGGGCAAACTGATGAACAAGTTTGGAACTTTCAGAGGTTTGTAAAGAGTCCTGCTACAATCCACCCATCGCGGTCGTTTCCATGCCTTAAGGATTGCCCTATGACGATGCCAGCCGTGCCGGTGGTGCGTTACCCAGACTTGCTCGCCCCCCAGACTACCCTCCGGCATCAGGCCATTGAGACCATGGGGCAGGCGTTGGCCGATACGGGGTTTTTTATTCTGGCCCAAAGCCAGGTCTCCCCGGAGGTGCTGCGGCGGGCTCACCAAACCGCCACCGAGTTTTTTACCCTGCCGGAGGCCATCAAGCAGCAGTACGCCCCCGCCAATGGACAGGGCGGGTTTGCGCGCTTTGGTAGTGAGCAGGCCAAGGGATACACCGTACCCGACCTAAAGGAATTTTGGCACGTCAACCACCACAGTCTGACCATCGACAGCGCCCCCTGGCCCCAGGAAGTGCCCCTCTTTCGCCCGGTGATGACCCGGCTGTACCAGCAGCTAGCGGCCTGTGCGGAGGTGCTGCTGGAAGCCTGTGCCCTTTACCTGGGGCAGCCCCAGGACTGGCTGACGGCCATGGCGATGGGCGGCAATACGGTGCTGCGCCTGGCTCACTACCCGCCGATTCTGGCCCAGGCCACCCCCGGCAGTCTGCGGGCTGCCCCCCACGAAGATATCAACCTGATTACCCTGCTCTGTGAAGCCACCGCCCCCGGTCTGGAGATTTTAACGACCCAGGGCCAGTGGCTCCCCATTCAGGCCACCCCCGGCCAGATTGTGGTGGATACCGGCGACATGCTGCAAAACCTCACCAACGGCCTGTTTAAGAGCACCACCCACCGAGTCGTCAACCCCCGCCAGAGTAACCAGCGGCGACTATCGATGCCGTTTTTTGTCCACCCCCGCCCGGAGGTGGATTTAGCGCCGGTGCCCCAGCTGGTCGATCGCACCGGCGGCGTGATCCAGTTTCCGGCCATTACCGCCGCTGACTATTTGAACCAACGTCTGGCGGAAATTCAGGTCGCGGCGGCCTCTATGCCGGAGCTTTAGGTTAGCTGTCTCAAGCCCCCTCCCAGCCTGACCTTGATCGCCATAGCCGTTATTATTAGGACGTTTTGCCCAAGGCGGGAGCTTGACCGTCATTCCCTTGGAAATAGGCATCCCACCTAGAGTCATGGCTCTAGGTGGGATGCCCGCCCGCAGCTTATCTCCGCGAAAGCGTATAGCTTGCCTCCGTAAAGACGAGGGTCGGGAATGACAGCCGTTGAATTCTGTTTTGGTAAATAATCCAGGCTAAGCTAATGGCGGTTAAATTATGGCTAGGGTAGCCCCACCTGGGAGCCCTGGAGACAGCCCAGTTGCCTAGAATCTTTGACAATAAAGAATGGCAAAACCGCCCCCCGTGCCCGTACCTGGAGTTCCCCGATGGTCGGCGGGCCTACTTTCCCGAGCGCCAGCCCCAGACGGTGAAGTTTCACTCGGAGGAGGAAGGTAGCCCCTACGCCACCCTCTACTCCGATGAGGTGGTGGAGGCCATCAACAGCCTCAGCCTGCCCCGCTATGGCCTGGGCAACTATGCCGTCTCGACCCAGCGACGCAAGCTCACCCCCAGCGAAGAGCAGCAGCTCAAGGGGCTATCGCGGGCGGGCAAGCGGCTGATGGGCTTTAGCCGCACCAACCTCTACAAGCGGCTGGAGAGCGGCGGGCCAGCGTTTATCCAGTCGCTGGATCGCCTATTTTGCGCAACTACATCTCGCTCTATGCGATCGAGCAGGGGGTAGACCTGCCCATCGGTAGCCAAGAAGCCTCGCTGCTGGATACCCGCAACAATCAAGACTGCGCCATCATCGTCAACTATGACCTGCCCTGGGCAATTATTCGCCTGATTCAGCAGGCGGGGCGGGTAGACCGCATTGACCAGACTGCTGACCAGATCCGCTGCTACTCGTTCTTGCCGGTGGAGGGGGTAGAGCGCATCATTCGGCTGCGCAGTCGGTTGCGCCAGCGGCTTCAGGAGAATGCCGAGGTGGTGGGCACCGACGAGGCTTTCTTTGAAGACGATATGGACGAGCAGACCATCCTTGACCTGTACCACGAGAAGTCGGGCATTTTGGACGGGGACGCCGACTTGGAGGTAGACCTGACATCGGAGGCCTACCAAATTTGGAAAAACGCCATTGATGCCGACCCAGCCCTGAAGCAAACCATTGAGAATCTGCCGCCAGTGATCTACTCGACTCGTGCTCACACCCCGGCCCCAGGGCAGCCGGAGGGGGTGCTGGTGTATATGAAAACCGCTGAGGGCAACGACGCTCTGGCGCTGATTGACCGCCAGGGCACCAGCGTGACCCAGTCGCAGCTGGCAATTTTGCGCATGGCCCAGTGTGAGCCAGATACTCCAGCCATTCCTAGAGACCCGCAGCACCATGCGCTGGTGGCCGAGGGAGCTAAACACATCTTGGAAGAGGAAAAGAGTTCGGGGGGGCAGTTGGGGCGACCTTCGGGGGCCAGGTTCCGCACCTATGAGCGGCTGAAGCGCCATGCCCAGACAGTGAAGGGCACTCTGTTTGAGTCTCAGGATTTGGTCAATGCCATTGACCAGGTCTATCGCTACCCGCTGCGGCAGGCGGCGACGGATCAGCTGAATCGGCAGCTGAAGAGTGGGGTGGATGACCAGCAGCTGGCGGATTTGGTGGTGGCTCTCTACCAGGATGAGCGGCTGTGCCTAGTGCATGACAGCGAGGCCGACCGAGAACCGCAGATTATTTGCTCAATGGGCCTGTTTCAACAACGTTAAACTGGAGGCTACGGTGCTAGTCCCAGGCTCCTTTCACCGCCGCGCCCTGTCCCTTTTGCAAGATGCTATGGTCAGCGTTATCCCCGCCAGTCAAGTCTCTATCGCCTTTCTCGAAGAGCGCTATGGCCTGCGGGAGGCAACCCAGCCGGACTTTTTTTCGGAATGGACGCAGGAGTTGGGGGAACTGACTGAACTGGAGAAACAGTATCTTGATCGGGTGAAAACCCATTTCAAACGTCTCCTGAAAAGCCCGCCGTTGTTAGAGAACAGCGTCAAGATGGTGGTGCTTTCGCCACTGTTGGATATGGCGGGCTTCTACGATGATCCGTTTCATATTCGGTCGGAGGTGAGTGTTGAAATTGCCACCGAGGACGAGGGGGAAGTGATTCGCGGCAGGATCGATGTTTTGGTGCTGAAGGATCGGTTTTGGATTTTGGCGCTGGAGGCGAAGCGGAGTGATTTTGATGTGAATGTGGCGATGGGGCAAGCGCTGGCCTATATGCTGGCGAACCCTGAGGTGGAGCAGCCTTCGTTTGCTATGGTCAGCAATGGCCAGAGTTTTTTGTTTCTCAAGCTGACGAAAGCGCCTCAGCCCCAGTACGCCAATTCTCGTCTATTTTCTTTGGTCAATCCGGGGAATGACCTTTATGAGGTGCTTAGGGTGATGAAGCGTATTGGTCAGGTTGTCGTGGCTACGCCCCAGAGCGACTAGCCTGGACTCTACCGCCAAGCCCATCGCTCACAGGTACGCCGTGCCAGCCTTGCCGGTTCATCGGTTTCGCTGTGGGCCACAAGGTAGGGGCGAATGCGGTTGCAGGTATAGTTTACCCAGCCTTGTTCTGCCAGCCACACTGGCCACAGCCGCACCGTGCCATCCAGGCTGCCACTGACGAGGGTCTCCCCATCCGAGCTAAACGCCACTGAACTGACCCAACCCTCATGGACACGGAACTGCTCTCCGATAGGCTGTCCCTGCTGGCGATTCCATAGCCGCACCATATCACCACCCCCACTGACGAGGGTCTCCCCATCCGGGCTAAACGCCACTGAACTGACCCCATCTTCGTAGCTGTGGAACAGCTCTCCGATGGGCTGTCCCTGCCCATCCCACAGCCGTACCGTGCCATCATAGCCGCCACTGACAATGGTGCTGCCATCGGTGCTGAGGGCCACTGAATTGACCACACCCTGATGGCCCTGGAACGGCGCTGCGATGGGCTGGCCCTGCCGATCCCACAGCCGCACCGTGCCATCATAGCCACCACTGACAATGGTGTTGCCGTCAGCGCTGAGGGCCACTGAATTGACCACACCCTCATAGCTCTGGAAGGGCGCTCCAATAGCTTGTCCCGGCCGATCCCACAGCTGCACCGTGCCAAGTGAACTGACCACACCCTCATGGCCCTGGAACGGCACTCCGATGGCCTGACCCTGATGATCCCACAGCCGCACCGTGCCATCATAGCCACCACTGACAATGGTACTGCCATCGGCGCTGAGGGCCACTGAATTGACCACACCCTCATGGCCTTGGAAGGGAACTCCAATGGCCTGTCCCTGACGATTCCACAGCCGCACCGTGCCATCATAGCTGCCACTGACAATAATGTTGCCATCGGCACTGATGGCCACCGAAATGACCTCACCCTCATAGCCCTGGAACGGCGCTGTGATGGGCTGTCCCTGCCGATCCCACAGCCGCACCGTGCGATCCGATCCGCCACTGACAATGGTACTGCCATCGGCGCTGAGGGCCACTGAAATGACCTCACCCTGATGGCCCTGGAACGGCGCTGCGATGGGCTGTCCCTGACGATTCCACAGCCGTACCGTGCCATCGGATCCGCCACTGACAACGATACTACCATCGGCGCTGAGGGCCACTGAATTGACCCCACCCTGATGGCCCTGGAACGGCACTGCGATGGGTTGTCCCTGACGATCCCATAGCCGCACCGTGCCATCCGATCCGCCACTGACAACGGTACTACCATCGGCGCTGAGGGCCACTGAATTGACCCCACCCTGATGGCCCTGGAACGGCACTGCGATGGGCTGTCCCTGACGATCCCACAGCCGCACTGTGCCATCGGATCCGCCACTGACAAGGGTGTTGCCATCGGCGCTGAGGGCTACTGAATTGACCACACCCTGATGGCTACCAGCTACTCGATCAAACCGAGCATAGCGGTTACCCAAATCTAGAACGCCAGGAGAGACTAAGCCTTCTCCCCCAAGGCGGGGCAGTTTAACCAGGGGATTTTGTCCCAAGCTGATCGCCGCCAGTCCACTGACCATGCTGCCCAGGGGATCGGTTTCAGCCAAGCTTTTGGCCTCAGCTTCATAAATTTCGATCTGTCGCCGTTCGGCCCGCCGCACCTGGTACCCCGCAAACCCCGTCAGCGTGGTGGTTAACACCAGGCCCGCCGCCAAGCCAGCAATGCCCAGGCGTTTCAAGCGTTGCTCTCGTTGTTCAGCCCGGTCGGAGGCATGGAAAAAGTCTAGGCAGCGTTGGGTGAGATTAGCGGCGTGGGTTTTGATAAAAGTACGCAGCAGATCCAGGTCGGGCGATCGCCACAACAATCCCGCTGGCCTTCCCTGCTCATCCCAATAGGTCGCCGCTGCCTCTAACCGCTGCTGCAAGCGAATATCATCCCAGCGATCGCTGATCCAATCTTTGAACCGCTGCCAGGTTTTAAACAGCGCCTCATGGGTCACCTCCGCCGTCACCTCACCCTCCACAGTAGACAGCGTAATCAAGCGCGCATTTTCCTTAGAAAACTCGTGAATAACCGCCCGCACCTGCTCCAGACTGAACTTGCTGGTTACTAAATCCTTGACCCTAACCCGGCGACGAGTCACCTGGTTATTCTCCCCTCCTGGCTGCACCAAGCTCAGGAAAATTCGCTGGGCGATCGCTTGTCTATCGACCTCCGAGCCATCAGCATCCTTCAAAAAAATTCGCTGGGCGATCGCTTGTCTATCGACCTTCGAGCCATCAGCATCCTTCAAACCATCAAAAATCTTATCCGCCCTATCCGCTACCGCTCCCGCAATGCCCCCAATGTCTAAATAGACTTGCAGCGGCGATCGCCCCCCTGGCGATTCCTGCGATAACTCCTCCCACAGTTTGGTCAGCGCAAACTGGAGCAAGGGCAACGCTCCCTCTTGCCCCGCCATATCCCGTACCATACAATCCACCAACCCATCCTCAAAGGGATATCCCGCCTGTTTGGCAGGCTCCGCGATCGCCCGTGCCAACTCCGCTGCCGTCATCGCCGGTACAATCACTTCCTGATGGGAAATAGCCTGGTTCAAGTCTGGGTGGCGCTGCGTTTCCCCTAGAAAATCACTTCGCAGCGTGAGAATGACGGACAGATTGCCGCTGGAGTCCTTGGCCGCACAGAGCAGGTTTTCAATAAACGCCGTGCGGTCCTGAATAAATTGCTCCCGCCGACCTTGCTCCTCCGGTGTCGTGCCTCGGGGTTCATTGGTATAAACCTCCTCAAACTGATCCACCAGCACCACTAACGGAGAGTCCCGAATTTCTGGCATCAGGGCAGTGATGCGACGCAGGCCGTCATATTCCCCACTAGCGGAGAGAATATTCAGTTCATCGGCAAACTCCCGGCTTTTGGTGACGGGCATCGGGTCTTCGGTTACGGCCTTGGCCAGCACGTCAGACAGGGCTTCGAGGGGATGCTCACCGGGCACTAGCACCGCCACCCGCATCCGGCTTTTCCCCAGCAGAGGCCGCTGAGCCAGCGCTGGAATCAACCCCGCCCGCACCAGGGAAGATTTTCCACAGCCCGATGGCCCCAGAACCGTCAAGAGTCGAGGGCCAACTGAGCGCTCCACCAGGGTCTGAAATTCCTCCCACAGCCGGTCGATCTGAGCTTCACGACCAAAATAGCGATCGCTGTCCTTTTCCGTAAAGGCTGCTAACCCTCGATAAGGATTCGGGCCGAGTCGAGTGGCGGTGCCAACCGTCTCCAGTATTGATTGCTGAATGACTTGGTAGATGACGTTAACAACGTTGCCATCGCCCGAGACGATCGCACTCCCTACCGCACTCTCTTGAATCTGAATGCCGCGATCACCCATTACACCCAAGCCCTACCTCTACAGCGCCAACCCAACGAGGGGCAGAAGCTTGTGGCCATGCTGCCCCAGCCACCCCGCCGTCGCCTCCACATGGGGCCGCAGCCGGTCGATCGCCTCCCCAAAATCCGTCAATTTTTTAATGCGCTTCAGCCCGGTTTCCAGGGCATCGGCAATGATCTCCTTATCCGGTTCTGGCTTCGCTACCTCCTGCGCCAACTCTTCAGCTGCGCCCGTGATCGTTGGGTTATTCAGACTTGCGAAGATTTCTTTCAGCGCCTCAATCTCCGCCTGAATATCCACCGTCTCCGGTTCCGGTAGCGACGCCTGCTGGAACTGCACCGAGACCGTATTGCTGTCGCCCGTCACCACGGCGTTACCGGTCACACTGCCGCCAATCTGCACCGAGCGGTTATCGCCTGGGGTGTCTGGAGTCGTCATAGCCAAGATCGCTAGAGAATTGCCTCAACTGTAAGCCAAGGGGTCAAAGGCGACCCCGTCTGTTGCAGAAGTCTTTATAGTTGCGGCTTGGGGGAGTCAGATTCCGCAATCGAGGTTACAACTGGGTTAAGCCGTCAGCCATCGGGCCTGGCTTTCCTGATTCGTTTTCTGACCTAACGGGCAACCTATCCCAGGTCGTCACACTGCTGCCCCGCCAACCCTCAAGCCCCCATGCCGCTCGACTTTTTTCAAAAAGCTAATAATCTTCTCTACGATTTCAACTTCCACGGGTTGTTTATCGAGGAAATGGGGTGGAACCAGCCGGTGAGCCGTCGCCCCGAGCCCGTCACGGTGGAAGAGGTCACCTACGAGCGATCGCGCATTGCTGAAATGGCCGAGGTGCCGGTCTTTGAGGTCACTGCCCCCGATGGCGAGATTCCCAGTGGGGAGCTGCGGGCCAAGATCTATAAGGCGATCGCCGAGAACTTTGCCGAGAACCTGCTGATTTTTGTCAACGGCGATCGCACCCGTTCCCTGTGGTACTGGGCCAAGCGGGAGGGGGCCAAGTTCTACCCCCGCACCGATTCTTACATCAAGGGCCAGCCCGTAGACCTGCTGCTGAGCAAGATTGGCGGCCTCAAAATTGAGCTAGATGAGCTGGATGACGAGGGCAACCTGCCCACCCTGGAGGTGGCCGATCGCCTGCAAAAGAGCCTGGATGTCGAAAAGATTACCAAGAAGTTTTACCAGGCGTTTCAGCTAGAGCACCAGGAGTTTTTGGGCTATGTGCAGGGCATCGACCACGAGGGCGATCGCCGCTGGTACACGTCGGTGATTTTGAACCGGCTGATGTTTGTCTACTTTTTGCAGAAGAAGGGCTTCGTCAACGGCGGCAATACGAAGTATCTACGCCAAAAGCTGACGGAAAGCCAGCGGCGGGGCAGCGATCGCTTCTATAGCGAGTTTCTCAATGCGCTGTTTTTTGAGGGATTGGCCAAGCCCGAGCACGAGCGCACCCCCGCCGTGGCGCAAATGCTGGGCCAGGTCTGCTACCTCAACGGCGGCCTGTTTCTCAAGCACCCGATTGAGCTTAACCGGCGCTACACCATCGCCATCCCCGATGCGGCCTTTGACCGGGTGTTTGCCCTGTTTGATAGCTACTCCTGGCATTTGGACGATCGCCCCAGCGGCAAGCCCAACGAAATCAACCCCGATGTGCTGGGCTACATCTTTGAGAAGTACATCAACCAAAAGGCGTTTGGGGCCTACTACACCCGGCCCGAAATTACGGAATATCTCTGCGATCGCACCATCAACAAGCTGATTCTCGACCGGGTGAATGGGGCGATGGCCCAGCAGCCGCGCCAACCCCACGAAATTCAGGCGTTCGACAGCATCGACGACATGGTGATGCACATGGATGTGGAGGTGTGCCGCCATCTGGTGATGGGGGATGACGCGATTTTGCGGAATCTGTCGCTGCTGGATCCGGCCTGTGGGTCGGGGGCGTTTTTGATTGCGGCGATGAAAACGTTGATCAATGTGTACTCGAAGGTGGTGGGGGTGATTCTCACTTCCAGTGATCCGCCGCTACGGGCCTGGCTGGATGAGGTGATGCGCGACCACCCTTCGCTGCCGAATATTGATTTCAACATCATGGCGGGCAATTCGCTGATTGGCTTGATTCGGGTGGATGAGGAAAGTTTTGACACCGTGGGTCAGTCGGCATTTCAGCAGGGCAATTTGTTGCAACTGGAGGCCGCGAATAACTATCGCGCCATTTTGGCCAACAAGAACCGCAGCATCGAACTGTATAAAAAACACGCCTTTGAACGGGGCCAGGTGGAAGGCACCGACCAGGAGGGGCGTTTGCAAATGCTGCGCGCCCACATTGAAAAGGTAACACCCCCGAATTTGACGACCTCGCCGCCGAAGTTGGTCTCGGCAGCCACGCCAACGGTGTCACCGACCCGGCCCAACATGCCCAACTCCGCGCCGAGCTAGATGGCATCATCGCCCACCTCTACGGCCTCACCGAAGCCGAGTTCACCCACATTCTCAGCACCTTCCCCATCGTCCCCGCAGACACCAAACAAGCCGCCCTCGACGAATAAAGCGGCCAGCCCACCGAGTGCTTCTTCATCCGCACCGGCAACTCTACCCATAAGCTCGACAAACCCAGCGATATAGCTAAGCATCTAGCTATATCGCTGGCCTTAGCGGCTGATTTGCATAATTTCCGCATAGGCGGGAATGCATTCGGGAGTGGGTGGCCTCTCATGGATTTCCGTTGTGGTGAATAATCCAGGCTAGTCCAGGGCTAGCCCCACCAGCGCTGGCATAATTTGCCGAAAGGCCACGCCCCGATGGCTGTGGATATCCTTTTCGGAGGGCGACAGTTCGGCGAAGGTCTTGCCCAGGGCGGGCAGGTAAAAAATCGGGTCATAGCCAAATCCCTGGTTCCCGCGAGGGGCGGTGAGAATTTCCCCCGCACATCGGCCCTGGGTTTCGGCCCGAATGGCGCCATCCGGGGCCGCCAGGGCAATGGCGCAGATAAATTGGGCCTGGCGGTTGGGGTGATCGCCCAGTTCCTTTAGCAGGCGGGCAATTCTAGCCGAGTCGCTGTCGGCGTAGCGGGCCGAATAAAGGCCGGGGGCACCGTCGAGGGCCTCCACCGCCAGGCCAGAGTCGTCGGCGATCGCCCACCGCCCCAGGGCCTGAGCCACCCCCGCCGCCTTGAGGCGAGCGTTGGCTAAAAACGTGGTGCCGGTCTCATCAATTTCAATGGCGTCAGGCTTCAGCTCCAGCGTCCAGCCTAGATCGCCCAGGTGGGCCTGCATTTCTTGGAGCTTGCCGGGGTTTCCGGTGGCAACGACGACGGTGGGCATGGCGAGAACCAGGGCATAAAACTAACCGTTGATTGTAGCGGTTACCGTCTAGATGCCATCGGCAAAATGTCACACCAAGCAAATACAGAATGCTCCTAAACCTGGTAGCGTGGGTGAACAGTTGCCGCCTTTATAAAGGTCTTTTCCCTTGCCCCCAGCCCGCCCATCAAAAGGTTCAAACTACTGGCTTCTAGCCCCCTACGTGCGGCAGCAGTGGCGCACCATTGCCCAGGCCATGGTGGGGACGCTGATTTTTGTCGCCTACTGGCCAATCTTAGCCTGGCTGACCGGGCAAATTTTTGCCCTGCTGGCGGCGGGCAATGTTCAGGCTCTGGCCCGGCTAATTGCCATTACTATGCTCGGGTTTGCCCTGCAAAAGCTGGGCCAGTACATTCAGGATGCGCTGATGGCCAAGGCGGCCTTTAAGGTGGCCTTTAGCGTTCGTCGCGACGTTTATATCCACATCCACAAGCTCAGCCTGTCGTATTTTGAGCGCAGCCAAACAGGGGATCTCTCCTACCGCCTAACCGAAGACATCGACCGGATCGGCGAAGTGGTGATGAAGCTCTTCCACGACTTCATTCCCTCGATGCTGCAGCTGATTGTGGTGGTGATCTATATGATCTATCTCAACTGGCAGCTGACCCTGACGGCGCTGGTGCTGGTGCCCCTGCTGGCGGTGTTGGCCGGGTGGTTTGGCGACCAAATGCTGCGGTTTTCGCGCCGCAGCCAGAACCTGGTGTCTGACCTGTCTTCGCTGGTGACCGAGGTGTTTAGCGGCATTCGCCTGGTGCGGGCCTTTGCGGCGGAAGACTACGAAATCGAGCGCTTTACCCAGGAGGCTGAAAAGAACCGCCAGGCCCGCTACAAAGCCGCCTGGCTGCAGGCGGTACAGTACCCGGTGGTGGGCTTTATCTATGCCCTGGTGGTGATGTTGATTTTGCTGGTGGGGGCCTGGCAAATTTCCGAGGGCAACCTCACCGGCGCGTCCTTTGGCAGCTACGTGGCGGCGGCGCTGATGCTAATTGACCCGGTCAACCACTTCATTCAAAACTATGGCGAATTTAAGCAGGGCGAGGCCTCCGTCGATCGCATTGCCGAAATTTTTGAGATCGAGCCAGCGGTGCGCGAGCTGCCCCAGGCGGCGGAGCTGCCCCCGGTGACCGGGCGAGTCGAGTACCGCAATGTGACCTTTGGCTATGCCGCTACCGAGCCGGTGCTGCGCAATCTGGATTTGCTGGCCCTGCCCGGCGAACAAATTGCCCTGGTGGGGGCCTCCGGCGCGGGCAAGTCTACCCTGGTCAACCTGCTGCCCCGGTTCTACGACCCCCAGGCGGGGCAGGTTTTGATTGACGATGTGGATGTGTCTACGGTCACCCTGCGCAGCCTGCGCCGACAAATCGGCATTGTGCCCCAGGAAACCACGCTGTTTTCGGGTACCATTGCCCAGAACATTGCCTTTGGTCAAAAAGAGTTCGATATTCAAGCGGTGGAAGAGGCGGCCCGCATCGCCAACGCCCACGGCTTTATTAGCCAGTTTTCCCAGGGCTACTATACCTGGATGGGCGAGCGGGGGGTCAACCTTTCCGGAGGGCAGCGCCAGCGGGTGGCGATTGCCCGGGCGGTCTTGCTCGACCCCCGAATTTTGATCTTGGATGAGGCCACCTCGGCCCTCGATGCCGAGTCAGAGGCGCTGGTGCAGGAGGCCCTGGAGCGCCTGATGGCCAACCGTACTGTGTTTATTATTGCCCATCGCCTTGCCACCGTGCGCGGAGCCGATCGCATTTTAGTTATGGAGAAGGGCCAAATTATTGAATCGGGCACCCACGGCGAACTGCTGGCCCAAAAGAGCCGCTATGCCCAGTTCTATGCCCAGCAGTTTACCGCCGACCGCGACGACGTCTCTGCCCTACCCTAGAAAAGACCCCCAAATGCTAACTTGCCATGCCGATGCTCTCTGCCGCCGGTTCTGACTCTGGTTCTGGCCCGGCCTCTGCCCCTGCAACTTACCATGACAGCCGCATGGATCGGCTGTTGATTGCGCTGTTTAGCCGTAAAATGGCTCGCGCCCTGGGGCAGGGCACCGATTTGTCAGGCTACGACGGCCTGGTGGATTTATCCAAAAAAATGATGCAGGGACGCACGGCCCAGGAGCAGCAGGTCGTGGTCGCGACGGTGCTCAAGTCCCTGGTGCCCGCCCCGGTGCTTTGGCTGATTCGCACCGTGTTTTCGCCCACCCCTCTGGTGTGCACCCTCAATGCCTGGTTTGCGGCAATGCTGTTTGAATGGCTGGTGGGCCCCTGTGAAGTTACATCGGCTGAGGTGCCTGCCCCAGATGGCCGGGTGCGGCGACAGGCCAGCGGAGTACACATCAAAAAATGTCGCTATCTGGACGAAAGCCGCTGCGTGGGCCTGTGCGTAAACCTGTGTAAGCTGCCCACCCAGCGGTTCTTTACCGAGGAATTTGGCATTCCCCTCACCATGACGCCAAATTTTGATGACTTTAGCTGTGAGATGGTGTTTGGCCAGGTGCCGCCCCCGCTCACTACGGAGGAGGCCTATCGTCAGCCCTGTTTGGCTAGCGATTGCTCACCGATAAAGGCTGGACTCGCCCCCTGTCCTCGAGTACGCCAGTCCTAGGGTACGCTTTAAAGGATTTTAATCTTAAAGGATTCTAATGAAGTACCTCCTTGGCCAGGCCCGTTGCCCCCGGCCTAGCCTCAATTATTCATGATCCGTTGGGAATGCCCGTCATTCCCGCGTAGGCGGGAATCCATTCGAGAGTGGGTGGCATCCCATGGATTCCGTTGCCACGGGAATGACAGGCGCTGATGCCCGTTGTGGTGAATACTCCAGGCTAGGCAGGGCGGGGAAATTTCGCCAGATTGTCCGTAAAAAGCTGCTTGGGTATTCGCCATTGTGCTCAGATCGGCCCCAAACCGGGATAGCTGGAAGCGACTAGGTGAGTCCAAGGCATCAACAACCATGTTGATTTGATGAACTATCGGTAAACTAAAGACAGCTTGGACACTGTGTGTCAAATTTATAATTAACTCTCAGGAACTAAATACCTCAATCGTTAGTCTAAGGCTAGCCCTCAAAATCAAACTCTGGGTTTACCTCAGGAAAGTCAAGATATGGGTTTGAACTAAGCTCTGGGTTAATGCTCAAAACCGTTGCTCTAACATCCGCAGCCGGAAGGAAATCTTTGCCTTTGCCTTTGCCGTTTCCGTGCCTGTCTGCATCCGCCAAAACGCGGAGCTGACCCTAAGGAGGCAGGGGCCGGCCTCCGTGAAACTTGCGACCGGCTCTACTGGCCGTGTTACGGCGGGGATTTGCCTGGTTGCATAAACTTGTTTGCACAAAGATGCCACATGTTAACGCCTGTTCAGGTGAATAATTCGGGTTAACGGGGATGACTATGGGCCTTAAACCCAGCACGCTCCCCCCTGTGCGGTTGCGATGTCTGTGTCAAGCCAGCCGCGTTACACCGTCAAAGGGTGCTTTTAGATACTGAGGTGACCCCATGCAGCGAGATACCCAACTTCTATTAGATATGCTCCAGTCTGCGGAATTGGTCGCAGACTACATGGCCAAAAGCTCGAAGGTTAGCTTTGTGGGCGACGCCCGGCTACAGGTGGCGGTAGTGCAGCGGCTGTTGGCCATTGCCGAAGCCGCTCGAGAATTGCCCGAAGCGATCCATCAAACCATGCCCAGGCTGGCCTGGAAAGATCTGATCGAAATGCGGTTTCGCCTTGTTGATGATGACGACGATGTCGACCCCGAGGCGGTCTGGGACGTTGCCCAAACCGAAATTCCCCTGCTGCGGGCCGAACTGAGGCTGAAAACACCCCCCTATGCCTAGTTATAGGGATACGCTTTTGTGCATTGGCGGCGCAAGGGCCTAATTACCGCCCACCAAATCGCTGACCGCCGAATGCACCCTACGATTTACCCCCTGCCGAGGAGCAGAATTCAACTCAGATCCTAGGCCTAGTTTAGATCTCCTACTCCTGGGGGCGCTGGCCTTGGTAGGCTGGGGAGAGATCCTTCCAAGCGCTTAGCTATGCTCGACCTGCCCCAGCTCACTGGCAAACAGCGGCGATTTATTCAGCTCCTACAGCAGCGGCAGACGGTAGCGAGTTTGAGATCGCTCTGCGCCCGTCACCGTTTCGACTTTAACTTTATCAACGGCTTCTTGCTCAGCGGTAGCCTCAGCGGGTACGTGCAGTGGTACGAGCAGGCGGTAGAAACCTGGGTGCTAACCCCCAAAGGGGCCGACCTGGGAGGAATCATTCCGGGTGCTACCCTATCGACTATGCTGCTCCAGGGCATTGCCGACAGAGCCACGCTGCAGGCCGAGCTGGGTGACGCTTTTAGCATCAATTATGGTGCCCTGCGCCGGGAACAGGCGGTGGATTTAGTCGAGGCCGGTGTAGCGGGGGCAAACGTGGCCCAGGTCGCTATTCTCAACCCGGCGGTGTTGGGGGCCTATCCCCAGCGTCAGGCGGTCTTTGCGGCCATTGCCGAGGGCACCTTCGAGGCTGTAGCCAACTCCCCTGAGCTGAGCTGGCTGCAACAGCAGGGCTATGTCAGCCGCCAGGTCGAGCCCGACTATCGCCTCACCGTGCTGCCCGCCCTGCAGGCCCTAGAACTTAACCCCGTCGTCACCACCCTCACCACCGAGCTAATTTTGTCGGGGCAGTGGCAACAGGTGGAGTTTAAACCCTACGACATCCAGACCGCCGTGCCTGATGTCGCCTACGGTCGTCCTACTCTGCTCACCGAATGCATCCAGCGGGTTCGCGAGATTTTTCTCCACATGGGTTTTGATGAAATGTCGGGATACATTGTGGAATCGGCCTTTTGGAACTTTGATGCCCTTTTTACCCCCCAAGATCACCCCGCCCGGGAGGTGCAGGATACCTTTTACCTGACTCAGCCTCAAACCCTCCCCCTGCCAGCCGATCAGGGTTTAGTGGAGCGGGTTAAGCAGGGGCACGAGGCCAGCTATGGCGGCCAGTGGACCGAGGCCGAAGCCAGCCGTGCCATTCTGCGTGCCCACACCACCACCTCTACCGCCCGCCGATTGCACCAGCTTCAGGGTCAGAACGGCAAGTATTTTTCCATTGACCGAGTATTTCGCAACGAAACGGTAGATCGCACCCATCTGGCCGAATTTCATCAAATTGAAGGCGTGGTAGTGGGTGAACTGCTTAGCGTGCGCACGCTGATGGGTTACCTCACCTACTTCTATGAGCGGCTAGGGTTTAAGACGCTCAAGTTTAAGCCCACCTACAACCCCTACACCGAGCCTTCCCTGGAGGTACTGGCCTACCATGCCCCCAGCGATCGCTACCTAGAAGTAGGTAACTCGGGCCTGTTTCGCCAGGAAATGCTGCAGCCCTTGGGCTGCGGCGATAAATCTACCGTGGCCTGGGGGCTGGGGCTAGAGCGCATCGCCATGCTGCTTTACGACGTTGAAAAGCTGTCGGATTTAGTTGGGCCAGACATTCGCCTGCAAGGTTCCTAGGACGGTTTTCTGGTGACTTCTGGCTGAAGAGAGTAACTGGGTTTTGGTGTCAATCTTGGGCTAAAGCAGGACGGATCAAGGGTTTTAGATCCACATAACTCGGCATAACTCGGCAGCCATCATGAAACAATGCTGTAGTGTGTGTTGTGGCGATGACCCAACGCGCTACAGCATATAGCTTTTGTGCATCACCCCGAGCAATGACGCGCCTTAAAATAGTTCCGTTTCTCGACTTCAGCTAACCGGTAAGTCGAGAAACCTGATTAGCCGTAGCGCTAATAGGTTTGCGGCTAACCAGTCTTTCTGTGAGAGCGCTACTAAGGATGGCTAATCAAGATGATGACTAATCCAAGATTCTGTACCGGTCAAATCTGCCCACACCTGTACCTGTCCAGCGCCAGAAACGGTTGATAGGATATTGTAACTTGCAATCGAATAGACATAGAAGATTTTGGGATGTAAATCATCAATTTGCTATTCAAGCATTATAGATAAGTAAGCTTAATTAAACTGACTAGGCTAGAACTACGCCCGGCTTCAAAACGGGGAGATAGCCTGGGATGAGACAAACACTCGCAATGAACTCCACCCGGCTACTGAGTAGCCGCGTTGTACTGCACTGTTGTGAACTGCTTTGTAGTTGGGGCTATCAATTTTCGCCTTACTCAAGTGTTGGAGAGTCTATGAATCGACTAACTCGGCCATTTGCTTTAAGCTTTCTCATGATTACCTGCATTGCCAGCGTCTTTTTGCAGCCCTTGCCAGCGGCTTTTTCATGGCCAGATCTAAGGTCTCAATCGTCTCCTAAAGAGATTTCTCAGCTAACATCTTCTCCAGAAGCCAACTTTGGGAGCCATTTTCGAGATTTGCATGTTGAAGGTTCGATTTTAATATATGATCCCAGCGTGGATCAGTTCTATCAACATAATTCTGAGCGTAACGCAACAGACTTTTTACCCGGATCAACATTCAAGATTCTCAACTCCTTGATCGCCCTTGAGACTGGAGTTATTGCAGATGATATTGCCGTTCTGACCTGGGACGGAATTCAAAGAAAAGTTCCTGCCTGGAACCGAGATTTGAATATGCGAGAGGCAATCAAGCTTTCTGCCATTTGGTTTTATCAGGTTCTAGCTCGCCGAGTCGGTCACGAGCGCATGCAACGGTGGGTAAGTCAAGTGGAGTATGGCAACCAAGAAATTGGTGACGCAGATGATATTGACAAGTTCTGGCTAGAAGGAAAACTACGGATCACGCCCCAGGGACAAATTCAGTTTCTTCGTCGCTTTTACAGCGGCGAATTACCCTTTTCTGAGCGATCTTTTGCCATTACAAAAGATATTATAATTATCGAACAAACGCCAGATTACACCATCCGAGGGAAGACTGGTTGGGTTGGGTTTGCTGATCACGTAGAACCAAAAATTGGATGGTTTGTCGGCTACTTAGAGAAGGGGAATAATGTTTATTTTTTCTCGACGAACATTGACATTCGTAATGATGATGATGCGCCCAGTCGGATTGAGCTGATGCGGCTGTGCTTTAAAGATTTAGGTCTACTATAGGCGCGTCTCTTCGAAATGTTTTTGCCCGCAGCTTAGCTAAGCTTGGTTGGTTAGCCGAGAAAGATCGCAGTTCAGTAACTTAACAATTCTAGAGACGATTTAATGGATGTAAGGTTGAAGTCTAAAAGGGAGTTAGTAGGTTACGGTTGCGGGTTTTTAGGAGTGCTGATTTTCAGCCTCACCCTACCTGCCACCCGAGTTGCCGTGGCGGAACTTGATCCGGTATTCGTGGGTCTCGGTCGGGCCGTTGTAGCCGCTGGGCTGGCGCTGATTTTGCTGGGCATCACCCGACAGCCCCTACCCCCTCGACGGCTATGGCCAAATTTTTGTATTGTCGTCGCTGGGGTGGTAATTGGGTTTCCGCTGCTGTCGGCGATCGCGATGCGGGATGCCCCCGCCTCCTACGGCGCGGTAATGACCGGGCTGCTGCCCCTGTCGACGGCGCTGGGCGGGGTCTGGCGCGCCAAAGAACGGCCTTCCCCGGCATTTTGGGGGTTTGCGGCCCTGGGTAGCGCCCTGGTGATTGGCTTTGCCCTGCTATCGGGGCGGGGGTTCCTGCGCACAGCCGATTTAGCCCTGCTGGGGGCGGTGGCGGCGGCGGGGGTGGGCTATGCCGAGGGAGCAGTGCTCTCCCGTCGGCTGGGTTCGTGGCAGGTCATTTGCTGGTCGTTGGTGCTGTCGGCCCCGCTGCTGCTGCCAGTGGTGTGGCACCATGCCCCCGCGGATATTGCGGCAATTTCAGGCCGGGCCTGGGGGGGATTTTTATACGTCAGCGTCTTCAGCATGTTTGTGGGGTTCTTTGCCTGGTACCACGGTTTGGCCCTAGGAGGCGTGGCTCGGGTTGGGCAGGTGCAGCTGCTACAGCCGTTTTTGACCATTCTGGCCTCGGCTTTATGGTTTGGAGAGCCTCTTGCCTTAACAACTTTAGGGTTTGCTGCTGGCGTCATCCTTTGTGTGGCCCTGGGTAAGCGATCGCAGGTTACAGCCTTGGCTAGCTAGCTAGACAGGTCATAAACAAGATTCTCACCATGGCATCAACACTCCGAACCGAGACCCCTCGCCTGCTCAACCTGACGCCCTTGGTCTAGCCTGGACCTGCAAGCGTCTGACTGGCCAATACCACTGGGCCTGGCGAAGCCTGATCTAATCGGGTTTGGCAGCCCTGATGCCCATCTCAACGACGCCTTAGACCGGCCTCTTTTGTCCGATGCTCCGCCCATCGCCGCAGGCTGATCTGTGGTGTTCTACCCGCTTGACTAGGTTTCCCTACCCATTTATCCGAGGTTACCTAGAGCCAGCCCCCGGCATCCTAGAAGCTATAGCAACTACAACAACTTCTAGGAGTTTTGCATGGCTTCCTTTGATGCCAATGGTGATGATATTCAGAACCCTGATGGAAATGGGTTGACCCAGCTCTCAGCGGGGCTGGCCGATGCCGTGGCGGCGGTGGCTCCCAGTTTGGTGGCGGTCAAGGGCCACCGGCGGTTTGCCTACAGCGGGGTCTGCTGGCAGCCGGGGGTGATCGTGACCGCCGACTACGGCCTGGGGCGCTCAGATATCCTCACCCTAATGCTGCCCGACGGCAATGTGGTCGAGGCCCAGGTCTCAGGACGGGATCCGGCCCTCGACCTGGCGGTGATTCAGCTGGATTACCCCGAGCTGCCGCTCCCAAACATCAGCGACGGCGCTGACCTTAAGGTAGGGCATTTGGTGCTGGCGGTGGGCCAGTCCTGGGAATCGGGGATGAGCGCCAGCCTGGGACTGGTCAGCAACCTGGGCGGCCCCTGGCGCACCTCCCAGGGGCGATCCATCGACCGGCTGATTCGTCCCGATGTCAACCTTTACCCCAGCCTGCTGGGTGGCCCTCTGGTCAACACGGCCGGGCAGGTGCTGGGGCTCAACCTCAACGGGCCGCGCAACCGGGTGATTACCCTCCCCGCCTCAACCCTAACTGGCCTTGTCCACACCCTGTTAGAAAAGGGATCGGTGAGCCGGGGGTATTTGGGCCTGGGGCTACAGCCTGCTACCCTGCCTGCCACCCTGCGGCAAGCCCTGGGGCTAGATAGCCCTGAGGGGCTGCTGGTGGTCAGCCTCGACCCCCAGGGGCCCGCGGAACAGGCCGGGGTGCTAATTGGCGACCTGGTGCTAACGGTTAACCACCAACCCGTCAGCGACTTGCCGGGGGTTTACGCCCAGCTAGAAACCGAAGGGGTCGGTCACCCCATTGCCCTGCACCTGCTGCGGGGAGGCCAGCCTATGGATGTCACCCTGACCCTGGGGGCACAGCCCCAAAGGAGATCTCGCCATGGTTAATCTCACCAGCACTGCGGTAACCAGCATTGTGGGCCAATCCCTGGCCACCGTGGCCGACCGGCTCAGGCAGACGACGGTGCTCATCCAGGGGCCAAATGGCGGCACCGGGGCCGGGGTGATTTGGGGCGCTACCGGGTTAATTGTCACCAATGCCCACGTGGTACCCCAGCGCCAGGTCTGGGCCACCCTGGCGGATGGACGGCGGTTTCCGGCCCAGCGGGTGGCCCACAGCCTCCGGCTGGATCTGGCGGCCCTCACGATTGCGGCCAGCGACCTGCCGATGGTTAAGGTGGGCGATGCCAGCGCCCTGCGGGTGGGGGAACTGGTCATGGCCCTGGGGCATCCCCAGGGGCAGGTGGGAGCTACGGCCCTGGGAATTGTCCACGCTACGCCCGCGATTCCGCGCTGGGTGCAGGCGGATATTCAGCTCGCCCCTGGCTTTTCCGGCGGCCCCTTGGCAACTCTAGATGGCCACCTGGTGGGCATTAATACCCTAATTGCGGGTGGCCGGGGCCATGCCATTCCGGCCCGGTTGGTAACTCGTTTCTTAGGTCGCGGGCAGGATCAGCCCTACCTGGGGGTCACCGTGCACCCCCAGACCCCATCCACCACCGCTCAGGGGACGGATCAGGTTACCTGGCGAGTCACCCAGGTGGTGCCCGACAGCCCGGCGGCGCGGGCGGGTTTGGGGCCCGGGGATGACCTTCTGGGCATCAATGGTCGGCGATTTCACCACCCGGGCGAACTGGCCGATTGGCTAGATTGTTTAGTGCCGGGCCAAACCCTGACCCTTCAGGTGGGGCAGCGGGGCCAGGTTGTGATCTGTATCCTCAGGGTTGGGTGCCCGCCCCCGCAGGAGCAGGCGGCATGAAGCGCGTTATCGTCATCAGTCCATCGATTATTGCCCAGGCGGGGTTAGCCACCCTGATTGCGGAGGAAAGCGACCAATGGGAGGTCACCAGTGCTGGCCCCGACGCTCCTTTGGCGGGCCTGCTAGCCACCGCCGAAGCCGACTGTGCGCTCGTCAATTTACCCCTGCTAGGCACCTGGCCCATGGAGTTTTTGCCTCCAGTCGGAGATTCTACCCTGCCCCTGGTGGTGCTGATGGACAGCTGGGCCGACACCGCCCTGCCTGAACTCATCCAGGCGGGAATTTTAGGGCTGCTGCCCGGACAGGTGGCCGGGGCCGAAATTGTCGCCGCCCTAGAGGCCGCCAGCCTAGGCCTGATCACCATTCATCCCGCGATTGTGCCTGCCCTGTTAGCGCTGCACGGCCCCGGCCAAACCACCGAGGGGCTAGACCTACCCACGGCCCTCACCCCCCGAGAGGTGGAGGTGCTCACCCGGCTAGCCGAAGGTTTAAGCAACAAGGCCATTGCCCACCAGCTCCACCTCTCAGAGCACACGGTGAAATACCACACCAGCGCCCTATTCGCCAAGCTCGGCGTATCGAGCCGCACCGAGGCGGTCATGGTCGGGGCCAGGGCGGGGCTCATCTTAATTTAAGAGACTGGGGCTGAAATACGATGTCGGCTACAGCGAAAGGCTCGCGTGGATGCCCGCACAGGCGAGCATGACGCCGAGATGACTGTTGTTTGCAGATTCCTTATCCCCAATCCGAGTCGTATAGCCCCGATTCCCCACTGGCCAAACCGTAGGGGCGTTGGCGCAGCCTAGCCAGAGGCTTTATGGCATTCGCCCGATTGAATCGGGGGTAATCAAGCAGGATTTGATATTATCCCCCGGGCCCAGCGATCCAGTGCTTGAGGTAATCGGCATAGCGGCTGGGGGGCATACCCGCCTTGGCCGAAATCATCACAGCGACGGTTTCGGGTGGGGGGGTGGCGAAGAACTCAGCCAGTTGCACCGAGTTAAGGGGCTGGGTGTCCCAGTACTCTAAACATAGTGGCGACCAATCGTAAAAATGTCCAGCATCTGCCCCCAGCACCTGATCCACAAACACTCCGTAGAGCACATACTCTGAAAGGGTTTTGGCGGTGGCCAGGGTTTCTATCCAAGAACGGCCTGACACCTGCTCGATGCGATCGCAGAGGGCCACTACGTTGGCCTGTTTCCACGTAATCAGGTTGCCGATGTAGTTGGGACGGGCCACGCCAGAGACATAGCCGGATAACCCTAAATAGCCGTAGGCGGCCTGGTACCACGGCTCAAAGTCGGCGGCATAAAACGCTGGCACTCGAAATAGCCGAGTCTGCCCCTGGCGGGCAAACTCGCCCAGGTTAAACGGTCGAACAAAAGCCACGTCAGAATCCACAAACACCGTCGTGGCTTCACGGGCGGTCTTGGCGAAGGCAATTTTGACCAACTGCTGCACAATCCAGTTGCGCAGGGGCGGGGTTTTTAAGCTCAACCAGGCCCGGCTGACCAGCGGCAGGCGCAGAATCCACCGGGGCAGCAGCGACTCTACGGTCAAGACCTCGGTGTTGACCCTCACCAGGGATTGAAACCGGCCATAGTCTCGACCATCCACAATGATGTAGTGACGAATCGGCCCCTGAGCAAAGGCCTGAACGCTGTTCACCAGCAGTTGGCAGCGGTCGTAGTCGGGGGCATAGCTGGGGGTAACCAGCGCCAAAGTGGAAGATACCATAGATATAACCAGACCTCATTTCCCAACCTCAACCCATACCTCCGTTGAGTATCTTTTAAATTACCGATTATTGAAAGATTTTGTGCTACCAAATAAAGGTGAATAAATTAGTAAAATTCGCTATTCTTGTGTGTCATCCGAGCCTTTCCAGCGGTCGGGTGTTGAGATGAGACTACGCGAGCAGGATCGAGCAGGATCATGACTGATATTATGGCTTCCCACCCAGCCCCCGACTCCGACTCTAAAACCTTCTCTAGTGAGGGTGGCGAAGCCCTTGATCAGGGGGTTGCTGACCCCACTGCGACTTGGGAAACCGTGGATTTTCCGGGCCAAATTACGATCGAGGATGACCCTGGTTTAGGGTCAACGGCTGGCCCGCTGGCCGCGGTGAATGTGGATCAAGATGGCCCCTCAATCCCTAGTCAAGCCTCTCAAAATAATACAAATGAACTAATTCAATTAATTCAGGATTTGAACCAGTGCAATGATGCGCTCCTGGGTCGGGTCTCGGAGCTAGAGGAGGATCTGGAGAGATCGCAGGTTGCCCTCCAGGCCGAAGTAGAGCGTAACCAGACCCAGGGATCTGTGGCGGCAGGGGTGAATGCTTCTCAGACTATGCCGATGCCGCCGCAGATTGCCCAGTTGCTTAGCGAGCTAGAAATTGCCAATGATGGGCTCCGGCGCACCACGATTCACAACGAGACCCTCCAGGCCGAGCTGGACGCCAGCCAGCAGCGGGTGGCCCAGCTCGAACGCGAATGTACCCTCTTGCAACAGCGATTTAGCGAAAAAACCACCGCCTTACACCAGGCCGAAGACACCTGCCGCGATCTCAAATCTCGCCTGCATCGGCAGCAGCGCTACACGCTACAGTTCAAAGTAGCTCTAGAAAAGTGCTTAAACATGGCTGGTACCCCAAGCTCGGGGGGCGGCGGGCTTGGCGTTGAGACCAGTGGGCTAAATCTTACCGGCATTAATCCGGCATTGGGGGCCTCAGAGTCATCCCCTAATGCTGCCATCGGCCCGGTCTCAATGCCCAAGTCCCAGCAGATTCAGCCCTGGTCAGCCAGCCAGGAAGCGCCGGGCAGCAACCCTAGCCTGAACCACCTTCTGCGCAGCCTTAAGGCTGCCGGTCAGGGGCTACCGTTGCCAGCGACAGTGCCAGAATCAATGCCTGAATCAGGATCAGGATCAGAGTCCCTGAACGATCAGGGTTTAAGGGCGGTTGAATCTCCTGGGGCCTTTGCTCCGCCCACGGTGTTTCCCTCTCCCCAGGCCGCCGCGACCCTTGACCGCGTGCCCGACCCTGAGGTCGAAGCCCTACTCTGGCAAGATTTGGAGCGGGTGAGTGAACCTGATGTCAACCTACCTACAGCCCAGGGCAACACAGCCGACTCCGACCCCTGGCTGGATGAAATGCCTGGAACCCACGATCAAAACGACCCAATGTCCTCCCCTTGGTCGGGTCCAGGAGCGGCCCCTGCCCAGGCGGCCCCTGGGTTCACCGAACCCTCTCCCTGGGGCACACCCCTGCCGGTGGCAGAGCCTCAGCCCAGTGCTCCCCCCCCGTCACCACGGGTGACGGCTTCATCGCCCCTGCCACCCATGCCTCAGCCCGCTATGCCCGTTCAGGCGCAGCCCCCCCGTGTTGCTGGCACCGCAGCGCTGCCCGACTATTTGCAAACCAATGCCCAGGTTTCACCCTCGCCAGTGGTTTATCCCCTACGGGCTCAGAAAAAAATCAAGTCCTTAGCGGCCGTGCAGTTGCCCACATTTGGCCGTAGCCCGCGCCGATAGAACGTCTGCGGTTAGTGGATGACGCTAACCGCAGACGTTCTATCGCTAGTGGTTCAGCAAAGTCCTAAAGGAGGAGGAGGTTCTAGACCTCTTGTCCTGCGGGTCACTCGTTTGATGAGAGTTCTCAAGGCCAGATGTTTGAGCTCGATTTTCGGCTTTGCTGAGTCAGGGTATCAATCTATGCCGATTTTGGCATAGCTTTTACCGTGAAACCAGTTCGGATTAACTGCAAATACGCAGTATCTGCTGGGTCAACCTGGAATGGCAACGGCAAATTAGCCCCCTCAATAATGGTGAACGTTCAGGAGATCACGAGATAATGAGGGTTTCAGCTCTTAAAACAACCTGCTTGAGCCTGAGTTCGGCAGAGCTCAAACTGCCCCTCACCCTCAGCCCCTCGCCCAGCAGCGGGAGAGGGGAGAAACAGCTAGATGCTAATTTTCTGTGGTTCGGTTCCCCTTCTCCCAAAATAGGAAAAGAGGTTAGGGAATGAGGGGCAGGCTGTTGTCGAACTCAGATTAAATTAACTAGAATTTCTAGATGAAGTTAAGTTGAATGTAATCGAGCCAAATCGCTTCGTTCGGGTTCTCAACCCCGACTATGGCCAAACTATCTCCTGAAGTCAACTGAACTCCTGTAGCCACAATTTGCTGCATAGTAGCACCCTGGTTACTAGGTTCAGTCAAGGGAAAGTTCCTCAGTGAAACGTCTCTAACCAATCTGCCGTTCAGTTCGAGACTGAGGGTTGTGTCATCTAGTCCACCCGGCGAGAGCACACCAAGAGCGCCAATAACAATGTCATATTCACCTGGAGCGAAGCCGGTCAGGTTATCGACTGCTAGAGTTGAAAGGCCTACGTTTTCTAAATCATGGCCTGTGGGTCTCAGCGCCTGTCCTCCAGAAGCTGCAATGATAGTTTCGAGTTGGTAACCGCTATAGACCGTATCCTCGGCCTCAATGAGTATGCTAGTCGGGCTAAGGCTCCCATCCTCGATTGTAATAGAAGTTGAACTGTTTGCACCCACTTGGAAGTTTGAGTCAGCGTCAGTAATATTGACGGTAAAAATTTCATCACCTTCCTGAAGGATATCCTGGAGAATTTTGATCGGAATACCTGCCGTGGAAAAACCACTGGGAATAGTAACTACATCAGTGTAAATACCAGTCTGTGGATCAAACACTGCTGTTGCAGATTCATAGGCGTAGTCTTCCATCACATTGGCCGAACCCGGCACGATTTCGAATCTGATGGTGACGTTTTCGTTGGCGGCTACGGGCTCACTAGTGAGTAAAGTAACTTTAACAAAACCCTCGCTCTCCTCTACGGTATAAGCTGCTCCAGCAACTGTAACGGTTGGCGGTAGCGTAGCATCGCCAACTTGGATAATTTCAATGCCATTGATCAGCGGATTTTGAACCCCGTCAACCGCATCATGGAGAAAATCGAGGTTAAGAATGCTGTCTGTTACTTCGACTATCTCACTGATCATGCCTCCCGTTAGATGACCAAAATCAGCGATCAGATCAATATTGTCTAGGCCAGGTAAGACCTGATTTTCAATTGCCACATCAAATATTCGTTGGCCGACAAGGCTAGTGCCCTCAAAACTATTGCCCAGATATAACCGTACTTCATACATGCCCGGATCAACGGCAAAAGCATATTGCAATTCGGCATCAGTTAACGGCTGAATAGTGTCAAACCGTTCGGTTTCAAAAACTGCTTCAGGGGTCGTATTAGGGACTGTATCATTAAGCTTTACTGCCGTATTTGCTCTGAAGATACTATCACTACCAGGATTCGCCAGAAAGGCATCGTCGGCTAACCAATTGAGCCCTCCGTCGATGGCGGCAATCTCTGGGCCACCAGCATTAACACGATAGCGAACCGTCGAACTATTATCGGCGATAGTTACCGTAGCCGTGTTGATCTCGCCCAGAACAATAGTGTCATCGCTTGAGGTAACGGCTGTAAGGGTAACAGTAACGGTTTCCTCCCCTTCTAAATACATGTCGTCAAGGGTCCGAACATCAATAGATGCGCTTAAATCACCTGCCGGAATCGTGATCATACCGCCTAGAGATGTATAATCCTCATCCGCAGTGGCTGTCCCTGAGACACTGTAAGTAAAGACCGTATCAGTAGCTGATACCTGATTTAGACTGACAATAAATTGACCATTTTGGCCAGGCTCAATGGTATCTGAAGCAGTTGTAATGGCGACTTGATTTACAACGCTTCCCTGATCAAAAATACTGATTGATATTGAAGCATTATCGCCAATCTGGGCATTTGGGCTAACGCCCGTTATGGTGACCGTAAATTCTTCATTATCTTCCACAAGTTTATCTTTAAGTATTTCAATTGTAAAACTACCTATGGAAGCGCCCCCAGGGATATTTAATCGATCAGCATAGGTGCCGCTTTGTCTGACAAAGACTGCTGTCGAAGACTGATAACGGTAATCTTTCTTTGGAACTGCCGTGCCAGGAGAAATTTCAAAGTCGATCGCAACCAGCTCGCCAAAGGGAACAGGGCGGCTAGTTAGTAACGTAATTTGGATGAAGTTTTTGCCCTCAATAGCAGCAAAAGAATCGCCAGAAATAGAAACCGCTATAGGCACATCTAAGCTCCCAACCTTGCAAAAAAGTAGCTAAAAAAGTACATAGAAAATTTGACTAGGAAAGGGTGGAAATAGGGTTGGCGATGAGGAAATATAATCAAAATTTCCTTGGTCTAAGAAAATCAGCAAAATTAAAAAATAACAAAAAACATGGCCTCTAAGCCAAGTTTAGAATCAGATCGGCCCCCGAGCTTAAGTACACCGTGCATCTTTCATGATTGAATTATCTTGCGAAAAGTGAGGTCAATACTCTAAATAGGGGGCGAAATTAAACTGAAAACACTTTTCAAGCTGGACAAGGGTTCAGGGCCGGACAGCTTACATTTAATTGAACCCTGCTACCTGCAACGCATCCGGAAACTTTGAATCAAGATTATTATATCATAATGAATGAGTAGGGAGGCGAAATCAAACGATGTTACAGGGGATCTCGGACTAACGCCGCAACACACCCTAAGGATAGCCTTGATGCGTCGCATAATGCGATGACATGCCCTATAATAAAAAGCCACAAACTTAAGTATTTCTGAATTACTAAAAGCCTCGATTTTTCATGGGCGGGTACTGTCTAATATCCTTGCATGAGTAACATTCCAGCCTGTATGATTAGGTTAATTTACTTATTGAAAAATTTCATCTTCAATTTATTAAAGAAATTTGGTGTATGGCACCTTATGCGTAGGTTTCACATTTTTGCTCTGAGCCAAGAACAGATTGTGAGTTTGACCAAGTGTGGATAACTTGATAGGAGTAAAAAACTTTTGACCCTATCAAATTAAGGAGACTTCAGGCGGAAGCATTTCCTACCTCTGCCTACGGGCGCTAGATAGTTGGGGTCAGCTGTAAAAAGTCGAGCCGGGCATGCTCACTCGCCTGCTCCAACCCATTCACCGTGATGGTATCGCCTGGAGTCAGCGCAATTCCAGTTGCCACCGTGGCGCTAATTTTGGTTTGAGCGTTGGCAAGGCCACTGCCCAGATTAGCGTTCAGGAGGAGCGAACCAACGGTATTGGTGACACCCGTTTCAATATCCTTGAGGGCGACCGAGAAGGAGGCTAAACCATCGTTCTCATCAAAGGTGCCCAGGATGATGTTGTAAGTCCCAGGTGCTTCGTTGAAGCCAAAGGTGGCGCTACCCGATTCATTGTTACTGCCGCCGAGGAAGCTCAGTACCTTACCTCCGGAAGCCGCTGCCAGGTTTTCAACTCGATAGTTCACAACCGTGGTGGCCGATTCTGCCTGGAATAGCAGGGGTTGCAGTGGCTGGTCATTATCGGCGATGTTGACGGTGGCGGTGGTGGTGGTTCCCAGAGCCACATCCGCTGCTCCGTTGACTCCTGTCAGGGTTACCGAAACGCTTTCAGTCCCTTCGATGGTCGAATCATCCAACACAGACACCGGAATGGTGGCCGATAGTTGATTTGTGGCAATTGTTACGGTGTTGGACAGGGCAATGTAGTCATTGCTGGTGGCAGTACCGCCCACGGTATAGGACACTACGGTGGGGGTCGAGGAGGCTTGGTTGAGGCTGACGGTGAACAAGCCGTTGGTGCTCGGTTCTGCTGCCTGGGTAGTAGCAGCAATCGACACCTGCTTACTCACAGGTCCTACGGGCTCAAAGCGAATGAAGTCGAAGCGAGCATGCTCAGCAGAATTTTCGATGCCCGTGACCGTCAAGCTATCTCCGGTGGCAATCGTTACCCCAGTAGCCACCGTCTTTTCTACTTTGGTGGTCGCATTTGCTAGGCCGCTGCCCAAGTTTCCATTAAGCAGAACACCGCCGACAGACACGCCATTTTTAGACACCTGGAGCGTAGAAACGCCATCGTTCTCATCAAAGGTGCCGAGGATAACCTTATAGGTGCCGGTGGCTCCCGTGAAACCAAAGGTCGCGGTACCGGTCTCATTGCTAGCTCCGCCTACTAGACTCAGCATGGAACCACCCGTTGCCGCACCATTTGACTCCAGGCGATAGCCGCTGAGATTGATGATACTCTCGGCTTGAACAGTTAAGCTAGCAGGCGGTTGATCATTATCGGCAATGCTGACGGTAGCGGCAGCGATTGGCCCTAGCACCACATCCGTGGCTCCAGCAACTCCGGTGAGGGTGACTATAACGCTTTCAGTTCCTTCGATCGCCGTATCATCAAGTACCGTGACCGGAATGGCCGCACTCAGTTGACCCGCCAGAATGGTGACGGTACCGGCGAGCGCGGTGTAGTCAGCGCCAGCTGTAGCCGTGCCACCCACGCTGTAGGCCACTGTAGTATTAGCGCTTTCAGCCCGACTAAGGCTGACGGTGAACAACCCGTTGCTGTCTGGTTCCAATGCGTTTTGGGTGGATAAGATTTTGACTTGATTTTGTTGAGGAGATTGGGATGAGAAGGTTAGATAGATGGGTTGAGTAACCGGCCCAAGGGAAAGATCACTATTGCTAGGATCAATCACACTAGCGACAAAGCCGAGGGGGAGCTGATCTTCTCCGGTAAAGTTGTAAGCTGCCACGTTAGAGAAGTTAAACAGGTTCGAAATATTTTGATTTGAACCTGTCAACTGCACATTGACAGTTTGGAATTCAACAGCGTTATTGGCAGGGAAATTAGACTCAGCTAAAACGTCTAATTGAGCGTCAAGAAAAGCTGCATAGGAGTTTATCGGTTGAATAAACCCTTTAGTCAGCACCACCCGGGCTGTTCTACCGGCAGGGCCATTGATAATAACACTGGGGCCATTGCTGTCGTAGGTGCCGATGCCTCCAGCACTCAGCCCATTCACCGAAAGGTCAACCGCTAAGTTGGGTGAATCTTGGGTGGCAAGCCCTTTCGACCCTCCCTGGTTTCCAGCCCCCTGCAATTGCCCCGTTGCTGTCGTGCCATCGGTAAAGGTCACCGTAAAGCTAGAACCAATCAGCTCTGCCCCTGAAACCCCGCCTACATCCCAAGATGGGCTAGAGCCACCATCCAGCTGGCTTTTATTAGTACCCGCGACCGAGTTCGGATCCATATCAACGGAAAAACCTATGGTTTCACCGGGCTGGAACCCACCATTTACACTTCCATTGAAAACAAGCCGCAACTGTTCGTAACCTGCTGTGCCGCCTACCCCAATGTAAGAAGCATTGCTCGGTGCAACCACGCCAGTATTACCGTTACTATCAATTTGTAGTGGTTTTGATACTGTATCTCCTGCCAAACCAAACGGGTCGAAAACGCTATCTGGATATAAGGCATTGGTGACATCGATAACCACACTGGCAATATTCTTGGTGCCTGTGTTGGTAATCAAGAAGGAATTATTGCCAAAGTTGGAAACCTGAATATTGTTACTATCGACATTGATGGTTAGGAGAGCTTCTCCTCCACTCGGTTGAGTGTCATTGTCAATAATGGTGACCACTGCCTCGTTAGTAGCCCCTAAGACAATGTTGGTATCTCCATCAGTGATGGTGTTGAGGGTAACAATCACAGTCTCATTACCCTCCAAGACTGCATCATCGATTACAGGGACATTGATGGTGGCAGATAGACTTCCCGCTGGAATAGCAACCGTTCCGCTTAGCGCGGTGTAGTCACTGCCAGCCGCCGCCGTTCCAGCTACACTGTAAGCCACCACAGTATTGGTCGCAGCAGTCTGACTCAGGCTAACAGTGAACTGACCCGGTACATTGGGTTCAGCTCCATTAGCTGTCTGAGCAATTGTGACCTCATTAGGCTGAGTAATATCTACCGTACGAATCACGATACCGCTGACTTTAGCGTTATCGACAGAGGCTTGGAAGCTAATATCAATCGCATCCAGCGATCCAAAGGTATTGGGTGAGATAACCTCTGGCACCGTAAAGACAAAGGGTTGGTTGATGTCGCCGCCAGTTTGGGTCAGAATATCTAGGTTATCCAGGACTAGCTGCCCCTCTACGGTGACATCAAAGATGCGAGAGCCCGTAGTAGTTTGGTAGATTTCAGCAAAGTAGAGTTCAACGGTGTAATTACCCGCTGCTACTGGAATAGAGTAGCTGAACGGAGCCCCGGATGGAGCCCCGCCGAAGCGCTCGGTTTTGTAGATGGTGCCGTTAAAGATAGGCTGAGCTGCGTCAAAGACCCCGTCGGTGTAGGTACTGCCTCCAATAAAGGCGGTATCGGCCACAAAGTTAATGCCATTCTGGGTGAGCGCTGGGCCACCGGCGTTAATAGCTACCACCACGTCACTGGGGAGTACGTCATCATCCACAATGGTGACGGTGGCAGAGCCGTTGCCGATTAGCGCATTGCTGCTTACAGAGGTGATATTGACGGTAAAGGTCTCATTGCCTTCCACCAGGGTATCCTGCGGGATGGTAACCAAGAAGGTGGCATCGGCGGAACTGCCTGCGATCGTAGCCGTGCCCGTGTACTTACCGGTCTCTGGCAAAAAGATTCCCGCTGCACTGTAGTCTACCTGCGGTGTCGCCGTCCCTGGCACAATTTCGTAATTTACTGTGACAGTCTGGTTGGCCGGAACAATCACGTTAGACAGCAGCGAAATCTGCACTTGCCCACCGGCCTCGTTGACGCTGTAGGGGCCACCTACAATGGAGATGGTAGGGAGGTTCAGATCGCTGATTTTAACGATCTCAATGCCGTTAAGCAGCGGGTTCTGGATTGTATCGTGGAGGAATTGGATGTTGAGGGTGCCATCTGTCACTTGAACGGTGTCACTAATCAGACCCCCGACCAGATGGCCAAACTGAGCAGATGGGTCAATGTTGTTCAGATTTGGCTTTACCTGCCCCTCGATGGCCACATCAAACACCCGCTGACCAGGGAGAGTGGTGCCACCGAAGCCATTGCCCATATACAGCCGCACTTCATAGGTACCAGGGGTCACGGCAAAGCCATATTGCATCTCAGTGCCACCGGCCGCATCCCAACGTTCGGTATCGAAAATTGTCCCTGGCGTGCTGCTCGGCACCGTTGGCCCAGGATTTACCGCTGGAAACGAAGCAACGGTGTTGCTGCCAGGATCCAGCAGGAAGGGCGTATCTGCCACCCAATTTGGCCCGCCGTCTGTGGCCGCGATGGTTGGCCCACCGGCATTCACGCGATAGAGCACGGGGACATTCCCAGTCCCCGTGATGGTAATATCCCCAAAGAGCGCCTGAAAAGAAGGCCCAGCCGGGGCTGCAGGTTGTCCAGTGTTGGAGGAGTAGAGACCTACAGCCAGACCAGTGGTTTGCCCCTGAACCGTATTATTGCCAAGGATGGTATTCAGAACGGCTGTGCCGCTCAAGCTAATGGGCGATCCAGTGACTGCCTTGTTTGCACCGGCGGTTTCATAGGTAATCTTGGGCGTGGCCGTGGCCGCAGTTGGGTTGATCTCTAATTCAAAGAAAATTTGTTTGTCCGCTGGTACAGTAAATAGATCATCGGCCTGGAGGAAGGTCTGCGTGACCACCGCGTTATTGTTTTCGAGCAAGATCTGAATTTCACCGGCAGGGTTTGCTGTTGCCACAATCTTGAGATAGTTGCTCTGATCTCCCGTGCCGATGTATCCCCCGATTTGTTGGTTAGGGCCGGTCAATAGGGGATTGACGACAGACCACTTGACAGTGAAGGTATCAATAGTGGGTGCAAGCTTAAACCCTGTGTGAAAGAGATATTCACCGTTGTTGGCCGCACCCAGGGCATCCCCATTCGAGACATACTCGATTACCGTGGTGCCACCACCAGCGGCCGTGGCGAACTTGACATTGTCTAGCTTGATGTTTTGCCCAGGCAACGTTGAGGCTGAGTTGAAGAACACCTCAGGATCGGTCGAGCCATTGCTCATGACTCCCGTTAGCCCGGTGGCAAAGCCTACGGGGCCAGGACGGTTATTGTCCTGGTTGGGGTCAAAATCCCACACCAGGGTTTGGCCTGGGGACAGGGTAACGCTGGTTCCATTGCTGGCATCACGGCCAAAGGGATCAACGGCATTGAGGATGCCATCATTGTCAATATCATTACTCGGAGGAGTAGCACCCGGTTTGTAGGCCTTAATGAAGTTTCCCCCAATTTCAGCGACCCAGATGCTGCCATTTGGCCCGGTAGTCACATCCAGGGGAGTTGCCAGGCCGGTGATCAAGGTGTACACACCATCGGCATCGGCGACCGTATCATCGGCTGTGCCGAGCAGACCATCTAGACCCGGATCAATGAGGGGCTCTAACCCGGTGCCTGCGTTGTTGACATTCAATAACGTGACGGTGTTGTTGAACTGGGCCACCAGCAGAGCCCCATTGAGGGCCCCGCCATAGGCATTGCCGGTATATTCAACCAGACCGTTGCTAGATGACCCCAACTCCACTAGGGACGGACTGGATGGACTGTTAAAGGGAATCCGAACACCGCTTTGCGCTAATCGGGTCGCATTGCCAGTAAATTTACTGGGGTCGATGAGAAAACCATCGGCGATATTCACCGAAGCGGGTACCAGTGCCGATATGTCAGGAACTGTGTTAACAGTAACGGTGGTATCAACGGTACCACTGTTGTTATAGACTGTCCAAGCCTGATTCTGATTGGCACGGGTCGGGTTGGGGTGACCGTAGTACTGACCGTCTTGAACCAAAAACAAGGGTTCTGGATCACCGGTACCTCCATTGACAGGAGTGTTGACGGCCTCACCATTGACAATCAGGGGGTTGCCACCCAAGCCGCCATTAGAGCCGTTATCCACAGTGTAGAGTTTACCATCCGCCCGTAGCACCAAGTCATAGTGGTTGCGGAAGCCATCGGCATAGATTCTCACGGGCGCATCGGCGGGCAGAATAGCCATGTTCAAGCCGTCACGGCCACCAAAGGGGCCATTCTCATCGAGTCCGTTCGCATCTTCTCCCACCCCCCCGGTCACGTTAGGGACATTGGGGTCATCTAGGGTCGGAAAATCATAGATGTATTGGCGGGCAGACGCCGTACCGTTGATCTGGGTGCCATCGGAGTCCGTCAAAATGGGCAAGCTATTTAGCGCGACCAGGTCAATTTCCAGGATGGTTCCTGACAGGGCGTACTCAGCCGTGTAGGAAAAGAAGCTGGAGGGGGCACCGTTGTTGGTATTGCCGCCCACGGCCAGATACAGTTTTGTGCCATCTGCGCTCAGCACCATGCCGTTATTCGCATGGTTTTCTTCTGAGCGAGGCAACCCCCGGAGGATATCTACGGCCACCCAGTTGGTGCCAGTCCAAGTTACCCGAGTGACTATCCCCGAATTAGTATCTAGGTTTGTATCGGCATTAGTAGAAATTCGCGGGTCGCTAGAGGATATGTACAGCACTGGGTTAGCGGCTGTTCCTGCTGTCAGCAGTCCAGTCACCTGGCGATTGCCGATCGAGGGTTGCAGAGAGCCATCATCGTTGTGATTCATGATGGATTTCACCACCCCACCACCATTAGCCAAGGTTAATTCCTGGCCTGCTGTGGCGATATAATTACCATTCGCATCGGTGCCTATCGTGAAGACATTAATACTGCCATTTTGTTCGGCAACATAAAGTTTTCCGTCCGGGCCAAACTGAAGGGAAGTTGGATTAGCTAGAGTAATGCTACCAAAGCCGTTGAAAGAGCCTGCACTTGCGAAAGTAATTGCCATCGATCTAAAAATCTCCAAAGTAAAGAGGTATAAAAATCAGACAAACAGACACTGTTGTGCTGAACCATAATTCTTAAATTCTCTATTTCAAACACTGTGGTGAGTATTCGAATGCGAGATATAAAATTCCCGCCATAAAGAATGTTGAGATGTTAATACCAATACTTTATGAGAATGAGCATAGCCAGCACCTAAAAGCCTTGCTAAAAAAGATTTCTGACCTGGCCTTTCTGCTCGTCTTCACATTGAATTAGCATAAGCTGCTGTATATTCAAATTACATACTTGATCTCTAAAGTCCTTGTCAAAAGGAGATTATTCCAGAAATTTAAACCCATAACAGCCTATTTGGTGTCGGACAGTATTAAAAGCGTTGATCCGCTCACCTTGACCGGAAACATACAGTATTTGCCAGGCAAAAATTGAAGAAAAAGAGGACTAAAAATGCCATTTCTAGAAACAATTTCAAGCTGACGACTAGGTTAGAACTATATTAGCCGTGAAAAATCTCCATCAAAAAATGGAAATCACCAGCTCCTTGTTCTGATTTTTTGGTTATCATTTAAGAATTGCTAAGAATTGACATCGACAATAAACTCTGACTTCAGTAGGATGGAAGTCAACACTTATCTGTCCAGACCTGAGTCACTAATGTTTTAACCAATGAAGAATCAGCAATACACCTCGGCCAACTTAAAATCTACAGCGGTTCCTGGACGGATAAGATACACTTTGATTTAGAGAGTTATTGAAACCAATAGACTTAAGCAACTGACCTATCCCTCATCCGAGTGAGAACCGCTATATAGTTTTAGTTTTTGCAATAGCCTTACAAGGCTGACTGGCTAGTGATTGCAGGCTCCATAACGGTCTCTTGAAGACTACAGATTTCAACATGAACAGAGTTTTATTTCTGCAAGTTTACGAAAAGCCGAAAAATCAAAAGACAAAAACTTGCCCAAGAAAAAATGTGGCTTTGGCACCCTATAAAATTCTCATTCCAAGCCACAGATTAAAAAGTATATGCACCCATAAATTGTTCGAGCAGTTATGGTCTGCAAATTTTTTGATCCTGATTTGAATCTTCTTGCAAAGAAGATAAAAAACACTAAATAACGCTCGTCATCCTCTCTTTAAGAAGAAAAGTCAGCAGATGCAGTAAACTAACTGACTAACAATGCAGAGGGTGGGGATACCTAGCCTCCCTCACTTTCCCTCGGGTGGAGAAAGAAGGAGCAAGAGCGCGCAGCGGCTATTCTTGCCTACGGGGCGAGAGGTAGAGCTTTGAACTTTTGTCAGTCAACCAGCATAGTAAATGCGATGGATTTTGATACCTTCTTGGGATACTCGATGCTTCAATTTTTAACCCCTGTCCGGCGTCAATAGATACACTTGTCAGTAAATGCACTTAAGTACTACGCTTATTTAAGCAAAGGCTTGAGTAGAATCTCTGCAAGATGTATAAAAGTTAACCACAACTTTAAAGTATGAATAGGAAATATGAGGGTTTATCCTGAAGCTGGTAGAGATCTGGCCGACTGGCACAAGTCCCGAAAGCCTTGAAAATGTGTTGGCGCAGAGCCGAAGATCATGGCTCATCGACTAGAGCTGAACGGCTTGGCCTAAGGAGCTTTTGGGCAACGCTGCCTACAAGAAATCAGGGGTTTCCAGAGATGTGTCAGGCTGTCAGGTTAGAGACCTTGACTATGACCACATAGGTCATGACCCCAAGATCAGATGGTTGTGGGCTGACTGCCTGACACATTTTTATACGGCCTCCCAGGAGGGTAGTAGGCAGCACAATGCCTGGATTCTAGAGAACCAGAGCGGTCATAGTAATGGGCTTCAGCCTCCCAGAACGGGTAAAGGGGAGCCGGAAAGCCTTGTCTAGCCTCCCCCACCCTACGGGAAGCAAGCTACGCCCATTTTTGGGTGAGGGAAAGGGGGTGAGGGCCTAGATGTGTATACCCAGGAGCCCCAGAGGGGGAAGGGGTTGAGGGTAAGGGCGTCCAATAAATATAGTCAGTCCATCAGCCTGAAGTATCTCTAAGGTGATGGTATTAAGATTTAAGGACTGTAGCATCCCCTTGCTACCCCATTGGCGAGGCCGTCCTAGCTCTTTGGATGCCTCGGCAGGGATGACCTACGTAGTCTCACGCCTAGGCTTACTTTTGAAGAATGCTATTTAATATGGTGCCCCACCACCATCTGCACCAGGGTAGGTTCGCCTCCCCGCTGGTGGTACTTGTCAGCCCATTGACGAATGACTTCGTCCAACTCCTTGAGGGCGGCTTCGCGCTCAGCGGCGGGGATATCAAGCTCCTCCAGAACCCGCATAGTGCCGGGTGTGCGGCTGGCCCACTCGCGAATCATACGGAAGTACTGGGCCGTGTCTTCAACCATGGCATACATACGCTCCTCCGAGTCCATCGGGGTGTAGGAGGAGCGCGTTAGGGCATAGTAAGAGGCCCCCCAGGAGGCATCGATGCGGGTGACGGTGCCTGCATAGATCAGCCGTCGGCGAATGTGTTCAGCCAGGGCTTCGCTGAGGGGCACCCGACGGTCAGCGGGAAGATCGTCCTGGGACTTTTCGTGGAGAATTTCGATCAGTTCCAGGAACTGAAATGAATTGATGATTTTGGCATCGGGGCAGGGCTCGGTCAGCTTACTCTCTAGATAAGCCTTCTCACTGGCCGCTAAGGAGGTGCCTGATACCCGCGACTGACTGGGGCTCCAGGGGTAGCGCGATAGCCACACGTAGGGAAACTGAATCAGATAGCGGGGCTCTTGGGAACCGAGCATCTTAAGCAGCTTGCCTTCGGTTAAGGCCTGGCGCATTTCTTCTACAATGGCTTTGACGCGTTTCGGCTCGATGTGGTGCAGGTGACCGGTCATCCGCAGGTTTTCACCCTGCTCAATGTAGGTCATATAGATGGCGCACTTCGCCGCCGTGGCCGCCGCATCCAGAAAAGCACCGTGCCGATGCCCACCGGTACGCATAGCGCTAAAGGCGATATACAGCAGCAGCTGGTCAATGGCGCTGGGGCTAAGGCGACGGATGAGATCCTCATCCTGAGCAACGGGGCTAGCGGGGGCCATCTGAAGAAAGGAATCAGCCATTAAAAATAAGGTGGGGGCTAGTGAGGACAGGCAGTATAGGCACTGATTGGGCAAAAAAAGGCCATAAACTGCTGAAAATTAATGAATCCAAATAAATTTGGCCGTTAAGGCCTGGGTTAAAGCGTTAAAACCATAGATAAACCAGCTTATAGATATGTATTACGGCTGTAGCCAGAACCGATCGTCTGGGGTAGTTTCAAGGGCTAAGGGGTAATTTATTGAGGGCCTGATCAAAGAATTTTGAACTTTATGAAATCATACAGGACGACAAACCAACTACCAGGTTCCACCTGGTAAATAAAATACCATTTTTATTTAAGCAATATCAGTCTCATTACCTACCCTACCACTGCCGCGATAGGCTATGTCAATCTGAATGAGCGGGGCTTTTGCCGAGGCATCTGAGTTTGGGTCGATCCGACCACTGCCTCGCCAGCTCCATGGTGGCTGGAGAATAGATTCAGTGGCCAGACGACCGCTACCGCGATCATCATCCGTAGGATCGCTCGCCTGGCTGGCCAGAAAGCTGAGCAACGGAGCCGACTGGGCTGGGGTTAGATCGGATAAACCAGCAAACAAACCCAGCCCTGTGGCACAGGCCAAGCAGGTGGTTAGCGGACGGGTTAAGGAAGGTCGCATAGGTCTTGGGTCTTCGTTAGCACTTCATATTCATAAATACGAAAGAAAAAAGACCCGATCAGGAAAATCTTGCTCCGCAAATTTACGGATTTTTCATCAAATTTTTTATACGCTGATATGATCGCATTCTCTGGGTAATGGCAGCATTAGCCCAGCGAGGGAGGGGCGCAACCCAGGGTTTACCGGGATGCCAGCCCACTTCAGGAGACATAATGGCCGCAGCCTTGGCTCCATTTGGGCCTCTAGGTCGGTCGGCTAAATCCCCAATTGAAAATCAGTTTGAAAATCAGTGCTCCCTGCTCTCCTCTTTCTGGGCGCAAAGCCTGGGTTCAGAAGAACCTGGTGACGAGCACGAAAGCGGCTTTAGGGTCGCCGCACTATGTCAAGAAAAAACGCGGTAGAAATGCCGAGAACGATCTACCCTAGTTGGAATACTCCTGGGTGAAATGGATTGGGTCACCTCGGCTCAGACGCGGGACGTTGTCTAGGTATGCCCCTGGCTGAGCAGGTTTGCTCAACCCACAGCCCAACCCCAATTGAGGTCTGGCCATGCCCCCGCTTGCTCTGGCTCATCGCGTTGCCCGTGTCACCCCGTCTATGACCCTGGCCATTTCGGCCAAGGCCAAGGCTATGAAAGCCGATGGCCTGCCGGTGTGCAGCTTTAGCGCTGGGGAACCTGATTTTGATACTCCTGACCACATCAAGGCCGCGGCCAAGACCGCCCTTGACCAGGGCAAAACTCGCTACGGCCCTGCCGCCGGAGAATCAGCCCTGCGCCAGGCCATTGCCCACAAGCTGCAAACCGAAAACGGTCTCTGCTATGGGCCAGACAATGTGATCGTCACCAATGGCGGTAAACATTCCCTCTATGGCCTGATCATGGCCCTGATTGAACCGGGGGATGAAGTGATTATTCCGGCCCCCTACTGGGTCAGCTATCCCGAAATGGTGCAGCTGGCCGGGGGCACCCCGGTGACCGTGCCCACCCCGGCGGCGCAGAACTATCGCATTACTCCGGAGCAGCTGCGCCAGGCGATCACCCCCAAGACTAAGCTATTCATCCTCAACTCCCCTTCTAACCCCACCGGCATGGTCTATTCCCCCGCCGAGATCCAGGCCCTGGCAGCGGTGGTGGTGGAGGCCGACATCTGGGTGGTGTCTGATGAAATCTACGAAAAAATTCTCTACGATGGGGCCACCCACCTGAGCATTGGGGCGGTTTCCCCCGAGGCATTTGAGCACACGATTATTAGCAACGGGTTTGCCAAGGGCTATTCTATGACCGGCTGGCGGGTGGGATACCTGGCTGGGCCAGCCGAGTTAATCCGGGCGGTCAGTACAATTCAAAGCCATAGCACCTCGAACGTCTGTACCTTTGCCCAGTATGGCGCGATCGCGGCCCTAGAAGGCCCCCAAGACTGTGTGGCAATCATGGGCCGGGCCTTTGCCGAACGCCGCCAGGCGATCATCCAGCGCTGTCGGGCCATCCCTGGGTTGAGCTGTGGGGAACCCGAGGGAGCGTTCTATCTCTATATTGATATTGAATCGCTAGGTATGCCCTCCCTGGAGTTTTGCACCCAGTTTTTAGACGAAAAATACGTCGCCACTATCCCCGGTGTGGCCTTTGGCTCGGAGGGCACCATTCGGATCTCCTACGCCACCGACATGGATACCATTCTGACCGGCATGGATCGGCTGGAGGATTTTGTTAGGGCACGGCTGGGGCAGCAATAATTTGGGTTGAGTTTTCAATTCTGAATTTCTGGGCTTCTGCAATTGTAGAAGATATCTTTGCACATCTTTTTAGGAAAGCGAAAGCTTATCTATGCTGCACTTGCTAAAACAAAATTCGTCATAGACAGTTCCGTTCAAGCATTATTGAAATTAAAATATCTAAAATTCTTGTCGAAGAGTCTCATTAATGTACATGGGGAGATTGCCCTCATTCTTATAAGATTCCGCTACTGACTTGGCCTCCTCACAGGCGCCATTTTGCCAAGAATCAAGAAGGCTATTTAAAGGCTGTGCAAAAGTAGATCCCTGTAATAATATTTCGCGGAAATTGCCTTCAGTTATGCTATCTGTAGTGTCGGCCAATTTACTAGTAAATTGCGATACATCCACCATACATTGAGACAAAACTATCGCCTGGTAGTCAACCTTAACCAACCGATCTCGCATATTATCCATCTCGTCTTCAAAGGCTTCGTTCTTATTCTGCTCATACGACACCTCATCCCGCAGGCGATTTAGGGTCTCACCGTCAGACGCTTGGCGATTACGGCTTTTATCGTATAGCTGATCTCGCAAACGATCATTTGCTAGCAATAAAGCTTGAATCTCTTGCTGTAGCTTAGGATTACTCAGTTCAGCAATTAAAGGGAAATCCTCCTGCTCTCTGAAAGAAAGAAAATTGCTCAAAAATGATTCTTTAGGATTTTCAAAAATTGCGGGAAAATTCTCCTGGCCTCTGGAATACGAATCAGGCTGCGGAGACGATTCTTCAGGCTTCAATGAAACTGATGTTGGTCGTTCTTTGAAAAGGAACCAGGTAGCGTAACCAATTGCGCCTACAAGTAAGAATAATAACGGAACTCCCAAGACAAGATTTTTTTTGTATGACGGCATACAGTAGATGTTCCAAAGCTAAAAGAGGCTACTCAATTATGGTGAAGCTTCCTTCATTTTGTAAATCATTAATAATGTAGAAATTCTTTAATTTTGCAAATCCTCAAGAATTCGGACATAACTTATGGGCACCTCGATTAATTGCCATTTTGCAGATTCTGAGAGGCTGAAACCCTTGAAATCACGTTGTCGCGCTCAGGAAAATCCGGATTTTTCGAGGTGCCCTTATGCTTTAAAGAGCCGAACAATGCCGTTCACTAAATTGGCGGCTTGTCTAAATCGGCCTCACCCACGGTAAACCTCACCGACATCGGGTTTTCGACCCGCTGGGAAGCCTGACGCAGCTCTAGCCCCACAATCAGGCCATCATCGTCGTAGTCGAGGATCAGGTTGGGGGAAATCTGGGCCGTTTCGCCCACCTCTCGACGGTTAAAGGCAATTTGCAGGATATCTCGGTCAGGGTCGTAGGTAATCTGCATAGGGTTCGGTGAATCAAGCTATTTTGTAGGGGCGCTGGGGTAGTCGCCGTCATCATACGGCGTTTGGATGGGTTGCGGTCAAGCCCTGGTCCTCTGGCCCCTAACGCCAGGTCAGGACTCAGACTGTCGCAACGGGCTCCAGCGGTTAAGGCAGACTATCGTTTCGAGATGCAGCTTGTGGTGCCGCTATGTCCCCAAAGTCTTCCCTGGCATCGCCCGAACCCATCCGCTTGGGCCGTTTTTTTCGCCTGGCGGCGGCCAATATTGTCTCTAACCTGATGGTGCCCCTGGCCGGGTTAATCGATACGGCGTTTCTGGGGCATTTAGAGGAAATTCACTACCTGGGCGGGGTTGCCCTGGCCACGGTAATTTTTAACGTGGTGTACTGGAGCTTTGGCTTTTTGCGCATGGCCACCACCGGCACCACTGCCCAGGCCAGGGGGCGACTCAATAGCGACGAAGTTTGGCTGATTGTTCTCCGCAACGGGCTCATTGCCCTGGCCCTGGGGTTGGGAATTTTGCTCTTGCAGGTGCCCATTCGTAATCTGGGGTTTGCCCTGCTCAGCGGCGATGCTGAGGTTAAAGCGGCGGGCTATGCCTTTTACAACGCCCGCATCTGGGATGCCCCGGCGGTGCTGTTAAACCTGGTGCTGATGGGCTGGTTTTTAGGCCGCGAAAAGGGGCGCTGGGTGATTGTGTTGTCGCTGGTGGGCAACGGCAGTAACGTGGTGTTCAACGCTATCTTGATTGGGCTACTCGGCTGGGCCAGTGCCGGGGCTGGGCTGGGTACGGCCCTGAGCCAGTACCTGACGCTGACGGTAGGTCTAGGGCTGATCTGGAGCGACGGCGGCGTGGCCCGGTTGCGGCGGGTGCTCCCCCAGGCTTGGGCCCCCCAGGCGCTAAAAGGGCTCTTTTTGCTCAACCGAGACATTCTCATTCGCACCGCTGCCCTGGTGATGAGTTTTGCCCTGTTTACAAATTTCAGCGCTGCCCTGGGCACCCAAACCCTGGCGGCCAACACCCTACTGCTACAGGTGGTCACCTTGTCGGCCTATTTTATTGACGGCCTTGCCTTTGCCACCGAAACCTTTGCCGGGCGCTATTACGGCAGCGGTAGCCCTACCCACCTGCGCCGATTGCTGTGGGTAGGGGGCGGCACCAGCCTGACTCTGGGAATTACCGTTGCGATGGCCTTTGTGCTGTTTCCGACGGCGCTGTTTGGGATGCTCACCAGCCACCGCGAGGTGATTGACACAGTACAGCTTTATGTAGGGTGGCTGGTTCCCGTTTTAGGGTTGGGGGCCATCGCCTATATGCTCGACGGATATTTCCTCGGCCTAACGGCTGGCCCGATACTACGCAACGGCACGGTGTTGGCGGCGGCGGTGGGATTTTTGCCCCTGGCCCTGGTGGCCCAGGCGGCTGGCAGCGCCCATTTACTCTGGCTGGCCCTAGTCGGATTGATGGCCGCCCGGGCCTTAACCCTGGGCTGGGCGGTACCGAGGTCGTTAGCCGGCTAAGCGGCTCAGGCATACGGGTTGAAAGCGCTATATTTAAGACTCACGCCCTGGCTGGCGCTGGAAAAGATACTGGCTTCTCACCCTGGATGACCTTGCCCAGCCCCAAAGCCGCACCGCTCTCCCTCTTCGTCGTGCCCCAGCCTGGCAGGCCACTATGTTTGAGTGACCAGCGACCGCTACAATAAACTTTGGGTTTGGAGTCATAGCATGAAAGAACAGCTCTCTCGACTGATTAGCTGGATCCTGGTCGCCGATCTGGGCCTGGTGCTGGTCAGTTTTGGCTGGTTTTTAGCGGCGGTACTGGGCCGCAGCATGAATGTTAATTTGGGGCTGGAACTTTGGTATTCCCTCTGGAACCCGCTGATTCTTCCCGCCATCAGCGTGTTAATGGCGGGGGCCATCGCCAGTGGGGTCGTAGGTTGGATATCACGACGATGGAAGCCAGATGCGTCTTAAGCTTGGGGGATTGGGTGTTAGATTTCGGATGTCAGGTGTCAGGTGTCGGGTGTCAGGTGTCGGGTGTCGGGTGTGGAATGATGCCTGAGGAGATTTCCAGCCAAGAACTTACCCCGTCATTCCCGCGCAGGCGGGAATTCAGCCCTAGAGTCTGTTGATACTGGATATCTTCTTTTCCAGAAGTCGCCTAAAACCTGCCCCCTCGAACCTCGAACCTTCTACCACAACCTCTGGGTGCGCGAGTACCATCGCAGCAGCACCCTGGCTAAATGCTGGGGATGGTGGCGCACGGTCAGGTTAGGGCTCTCCTCCATAACGTTGGCGGCAATGATGCGGCGCCCCGAGGCCATGATCGCCTCTCGGTCGAGGTTGACCGGGCCGACGCCCTGCTTGGCATAGTGGGCGATTACCGCCTCTGAGGGCGGCTTATTTTGCACCAGCACCCCGTCAAACAGGTAGCGGCCACAGGCCGAGTCAATGGCGCGAATGTGGTCAGAGACGGAAAATCCCTGGGTTTCGCCAGGCTCGGTCATGATGTTGCAGACGTAGATGCGGGGGGCATTCTGGGCCGCAATGGCATCAACCAGTTCGGGCACCAGCAGGTTAGGAATGATGCTGGTATAGAGGCTGCCGGGGCCAATCACAATGTAGTCGGCTTCTTCAATCGCTTTAATCGCCTTGGGTAGGGCGGGGGGGTTGGCCGGGAAGCAGCCGATGTGCACAATTCGCCCCCGGGCCTCAGCAATTTTAGATTCCCCCACAATGCGGCGACCGTCGCTGAGTTCGGCCCAGAGTTGAACGTCGCTGAGGGTGGAGGGCAGCACCTGGCCCCGCACCGCCAGTACCTTAGAGCTAGCGGCGATAGCCTGCTCTAGGTCGCCAGTAATTTCGCTCATGGCGGTTAAAAACAGGTTACCAAAGCTGTGGCCCACCAGCCCGCTACCGGCCTCAAAGCGGTACTTGAATAGCTCGGTCAGCAATTTTTCTTCATCGGCCAGAGCCGAGAGGCAGTTGCGAATGTCGCCGGGGGGCAGCACCCCAATTTCTCGTCGCAGCCGCCCCGACGACCCGCCATCATCGGCCACGGTGACGATGGCGGTGATGTTGGAGCTATAATGCTTAAGGCCGCGCAGCAGGTTAGACAACCCGGTACCGCCACCAATCACCACGATTTTGGGACCGCGGGAGAGCCGCCGCTGGGTCAGCAGGGCATCGAGGAGGTCATCCTCCTGGCCGGGAATTAGCACATCGGCAATGGCGCCAACGGTACGGGTTTGGCCCCACACAATCAGCCCCAGCCCCAGCAAAATCCCCAAAGGGCCGCTAACATAGCTGGGCACGTAGGTAGTAAACGCCCGCAGGGCCGCCCCCAAGACCTGGCCGGTATAAAAGACCGGCGTCAGCTTGAGCCAGATCATGGTGCCAATGCCTACCACCAGTACTCCGGTGACGCTTAAAAATAACCACCGCTTGACCAGTAGCCCCGGGGCGAGCCACCAAATTAACCGATTTACCCGCCGCGATGAGGCCAGTGGTGTCGCCCCCTGCTGAACCCGGCGAGAGAGTTTTCCAAAAGCCGTATAGAAGGGTTTTAGCACCATTGGGGGCGGTTCAAATAGGGTGAACGCATCATTCGCCAAGCCAACCCAGGGGCGCTGTGGAGCTTCGATCCAACGTCCCCGCACCAGGTAGATTACCTCGATGGATAGTGTAGCTTCTATAACAAAGGGTTGGCGCCTTCGATTTTAGCGGCTATTTGATAAAGTCAAGGGGTGGCTGGGGTTAGCCTGTCCCAAAACAGTAGCTTACCCCTAGGGTAATGGGCAGAACAGAGCCCTAGCCTGTTCGTTAGGCCAGCCGTTACCCCGGCACTATTAACGTCTGCATCACTATCTATGAATGCTTTCCCCCCCTATCGCCCCTTCGAGCCTGACCCCGTTCAGTTCACTGACCCAGAGGTCAATGCTCTTGACGGCTCCGCCGACTGCGAGGGAGAGATTCTACTCGAACTCAAGGGCATCTCCAAGAGTTTCGGGTCTACCCAGGTGCTAGATAATGTCGATTTGACCGTCCATCGGGGCGAGGCGGTGGCCATTATTGGCCCGTCGGGCACAGGCAAGTCCACCATTTTGAGAATCATTGCCGGGTTGCTGGCTGCCGATGCTGGCGAGATCTATGTAGAAGGCCAAAGACGCCGGGGGCTAATTGAAGATTCCCCTGACCCGGTGAACATTGGTATGGTGTTTCAGCAGGCCGCCCTGTTTGACTCGCTGACGGTGGCAGAAAACGTGGGGTTCTTGCTATATCAGCACTCTCATCTGCCCCCTCGGCAAATTAAGCAGTTGGTGGAAGACGTGCTGGACATGGTGGGGCTGCCCGGTACCAGCGATCGCTACCCAGCGGAACTGTCGGGGGGCATGCGCAAGCGGGTGAGCTTTGCCCGGGCCATTGTGTCTAACCCCGAAAACCCTCAGGATCGCCCCGCCCTGCTGCTCTACGACGAGCCCACCGCCGGGCTCGACCCGATTGCCTCCACGGTGATTGAGGATCTGATTCGCGCCATTCAGCGGGGCAATGGGTGTAGCTCATACTTAATCGTCACCCACCAAGACAGCACCATTCGCCGCACCGCCGATCGGGTCATTTTTCTGCACCAGGGCCGCATTCAGTGGAGCGGCCCGGTGACGGCGGTGGATGAGACCGATAACCCCTTTGTGCGGCAGTTTTTTAGCGGCCGGGTAGACGGCCCGATTCAGCTCGTCACCTGAGGCAGGGCGGCAGTTTTTCCTTAATCTGAGCGCCGGGGGCACAACTATACCAATGGCCGGTCAAAACCGACGGCGAGTCGCCCTACTATTACCGGTATCCTTGACCAGGGGCAGAGGGCGCTCATTCACCCCAAAACTGGTCATCAACCACAGGGCGTCGGGGGCAATCAGAGCTTATTCTTGGCAAGGAGGGGGAGTTATGCAGGGACGGGCAATTCGAGAGGGGTCGGTGGGCCTGCTGATACTGGTAGCGGTAGGTCTGTTTGGGGGCCTGGTGCTGTGGCTGCGGGGGCTGAACCCGCGCAGCACTAACTACCGTGCCACCTTCGTGTTCGAAAACACCCTGGGCATGCAGGAGGGCACCGCCGTGCGCTACCGGGGGGTGCCGGTGGGCCGGGTGCTGCGGATTAGCCCCGCCACTAATAATGTGGAGGTAGGGGTTGAGATTCTCCGCGCTGACCTACGCATTCCCAGTGACTCACTGATTCAGGCAAATCAATCGGGGCTAATTGGGGAAACCACCATCGACATTACCCCGGCGCGATCACTCTCTGACCAAGAACTGGCGCTATCTCCCTTTGGCGATGACTGCGACAACCAGGTGATCATTTGCGACGGGGCGCAACTGTCTGGGGAAGTGGGGGCAAGCTTTGATGCCCTGATTCGGTCGGCAGATGGGTTAGCCACCGCTTTTTCTGACCCCGAAATTATTGCCAACCTCAAAACCACCCTTAAAAATGCCACGCTGTTTACCGAAAACGCCACTATCCTAACCACTGAATTAACCGATCTTTCCCAGCAGATTCAGCAGGAGCTTGACCCCCTGGTTGCCTCGGCCAACCGCGCCACTGATAGCCTGGGCAACGCCGCCGCCCAGTTTGAAATTACCGGCACCGAAATCAACAGCCTGATCGTCGAAAACCGTGGTTCTCTGGTCGGCACCCTCGACAACATCAACCGCAGCACCGCCGATCTGAAGGATATTACCGCCACCATCAGCCCGGCCATTCAAAGTAGCGACTTCATTCAAAACCTGGATGCCCTGACCGCCGATGCTACCGTCGCCGTAGCGGATATTCGCGCGATTACCTCCACCTTCAACAGCCCCGAGAACCTGGTCGCCCTGCAGCAAACCCTAGACTCGGCCCGCAACGTCTTCCAAAGCGCCCACAAAGTGCTCGCCGACGTCGATGAACTCACCGGCGATCCACTCCTGCGCCAAAACATCCGCGACCTAATCAATGGCTTAAACACCCTGGTTTCGGTAACCGAGCAGCTTAAGCAAGACAGCCAGCTAGCCCAAACCCTAGCCCTTCCCAGCGGCACGGTTCCAGAGCGGGTGACCCTAACCGCGGTACCTGCTACCGCTGCCCGCCCCGGCACAGATACCCCTATCCCCAACTCGCTGCTGGTCACCCATGATGGCCAGTACTACCGGCTACAGGTTAACCCTGACCCGGCCCAGTAGTATCCGGGCTAGGCTGAGTAGACAGTCGCCATGGAGGACGAGCGGGCTAGACTCATTCCCGCGGTCAACCAGGGACTGACTTGCGGCTAAGCTATTTCCCGACAAGTGTCCTGTGAATTATCCCTATGTCCTCTGCTCCCCACTTTTTTGAATTCGAAGCCGACTTTGTGGACTCTCTGCGCTGCATTCCGATGCAAGTGCGCCTGAACTTAGACACCTGCGGTATTAAGCTCACCCTGCCCCATTGGCACCAGCTCAGCTCCCAAGAACGCCAGCAGCTCGCCCGGATGCCCTGTGACCATGCTACAGCTGCCGCCTACGGGGCCTATGTCCAGGCACTAGTGGCTCGTCTTCAGGGCTCACCGGCCTCAACCCTGCCCGTCGAGCAGCCTCCTCCCTGGGAAAATCCTCACGTCATTCCCGCTGAGGTTCAGGCCCAGGCCGTCACGGTCGGCTGTACCGTCTCAATCAACCAGTGGCAGGCCCTAGCGCCAATTCAGCGGTTTGCGTTGATTAAGCTCAGTCGCCCCGGCCACGAGAACCGCAACTTTGAGGCGGCTCTGCAAGAATTCGGCCTGGTGCCTTAACCTCAAGGGGGTTGTTTGGTTCGTCAGGGGCTTTAAATAACGCTAGACACCCTAGCCAGGGTGCTAGGATCGAGCTGCCCAGTACCCTGACAACCAACATCAGCGGCTTATGGTACCGCCCATGCCCCAGAAAGCCCAATCCGCCTCTGCCGCATGGGCGAGCCAGCTCGACAAGGTGACCAAATTTTGGCCCCGTCTAGATCGTGGCAGCCATCTCGATCACTCTGTCAGAACAGTTCCCGGCGTTGGCTATCCAACCCTGAAATCAGGCTGGTTTGATCTCAAACGAGCATGGAGGGATTCGAACCCCCGACACCTAGAACCGGAATCTAGTGCTCTATCCACTGAGCTACATGCCCTTAGGCTGCATTATTCTAGCATCTCTGGGAGATTCCTGTGGATCGGGTTTCGGCTGCGCTCAACCCTCAGGGTTCAGAACTGAGCCCAGCCGAAACCCGGATAAGCAAATAGGCCGCTGCTATATGATGAAGGGTAGACGTTGCCTCGCCCGATGCCGCTCCTTAGGGTGGGTGGCCAGGTCTAGCCTGATCTGCACTGTAACGGTTTACACCTATGACCGAGCTCCCCGAAACTATCGCCGATAACCTAGACACCGTCGCCGCTGCCCTCAACCAGGAGTCCGCCCAGCCATCCCTGTCGGAGACACAGTACAAGCTTAAAATGCAGCGGCGGCAGGAGGTACAACAGCAGCGGCTGGCCGAGCGTAATCTGGAGAAGGGGTTAATTATTGTCCACACCGGCAACGGCAAGGGGAAGACGACCGCCGCCTTGGGCATGGTGCTACGCGCCCTGGGGCACGGTTTTAGGGTGGCCATTGTGCAGTTTATTAAAGGGGCCTGGGAACCGGCGGAAAAAACAGTGCTGGGCCAGTGGGCCGACCAGCTGAGTTTCCACGCCATGGGGGAGGGCTTTACCTGGGATACCCAGGATCGCGATCGCGACACCCAAACCGCCCAGGCCGCCTGGGACACTGCTCTCACCTATCTGCACGATCCCACTTACAAAACGGTGTTGTTAGACGAAATTAATATCGCTCTCAAACACGGGTTTCTTTCAGTGGAGCAGGTGCTAGCTGGGCTGGCCGCAAAGCCCGCCGCCACCCACGTCATTCTCACCGGGCGCAATGCCCCACCAGCGCTCATTGCCGCCGCCGACCTGGTAACGGAGATGACCCTGGTTAAGCACCCCTTCCGCGAGCAAGGAGTCAAGGCCCAGCCGGGGGTCGAGTTTTAAGCCAATACCGCCTCAAAATCTGCAATCACTATGGGGAGATAACGTAGAGGCAGCCTATTTCTTCCATAGCCGACGCTAAACCGTTACAGGCCGTGTCGCTATCTCTCACCTACCCTACACCAATACATTAGGTTAAACTCTCGCCGTATGATGTAACGGCAGCATTCAAAACGTTCTGGGGTTCAATTCACCATGGCGGCACAGGCACACATTGGCATCATCGGCGGCAGTGGGCTCTACCAAATGGAAGCCCTTATGGCCATCGAAGAAATTCGGGTTGAAACCCCCTTTGGCAATCCATCCGATGCAATTATCCTTGGCACCCTAGACGACATCCGCGTTGCTTTTCTAGCCCGCCACGGTCGCGGCCACACCTTAATGCCCACGGAACTGCCCTTTCGGGCCAACATCTACGCCATGAAATCCCTCGGCGTCGAGTACCTGATCTCGGCCTCAGCCGTGGGTTCTCTGAAGGCCGCGGCTAAGCCTTTGGATATGGTCGTTCCTGACCAATTTATCGACCGCACCCGCCACCGCATCTCCACCTTTTTTGGGGAGGGGCTAGTGGCTCACATTGCCTTTGGCGACCCGGTTTGTCCTGCCCTAGCGGGGCTACTGGCCGATGCGGTCGCTAGCCTCAATCTGTCGGATGTGACCCTTCACCGGGGTGGCACCTACGTCTGCATGGAGGGGCCAGCGTTTTCCACCAAAGCCGAGTCAGAGTTGTACCGCAGCTGGGGCGCAACCATCATCGGCATGACCAACCTGCCCGAAGCCAAACTCGCTCGCGAAGCCGAAATTGCCTATGCCACCCTGGCCCTGGTAACCGACTACGACTGCTGGCACCCTGACCACGATAGCGTTACGGTGGAAATGGTGATCGGCAACCTGCAAAAAAACGCCGTCAACGCCCAACGGGTAATCCGCGAAGTGGTGAACCGCGTGGCCGCGAACCCACCGGCATCGGAGGCGCACTCAGCCCTCAAGTACGCGATCATCACGCCGTTGGATAAAGCTCCTAAAAATACATTGGATAAGCTCAGTCTGTTGATCAAAAAATATATCTAGGGCGTGTTTTCAACCCTTTTGGCATACTGGCAGCAGGACAAGCGAACTCTTAAGCTGCAATGATTCTTCCCCCTCAGCAAGCCCCTCGTCGGGGTGAAATGAGCGAAAAACAATGGAACCAGATTAAACCCCTGCTGCCCCCGCAAAAGCCTCACCCAGGCTGTCCGGCCAAAGCCCACCGCCTGATCATCCGTGCCCACCAGCATGCGGCTGGGGCAAAAAGGGGGAACTAGAGCCAGACTCGACCCTCTCTGCGGTTCAACAGGTGCAAATCCGGGAGGCATGAGGACGTTCCCAAGGGGGCTTTAGCACCAAACTGCACCGGCGCTTTGAGGGGAGCGGCTTGCCGATGACCGTCGCCGCAACAGCAATGACGGCGATAATTCCGCAAAGCTATAGACATGGCGGGTGGTCAGCACCGCATCGACGAGTTCAAAGGTAGCGTCGTGAGCCCGACCCAAAGACTGATGGGTGCGTTGGCCAAATCCGTACCGGCTGTCGTACGGCATAGTAGGCGCTGAGATGGGTTATGCTTTCTCAGCTGCTGCTAAAAAGCGGCCTCAGGCTGACTGTGCCGCTTTTTTCTATGGCCTTAGTTTAAACTCCAGTATTGAATCGTTAATTAGTTAAGAATCAGCTCGCAAAAATTAAACTTGAAAGTCACTTTATTTAATCTGTTGGTGCGATTATTGTCTGGCAAATTATAGCGATCGCCACTCAGCTAGAACCCTGAGGCGAATTTTATTTCAGGCGATTGCAGGCCAGATAGCCACTCCAGTCTTGGTGTTTATCGATCAACTCTGCCTGGGCTATCTGGTTAGCGCTACGTCTTGTCACCCCTCTTGTGAGCAGTATTTCAAGAGGAGATTAGGCAAAATTTTTAGCCCTTTAAACAGAGAAGAAAGGCTTTGAGTTATGCAATTTACTAATTCATCCGTCCAGTCTGACGACTTCAGTCATAACAACGAAGAATCAGCTCCAGGGCAACAGACAGCATCTCTTTTCAATTCAGCTGAACTTGTAGGATTTGCGGCTCTACCTGCCGACACCTTTGCCGAAGGCCCCCCCACCGGTGAAGGCATTGAAGGCAATGGCCGCACCGGCCCCTTCGAAGGTCCCCCGGTGCAGGGGTTTAGCGGCGTGCAGTTTGCCCCTGGCGGAGATGGCTCAACCTACTGGTTCCTGTCTGACAATGGTTTCGGGGCTAAAGATAATAGCGCCGATTACCTGCTGCGAATTTATCAGGTCGATCCCAATCTAGCCGGGTCTGAGAGCGGCGACGGCAGTGTAGAGGTGCAGGGTTTTGTTCAGCTCAGCGACCCCGACCACCTAATTCCCTTCGATATTCAGAACGAGGGCACCACTGAGCGGTTGCTGACCGGGGCTGACTTTGATATCGAATCCTTTGTCATTGCAGCTAACGGCGACATCTGGATTGGGGAAGAATTTGGCCCCTACATCCTCCACTTCGATGCCACCGGTAAGCTGCTGGATGCCCCCGTTGCCACCCCTAACGTCAACACTCTAAATACCCTCAACGGTCAAGATCCTCTTGTTATCGGCCACCGGGGCGCCAGCGGTAACCGCCCCGAGCACACCCTGGCGGCCTACGAACTGGCCATCGAGCAGGGTGCCGACTTCATTGAACCTGACCTGGTAGTGACTAAAGACGGGATTTTAGTTGCCCGCCACGAAAACGAAATCTCTGGCACCAGCGATGTGGCCGATCGCCCTGAGTTCGCTGACCGCCAGACTACAAAGGTAGTGGATGGGCTGGAACTGACTGGCTGGTTCGTCGAAGACTTCACCCTGGCAGAGTTAAAGACCTTGCGGGCGAAGGAACGAATTCCTGAGATTCGACCCGGCAATACCGAATTTGACGGGCAGTTTGAAATTCCCACCCTGGCCGAAGTCATTGACCTGGTGAAATCGGTCGAGGCCGAAACCGGCAAGGAAATTGGCATTTATCCTGAAACCAAGCATCCCACCTTCCTGGCTGAGGAAGGCACCTTCCTGGATGGCACGCCGATTAACCTCGATACCAGCCAGCTGTTGGTAGATGAGCTGATCGCCAACGACTTCACCGACCCCAACCGTATCTTCATCCAGTCCTTTGAGGTGCAAAACCTGATTGAAATTCAGGCCCGGCTGGATGCTGAAGGGTTAAGCGACATTCCTCTGGTGCAGCTCTATGGCGACACCACCGAGGCCGCTGACCCCGCCGACCCCTTCTCCTTTCCCTACGACATTCGCTATAACGTGGCCCAGGGCAAAGACCTGGCAGCAATCTATGGGCAGGACTTTTTAGATGCGGTGGAGAATCCCCTCTCTGCCGATACCATCTACGCCGACCTGGACAGCCCTGAGATTTTGCAGGTCATCCGCGACAAGTATGCCGAAGGCGCTGGCCCCTGGAAAAACAACTTCCTGCTGCGGGAAGTGCTGGAAACACCAGTGGACGGCAATGGCGACGGGTTGGCGGAGATCTCCAGCCAGCTTACTGGCGAAGTCACCTCGTTTATTGACGATGCCCACGCTGCCGGGTTACAGGTTCACCCTTACACCCTCAGAGATGAAGAAGTCTTCTTAACCCTCAACGCCGATGGTACTCCACAAACTCCTGAGCAGGAGTTTGCCCAGCTTATTTCCATCGGGGCTGATGGGTTTTTCACCGATTTTCCGGCCACGGGTGATGCTGTCCGAGATCAGGTAGTCGCCGATCTGGTGCGCTCTCCTGACCATCCTGCTGTGCTGGCTGGAGACACTATAAGCAACCTGCCGCGCTCTCGAGGGTTTGAGGGTATGGCCTTTAGCCCGGATCGGTCAACCCTTTACCCAATGCTGGAAGGAACGGTAGTAGGGGATCCTGCCGGGTCTTTACGGATCTATGAATTCGACCCAGCCACCTCTACATTTACCGACCTAGTTGGGCTCTATCAAATGGAATCCCCTAGCTATGCGATTGGCGACTTTACCCCCATCAACACGGATGAGTTTCTGGTCATTGAGCGGGATGGTGGACAGGGCGACACGGCTGAGTTCAAAAAAATCTTCAAAGTTGACCTCTCCGAGGTGGATAGCCAGGGCTTCGTGAGCAAAGCAGAAGTCGTTGATCTGTTAAATCTGGCAGATCCCAACGATCTGAACGGTGACGGCGAAACGACTTTCTCCTTTCCTTTCGTTACCATCGAAGATGTGTTGGTACTTGATGCAGAGACCATTCTGGTCGCTAATGACAACAACTACCCATTCTCGGTTGGGCGCGGCCCTGACATCGACAACAACGAAATCATTGAAGTCAAGTTAGGACAGCCACTCAATCTCGACTCTCGGCTAGGGGTAGCCGGCTTCTCCGAAAACGAGCCCCCGCCTTCGGGTTCCGAGACCCTTCTAGACCTGCAAGATATTACCGGCCCAGTGACCACCACCTTCACCGTCAATCGCGACGCGGCCTTCGATAGCTTCGTCGGCTTCTATGCCATTACTGACGCAACGGGTGGCCTTGATGTGGATGGTGACGGCACCGCCGACTTACAACCCGGCGATGGTGGCTATACCGAGGCTGCCATAGAGAATCGGGTCGAGGTCGGATTATTTACCGCTAATCTGTCAGAATCTGTCTTTCTGAACGATTTACCAGGTCAATCGCTCTACGCCCCCTTCATGATCGTGAATGGTACCCCCGATGACCCCACCTCCTACCAACCCGAGGATGTGCTGTTCGCCTTTGGGGCGGCCAACCCCGATGGCTTGGTTCACGTCAAAAACAACGGCGGCCGGTTAGGATTTGAAGATCTTCTGGGCGCGAGCAGCGACATGGATTTCAATGATCTGGTGATTGTGAGTGAGGTTGCCTCAATCCAGCCCAGCTAAGCCTGAGTTTTAGGCCAGGGCAATTAAGATTGCTCTGACCTAAAACTCAAAACCTTCTACTTTTAGGATTGCTTTATACCCGTGGTTGGTTTGCGATCACGGGTTTCCTTTAGCCGCGCTGGCAGTGCTGTTCCTCCAAATGACTTTTGCCTGGATTTTCAGCTACCGCTGCCACACTCTGGGCACCACGACGGGCAAGTCTAAGTACCACGGGCGCAGGTGCTGCCACACCGCTACAAACCACTGTCTCGCCGTCTGGCTAGACGGTCCCCGGTAGCGACATAGCAGCCCGTTCTGGAGGCGGGTCACCCCGGTGTCGCCAGGTTGATCCAAGGGCCACAAATTTCGTAGACGCGTTACTTGGTCAGGATCCGGCATTTTCCCCAGCACCACAAAGCTGCCCACAACCGCATACCCCCTCAGCCCGTTAGGGCTATCTAGGGCTGGGCTACCGCCCTCCAGCACCTGACGATCGATCCAGAGGGGGCGCTCCCCCTGCCAGACTTCCAGGTGCGATCGCCAATGCCCCCGCTCAAACCGCTCCCCTCTAGCACTGCGACCAAAACGGGTGATGTCCCAACCGCACCACAGCGCTCCCGGTGCCAAATCAACCCGCAGGTCTTGCCGATACTGCGCCTCATTAAACACAATCGTTTCCTGGGGAAACCACTCTAAACAACTGCCCGCCGGTAGGGCCAAACCCACGGTTTGGGCAGCGGTTAACCCTGCCGCATGCAATGCTGCACTCTGGCTGCCGTAAACTTTATTGGCGGCGGCGGTGGTGGCCACCACGCGACAGTCAGGGGCCAGCTTGAGCTGCACATCCAGGCTATCTCCCCTCACCATACCCCCCGCCGTATGCACCAGCACCGTATGACAAACCCCCTTGCCCTCAGGATAGAGCGGTCTCTGCACCTTCAGCGGTGCCTGGGTAAACGTCTGGATGGGAACGCAGGTTTCCTCCCAGACGGCGTAGGTCAGGTGTGCGATTCCGTGCCACCCCAGCTGGGGCTGGGCCGAAGGTTCCCCCATCTCTGAGTCCAACCTACCGCCGTAAATAACTATCAGGCACCGGAAATTCCGATAGCCCCGCCTGCATCCGCAAATTTTGACACCGAATCAGCTCATTCACGCTCAAAACCCGTCGCCCTTCCAGCGGGGGAACGGCCTCAATAGCGCGAATCAGCGCTGCCGCCGCCTCGTCTTGGTCATAGCCCCGGCGCTGGGCCACCTGTACGGCTTTATCATCGGCCGCCACCTCAATTTGAGGGCCGCGCACCCCCTGCCAGATCTGTCGGGCGGCCAACGCGGTTACCCCACCGGCCACCAGCATCCCCACCGCATCACCCTGGAGTAGCTCGAATATCCCTCCGGCTAAACCCGCTCCGGCCAAGACCTGGTACCAGTTAGGCTTGAGCACATCCGCCAGGGTTACCCAGCAGACAGTGCGCAAAAATAGCAGATCCCGCTCGGCCACCGCTAGCCGCTGCCACAGGTCGAGGTTCAGGGCTACCTCGTGGGTTTGCTGCCAGGGGCGCGGCAACTCCGCTCTAATCACGCTGGGCTGCCGGTCATTCAGCAGCAGCTTAGTTTTCATTCGTGCGGTGGCGGGCATCAGCTCGCGCAGGCGATTAATTTCTGCGTTGGGGTTAACCACGGTACTGTCATCCCAAACAAAATCACCCCCTAGCCTATCATTTTCTGGGGAACACACCGGCCCCCCCCCGACGCTTCCGACGCTTCACCCCCCCCCTGCAGCAATTCTAATAGAGGTTTGCAGCGCCATGCTGGAGACAGTAAGGCTGTTTGCCCAATCTAGCAATTTTCTTTTCAAGCCATCGCCTTCAGCCACGGATCAGAGAATTCGCTCCCCGCTAGTCTACGCCGCCGCCTCACCCCCGCGCGCTAACAGCGGAAAGCCCAACTCCTCCCGCTGCTGCAAATAAAGCTGGGCCACCCGCCGGGCCAGCCCCCGCACCTGGCGAATGTAGCGGGTGCGCTCCGTGACTGAAATCACCCCGCGAGCATCCAGCAAATTAAAGGTGTGCGAACACTTCAACACATAGTCATAGCTCGGCAGCACCAGCCCCCGCTCCATCAGCTGTTCGGCCTCCTGCTGGTAGAGTTCAAACAGCTTAAATAACAGCTCTGGATTAGAAGCCTCAAAGTTGTAGGTCGAGTTTTCAATCTCGGCCTGCATATACACATCGCCATAGGTGAGGTGGTCGTTCCACTGAATTTTGGCAATGGCATCCACCTCCTGCAAATACATCGTCAACCGCTCCAACCCATAGGTCAGCTCAATGGAAACCGGGCGGCAGTCAATCCCTCCACACTGCTGAAAGTAGGTGAACTGAGTCACTTCCATGCCGTCGAGCCAGACCTCCCAGCCGACGCCCCAGGCCCCCACGGCCGCATCTTCCCAGTTATCCTCCACAAAGCGAATATCGTGATCCTCCGGCTTAATCCCCAGCTGACGCAGCGACTCTATATAGATCTCTTGAATATCGCTGGGAGACGGCTTGATTAGCACCTGGTACTGAAAATAATGCTGGTAGCGGTTCGGGTTCTCCCCGTAGCGCCCGTCCGCCGGGCGGCGACAGGGTTCCGGATACGCCACCGCCCAGGGTTCAGGCCCCAGCGCCCGCAAAAACGTATGGGGGCTCTTTGTCCCGGCGCCCTTTTCCGTATCGTAGGGCTGCATAATCAGGCAGCCCTGGGACGCCCAAAACTCATTCAGCGTGGCAATTACAGACTGAAAATTCACCCGTTCCCCCTTAGCGTTATCCAGGCTTGAACCTATAGTCGCAGCGACTCGCCGCGCTTCCATTCTGACCCAAAAACAGCTCCAAACGGCTGTCTGTGCCCAATCTTACAAAAAACTGTTAACGAGACGTTAATCCCCTTAACCCGCCTCTGAGGCCAGGGTTACCACGCTAAACCTGACGTTGCCAGGGGTGAGTTACCCCCCACATACAGCGCCCCCAAAAAAGATTTTCTAGAGGGGAAATTTATTTTTTTGGGGCCTAGATCCTTGCAAACAAGCTATAACCCTTGGTTGGCAAGGGTTATAGCTTGAAAAAATAAATTGAATTAAGGTGTTGACACAGCCCAGGCTTCGCCCTATATTAGTAAAGCGCCTGAAGGGATTCTGTTTTTAGCGGAGGACTAGAGGGGCAAAAGAACCTCGACAACTAAATAGTTTAGAAACGAAGCCAAGGTTCCTGTCAAGGGATTGAAATTGTTAGTACTGTAGCACGAGTGTTGTAGGAACGCAAGGAAGAAGGATAACGGATACTGAGGTATCCGGGATTTAACTGTTCGGGCTACTTTTCACGAGTAGCCAATTGTTGTTGGTCTTTAGGGATTGATAACTAACATGGAGAGTTTGATCCTGGCTCAGGATGAACGCTGGCGGCGTGCTTAACACATGCAAGTCGAACGAGCTCTTCGGAGCAAGTGGCGGACGGGTGAGTAACGCGTGAGGATCTGGCCTTAGGAGGGGGACAACGACTGGAAACGGTCGCTAATACCCCATATGCCGGGAGGTGAAACGATTTTTCGCCTGAGGATGAACTCGCGTCTGATTAGCTAGTTGGTGGGGTAATGGCCCACCAAGGCGACGATCAGTAGCTGGTCTGAGAGGATGATCAGCCACACTGGGACTGAGACACGGCCCAGACTCCTACGGGAGGCAGCAGTGGGGAATTTTCCGCAATGGGCGAAAGCCTGACGGAGCAATACCGCGTGAGGGAGGAAGGCTCTTGGGTCGTAAACCTCTTTTATCAGGGACGAACACAATGACGGTACCTGATGAATAAGCCTCGGCTAACTCCGTGCCAGCAGCCGCGGTAAGACGGAGGAGGCAAGCGTTATCCGGAATTATTGGGCGTAAAGCGTCCGTAGGCGGCTTATTAAGTCTGTTGTTAAAGGCCACAGCTCAACTGTGGATTGGCAATGGAAACTGGGAAGCTAGAGTGCGGTAGGGGTAGAGGGAATTCCCGGTGTAGCGGTGAAATGCGTAGATATCGGGAAGAACACCAGTGGCGAAGGCGCTCTACTGGGCCACAACTGACGCTGAGGGACGAAAGCTAGGGGAGCGAAAGGGATTAGATACCCCTGTAGTCCTAGCCGTAAACGATGGATACTAGGTGTTGCGCGTATCGACCCGTGCAGTACCGTAGCTAACGCGTTAAGTATCCCGCCTGGGGAG
>DAIUJR010000017.1:0-89217 GCA_036848635.1 Nodosilinea sp. CTOTU7336
CATTGTTGTACTGGAAAAGAAGATACCCGATATAAACAGACTCTCGGGCGTCATTCCCGCTTGCACGGGAATGACGAGATAAGTTCTGGGCTGGAAATCTCCTAATGGCCTGGTTATGACTGGCAGCCAGAGGCATCGTAAACAACCTCCACCGGCAACCAGTACACCGTCGGGTTAGGGAGCGCCGGGTTAGCAGCAGTGGAAAAGTCGTACTGTTTCACCGCCTCCAGCGCCTCCTCATCCAGTACGTCATAGCCGGTGCTGTCCAATAGTTCAGGCTCCCCCATCAGCGTGCCACCGGCACTAATGATGACCGCCATGGAAACCTGATTAGGCGGCGGTATCAGGCAGTTAGAGAGGGGATAGGGCACCTGTAATGGCGATAGTGCTCTGGAACCTGGTAATGGCGCCAATTCAAGCTCAGGATCCCAGGTTTGCTCGCCATACCAGGCTAAAAAACTCTGGGTATCAGCCGTTAGTGACTTGAGACGATTGTTAAACCGGTACTCTTCTGGAGTTTGTAATCGTTCGGCCAGGGTGATAGGTGGCGGTGGCTCTGACTCAGGCGGAGCGGGCGGCGGCACCGGGGGCGGAGAAGTTGGCTCTGACTCAGGCGGCACCGCCGCTAGGGAAAGGTTGACCGGGGGGGCGCTTTGAGTCCCTAGACGGGCTGGTGATGGGGCAGCCGCATGTCTAGCGGGCGACGCGGGCGGCGCGGCAGATGGTAGGCGCGACCCATCTAGACGCACCACATCAATGGCCGGGGGAGAATCTTCCGGCGGTAAATTGGGGGCGGCGGGTGGAGAAGCATCTGGCGTGGGCAGTGCCAGCAGCACCCCGTGCAGCCCCAGAGAAACCAGCACCAGCAGCCCGCCGCCCCGAAACCAGGATGGCCAGCGTGATGGTGTGGGTTTAGAAAATAGCGCCATAGTGTCCGCCGGGTGCCCGAAAAAGAAAGGCGCTACTAACCTGGCACAATTTTCTTAAACTGTTATGGGTGAGCAGACAATTTTTGGCAGTATTGTGTTCAGCAACACCTTTGCCGCCCACCTGCCATGCAAAAGCTGGGGAATGCCTACCCAGGGGCTCTGGCTTCTTGCCCTACTCGGCCTCCTCTTAAGGGCTATCGCCTGGCCCCAGTTGCGGCAGCGACGGTGGTAGAGGCTGAGTTTGCCGCTACCCTAGGCTAGGGAGCTTTACCGAGGATGACCGAAAGCTATGCGACGCGAAGACTTGACGTTGTTAATTTCGGGCATTTTGCTGGTGCTATCGGCCCTTCTGATCATTGTGCTTGAGCCCCGCGTATCGTCGTTGTTTCCCCAGCCGAGGCAAGAACCGGTGTCCACTGTACCTGGCCAGCTTCTGACGGATCCCTTTTTGCAGTATCCCACCGCCGATTCGGTGCGGGTGGTTTGGTTTACCGAGTTTGAGGGTCAGGATCATCGAGTCAGCTGGGGGTTGCCCGGCGCTGAGCCCGAAGCCGCCCTAATTAATCAAGTCGCGGCAACGACCACCCAACTCAGCCGCACCCGCGAAGACGAAAAATCTCACCTCAGCCACCCCGACTTCCAGGAGCTGAAGCGCACGGTGCGTCGCCCAATTTGGCGGCATGAGGGGGTAGTCGCCGGCCTTACCCCTGGGCAACGGGTGCCCTACCGGGTCAGCAGCACCCAGACTGATGGCGCGGTAATCGAGAGTCGTGAATTCACCCTGGCCGCCGCTCCGGCCCCTGGGCAACCGCTCAACATTTTGCTCACCTCTGACCACCAAAACATGCCCATGACCGCCGCCAACCTGCAAAAAGTGCAGGAAACGCTGGGTCAGGTAGATGCCGTTTTTCTGGCCGGTGATTTAGTCAATATCCCTGACCGCGCCTCGGAATGGTTTGACGACAGCCGAGGGGCGGGCTTTTTTCCCTGTTTGCAGGGCCGCACCCGCTACCCCCTAGAGCGCAATGGCCGCACCGTTGACTACTACGGCGGCGAACTGATCCAGCATGCGCCGCTGTTTCCGGCGGTGGGTAACCATGAGGTGATGGGGCGATTCGCCAGCACCGCCCCCCTAGGGGAGCAGTTTAACGACCCCATACCCAGGGCGGTGGCAGTGGATCTATACGCCGCCACCGCCGACCTCTTTAACCCCAGCGGCGACGACACCGTGCGCCGCCGCTGGATTCTCAACAACTCCTTCAACTCCGACACCTACGACGAAATCTTCACCCTGCCCACCAGCCTGGTGCCCAACCCCGACCGGCTCGAAACCACCTCCCGCTACTACGCCCTCACCTTTGGGGATGTGCGGCTGGTGTCACTCTACGTCACCCAAATTTGGCGGCCCTTCAATCTGGCTCCCACGGTTCAAGGTCGCTACCAGGAGCGCGAAGCCGATCTGAATACCCCTCAAAACTGGGGCTACGGTCAGCATATTTTTGAATCCATCGAGCGGGGTAGCCTGCAATATCAGTGGCTTGAGCAGGAGCTGGCCAGCGAGGCCTTCCGCAATGCCAAGTACAAGGTAGTGATGTTCCACCATCCCCCCCACACCCTGGGAGATAACATTGTGCCCCCCTTTACCACCCCGGTGCCCCAGTACGACCGCTGGGGAGACGGTAGCCTTAAGGCAGTGCGCTACGAATATCCCCTGGCAGATGACCACATCGCCCGCGACCTGGTGCCCCTGCTGGAGCAGGCCGGGGTCGATTTGGTATTCTACGGCCACTCGCACCTGTGGAATCGGTTTACCTCGCCCCAGGGCACCCACTATTTAGAAACCTCGAACGTCGGCAACACCTACGGCGCATTTTGGCAAGACCAGTCGCGCCCGGTGCCCCCCACCGAGGGGGCTAATATCCTAGGAGGCTTTACAGCCAGCTACTACGTGGCCCAGGGCGACCCCAATGGCCTAGAGCCGGTGGTGCCTACCCTGGCCCCCCTTACCAATGAGCAGAATCAACCCCTGCCATACCTGGCCAGCAACGACATAACCGCCTTTAGCATTTTAGAGACGGGCAGCGGCACCATCAGCAGCTATTACTTCGACACCCGCGCCCCAGGGTCGGCGGTGGTGAAGTTTGACGAGTTTCGGCTGGGGCAAGGGAGAGGTTGATTGGAGACTGGCCACCGTCGGGGAGTTTGGCCGCCTATCCTTAATTGTGGCCTAGGACGATTGTGATCCAAGGGGCTTCGCCTCAAAGATTGTGGCGTTGCTGGATAGGTATGAATCAAGCCTTCAACGTCCCTCGCGGGGGCAAACGGCCGTTTGCCCATACCCGAATTCAGGCCTCAATTCAGCAACACCAAAGGCGAGTTCAGCAAAAGCTGTGGAGAATGAATCATGTGTGATCTTCTATGTCGTTCAGCAGGGCACCTACCTGCGCAAAGACCAGGGCCGCTTTATCTTAAACCTACCCCGCGATAGTGCCCTAGAGGTGCCGATTCGAGAAGTAGAGCAAATTTTAGTCTTTGGCAATATTTAGCTCAGCACGGCGGTGATGGCCACCTGCCTTGAGCATTTGATTACTTTCCACGCATGGGGCCAAGCGGCTTAAATGCCTACTCGTTCGTCGTCATGGGTGGGAACCAAACGGGGTAAGGGTGCTGGCCGTTACCCAAGACAAGATCTGACGGCTGGTTCTCTGCTAGCATCGACATGCGTGGGTCGAAGGGGTTAGATGCCTTACGGTATAAAGCTTCCAGAGAGGCGCACCCAACCGAATGGGTTAATTCAGAATAGTTGGAAACCAGAGAAAAATTGCTCTTGAAACTCGCGAAGTCCCAACCGAATGGGTTAATTCAGAATAGTTGGAAACACCCAAAGTGTTCGATGCTCTAGTGGAGCACAATATCCCCTCCCTCCTCACCCCGCGCTGTGCAAATTGGCTTTGAAGGGCACGCTCTCTTGGAGCTGGGGGCGCTTATTGAAGGCGCTGTAGGGCAAGACCCGCCGAATTTCTAACATCGTGGTGAGGCCAGCGGTCACCTTGGCGATTGCCGCTTTGCGAAACGACTCGTACCCAGATTTATGCAGGTAACGATGGAGCTGGCTTAGGGTGCCTTCGTAAATAATTTGGCGGATGGTGTCGTCTACGTTGAGCAGCTCAACCACGGCTTCGCGGCCCGAGTAGCCAGAATTAAAGCATTTTGAGCAGCCGGTGCCGATTCGCCACTGGGCTGCCTGGGCCTGCTCGTAGGTGAGGCCCAGCAGTTTCAGGTCGCTGGCAGTGGGCTGGTGGGGCACCGCGCAGTGGGGGCAGACCTTGCGCACCAGGCGCTGGGCGACGATGCCTAACAGAGCGTCGCTGATCAAACTGGGGTCGGGGCCAATATCCTTAAGGCGGGGAATGGCGCTGACGGCGTCATTGGTGTGCAGGGTGGTTAGCACCAGGTGTCCGGTGAGGGCGGCTCGCACCGCTGTCTCAGCGGTTTCGTGGTCGCGCACTTCTCCTACCATGATGATGTCTGGATCCTGCCGCAGAATGGCGCGCATGCCGGCGGCAAAGGTCATGCCGGCGGCCTCGTGTACCTGGGTTTGGGTAATGCGGGGCAGAATATATTCGACCGGATCTTCCACCGTCACCACGTTGACATGCTCGGTGGCCAGCCGCTGCAGGCTGGTGTAGAGGGTGCTGGTTTTGCCCGAGCCGGTTGGCCCGGTAAAAATAATCATGCCCTGGGGTTGGCCCAGCCAGTTTTCATAGATTTCTAGGGCCGGGGGGGTAAAGCCCAGCTCTTGAATGTTGGTGAAGGGATTTTCCTGGGGTAGCAAACGGATGACGGCCTTTTCGCCGCCGACGCAGGGTAGCGTGCTCACCCGCATATCCAGCCCGGCATCTAGGGCCTGGTCTTTGGAGTAGCGATCGCCAATGCGGGCATCTTGGGGGCAGCGGCTTTCGGCGATGTTCATCTTGCACATCACCTTGAGGGCCACGATCACCCGACGGCTAATGTCGGGGGGCAGAGTCGTGATGTCGCGCAAAATGCCGTCGATGCGATAGCGCACCAGCAGCCCTGTGCTGGTGGGTTCGAGGTGAATGTCGCTGGCCCGGTTCCGCAGGGCGCCTGAAATAATTGTTTTAATCCGGCTGATTTGGTCCGCTGCCCTAGACAGAAACAGCTCGGTCATCTCGCCAATATCTTCCGATTCCAGCTCCCCCGTCAGCGGGTTCACCAGCTGCTCAGCGTCAATTTTATTGGTGTCAAGCCGTTGCAGGCGAAACCAGGTGTGATAGCTTTTGGCGCTGATGGTAATCAGGCGGATCTCGGTCAGGGTGTGCTCGCTGAATTGCTTCATATGTTCCGCCGACAGCGGCGTCGGACTGCCCAGGTAGTAGCAGTTACGCCACAGCAGCAGCGGAATCACGGGGGGCACGGCGGGATGATCCTGAAATTCTCGAAAGAAGCGATCGCTGACCTCGCGATCAAGCTGATCAAAATTCACCTGCCCCTGCTCGTTAACCAGCAGTGCCAGGGCCTGCTCTAAATCAATTTTCTTGTGCCTGAGCTGCTGCCACACTGAAGCTGCCACCGTTGCCATGCTTGAATCCTAATTAAGAATGTGTGCGATCTGCGGCTCTGTTGCGCTTCCCTGATACGCCTAAGCTGATGAAGTAGATTCAAACCAGGGCTAAACGTAACAAAAATTCATACGCCCTGGGGTAGAGGGAAGTGGGGGAATTTGACGATGAAGATATTTAAAACAAAGAGTTCTTTTTCTTAACGAGGGAAGCGCTTGTTCGCCAAGTTTTCCCTCCATCCCCCAGCCCCTTCCTCCCAAGCTGGGAGGAAGGGGAGCCGGAGCTGCAAAGTCCCTCGCCCAGGTTGGGAGAGGGATTTAGGGCAAGGGCGAACTGAGCCCGGATTGCAACAATAGATTGCTGACCTGCGCCTATTAACACCGCCATAATCTTTGATATTTAAAGTCGGCTTTATAAAGCAGGTTTAACGACCCAAGCGTTTTACATCCTTCTTCAGCTGGCCTGACCGGCTCAATCAAGTCAGCCAGAGGTTTGCCACCGCCCTCCCCGTCAGGAGAATCTTTCTAGGACAGCCCCATGACCACCCTCCAAGCCCCCTCACTTAAAACCAACAGCCTGGTTTTAATCGCTCCCCTTTCTGGACTGTTGGTGCCCATCGAAACGGTGCCCGACCCGGTGTTTGCCCAAAAAATGGTGGGCGACGGCATTGCCATCGACCCGATTAGCCAGGTGCTGCTGGCTCCCTGCGATGGCGAAGTGGTGCAGCTCCACAGCGCCCACCACGCGGTGACGGTCAAAACCGCTGAGGGCATTGAAATTCTCATGCACATTGGCCTCGATACCGTCGCGCTTAAGGGCCAGGGGTTTACCCCCAAGGTTGCGGTGGGGGACGCGGTGAAAACCGGTGATATTTTAATTGAGTTTGAGGCCGACTATTTGGCCCTCAACGCTCGCAGCCTGCTGACTCTGATTGTGGTGACGAATAGCGATCGCGTCGCCGAATTTAAGCCCGCCACTGGCATGGTCAACGCCTCAAGAGATAACATCCTTGATCTGGTGCTGGCCGATACCGCCACCGCCGCCGCTGGGGAGGCTGGGCCAACGGTGACCTCAAACCCGATTATTATCCCTAACCCAGTGGGTCTTCACGCTCGACCCTCGGCGGTGCTGGTGCAGTTGGCCAAAAAATATCAGTCCGACATTCGCCTGCACCGGGGTAGCGACAGCGCCAACGTGCGCAGCGTCGTAGCGATCATGGGACTCGAAGTGATGCGGGGCGACACCGTTACCCTGGAGGCCACCGGGGCCGATGCCAATGCCGCCATTGCCGAACTTGAAGCCGCCCTGCGAGACGGCCTCGGCGAGGAGGGCTCGACCCCGGTCACCACCGCCGCTGCCAGCATCGCCCAGGCTGAGGTTTCGGCCCCGGCCCCCCGCCCCAAGTCCGATGACCCCAACGTGATTTTGGGCGTGGCGGCTTCTTCAGGGCTGGCGGTAGGCAACACCTGCCGCGCCCGGCGGCAAACCATTCAGGTGGTTGAAGCGGCCGAACACCCCAACGCCGAGCACCGTCGCCTCGACAACGCCATCGACCAGGCCATGCTCGAAATCGAAAGCCTGCGGGCTAAGATCCACGGCCAGGGCGACCCCAGCAAGGCCGCTATTTTTGCCGCCCACCAGGAACTGTTGGGCGATCCCGAACTACTGGACACCGCCGGTAGCGCCATCGACAAAGGCAAAAGCGCCGCCTTTGCCTGGCAGCAGACCTACACCACCCAGGTCACCCAGCTGGCTCAGCTGAAAAACCCGCTGCTGGCCGAGCGGGCCAACGACCTGCGCGACGTGGGCGACCGGGTGTTGCGCATTCTCACCGGGGTCGAAGCAAAACCCTCTGTCTACCCCCCCAACACCATTCTGCTGGCCGAAGACCTCACCCCCTCAGATACGGCCAGCCTCGACCCCAGCCGGGTGGTGGGCTTTTGCACCGTGGGCGGTGGGGCGACTTCCCACGTGGCGATTCTGGCTCGCTCCATGGGCCTACCGGCAATCGCCGGTATCGAGCCGCGGGTGCTCGATCTGGCCGACGGCACCCCGGTTATTTTGGATGGCACTAGGGGTAAGCTGCGGCTGAATGCCTCGGTGGCCGAGCTTGAGCAAACCCAGGATCGAATCGCCCGCCACCAGGCCAAGCAGGCCGCCGACCTGGAGCAGGCCTTCGTCCCCGCCATCACCCAGGATGGCCACCCCGTAGAAGTTGTGGCCAACATTGGCAGCCAAAAAGACGCGGAGGACGCCCTCGCCGTCGGTGGCGAAGGGGTCGGTCTGCTGCGTACTGAGTACATCTTCATGGAGGCCAGCGCCCCGCCCTCGGAGGATCACCAGGAAGCGGTGTACCGGGGCATTTTGCAGGTGGTCGGCCCCGACCGCCCCACTATCATTCGCACCCTGGATGTGGGTGGCGACAAGCCCCTGCCTTACCTGGCCATGGCCCACGAAGAAAACCCCTTCCTGGGGGAACGGGGCATTCGCCTTGGTTTTGACCGCCCCGAGCTGATGCGGACCCAGTTCCGCGCCATTCTCAAAGCCTCCCCCGCCGGTCGCGCCCTGGTTATGTTTCCGATGATTGCCCGCCTCGACGAGCTGGCCATGGCCAGGGCGGTAATGGAGGAAGAACGCCAGAAGCTGGGGGTACCCCCGATCGAAATCGGCATCATGATCGAGGTGCCCGCCGCCGCCATCCTGGCCGAGCGCTTTGCCGAACAGGTGGACTTTTTCTCCATCGGCACCAACGACCTCACCCAGTACACCCTGGCGATGGATCGCGGCCACCCCAAACTCGCCCCCTACGTGGATGCCCTCAACCCCAGCGTGCTGCGGATGATCGACGCCACCGTGCGCGGGGCCGACCGCCACGGCAAATGGGTCGGCATCTGCGGCGGTGTGGCCGGCGACCCCCAGGCGATTCCGATTCTCGTCGGCCTGGGGGTGAAAGAACTCAGCGTCAGCGTGCCGGTTATCCCCGCCGTCAAGGCCCAGGTGCGCACCCTCAACCTGGCCCAGTGCCGAGAGCTCGCCCAAAAAGCCCTCAACGCCGACTCCGCCGCTCAGGTGAGCGACCTGGTGCCGCTGGAAGATGGTTAACCCCACACGCTCAGGGTTGACGTCAAGGGTCAGTAAACGCAGCGCCCTACGTCATTCCCGCGCAGGCGGGAATCCATAGTTCCTTACGTTTTCCACAATTGGTGCATTGGCGGAGCAGGGGTTAGGCGATATCCCCCTAAAACCTCTGCCCGCCGAATGCACCCTACAGCGCGCGCTCATCCACCCCTTCACCCTTCCTCCCATGAAAGAAACCTGGAACACCGCCTTCGGCCTCCTCCAAAAAATGGGCAAAGCCCTGATGCTGCCCGTGTCTGTTCTGCCCGTAGCGGGGCTGTTGCTGGGCCTGGGCAGCGCCCGCCTGATCGAGCTGCAGCAAATTCAGGAGGGCGTGCTCACTGACCCTAAATTCTGGTGGCTACCCGAGTGGCTAGCCACAATTATGAAGAATTCTGGGGACGCTATTTTTGCCGGCCTGCCGCTCATTTTTGCGATCGCCGTCGCCATTGGCTACACGGGCAACGACGGGGTCTCGGCCCTGGCCGCCACCGTGGGGCTGATGGTATTTTTAGCCACCCTGGGCTCGGTGGCCATCGGTATGGGGCTAGAGACGACTACGGTACTGGGCATCCCCACCCTGGATACGGGTGTATTTGGCGGATTGATCATGGGCTGCATTGCGGCCTACCTGTTTAACAAGTTCTTTCGCATCAAGCTGCCCACCTATTTAGGATTTTTCGCGGGCAAGCGCTCGGTGCCGATTATCACCGCCTTTGCAGCCATCCTCATGGGCCTGATCATGAGTGTGATCTGGCCCCCGATTGGGGCCGCCATCAACGTGTTTGCCCAGAGCGCCGCCGAGGGCGAGAACGTGCCCCTCACGGTTGCCATCTATGGGGTGGTGGAACGCCTGCTGCTGCCCTTCGGCCTGCACCACGTGTGGAACGTGCCCTTCTTCTTTGAAATTGGCTCCTTCACCGACCCGATTACCGGCGAGGTGGTGCGGGGGGATATTGCCCGCTTCTTTGCGGGAGATCCTACCGCCGGCATCCTTGGCGGGGCTTACTGGTTTAAAATGTTTGGCCTACCAGCGGCGGCGATCGCCATTTGGCACAGCGCCAAGCCCAAAAACCGCAAGCAGGTGGGCGGCCTGATGATTTCCGCCGCCCTCACCTCCTTTCTGACCGGCATTACCGAACCCATCGAGTTCTCCTTCCTATTTGTGGCGCCGGTGCTGTTCGGCATCCACGCGGTGATTGCCGGGTTTTGTGACTGGCTGTTTGTCACCCTGGGGGGGCGCATGGGCTTTACCTTTTCCCACGGGCTGATTGATTTTGTGCTGTTTAACAGCCTGGGTACCAGGGTCTGGCTGATTCCCGCCCTGGCTCCCTTTTTTGCGGCGCTGTACTACTTCACCTTCCGGTTTGTGATTAAGCAGTTTGACCTCAAGACCCCAGGCCGCGAGGATGACATTGAGGTAGATGAGGCCACCGTCGCCATTACCGGCGACCAGGCTGAAATGGCCAAGGCTCTGGTACTGGCCTTTGGCGGGCGCAGCAACATCAACACCCTGGATGCCTGCATTACCCGCCTGCGGATTACCGTCAACGACATCGCTAAGGTCAACGCGCCCCGCCTGAAGGCGTTAGGCGCCTCAGGCGTCTTGCAAATGGGGCAAAACGTGCAGGCCATTTTTGGCCCCGCTTCAGATAACCTCAAGACCAACATGGCTGACTACCTCAAGACCGCTGGCCCTGAAGCCGACGCCGTAGAGGTACCCGCCGCCGGGTTTGAAGATGAAGCCACCCTCGACCTGGCCAAAATTCCCCCCGATCCTAAGGCTGGGGAAAAGGCCGCTGGGATGATTGCCGCCCTGGGCGGTGCCAACAATATTCGCACCGCCGACGCCGTTGCCCTCACCCGCCTGCGGGTAGAGGTCACCGATGCCGCCGCCGTAGACGAACAGGGGCTGCAAGCCGCCGGGGTACAGGGCATCATGCGCCTCCAGGAGGAGGTGCTGCACCTGGTGGTGGGGCTAAACGCCGAACAGTATGCCGAGGAAATCGGTAGGCGTTTAGCGGCCAAGGTATAACACCTCCCTCGTTCCAGCGGTCTGCGCTGAAACGCCACCCCCGACGCTCGGCGTCCTCTAGCGGCGAAGCCCCAAGGGGGCATTCCCAGGCAGGAGCCTGGGAACGAGAAGCAGGGCGGGAGCCCGGGAAGAAATGTAGCTAAATAGTTCCCGCTATCCGCTATAGTAAATTACTGAAAGTCTTGGTATTCCGAAGATTCAGTGTGTTTCTGTGGGTCTCGGCCTGCCCAATGTGCTCAAGCTTGATGAAACTCTATTCCTCTGTTATTTACTAAGGATTTCTATGAACCGAACACTTTTGGGCAGCTCCCTGGCCGTGGGTCTGAGCATTCTCGCCTATGGTCAAGTTAGCCCGGCCACTGTTGTTGCGCCAGCGGCGACCACCTCCCTCACCACAACGGCTCAAGCTCATCTTGCCCAAGCTCAAGAGCCCAACCAAGACTCTTTGAGCATGAGCTGCAACGGCACCATTGCCGTCAATCAGGTGGCGTTTACGGTAAGCTTCACCCGCGAGGCCGGGTTCTCTCAGATCCAGTTCAGGCGGGGCAACACCACCCAGGTGATCGCTGAAACCACCCTCAGCTATGACCGCAACAACGCCAAGGGCCAAGCGATCTGGCGGGGTTCAGTGGCCGATGCGGCGGATGTCGTGCTAATTCACCTGTCTTCTAGACCGGCTCAGGTTGGTGATCAGGTATCGGTCAGCTACGACGGCCAGTGGGGCCGCGGCACCTGCCGCTAGAGCCATCTCGCGTTCCAACGCTCCGCATCTTTCAGGCCGCGGGAGCTGCGAGGGGGGGAGTTGCTGAATTCAGGCCTGAATTTGGGTCGGGGCAAACGGCTGTTTGCCCCGACGAGGGACGTTGAAGGCTGGATTCATGCCTATGTCCAGCAACGCCCGAGGGGGAATTCCCAGGCGGGAGACTGGCAGGGTAGAGGGGTAGGGGGTAACTCTACCCCTCTACCCTGCCGCCCACAAATGGAGTGCTCCACAGCGCCCAGTTCTGCTTATTAAAGGGCGATCGCCACTTGTAAATCAGCGCCGCCTCTAGCTCCTGGCGAGCCCGGCGGTCGGCGGCGGCGTGGGGCCAAAAACCAATGTTTACCGCCACCGGCAGCTGGTGGTGGCGGTGGGCCTCCACATAGCTGAGCAGGTAGCGCTTGCAGTCGTGCACGCCCTTCCAGCGCTGGTTCGACTTAACCGTTTCGCCCACGTACAGCAGCACCATGGCCGCGTGATCAACCACAAAATACAGGGCCGGAACGCCCGATTCCTGGAACTGCCCGCGCCAGAACTCGGCATTTTGGGGCTCTAGGGTAAAGGGGTCAAGGCCATCCGCCGGGGCAGGCTCGGCCCCTACATCAAACAGCGTGCCCTGGTAGGGTTGGGGGGCGAGGCGCACCCCAGCCTGGTGCTGGGCTACCCGCTGCTTCCAGGTTTGCAGCTCGGCCACCGGCATGGCCGCCCCCCCGGAGCGGTTGTAGGCCCAGGAGAGATCGGCGGCCCGCAGGTCGGCCTCAGGGAGTAGGGAAGGCTGGTAGTCAGACGGCATTCAGGGGCTAGGGATAGCGGCTATGGGTTCTGATGATACTGCAAAACCCTAGAGGTAGCGGTGAAGATTCAACAATACTGGGCTGTTTTAACCCCTGCTTCAATTAGAGCGTGGCCTAGGGCCTCAGTTACCCGAGACTGCTGAGCCGGGCTCAGTTCCGGAAACATCGGCAGCGACATCACCTGGTAGGCGGCGGTTTCGGCCTGGGGCAGCGACCCCGACCCATAGCCAAGGTGCTGGTAAACCGGTTGCCGGTGCAGCGGCACCGGGTAGTAGACCATACAAACCACCCCGGCCTCGCGCATCAGCTGCTGCACCCGATCCCGCTCTTTGCCCTCGGCGGTGGCCTGGGTCAGTCGCAGGGTGTACTGGTTCCACACGGCTTTGCCAAAGGTCGCCTCCTGGGGTAAGGCCAGGCCAATCTGGGACGACAGCAGGCTATGGTAGCGACTGGCCACCCCGGCCCGCAGTTGGTTCCAGCGATCGAGGTGGCGGAGTTTAATCGCCAAAATCGCCGCCTGTACCGAATCGAGGCGGCTATTAATGCCGATCGCCTCGTGGTGATACTTGACACGGCTGCCGTGCTCGCTCAGCATCCGCATGGTGGCGGCTAGCTCTGGGTCGTTGGTGGTAATGGCTCCCCCGTCTCCACAGCCGCCCAGGTTTTTAGTGGGAAAAAAGCTAAAGCAGCCAATATGGCCAACGCTGCCCACGGGCGCCCCCTGCCACTGCGCCCCGGTGGCCTGGGCACAGTCTTCAATTACGGTCAGGTGGTACTGGCTGGCTAGGGCCAAGATTGGCCCCATATCCACCGGGCGACCAAACAAGTGTACCGGCATGATGGCCCGGGTACGATCGCTAATCGCCGCCTCAAGCTTGGCGCAGTCTAGATTAAAGGTCGCCAGGTCAATATCCACAAACACTGGGGTCGCCCCCACCGCGCTGATGGCCTCCGCCGTGGCAATGAAGGTAAACGGCGATGTGATCACCTCGTCGCCGGGGCCAACGTTGAGGGCACGCAGGGCCAGGTATAGCGCATCAGTGCCCGAGTTGCAGACCACACAGTGATCGGTGCCGACATAGTGGCCAAAGGCCTGGGCAAAGTCGGCTACCCCAGGCCCATTAATGTACTGCCCAGAGGCTAAAACTGCGGCGACGGCCGCATTGACATCGGTCTGAATCGCTTTAAACTGCTCCGTCAAATCAACGGGGGGAATTACACTCACACACTCACACTCACACTCAGTAGATAGGCTTAAGTTTAACCCACCGCTGCGGGGACAGAAGCTCCTGGGGTTTGAAGAAACTTCGTTTTTCCACTCCGGCTTGGGTGAGGTTTTGACTTGAGGGGCCAATCGCCCTGCGAACCCGCCTAGGGCGCTACCCTGGAAGTATCTCTACCGCCGCCTATCGCCTCTAACCATGCTGGATTTACAGCAGTTCTACGACGCCTGCGACCCCACCCAACCCCTCCGGGGTAAGCGCTACTATATTGACTTTTCCACCGTGCGCGACGGCGATATTGTGCTGGAGCTAGAGCGTAAAATCGTTCGGCTGGCCCGCGATCGCTCCACCACCCAGCTGTTTACCGGGCACATTGGCTGCGGCAAATCTACCGAGTTGTTTCGTCTAAAGGACAGGCTGGGGGCACGCCGGTACGAAGTCGTTTACTTCGAGTCTGACCGCGACCTGGAGATGGCGGATGTGGAAATCTCTGACATTTTGCTCACCATCGCCCACAACGTCAGCGCCCACCTGGAAAGCATTGGCATTGTGGCCAGGGCCACCTATCTAAAATCCCTGTTTCAGAACTTATCGGATACTCTGCGCACGCCGATGGAAATCTCGGACGTCAGCTTTTCGGCGGGCATTGCCAGCATTACCGCCTCGGCCAAGCAAAGCCCCGACATGCGCAGCCAGCTGCGGCAGTACCTAGAGCCCCGCACGAAGAACATCCTGGCCGCCATTAATAACGAACTACTGGCCCCCGCCAACGAAAAGCTCCAGCAGCAGGGCAAAAACCGCCTGGTGGTGATCATGGATAACCTCGACCGCATCGACAGCGCCCCCAAGGCCCCAGGCCGGCTCCAGTCGGAATACATTTTTGTGGATCGGGGTGAACAGCTCAAGCAGCTCGACTGCCACATGGTTTACACCGTACCCCTAGAGCTGATGTTTTCTAACGATCTGGTACGGCTGGCCAACCGCTTTGGGGCCAACCCCCAGGTGCTGCCCATGGTGCCCGGGGTCAACCGCCAGGGCCAGCCCGACGAGCGGGGGCTAGCCCTGCTGCGGCAGATGGTGCTGATTCGCGCCTTCCCCGACCTCAACGTCAACCAGCGCATCGACGCGGTGGGGGCCGTCTTCGACGACATCGCCACCCTGGATCGTCTCTGCCGGGTCAGCGGTGGCCACATGCGTAACCTGATTCGCCTGCTCGATGGTTGTCTGCGCAAGCAGGATCCACCCTTCCCGCGCGATATCCTCGAAGCGGTGATTCGCAACGAGCGCGACAGCCTGATGGGGCTGGTCAGCGATCGCGAGTGGGATCTGCTCCTCCAGGCCGTCTCCCGTCAGGATGTGCAGGGCGACGAAGACTACAATATTTTGGTGCGCAGCCTATTTTTGTACGAATACCGCGATGGCCAGGGCCGCTGGTTTGGGATTAACCCTCTGCTGGCCGAAACCAGTCGCTACCAGAGCTGGCTAGCCCAGTCTGCTGAGCTATGAGCGCCCCCTACAGCGACGCTGAAATTCTGGCCCATAACCAGACCCCCCTGGCCGAGCTAACGCGGGCCATTTCCCTGCGTCCCGATCGCTTTTCGCTGGTGCTAGCCCGGTGCAACTACGCCCGCCTGCGCACCCTGGTGGTCAACCACCTGCAAGCCACCAGCCCCGTGGTCGAGTGGGCCATTCCCCCCCAGGTCAGCACCCTGCGCCACGCCCTGGCGATTGCCCTGCCAGAGCCCCCCCCCGCCGCTCTTTTGATCACCGGCCTAGCGGAGGAATCTGACCTGGTGGGCCTGCTCAAATCCGCCAACCTGGGCCGCGACGAATTTCCCAAAGCCTTCCCCTTTCCCCTGGTGCTGTGGGTCAACGATCGCACCCTCCAACTGCTCACCCGCCACGCCCCCGACTTCAAAAGCTTTGCCGCCGCCCCCATCTCCTTCGAGTACCCCCCCGGCGAGCTGAGCCACTCCCTCCACCAGCACGCCCAAAACCTCTTTACCACTATGCTCTCCCTGGGGGACAATAGCCCCCACCCCGGCTACGCCCTCCGCTACCGCAAAGGCTCGACCCTGCGCACCGAGCTGGAATTTGCCCTGGCCGACATCGCCCAAACCCACGACAGCCTGGATGATGAGCTCAAAGCCACCCTCGACTTTCTCCAGGGCCGCGACGGCCTCAGCCGGGGCGAGTTTGACCTGGCCCGCTATTACTTTGAGCAGAGCCTAGACTATTGGCAGGCGAGGACGGCAGGCGAGGACAGTCCGGTGCTCGGTATCAGACATCGGGTTGCAGGGGCCGGGTTACAGGGGCTGGACATCGGGTATCAGGTTTTAGGGGCCGGGTATCAGGTGGCAGGCGCAGGGTTGCAGCCGCCAGAAACTCAACTCGCCAACCCAAGCCCTCCTCACTCACCCCTCCAACCCTTTACCCGTTCGGCTGAGCTTTCGGCCCGAGCTCCAGCCGAGGGGCCCACGAGTTCGGCGAGCTCACCCGAGCCGTCGAAGCCTGCCCCCCTGCCCCCCACCCCCCGCGAAAAACAAGCCATTCTCCTCTTTTACCTCGGGGTCACTTACCGTAGCTGGGCAGTACTCCAGCCGATGGTGTACTGGCAAATGCTACACATTGCCCAGGACTATTTTGCCGCCTGCCTGAGAATTTTTGAAGCGGAAGGCCGGCCAGACCTGGTGGGTAAGTTTCTCCACCCCCTGGCGGAGGTGCGCCAAAAGCTAGAGGACTGGCCCGGTCTAGGGAAACTGGCCCAGGCGGGGCTGGCCCTGCACCGTGGCGATCCGGCTCGGCTGGCCCGCGACCACGGCTACCTGGCGGAGGTAGCCCTATCCCAGGCGGATCCCCAAACGGCTGAAATTGAGGCTCAGCGGGCTTTAGATATCCTAAAAATTGCCAGGGCCGTGGGGAGTGAAGCGGAGCTAACCGATAGCTTTGGATTAGCCCTAGCGGACCAGTACCAGCGGGGGTGGTACCTCTATTTACTGGCCCAGGTACAGGTGGCGCTGGGTCAGGTTGACACGGCTATCTCCCTGCTCCAGGAGGCCCGCCGCCAGACCACGCCGGAAACCGATCTTTCCCTTTATCGGCGCATTCTTGAAACCCTGCGGCAGCAGTACTACTCCCAAAAAGACTACCGCGCCGCCTTTCACGTTAAGCTGGCCCAGCGCCAGGTGGAAACCTATTTTAGGCTGCGGGCGTTTATCGGGGCGGGGCACATCCAGCCCTACGAATCTTCCCTAACCCGCGAAATCACTGGGGCCGCCCCAGCCCGGTTAGCCACCGAAATTACGGCTTCGGGGCGACAGCAGGATGTGGATAGTCTGATTACCCGCCTAGAGCAGGCCCGCTACCCCCTGGTGATTATCCATGGCCCGTCGGGGGTGGGCAAAAGTTCGATTCTCTACGGCGGACTGGCCCCGGCCCTGGGGCGATCCTTCCCGGAGGGGCGAGCCACCGTGCCGGTGCTGGTTAAAGACTACCGCGACTGGCCCGATGCCATTAACCAGGCGCTAGAAACCGCCCTTCAGCATCGGGGAGACCTTGACGACGATGCCGCTCCTCCCGCCGCGGCCATCGGTGCCACGATGTTGTTGACCCGCATGAAGGCGCTCATCGATCAGCACTATCTGCAAATCGTGCTGATCTTTGACCAGTTCGAAGAGTTTTTTGTAGAGGCCACCGACCTGCCCCAACGCCGGGAGTTCTATAGCTTTTTTACAACCTGCCTCAACGCCCGCTACCTGAAGGTGGTGCTGGCCCTGCGAGAAGACTACCTACACTATTTGCTGGAAATTGAGCGCGAGTTCGACCTGGATATTCTCAACGACGATATCCTCAGCCGCGAGCAGCGCTACTACCTGGGCAACTTGCGCGCCGACGATGTCAAGCGGCTGATCCGTCACCTCACCAACGAGGCCCACTTTTACCTGGAAGCACCCTTAATCAACCAGCTGGTCAAAGACCTGGCCACCGAAACGGGCCTGGTGCGCCCCATTGAGCTACAGGTGGTGGGGGCGCAGCTCCAGCGCGATGGCATCGACACCCTGGCGGCCTATCGCCAGCTCGGCCCTCACCCTAAAGAAACCCTGGTCCAACGTTTTCTCAACGCCGTCATCCACGACTGCGGCCCCGAAAATGCTCCCCTGGCCAGGGCGGTACTGTTTTTGCTCACCGATGCCGACCGCGAGCACCGTCTCTATCGTCCCCAAAAAAGCCGCGAAGACCTGGAGGCCGACTTGACCCTGGGGCACATACCCTACACCGCCGACCCGTTTGACCTGGTGCTGGAAATTTTGGTGGGCTCAGGGCTGGTGTTTATGATTCCAGAACTTCCCATCGATCGCTACCAGCTCGTGCACGACTACCTGGTCAGCTATGTCAGGCAGGAGCCCCCCCCGGCTTTTCGGCAAAAAGCTTAGCGCCCCAGGGCAGGCGTCATGCCCTAGCGGCATCTACAGAAATTGGGTACCCGAAATCTAAAACCCGACACCTGAATTGTTAACTAGCTCTTGCCCTCGCCACTGCTAAGCGCTAGAATAGCAACTTTGGGAATTGTTCAGACCTTATGAAAATTGTGCGGAGAGTAAACGGTTATGTCGCGATATAGAGGCCCTCGCCTGCGGGTTGTGCGTCGCTTGGGCGAGCTTCCAGGCTTATCTCGGAAGTCACCCAGAAAAGCCTATCCCCCTGGGCAGCATGGTCAAGACCGCAAGAAAAAATCGGAGTATGCGGTTCGTCTCGAAGAAAAGCAAAAGCTGCGCTTCAACTACGGTCTCACCGAACGTCAGCTGTTACGCTACGTCAAGAAAGCTCGGCGAGCCGGTGGCTCTACCGGGCAGGTCATTCTTCAACAGCTAGAAATGCGGTTGGATAACACCATTTTCCGGCTGGGGTTTGGCCCCACCATTCCCTCGGCCCGACAGATTGTTAACCACGGCCACATCTGCGTCAATGGTCGGGTCGTGTCTATCGCCAGTTACCAGTGTCGCCCCGGGGACGTGATTACGGTGCGCGATCGCGAGGCCTCTAAAAAGCTGGTCGAAGCCAACCTGGAGTTTCCGGGTTTGGCCAACGTCCCCAACCATTTGGAGTTAGATAAGGCCAAGCTCACCGCCAAGGTGAACGGCATTATTGAGCGCGAGTGGGTGGCCCTCAACATCAATGAGCTGCTGGTGGTTGAGTATTACTCCCGTAAGGCTTAATCGCGGCGGGTTGGATGCATTCTTGAGGCTGCTGGCCGATTCCGTCAATCGCTTATCCCCCATAACAAGTTACTCTAAATTTTGGTTTGCCTCCTGGCCCGTCAGCCAGGGGGCAATTTTTTAGGTCGATTGACCCATCAAAACCGTCCTGGATAGCCAGGGGTGAGCCCCCAACGGGCACCCTAGGGCCGAGACAAATTTTGGAGGGCTTCCCCTTGGCACTTTGGTGTCGCGACATTGTCTATCGCTCCCATCGCCCGATGCACGATAGCTCCATTTACTACGGTCGAATTTTAAGGAACCTGATGCGGCTGCTGGACGGCAGCGGCGGTGATAGCCTTTACGAAGTCTTGCCCAGGGGCGTCCAGATTTGGCTGCCGAAGACGGGCCTGGGCCTTTACCCCGACCTGATGGTGGTAGCGGGGGAACCCCTGCTCCATGAGGGCCATAGCGACAAGGTGATTAACCCCTGCCTGGTCGTCGAGATCCTGTCTGAACCGACGGCGATTCCCAGCCTGATCACGACGAGTTGGGCCGAGCGCGGCCCCCGGTTTGCCGCCTGCCGCGCCATTCCCTACCTGCAAGAATACGTGTTTGTGCACCAGCAGGAAGCTAGGGTAGAACAGTTTTGCCGCATCCAGGCGGATGAGTGGGTCGTTAACCACCAAAGCGGTCTAAATTCGGTGGTTGAGCTCAACGTCACCGGCATTCGTCTGCCTTTGATGGCGGTCTACAACCGGGTAGATTTTGAGGGGTTAGTCTAGTCTAGGGGCTGTTTGCAGCGTTGAGAGACGGGTTGGTCGGCTAATTTTGAAACAATGGATCCGCAATGACCTTTTGAGACAGGGGGGCTATTATGAAAGACAGTCGATTGACATTTCTTAATAAACTCCCAGTCGGATCCTACTGTTATGTCCGTGTCTTCCCATTCCCCCGGGGGCCTGCGCGGGTTTTTAGAAACCCGCGTGCTCCAGGGGCAGCCCCTGACCTCAGAACTCGCCGCTATTTTGGTGGTCTATTTTGTACAGGGTATTTTGGGGCTGGCGCGGCTGGCCGTGAGCTTCTTTTTAAAGGATGACCTGGGTCTCACCCCCGCCGAAGTCGCTGCCCTTACCGGCATCGCTACTCTGCCCTGGACGATTAAGCCCCTGTTTGGCTTCATCTCTGACGGTGTGCCCATATTGGGCCTGCGGCGGCGGCCCTACCTGATTTTGTCGGGGTTTTTGGGGGCGGCGGCGTGGCTGGCCCTGGCCACGGTGGTGCAGTCGGGCGGGGCGGCGATCGCGGCCATGACCCTCAGCTCCCTCTCGGTAGCGGTTGGCGACGTGATTGTTGATTCGCTGGTGGTAGAGCGCGCCCGCTACGAAACCCTCAGCGAGGCGGGCACCCTGCAATCCCTCTCCTGGGGGGCATCGGCGGTGGGTGGCGTAGTCACCGCTTACCTGGGCGGGGCGCTGCTTGAGCATGTCACCACCCGCACCGTATTTCTAATTACCGCCAGCTTTCCGCTCATTGTGTCGGTGGTGGCCCTACTCATTGACGAAATTCCCGTAGACACCCCCCCCAGCTGGTCGGTAATGACGGGGCAAATGCAGCAGCTCTGGCAGGCCATTCGCCAAAAAGCGATCTGGATGCCCGCCCTGTTTCTGTTTCTGTGGCAGGCCACCCCCACCGCCGATGCCGCTTTTTTCTTTTTTAGTACCAACGAGCTGGGCTTTCAGCCCGAGTTTTTAGGCCGGGTGCGGCTGGTCACTAGCCTGGCGGCGCTGCTGGGTATTTGGGTCTTCCAGCGGTTTTTGCGGGAGGTGCCCTTTCGTACGATCTTTGCCTGGTCTACGGTGCTGTCGAGCCTGCTGGGTCTAACGACGCTGTTGCTAGTGACCCACGCCAATCGCTCCCTCGGCATCGACGACCGCTGGTTTAGCCTGGGCGACAGCCTGGTGCTCACCGTCATGGGCCAAATTGCCTTCATGCCGGTGCTGGTGCTGTCGGCGCGGCTGTGCCCCCCTGGGGTCGAAGCCACCCTATTTGCCCTGCTGATGTCAATCGTCAACCTGGCTGGGCTGCTCTCCCACGAGCTAGGAGCCTGGCTCACCTACAGCTTGGGGGTAACCGAAACCAATTTTGACCACCTGTGGCTCCTGGTGCTGCTTACCAACCTCACCACCCTCCTACCCCTGCCGCTGCTCGTCCTGCTGCCCTCTACCACCTCCCAGACCAGCGGCGATGATCCCAAATCCACGCTCCCCCCACCGAAACTCACCGCCTTCACCGCCGCCCCCCTCACCCTCCCAGCCCAACCCCGAGCCGAACCCGACTGACTCCCAGTGAACCTGACATCAGGCCGGTGGGTATAGCCCACCTACGGTACGCCCCATCCCCTACCCCTCCACCCCCTCAACTACCCCATGACCACTACTCACCCCAAACCCCAACCCCCCGCCGCCACCTATTCCCTAGACGACTGGCGCAGCGGCTATCGCTCCCAGCCTGAGGAGCATAGCTACTGGGTCACCGATATCGAGGGCCGCATTCCCCCTGAGCTGGAAGGCACCCTGTTTCGCAATGGCCCAGGACTGCTCGACGTGCATGGCTATCCCGTCAAGCACCCCTTCGACGGCGATGGGATGATTAGCCGCATTGCCTTTCGCCAGGGGCAGGCCCATTTTTGCAACCGCTACGTGCGCACCGCCGCCTACGTGGCCGAGCAGGCGGCGCAGAAGCCCCTTTACCGGGGCGTATTTGGCACCCAAAAGCCCGGCGGCCCCCTGGCCAACGCCTTTGACCTGCGGCTGAAAAATATTGCCAACACCAACATCGTCTACTGGGGCGACAAGCTGCTGGCCCTGTGGGAAGCCGCCGAACCCTACCGCCTCGATCCCACCAGTCTGGAAACCCTGGGGCTTGACCGGTTGGATGGGCTGATTGCGACGGGGGGCTCTTTCACGGCCCATCCCAGAATTGACCCCGGCCACCATGGCGAAGCCAGACTGGTGGGCTTTTCGGCCAAGGCCGGGCTATCCAGCACCATCACCCTTTACGAGCTAGACGCGGCGGGCCAGTCTCTGGCCCAGCATAGCCACACGGTTCCCGGCTTTGCCTTTCTCCACGACTTTGCCCTGACCCCCAACTACGCGATCTTCTTCCAAAACCCGGTTAGCCTTGGGCCGCTGCCGTTTCTGCTGGGCCTCAAAGGGGCAGCGGAATGCATTCACTTTAACCCCCAGCAGCCCACCAAAATTTTGGTCATCCCCCGCCACGGCCAGGAACCGATGCAGGTGATCGATACGGCCCCCTGCTTTGTGTTTCACCATGCCAATGCCTACGAAGCAGATGGGCGCGTTATCATCGACTCGATCTGCTACGACCGCTTCCCCTCCCTGGAGAGTGAAGATGACTACCTCAATGTAGACTTTGACCACGTACCCGCCGGGCAGCTCTGGCGCTTTAGCCTCGATCTAGCGGCTGCAACCGCTCAAGTTCAGAAACGCATCACCCGCTGCGTTGAGTTCCCCACCCTAAACCCGACCCAGGTGGGGCATCCCTACCGCTACCTGTTTATCGGCACCGTCCAGTCTGACCAGGGCAATGCCCCCTTGCAGGCCCTGCTTAAGCTCGATACCACAACCGGCACCACCGATCTCTGGAGCGCCGGGCCGCGCGGGTTTATGGGCGAGCCAGTATTCGTCCCCAAGCCCCAGGCCCAGGGAGAAGACGACGGCTGGGTGCTGATACTGCTGTACAACGCCGAGCGCAGGTGTTCAGATATCGTGATCCTGGATGGTCGGAATATTGCTTCTGGGCCCCTGGCTCGGCTAAAGCTGCCCCACCACATCCCCTATGGGCTGCACGGTAGCTTTGTACCCGACTATTTTGGCCCCCAAAGCTAAAATCATGGGGGGTCTCACCCCCCTCGACACATATTAAGTTCACGTTCCGGAGAATTCCGCCGCTGGAATGTGATGACTTCAACAATTTCTCCGGAACCAGAATCTTTTTAATTGCGTCGGCCATCGAAGCTATCGGGTGTGCAATTTGCCTCACGGTAGCCGACTGATATGACCGATGCCAGATCTATTTTTATTTCCTATCGCCGTCGCGACAGCGTTGACATTACCGGGCGCATCCACGATCGATTAATTGCCCACTTCGGCACCGACAGCATTTTTAAAGATGTGGATGCCATTCCCTTTGGGGCGGACTTTCGTAAGCACCTGGAGCGGGAGGTGAGTAACTGCCCGGTGCTGCTGGCCATTATTGGCCCCACCTGGCTGACGGTGGGGGATGCCAAGGGCAACCGCCGGTTAGATAGCCAGGCCGACTGGGTACGGGTTGAGATTGAAGCCGCCCTCAACCGCGATAGTCTGGTGATTCCGGTTTTAGTGGGAGGGGCCGAGCTGCCTAAGGACAGCGCCCTCCCCGAAAGCCTGAAGGGTCTGGCCTATCGCCAGAGTGCTCTGGTGCGCCCCGACCCCGACTTTCATCGCGATATGGATCGGCTGATTCAGCGCATTGAGGGGGTATTTAGTGGGCTAGTCCTACCGTCAGGCTCTGCCACCCTGGTTCCCGCCTACCCTGCCCAGTCTTCCACCTATCCCGCCTCGGATTCTGCCCTTCCCTATACCAACCTGATTGACGACTTAGCCACCGCCCTCACCGCCGCCACCGAGGCGTCTAAGTCGACCACCGCGCGCACCGTCACCCGGCGGCGATGGCTAAAGCTGGCTGGCCTGGGGCTGGTTGGGGGCAGCTCAGCTTTTGCCCTGCGGCGGCTGTGGCCCACCCTCCAGACCCTGCCCATTGAGGTTCCTAAGTCGCTACCCGACCTAGCCGCCCTGAGCGATCAGCTGGAGGAGGCGCTGAGTGCTCCCAGCCCCCCGCCGTCCGTAGAGACCCAGCCTCCGGTGGCGGCAACCCCAGCGCCTGAACCGGCTCCTGACTACACCTACGAAACGGTCGGGGTGGATGAGTTTGGCCTCAGCCTGTACGAGGCCAAATTTTCGACCGATGCTTACGCAGAACTCATCCTGGAAACCGCCGATGGGTCAGTGCCGTTACCTCTGGTGACGATTACCGGTGGCCCGTTCTTGTTTGGGGCTCCAGATACCGAGCCGGGCCACGAGGCCACCCAGCCCGCGCAGACCATTGCCACCGTGGGGTCGTTCTGGATGGGCATTTACCCAGTTACCCAGCGGCAGTGGCGAGCCGTTGCCCAACTGCCGCCCGTGAACCAGCCGCTCAACCCCATCCCGGCCTACTTTGGGGGAGGCGATCGCCCCGTGGAGCAGGTGTCGTGGGAGGATGCGGTGGAGTTTTGCGATCGCCTCTCCCGCCACACCGGCCAGCGCTACCGCCTGCCCACCGAAACCGAGTGGGAATATGCCTGCCGCGCCAAGACCACGACCCCATTTCATACGGGGCGAACTCTGACTACCGACCTGGCCAACTATGACGGCACCCGACCCTACCAGAGCGAGGCCCCCGGCCAGTTTCGGGCCGAAACCACCGTCGTCGGCTCCTTCGCTAAGGCCAACGAGTTTGGCCTCTACGATATGCACGGTAACGTGCTGGAATGGTGTAGCGATCGCTGGAGCGCCGGGAACATTGATGGAGCCACCGACGACGAACCTCCCAGCCCCCCGGCTGAAGCTGAGGTCGCCGAACAGCGGGTGATCCGGGGCGGTTCCTGGCAAAGCCTGCCCCACCAATGCCGCTCAGCCTACCGCACCGGCCTGGGTGTCGCCACCCGCAACCGCGAGGTGGGCTTTAGAATTGTGCGCGATATGATGAACACAACCGGAGACCTAGCGTTATGACCCACACCCCCCGCCGCCTTTGTTTTGGATTGATCGCCACAGCGCTGCTGCTGGGGCCAGCCCTGGGGCTCTCGACCCAGGCCCAAACCCCACCGCCAGAAACCAACCCAGCCCCGGAGCCGGGGTCACAACCCCCAACCCCCGACACCCCGACTCCCGACACCCCGACTCCCGATCCTCAAACGTCTGACACCCCAGCCCCCGATGTCCCCCCAGACACCGCCTCTCGCTTTGCCTGCGAGGTCTATAACGGCGAGTACACCGTCATGTACGTCCCCAGCCGCGAACCCGATCAGTCCTATCCCTGGGCGGTGCCCCAGGATTTAGGCAGCGCCTGGCCCGCCCAGCGGCGCTGCACCGAAATTAGCGCCCGCCTCGAGCGCTACCGCCCCGATGGGTTGCTGACCCTCGATACCAGCGTCGAAAATGGCTATAACATCGTCTGTGTCACTACCCAGGCGGTGCCGGGCTGTCGCATTGTGTTTACGGTGCCCCCGGGTCAAGACGCGGTGGTAACCCGCGATCTTGTGTTTGAAAACCTCACCCTGGCTGACCAGGGACAATCTACCCAGGGGGTTAACACCTTTGCCGAAGGGGAGGGCATTAACCTCGGTGAGCTGGGCAGTATTTTGAACCTGCCGGGTTTATCGACATCGTCTAGCGCCATTAACCTGAAGCCGTTTTTGGCCCCCGCCGACGGCGGCACCGGAGCCCGCTTAACTGGCGGCGTTAGCGGGTCGCCTGCTGCCCCCCGCCCACTCGATCCCAACAATTTTCGGTAGGCAGAGGGTTAGACCTGGTTAATTGACAAAAGTTTCTCGCGTAGGTTGGATTGAGGTGACGTAGCTGGCTTCCCGCCGGGTAACCCAACCCCAGCAACGGTTTCGTTGGGTTACGCTATCGCTAACCCAACCTAGGGCAGAATAAGGGTTTCAAGAGTTTTGTCAGTCAATCAGGGGTTAGGCCTACCTTAAACTCGACAAACTCGACCCATGCTCGGCCCGGGAGGATTTAACGGATCGTTAGGATCTTGTCTGCTCTGATGTCGGGCGGCTTCAACACCGGGTTGGGCCGGGTTCTAGCCGGGCTGAAACCGACAACGTTAGCGCCATGAGAGTAACCCTTAAGCAAAAGATAAACTTTAGTATCATGACTAGCCATCCTCACTGTGGGGGAGTATTCTAATAACAAGAAGTGAATCACTAAACCACTTCTGACCTCAATCAAATAGTTCAGTTCTCGTTAGTAGGAGGTTAATTATTCCGCCGATAACGTCTGAATCTATCTCGTCAATATCAGCAGCATTTAACTCGGTTGTTGATATCTCCTCTCTCGGTAAATAGAGAGCTCTGCTACCGATGCCCAGAGACGCGAAAACCCTAAACGACGGCATCCAAGCACCTCTACTAAATCTAATTTTTCCCTAGGGGAGACCACCGCAAGCAATCGTTTTAACTCTGCTTTTAGGTGTAAATTAAACGAATTAAAGACCCTGGTGATCCTGTAATCACCAGGGTCTTTAATTCGTTTTGGCAAGGTCTAAAGGATTTTGGGGCTGTGGGCGATCCTAAAAGTCCTATTTTCCTTCATATCAGTTTCTTACATTTTTGCCTTATTCTAATCTCGGATAATGGCGGTTAAGATTTAGCCCACCTGAACCGTGCTGATTTTGATAGAAGAATTCTGTAGTCCTAAGGCTGCGGAGCTCAGCTAGCCAAGGTGGCATCGTAATTCAGACTGGGGTAGCCCCACGGCGATGTCTTGGTTCAGGGCTTCGGCTACTGGGTTCGGATTCCCCGTCGTCATCCATTTTTGAAAATCAGGCTTCATTTTCTTTGGATTTGGTGACAAGCATGACTTTTTTTCGCTCTACCCTAGTGGCTACAGCTTCTGTGGTTGTGCTGGGCAGCGCCGCCTGCATGGCCCCATCCGACACCGCTGGCGTACCGGCCTTGACGGATTCAGTTTGGGAACTCCAGCAAATTCAGTTTAACGACGGCAAGCTACTAACGGCTACCCCGCCCCAGAACTACACCGCTGAGTTTGCCGAAGATGGCCAGATCTTCGTGCGGGCCGACTGTAACCGCTCCATTGGCTCGTGGACTGAGGAGCGCGATGGTCGCTTATCTATCACCATGGGGCCTACTACCCTGGCCGCCTGCCCGCCCGAGTCGATTAGCAACGACTTTTTGCAGGCGCTCAACAACGCCAATATCTACTTCTTCCGCGATCAGGATCTGTTCATCGATCTGAAGTTTGACAGCGGCACCCTGCAGATGTCTCCCGCTAGCGACCCGCCGCTGGTGGGTACGGTGTGGACGCTGCAACAAATTCAGTTTAATGACGGCACTCTGCTGGTGCCCAACCCTCCGGAAAACTACACCGTGGAGTTTGCTGACGACGGCAGCATCAGCATCCAGGCCGACTGTAACCGGGCCTTTGGGCAGTTTACCCAAGAAAGCGACGGTCGCTTGACCGTCAATGCCTCCGGCTCGACCCTGGCCGCTTGCCCCCCTGGTTCCCTAGGCAATGAGTTTGTGCAGGCGCTCAACAACTCCGCCATTGCATTCTTCCAGGAGGGTGACCTGTTCATTGACATGAAATTTGACAGCGGCACCATCCGGCTATCGGCGAACTAGTCCCAGGCGCTTACGTAGCGCTCGCATAAAGTCCCTAAATCCAGGACTGGAGCCTGCCTAGGGGTAGCCTCCAGTCCTAAACTTCGCTATCACAGTCGGCTGCATCAGAAACCGTGACTCTATGGTTGCACAACTGCCCGAACGTCAAATGCACTGGGTGCGCTGGGTTCTGACCGTGGGGTGGGGGTTGATCATCGCCTCGCTTTTCTATGACCCCTGGACGGCGGCCCTCACGGTGCCCGATCACCCCTGGAGCCCCCTGGCGCTGTCGGAGGATTGCGTGCGGGTGCAGGGGCAGTGCGTGGAGCAGGTGCCCTACCCCCTGGGGGCCACGCTGTTTTGGGGGGCGATTGTGCCGTCGGGCATCTTTATTCTGCTGGTGTTTGGCCACGAGCTGTGGCGGCGCATCTGCCCGCTGTCGTTTCTGTCGCAAATTCCCAGGGCGCTGGGCTGGCAGCGTCAGTTCAAGCGCCAGAATCAGGCCACGGGTAAGGTTCGCTACGAGCTGGCCAAGGTCAGGGCTGACTCTTGGCTGGGCCGAAATTTTCAATACCTCCAGTTCGGCTACTTATTTGTGGGCCTGTGCGGACGAATTTTGTTCTTCAACGCCGATCGCCTGGTGCTGGGCAGCTGGCTGGTATTCACCATCGGGGCGGCCCTGGCCGTGGGCTATTGCTACGGCGGCAAGTCGTGGTGCCAATATTTTTGCCCCATGGCCCCCGTGCAAACGGTGTTTAGCGAACCCCGGGGGCTGCTGGGCAGCAAGGCCCACATGAGCGAGCAGCGGATTACCCAATCCATGTGCCGCACGGTGTCGCCCGATGGCCAAGAGCAGAGCGCCTGCGTGGCCTGCCAAAGCCCCTGCTTTGACATCGACTCTGAGCGAACCTACTGGGATGGCCTGTCTAACCCGCAGGAATCGCTGATTCGCTATGGCTATCTGGGGTTGGTGGTGGGCTATTTTGTCTACTACTACCTCTACGCCGGCAGCTGGGACTACTACTTTTCCGGGGTGTGGAACCGCGACCCCAACCAGCTGGGGTCGCTGATGAACCCTGGGCTATACCTGGGCGGGCAGCCGATCAATATTCCTAAGCTGCTGGCCGTACCCCTGGTGCTGGGGGCCTTTACGGCGGGGGGCTATGGGGTTGGCCGGGTCATTGAGCACTGGGCTAAAGCCCGGCAGCAGCGGCGGTTTCCCCAGGCCAGCGACGATCTGGTGCGCCATCACATTTTTGTGCTCTGTACGTTTGCGGCCTTTAATATTTTCTTCTTTTTTGCCGGTCGCCCCCTGCTGCGCCTAACGCCGGGGTGGGTGCAGTTTGGGTTTGACGGCGTAGTGCTGTTTGCCAGCACCCTCTGGCTGCGGCAAAGCTGGGGCCGCAGCCCAGCCCGCTATGGGCGAGAAAACCTGGCTAGCCGCCTGCGCAAGCAGCTAGAGAAACTCCCGCTGGATGTCTCCCCCATGTTGGGCGGGCGCTCCCTCCATGACCTCAACGCGGATGAGATCTATGTGCTGGCCAAGGTGCTGCCTGGCTTTACCCAGGAGCAGCGCCACCAGGTTTACAAGGGAGTGATGCGGGATGCCCTGGAGGAGGGCTACGTCGATACCGCCAGCAGCCTCGATGTGCTTCAGCAGATGCGGCAGGAGCTGGGCATTACCGATACCGAACACCGCCAGGTGCTGGAAGAACTCGGGGTGGAAGACCCCGAGTTGCTCAACCCCAACCGCCAGCGCAGCCTAGAAAATCAAATTCGGCTCACGGGCTATCAGCAATCCCTAGAGCGGCTCATGCGGCTGCGGCAAAGCCAGCCCGATCTGACCTTCGACCCATCCCAGCAAGATGTTGCTCAAATTAGCTCCCTGGGCGGCCAATACGCTATTACCTCCCAGGAAGATGCATGGATCCTCGGCGGCTTTTCCCCTGACCTGGGCCGGATAGAGAAGGCCGAGGGGTTACTAGCCCGCCTGGCTGACTGGGCAGCCTGTGCCCAGGCCCTAGACAATCTGGCCCTGGGGGAGAGTAATCCCGCCGTCACCCTGCTACAAGCGGCGGTAGACCGTAAGCAAACTCTGCTCGCAACCGCCATCCTTGAGACCTTAGCGACCCTGGCCGATGCCCCCAAGACGTTGGCCCTGGCCGAGGCCTTGCACCAGCTAGCTCCCCCCTCGGTGCTCCGTCATTTACCCGGCGAAGAGGGGCAACATCCATTCTCGCCAGCGGTGCTGGCGGTACTTACCCAGCCCCCAGCTCCAGGTTCCCCCACCCCCCCCAAATCATCTATCCCAGCCTCGGCTAGCCATTTAGAACATCTGCTGCACCACTACGATTCAATTGTGCAATCGACGGCTCTATACTTACTGGCCCAGCTTGATGCTGACCGTGCCCAGAGCAGCGCAACCAAACTGCGCTACGCGCCCCACCCGGCCCTAGTGCGAGATACCGCCGAGCAGTTGCTGACCCTGCCACCCGCGCCGCCCTTAACCGCCCTGCCCCGGCTAGAGAAGCTGGTTTACCTAGCTAACAGCGACTTTTTCCAGGGCCTTGCCCCCGAAACGCTGATGGATTTGGGCCGCCAGGCGACGATGAAAGCCTATGCGGCTGGGGAGACAATTACCGCAGCGGGAGATACCTGCCGAGAACTGCTGGTGCTGATCGAAGGGGAGGCTAATATTCATTTTCAGGCGGCCGATGGGCCACACCTAGAGCCGATCCAGCAGGGGAAAATGCTGGATGAGCTAGAGGTTTTAACCCACAGCTGTTTAGAAAACACCATCGTTGCCGCCAGGGACGAGACTCGGATTTTGGCAATTCCCGTGGATACGTTTGATGCATTGCTCGATCAAGATCCTGATTTTGCGCGGCGAGTTTTAATGCTAGAAAGCCAGCGTATGCAGCAATTTATTCGTCTTTAGGGGTTGGCCATGAAGAATAGACGAGACTAGCTCAGGCCACTATTTAATCACCCAAAGAAAATTCCATGCGGAAACTAGATCAGACCTTTCACGAAATCTATAAAGTGGACGAGTCTACCGACCTCTATATGATCGAGGTGGCGCTAGATAACTACACCGATATTTTCAGTGAGTGGGATCCGGCTCCCTTTAAGCGTCGCGCCTTAGATCCCGATCTTGACCATTACCTAGAAGAAAGTTCCGAAGAGATTCCGTTTAAATATCCGATCGAGCTGTGCTTAACTCTGCCCTCCAGCATGTGGGATGAGGATCTAGAATCTAAGGCCCGCGAAGGTCTTGCAAACAGCTTTATCTTTAGTCGATATCTGATCAAAAAAGAGCTCAAGAAAACCAATGTTAAAATAGCTCAGTTCGTCTTGATTGGCCTACTGTTTTTATGGTTTGCCGATCTCTATTCTAATTTGTTTGCCCAGGCCGATTGGCGATCCGTGTTATTTGAGGGGCTGGCCATTAGTGGCTGGGTATTTGTCTGGGAGGCCGTTTCCCTATTCGTGTTTTCAAACCGTGACCTGGCCCACCGCTACCGCACCTATAAACGGTTAGAAAATGCCCCCGTGATCTTTCGCAAAGCCAAGAATTAAGGAGGGTTCCAGCCAAGAACTTACCTCGTCATTCCCGCCTGGGCGGGAATCCAGCCCGAGAGTCTGTTTATAGCGGGTAGGCTGTTGAGCATCTAAATTGCATGGTGACCCCTGCGAAGCCCTTGGTGAAAGGCTTGCAGAGTAATTGTCCAGAAATTGCCTAACCTGTAGAAACCTATGATCCCCATCTATATTGGCTTTACCCTGGCTGGAATACTGCTGCTGGTGGCGGTTTTGGCCACTAAGGTAGCTTTAAGTTTGGCATTCCAGCCTTGCTCTTGTTTCTCGTCGTGGGGATGCTGGCGGGGTCAGAGGGGATTGGGGAATTTATTTTAACGATCCTGAATTCACCCGCAACGTGGGCGATCTGGCCCTGGTGGCGATTTTATTTGTGGGCGGGTTAGATACCGAGTGGCGGCAAATTCAGCCGGTACTGGCCACCGGCATTACCCTGGCTACGGTGGGGGTGGGCCTAACCGCCCTGCTAATTGGCACCTTTGCCTGGTTTATGCTGGGCACCTACTCGAGCTTTAATATTGGCCCTAACGGCATTACCTGGGCCGAGGGTCTGCTGATTGGCACCATCGTGTCATCCACCGATGCGGCGGCGGTGTTCTCTATTTTGCGGAGCAGTAACTTGAGCCTAAAGGGGCAGCTGCAGCCCCTGCTAGAGCTAGAGGCGGGCAGTAATGACCCGATGGCGGTGCTGCTGACCACCAATATGGTGAAGATTTTGACGACGACCGACTTCTCGGTGCTGGGGTTCGTGGGCTCGCTACTCCAACAGCTGGTGGTGGGTAGCCTGCTGGGGTATAGCCTGGGGCGAGGCATGGTTTGGGTAGTCAATCGCATTCAGCTTGATGTTTCGGGGCTTTACCCGATTACTACCCTGGCCCTGCTGCTGGTTACCTTTGGGGTGACTAACGGGCTGGGGGGCAATGGCTTTCTAGCGGTTTACATTGCCGGCATTGTGGCCCCTCACCCACCGAGATCAAATCCTTGGGTTCCACGATGGGCTGAACTGGCTGATGTCGATTGTGATGTTTTTAGTGCTGGGGCTGCTGGTGTTTCCCTCCCAACTGCCGGGCATTGCTCCGGTGGGGATTGTGATCGCCCTCTTTCTAATCTTCATCGCCCGTCCAATTAGCGTGTTTCTCTGTCTGCTGCCCACGGCTATGACCCTTCCAGAGCAAGGGTTTTTGTCCTGGGTTGGCCTGCGGGGGGCGGTGCCCATTGTGCTTGCTACCCTGCCGTTAACCGCCGGTATTGCGGGGGTCAGCCAAATCTTTAACGTGGTGTTTTTTATGGTGCTGGTCTCGGTTCTGGTGCAGGGGCTATCGCTGCCCCAGGTGGCCCAGTGGCTCAATTTAGTGCGCGGTTGATCAGCACTTATAGCCGTCGCTTTCATAGCTAGGACATTTTCCCAAGATGGCATCTGGGCATCGTTAGCCGACCTGCCACCCCGCTTTGGCCGCAGATGTTCAGGATGGTTTTCTTACGCTTACCCTGTATATTCAGGGATGGTCGTTGCCACGTTGTCCATGGCAACGGCGAGTCAGAACGCCTACCCAGACTCGGGATTTTGCCTTTGGCCCGAGCCCCAGCAGGCTAACCAAAGCTATAAAAATTAACCGAGCGATGATCCAATATGTTTTTTACTCGTTACCTATCCAAGATGCTCTTAGTCATGGGATTGGCTACGGCTACCTGTTTTCTTTATGCGATCGCGCCTGAGTGGGCCATCATGCATATATTGAGGCTCCCGTATGACGAAAACTTTGCGGCGAACTATTTCGATCAAGGACACTACTTCTTCTATTACCATTGGGGCGTCATGGTTGGCTTTATGGGTGTGGTAATGGTCATTGCAGCCTTCAAGAAATCCTGGCGGCCTCCAGTTGTGTTCTACTCGTTTGCGGAAAAAGCCTGGATGGTCGTGCTCTACATGGCTTCTGGCGGGTTTGCTAATCCAGTCACCTACGGCTACTTTCCGGTTTTGATTGTAGATACCTTTGTGTCAATTTGGACGATTGGCTACTGGATTGAGCAGCGATCCATGTTCCCCGACCCGGAGATCGAGCCCCGCTCTATGGTTCCCCACGCAGAGACTAACCAGTCCAGTTTGCCCGACCCAGAAAAGACGGCCTGACTCAGGATCGTACGGTACGGTTGGCCACCAGACCCGTTCAATCGCGAACTTACAGAATGCCCCGCCGACCGTTGGGAAACACCGTAGACCAGTTGGTGCGGGCGGTAGCCAACTGGTCATCGGAGAGCAGCGCCCCGGTCAGGTCGGCTCCGCAGAGGTTAGCGCCTCTTAAATTAGCGTTTGAGAGACAGGCATGGGTTAAATTGGCACCGCGCAAATCAGCCCCTTCTAAATTAGCGTAGTGAAAGTAGGCTTTGACCAACTTGGCCTGGCGCAGAGTGGCCCGGCTCAGGTTAGCTCGGCCAAAGTTAGCATGGCTGAGGTCAGACCCCTGAAAATTGGCGTTGGGTAGCCCCGCCTGGTTGAAGTTAATTTCGGCCAGGCAGGTGCGCTGCACGTCAAGAGCCGTAAACACCTGTAGCGAAAAGTCGCGCCGACCCTTAATGTACTTCTGCTTTAAATCCTCCGATGAGAACTGGGTGCCATGGCCGTTGGTACTAATCGGCAAGGGCTTGATCTCACGCCCGGCGGAGTGGGGGCCAGGATAGGTCAGCAGCGAGCTGCGGGGGCCAGAATTGGAGCTGGCCCGCTCCCGGCGGGCGCGGATCGCTGCGGCCATGCGAGCGGAGGGAGACCCCCCGTTATAGCTGCCCTCCGGCTGGGAGAGAGGATCGCTGGCCGAGTCCCCGTTTGCCCTCGTTAGGTCAGGGGAAATGGGGGTAGGAAAGGCCATGTTCTGGGCCAGACTTTGCAGGTAGGGCTCCAAATCCAGATCCCGATGGATGGCCTCCACCGACTGGTACCGGTGGCGCACGGAGATTTCCAGCATTTTCTCCAGCACGTTGGCGAAGTGATCGCTCACTTGCACCTGCTTACGCCACATCAGCTCTCCGGTGGTGGGGTCATAGTCGAGATCCTTCGGAGCTTTGCCGGAGAGCAGGTAAATGCAGGTCACCCCCAGGGCATAAATATCGCTGGCGTAGACCGGACGCATGGCCATTTGCTCAGGGGGAGCATAGCCGGGGGTGCCAATGGCGTAGGCGGTCAGCGCGGTTTGCTCAGAGCTCCCGGCCAAAATTGGGTTGACTTTGTCTTTGACGGCGCCAAAGTCAATCAGCACCAGTTTTTTATCCTGATCGCGGCGGATAATGTTGGCGGGCTTAATGTCGCGGTGGATGACGTGGTTGTCGTGAACGTACTGCACCATCATCAGCACTTCGCTGAGAAACTGCTTCACCCCCACTTCGGTAAAGGGGCCACCCCGCTTCACCTCTTGCTGTAGGGTAGAGCCGTTGATAAACTCTTGCACCAGAAAGAACTCCTGGCCGCTTTCAAAATAGTCAAGCAGCCGGGGCAGCTGGGGGTGGCTGCCAATTTGGCCCAGAATTTTGGCCTCCCGCTGGAACAGTTCGCGGGCCATGCTGAGCACGTGGGGCGCTTCTGTCGAAGGCCGCAGCTGCTTAATCACGCAGGGAGGATTGCCGGGCAGCATTTCATCCCGGGCTAAAAACGTGGCCCCAAAGCCCCCCCGTCCCAGCGCTCGAATCACCCGGTAGCGATCACGCAGCAGCAGCTCTGAACCACAGCTCTGGCAATGCTTTACCGTTGGCGAGTTCTTAGGTTTAGAACAATCGGGGTGGATACAGTAGCTCATGGGGCCCAGTAGTGGGGGTCTGATGGCAGCACCGGGGTGCCAGGTTTACTGTCAAGGTCGCGAGCAGCCGTTGGCTGAGTTGGGCTGATCCCCATTGCTATTACAACTAGAGCCAATAGTAAGGACGAGTCCGGTTGAGTACTGCTACATTACTTCAATTATTCCCGCTTTCAGAGAGGGGTTAGAGCATCTATGGGCAGGGATATAATCTTTCCCTGGGATTGTGTAGCCCATGTAAAACCTTGATACGTTAAAGCAGAATTTTCCGGATGGCGCTAGAGGGGTCCTTAACCTAGAGAGAGTCTTCCCAGGAAGGGTCTAGTTAGGGCCAGGGGGTTTGACTACATCTGGTTTTAGCGGCCCAAGCACCGGGATCACGATAGCCCATGGGGGAAAGGTGACTTTCCTGTAAGCGATTCAAGGTTGCGGTAAATTTTGCCCGACTCTTTTCACCGTCATTCTATCCGACCACTCCGCCGCCCCATCTGGCGAAAAATACGGAAGTAATTGGCCTGGGCGGTCAGGGCCAGGGGGTAGAATATTTGGGCTAGACCCCGTTACATCTCAGTTTCTATCAGAGTCAGACTCGGTTCACCCCATGCGCATATCTCTCAACTGGCTAAACGAATTGGTGCCCATTCAGCTCTCCCCCGAAGCATTAGCCGAGGCTCTGACCATGGCTGGGTTTGAGGTAGAAGATATTGAAGATCGGCGCACCTGGGCCGATGGCGTAGTGGTGGGCCGGGTGGTGGATCGTCAGCCCCATCCCGATGCCGACAAGCTCAGCGTCTGCCAGGTAGATATTGGCCAGCCCAGCCCGTCCACCATTGTCTGCGGGGCAGCCAATGTGCGGGCCGACATTTACGTGGCCGTAGCCACCGTAGATACCTACCTGCCTCAGGTTGACCTGACCATCAAGCCCCGCCAGCTGCGCGGCGTGCCCTCCGCCGGGATGATTTGCTCCCTGGCGGAGCTGGGGCTAGAAAAAGACTCCGAGGGCATCTATATTATCCAGTCCGAAACCAGTATCCAGGCCGAAACCCTAAAGCCGGGGCAGGATGTGCGCCCCCTGCTGGGGCTCGACGACGTAATTCTCGATGTTACCTCCACCGCTAACCGGGCCGATGCCCTTAGCATGGTGGGCCTGGCTCGGGAGGTGGCCGCCATTACCGGTGCGCCGCTGCACCTACCCAATACTGATGCCCCACCGTTTGAAGCGGGTGGGTTTAGCCCAGCGATCGCGCTAACCGACGACAAAGCCTGTCCTATCTATATCGGCACAGCGCTGGAAAATATCACCATTGGCCCCTCCCCCCCGTGGCTACAGCAGCGGCTGCAGGCGGCGGGCACCCGACCGATCAGCAACATCGTAGACATTACCAACTACGTGCTGCTGGAGTGGGGCCAGCCCCTCCATGCCTTTGACCGAGATCGGTTGCTGGCCGCCGGGGGCAGTAGTTCCCTTAGCCTTAGCGTGCGCTACGCCCGGCCTGGGGAAACCCTGACCACTCTGGATAGCCAGGAACGCCAGCTAGAGCCAGAAACCCTGCTGATTATCGCCAACGACCGACCCGTAGCTTTAGCCGGGGTCATGGGAGGCGAAGCGACGGAAGTGCATGCGGGTACTCAGGCCGTGGTGCTGGAGGCCGCCTATTTTGATGCCGCCGCTATTCGCCGTTCGGCCCGCAGCCAGGGGTTGCGCACTGAGGCCTCGGCCCGCTACGAGCGCGGCGTTAACCCGGCGGAGCTGCGGGTGGCCTGCCACCGCGCCCTCAACCTGATGCGCGACCTGGCCGGCGCTATGGTGGTCACCCCGGCGGTGGGCACAACCCCCCTGGGGGAAGCGATGCCCGAACGGGTCATATCGCTGCGGCTGGGGCGGGTGGCCCAGCTACTGGGGCCGGTGGTAAACCTGGGGAATACTCCGAGGGAGCTGCCGCCGGACACGATTAAGTCGCTATTGGTTACCCTGGGGTGTGCGGTGGACGCAACGGATGACCCGGAGGTTTGGGCCGTAACGGTACCCCCCTACCGCTACCGCGACCTGGAGCGCGAGGTAGATCTAATTGAGGAAATTGCCCGCCTCTACGGCTACAACTACTTTGCCGATACCCTACCGCAGAAGTCGGCGGGGGGATATCTTTCCCTAGAGGCGGCGCTGGCCCGCCAGGTGCGGGCGGCGCTGCGGGCGACGGGGCTGACCGAGCTGTTGCACTACTCCCTCACCAAGCCCGGGTCGGAGCGGCAGGTAACCCTGGCCAACCCGCTATTTCCTGAATATTCGGCCCTGCGTCAGGACTTGCTGGGTGGCCTGATTGACGCCTACGCCTTTAACCTCAACCAGGGCAATGGCCCCCTCAACGGCTTTGAAATCGGCCACGTGTTCTGGCAGAGCGACGATGGTATCCACGAGGCCGAAGTGGTGGGGGGCATTATTGGCGGCGATGCCCGGTCGAACCGCTGGGTGAGCAGTGGCCAGGAGCAGCCCCTGACCTGGTACGACGCCAAGGGAGTCTTAGAGGCGGCGTTTCAGCGGCTGGGGCTGGGGGTAACCTATCGCCCGGATGCCACCGATAGCCGCCTGCACCCTGGTCGCACCGCTTCTCTATGGGTGCGGGGCCGCCTGGAGCTAGGCCGGTTTGGCCAGCTTCATCCCCAGCTTCAGCAGCAGTGCCAGCTCCCGACGGCGGTCTACCTGTTTCAGCTCAACTGGTCGGCGCTGGAAACCTGCCTGGGGCCGGTGCTGCAAAAGTCGGTAAAGTTTGCCCCCTATTCGACCTTCCCCGCTTCCGACCGCGACCTGGCCTTCTATGCTCCCTTGGCGGTGTCGGTGGCCGATCTGGAAACCGCTATGGCTAAGGCCGGAGGCAAGTTGCTAGAGTCGGTGGCCCTGTTTGATGAGTACCGGGGCGATACCGTCCCTGCTGGGCAGCGCAGTCTAGCCTTTCGGCTGGTGTACCGCGCGGCGGATCAAACTCTGACCGATGAGGTGGTGGAGCCGGTGCACCAGAAGGTGCGAGCCAGCCTGGAAAAGCAGTTTAGGGTAACATTGCGGAGCTAGGGAAGGTTTTATCGCGCTAGGACGAGGCAGGACTAGAGTAGTCGAGTGCGGCGTAAATATGCATACCATGAGCGATGACTGATACCAAATCCGAGTCCCATAGGCCCGATTCTCAAAAGGCCAAACCGTAGGGGCGTTGGCGCAGCCTAGCCAGAGACTTTAGGGCATTCGCCCGCCTGAATCAGGGGTAGCCAAGCAGGATTTAGTGTAAGACCCAGTGCCTGAAGCCCAAGTGCCTAAAACCCAATACCCAGTGCCCTAGGGTGCATTCGCATAGCAATGCACCCTAGGGCACTGGGTTCATATTCAGTCAACGTCAGGGGCTAAAGATTGGCTAACTGTTGGGCGATATGCATGTGTTTTTGCACCATGCCCCCCAAGTCAAGGGTCAGCAATCCGTCTGGGTTAAGCACCTCGCGACCGTTGATAAAGCTGTAGTCAACCCGATCGATGGGGCAAAAGATGAGCGCGGCGACGGGGTCATAGCAGGTGCCGGTGAGGCTGAGTCGATCGAGGTTAACGGTGACAAAGTCTGCCGCCATGCCCGCCGCTAACTGGCCAATGTCATCGCGACCCAGCACCCTAGCGCCGCCACGGGTAGCGATCTCCAGGGCCTCACGGGCGGTCAGGGCAGCGGCGTCTTGCTCGCGCACCCGGGCCATCAGAAAGGCCTGGCGGGCTTCCCCCAGCAAATGGCTGCCGTCGTTAGAGGCAGAACCATCGACCCCTAGCCCCACGGGCACGCGGTGGTCGAGCATTTTGCGGATCGGGGCCATGCCGCTGGCCAGGCGCATGTTGCTACACGGGCAGTGGGCCACCCCCGTACCCGTTTGCCCAAAGCTGTGGATGGCTTCATCGGTGAGCTTGACGCAGTGGGCATGCCAGACATCCTCACCCAGCCAGCCCACCGAAGCGGCGTAGTCCCCGGGGGTGAGGCCAAAGGTGGCCAGACTGTAGGCGACATCGGCGTCATTTTCCGCCAGGTGGGTGTGCAGCCGCACCCCGGCGTAGCTGCGGGCCAGGGCCGCCGACTCGCGCATTAAAGCCGTCGAGACGCTGAAGGGGGAGCAGGGAGCCAGGGTGAGGCGCACCATGGCGTAGGGGCTGTTGTCGTGGTACTGCTCGATCAGCCGCTGAGAATCTTTAAGAATGTTGGCCTCGGCCTCCACCAGCGAGTCGGGGGGCAGCCCGCCCTGGCTCTGACCAACGCTCATGCTGCCGCGACTGGCATGAAACCGCAGGCCAATCTCCTGAACCGCCTCAATTTCGTCATCTAGGGTGCAGTGGTTGGGAAAGAGATAGAGGTGGTCGCTGGCGGTGGTGCAGCCCGAGTAAATCAGCTCGGCGGCGGCAATTTGAGCGCTAATTCGAATTGCCTCGGGGGTGAGCTGCTGCCAGAGAGGGTAGAGGGACTCTAACCAGGTGAATAGGGATGAATTTTGCGCCCCCGGCACCACCCTGGTCAGGGTTTGGAAAAAGTGGTGGTGGGTGTTAACCAACCCCGGCAGCACCAGGTGGCGACCCCCCAAATCGAGGATGCGGTCGGCTTCCCGCGGCAGATCAGCCTCCGCCCCGACCTGCTCGATTACGTTGTCGCGAATCAACATCGCGCCCTGGGAAATTTCCTGGCGCTGATCGTCCATTGTGATCAGGGTATGGCTGTTTTTGACGAGGAGAGTGGGCACGGAGGGTGTCCTAGACGCAACGTTGAGGGCAACTATACCAGGGTCAGCGCCAAACCTACTGTTTTTAGGTTGGCAAAATGGCTAGCCCTATTCATGCCCCTTAAGAAAGGCGCAGTACTCCGATCGCCAGTACACCCAAAATGCCGGTCAGCGTTAAATAAAAAATGACCACCAGCAGCAGCTGCCGAATAATCATGCCCTCGCGCCCCAGCAGCCCCACGGTAGCCGCCGCCACAATGTTAGAGACACAAATCACATTTCCGGCTGAAGCCCCCACGGTTTGCAGCGCCAGTATGATTTGAGGGGAAGCCCCAATGGTGTCGGCTACCCCAAACTGAAACAGAGCAAACATCATGTTGCTGACCGTAACACTGCCGGCCACAAACGCGCCAATCATACCCACCAGAGCCGCAAACAGAGGCCAGGTTTGCCCGGCCAGGGCAGATATGCCCTCGGCCAGGGTTAGGGGCATGCTAGCTAGGCCAGCGGTATTCACATCAGAGTTAATGAAGACCCGCGCCGTCAGCACAGCCGTCCCCAGGGCCAGAGCCGTTTTTTGCAGCATACCCGCCGCCTCGACTACGGCCAACCCCATGTCTTCGCGCTTCATTTGGTGGAAGACGTAGCTGAGGACAGCGACCAGCAAGAATATGGTGCCTGGCAGGTACAGCGGGGTTGAGGTCGTCGTAATATTGACGCCCAAAATATTAGTCCACCCGAGCCGCACCGACCGCAACCAACCCTTGAGGGGCAATACCTCTAGCCGCGATAGCACCAGCAGTAGGCCCAGCAGCACATAGGGCAGCCAGGCTTTGAGCACCGTCATGCCCGGCGGCGGGGGCGAGAGGGTGGGGTTAGCGCTACCAGACCAGGTTTCAGGCCAGGATTCTGCGGGGGGAAACTGCCAGGGTTGTTGGGGCTGTAGCCACCCCTGCCGCAATACCCCCACCACGATGCCAAGCCCCACCAGCCCGCCGATCATCGAGGGAAATTCTGGCCCCAGAAAGATTGCCGTGAGGCTATAGGGCACCGTAAAAGCCAGCCCCGATACCAGGGCAAATTTCCACAGGCGCAAGCCGTCAAACTTCGAAGGCCCATCACCAAAAATATAGGTGACCGTAGCCACCAAAATCAGCGGAATAAAGGTGCCAATAATCGCGTGGATAAGGCCGGCATAGGCTCCTACCTGGGCAATGTAGTCGGTCAACCTAATGTCCTGGGCTGCAATTGCAGCCTCCACCGCCGTAGACCCGCTTAATCCCACCTCCATGCCAAACACCAGGGGGGTACCCACTGCCCCAAAGGTCGATGGGGTACTTTGGATAATGAGTGCCGCAATTACCGCCGCCATCGCCGGAAAGCCCACCGCCACCAGCAGGGGCACACAGATTACGGCTGGGGTACCAAAGCCCGAGGCGCCCTCAATAAAGCTACCAAATAGCCAGGCAATCACAATCAGCTGTACCCGACGGTCGGGCGAAAGGCTGAGTAAGCTCTGGCGAATCACGCTAATTGCCCCCGACCGCTGCAGCACATTGAGCAGCAGAATGGCCCCAAAGACAATGAACAAAATTTCGGCAGCAATAACTACACCTTGAATTAAAGACGCCGCAATATGCACAGCCGGTACTTGCCAGATCAGTCCCGCAATTAGAACAGTAACCAGTAGGGCGGTGGGCATGGCTTGATCCGCCGAGCGCCGGGCGGGTACTAGCAGCAAAAATACTGTCAGCAGGGGCAGGAACGCAATTAGGGAAGCGGTGACGAGTGACATTAGAACTGAAGCTGGTCTAAAACAGCGCGTAGAGTGCTAGCTGAAGCCTGGAGCTGGGCGGTTTCGGCCTCATTGAGGGTGAGCCGGAGGCGACGGGTTACCCCCATGCGCCCCACCACCGCTGGTACACTGAGGCTGACATCGTTGACCCCAAGCAAATCGTCGATAATGCAGCTGACGGTCAATACCCGGTTTTGGTCGCGAACAATTGACTGGACGATTTGGGTCACCGCCAGGCCCACGGCGTAGTTGGTGTAACCTTTGCGTCTGATAATGTCATAGGCGGCGTTTTTGGTTTGTTCAAAGGCTGTGTCCATAACTTGGCGATCGCTGGCGGCCATGCCCTCGTGGTACAGGGCCGTGCCGCAGATATTGGCCTGACTCCAAAATGGCACTTCGCTATCCCCATGTTCACCGATGATGTAGGCATGGAGGCTGCGCGGATCGATGCCCAACTGACGCGCCAGCAAAAATCGAAACCGCCCGGTATCCAGCACGGTGCCGGAACCTAGCACCCGCGCCTTAGGCAGCCCCGACAGCTGCCAGGCCGCATGGGTGAGCACGTCTACCGGGTTAGACACAATCAGCAAAATGGCGTGGGGGCAATGGGCCACAATATCGGGAATCAGTGTTTTGAAAATCTCCACGTTTTTTTTCACCAGGTCAAGGCGGGTTTCACCCTGCCGCTGGGCCGCCCCGGCGGTGACGATAACAATATCGGCACCCGCCCCGTCGGCCAGGGTGCCAGCTTTGATGGCGGTCGGCTCCACGAAGGATATCCCCTGCTCCAGATCCATGACTTCGCCGATCAGCTTCTCCTGGTTGATGTCTACCAGTACCATTTCGTCTAGTACGTTCTGAATCACCATGGAGTAGGCGCAGGCCATGCCCACCTGACCGGCTCCAATAATCACACCCTTGAGGGGGCGCAGGGGGTCAACTTTTAAATCGACCAGAGGGTTGGTCTCAAATAATGTGTCATACATAAGGCTGAGGGTTAAAAAATTACGACGACAGTAGTGAACGACTGTTTGCGGAGCTTAAACCGATATACCAACCTAGGGGTGACAGATAGCACCGTCTCTATTGAGAACTCAAAAGGGGTAAATAGCTTACTTAACCTGACAACACCCCACCGGCGAGGTGTAGCACCGCCACCTTAATGAGGTCATAAAACCGTCCTCAGCTGGCAACGATAGCTAGAGCCCCCTCGCAGTCTGCGCTGTAGCTGATTAACCAATGTCCTAGGGCAATTTCTCGGAAAGAAGATACCCGATATAAACAGACTTTGGAGCTGGGTTCCCGCCTGCGCGGGAAGGACGAGGTAAGTTCTTGGCTGGAAATCTCCTAAGCGACTGACCGACGTTGCGCTGTAAGTTAGCCCTGGGAGAAAATCCTCCTATTTCCTGAGCCGCGACCTGGCCAGCGCTGTCATTCCCAAGTCGCTAAAAACCATACCCAACCTGCGTTAACATCTCCTTAAGCAATCGGCAGTGGGTGTATCGCTTTTTCTATGGACGACATTAAGTTGTCAGTGGGGGTTGAGGGTCTCTGGCCCCGTTTAGAGCCAACCGAAAGGAGAGGTTAGAGCAAAAAGGGGGGTGCGGATGATGGAACCGAGACTTGTTTCCCTATTCCCCATCCTCAGGCTCATGGGTTGAGGCAACGTACAGGTCCGCGAGCTGGTTCGCCTCTACCCGAGACGGAGCCTGGGTCAGCAAGCACCGCGCCTGCTGAGTCTTGGGGAAGGCAATGGCGTCGCGAATGGAGTCTTCCTCGGCCATCAGCATCACGATGCGATCGATGCCGTAGGCAATGCCGCCGTGGGGCGGGGTGCCGTACTCAAAGGCTTCGAGCAAAAAACCAAACTTATCCTGGGCCTCTGCCGCCGACAGGCCAATGGTTTCAAATACCCGCTGCTGCACCTCAGGCTGGTAAATGCGCAGGCTACCGCCGCCAATTTCGTAGCCGTTCAGCACCAGGTCGTAGGCCACGGCGCGGGCGGTCTTAAGGTCGTCAACATCGGCTGGATTCGGGGCAGTGAAGGGGTGGTGCAGGGCCTCCAAACGCTGCTCGTTGGGGTTCCACTCAAACATAGGGAAGTCAGTAACCCACAGCAGATTGAGCTGGTCGCCAGGAATCAAATCCATCTCCTTGGCGATCGCCTGGCGCAGGCGGTCGAGGGTGGCGTTGACCACGTCCGTCGGCCCGGCCCCAAACAGCAGCAGGTACCCTTCGGCGGCCCCAGTGCGGGTCAGCAGGGTAGTAAGCTGCTCGGGGCTGAGGTTGTCTTTGATGGCCCCAATGGTGTCGACTGCCCCGTCGGCCCGCACTCGCACGTAGGCCAGGCCCCTGGCTCCGGCCTCGGCGGCAATTTTGAACAGATCGCCACCGGGCTTAATGCGCACGTTAGAAATTTGGTCATTGCCGTTGGGGATGGGCAGCACCTTGACGATGCCCCCCTCGGCCACTGCCCCAGAGAACACCTTAAAGCCGCAGTCCTGGACCAGGTCGGAGACATTCACCAGCTCTAGCCCATAGCGGGTGTCGGGCTTGTCGCTGCCGTAGCGATCCATGGCTTCGGCGTAGGTCAACCGGGGGAAGGGGCGCGGCACCTCAACCCCCTTTACGGCCTTAAAGATATGGGCCACCAGGGCTTCATTCAGGGCCAGCACTTCGTCCTGGGTCATGAAGCTCATTTCCATGTCGAGCTGGGTGAACTCGGGCTGGCGGTCGGCCCGCAGGTCTTCGTCGCGGAAGCAGCGGGCAATTTGGTAGTAGCGGTCTACCCCCGACACCATCAGCAGCTGCTTAAAGAGCTGGGGCGACTGGGGCAGGGCGTACCACTCGCCGGGGTTGACCCGCGAGGGCACCAGGTAGTCGCGCGCGCCCTCGGGGGTGGAACGAGTGAGAATGGGGGTTTCGACCTCAATAAAGCTTTCCTGGTCTTCCAAAAATCGGCGGATGGCCTTAATCACCCCGTGGCGCAGCTGGAGGTTTTTGGCCATTCGCTCCCGGCGCAGATCGAGATAGCGGTAGCGCAGCCGCAGCTCTTCGCGCACCGGCTCGACATCGGCGGTGGAGACCTGAAACGGCAGGGGCTTGCGTACGGCGTTTAGCAGGGTAATGGTGTCGGCGTAGATTTCAACTTCGCCAGTGGGCAGCTTGGGGTTGAGAGACTCCGCAGGGCGCTGGCTGACCCGGCCCTGAATTTTGACCACGTACTCGTTGCGCAGAGGGTCGGCAGCAGGGTAGGAGGCTGGGGTACGCTCGGGGTCGCTGACAATCTGCACCACGCCACTGCGATCGCGCAAATCAATAAAAATTACCCCCCCGTGGTCACGACGACGGTCTACCCAGCCAAATAGGGTAACAGTCTGGCCAATGTCACTGGCCCGCAGGGTGCCGCAGTAGTGGGTACGCATAGGTCGAAAATTTAAGCCTAAAAATTATAGCCAAAGCTCACCCATTATCTAGGATAGCGGCTGAGCTTTGGTGCGTTCTGAATGAAATTAAGTGTAAGTGGATGATAGGCCAAGAACCCGTAGGGGCAAGTGGTGGTTGAGGGCGAACCACCGCTCGCCCTAGGCCGCCGTCCCCAACTCAGGGTGAATTTATTTCCCCAGCCCCCTAGCTAGCCAGCGGCACCAGCTTGCTAATAATCGATATCACGTCGTCGCGGCTGAGCTTTTCTCGGCCTGATGATAGCGCTTCTAGGGTGCCCTGGGCCAGGGCCAGGGGAATGCTGCAAAAGGTCTTGGCGGGGCCGGGGGCCAGGTTTTTGGTATAGACCTCCCCCAGGGCTAGATTGCGGTGGGCGTAGTGCTGCATATCCTCTACTCCCCAGCCGTCGGGGAAGAAATCAACCCCCCGGCCCCGATCTTCCTGGTAGTTGCGGAGAATATTCACCGATTGCAGCCCGCGCCCAAAGCCAATCGCCTGGGCGCGGCTGGTTTGGGTATTGTCGTGCCAGGCCCACAGGTCAGAGAGCAACAGCCCCACCGCCCCGGCCACGCTAAAGGTGTAGCAGTCTAGGTCGGCTTCGGTATTGACTTGCCAGTTGCAGTCGGCCCAGGAGGCCATACGGTCGGCCATGGCGGCGGTGGCATCCCAAATTCGCGGGGCAATGGTGGGGGGGGCCAGCAGCGCCCATTCCCCAATGCGGAGCGAGACTTCTTCAAGCTGGGCCAAGTCGGGGCCGGGCACCGGAGCAAAATCCTGGGGGCGAGACTGCCCATGTCCTGCCTGGAGGCGAAAGCTAATGGAGCGCAGCAGTTTAGCCTTAAGAGCGTTGTCGAGGCCGGGGTGATCCTCAATTTGGTCAATGGCCCGCATGCAGAGGTAGGCGGAGGTTACGGCCTCCTGTAACCCGGCTGGCAACAGGCTAATGGGAATAAAAAAGGTTCGACTGGTGGCCTTAAGTAAACTTAAGGCGTTGTTCAGGTAAGCCACGGTCATTTCCTCACACATCACTGGGCTCAAGCTAACGGAAAGGCTGCTCGCAAGAAAATTCACGGTCAGCAATTGCCGAATTATGGTGTCTGTATACCATACCCTTCAGCTTCACGGGGATCAGATTATGGCAATTTAAGCGATAGCAGATGAGAGCAAGGTGAAGGGACGCCTAGCCTAGCGGATTCTATCGGGTGTTATCGGCCTGTGGGTTGAAAAAATTGGATTGGCCCGATATCTTTAGGGGCGTCCAATTGTGCTAAGGGCTAGGTTAACGTTATGACAACCGCGATCGCACGATTTTTAGCCTGGGGAAGTTTAGGGGCAACGCTGGTCGTGGCGACCGTTGGGCCATGGCCTAGTATAGCCTCCCCCAGCTCGACTTCACCCTTACCCACTCGTCTCGCCGCCGCCGACCCAGCGGCGGCAGAAACCGCCCTTAACCAGGGGCTGGCGTTGATCCAGCAGGGGCAGATCGACAGCGCCCTGACCCACTTTCAGCAGGCGGTTACCCTCGACCCCAACCTGGCCGCCGCCCACTACAACATTGGCCTGGCCCTGCGCCAAAAGGGGCAGCTTCAGGAGGCCGCCTCGGCGTTTTGGGAAGCGATTCGCGCCGACCCCAGCTTTGCCATGGCCTACGCCAACCTCGGTGGTGCCCTGCTAGAAGGCAACAACGTTGACCAGGCCGAAGCCTACCTGAAACGGGCAGTGGAAATTCAGCCCGACCTGGGCAATGCCTACTACAATCTGGGGCTAGTCTATCAGGCCCAGGGCCGCACGGCGGAGGCCCTAGCGGCCCTCCAGCAGGCCGGGGTGTACACCCCCAATGCGCCGGAGTCTTACTTTCAGCGGGGCATTATCTACCTGCAGCAGGGGCAAAATGCCGAGGCCGAGGCGGAAATGCTGCGAGCGCTGGAGATTCAGCCCCAGTACCCCCAGGCCCACTACAACCTGGGCATTGCCCGCTTTAACCAGGGCCAAACCGAGGCCGCCCTCGACTCGTTTAGAATGGCCACCCAGCTCAATGGTAGCTACGCCGATGCCTACTACAGCGCTGGCTTGGCCTTTATCCAGCTGGGTCGGTTTACCGAAGCCCGCACCGTGCTCGACTACGCCAAGAACCTCTACATCACCATGGGCAGCCCCGACTGGGCGGGCAAGGCCCAGAACCAGCTTGAGCGGCTACCGGTGGAGTAGGGCGGGCGGGGTGGACGGGCAATCGAGATCCTGTCCTCGGGGTTAGGAGAGGACTGAACTCTCCCCCCGCCCAAACAATGGTTGAAACCATTCTGGCTCGTAGTCGCGAACTCCATGAGGTTGAAGCGCGGTTTGGGCTTCAGCAATCCATTATCAATTGACCCAAAAATTGTTCGTACCCCTGCTTGAATTTTGCCTTGCCGTGCTGTTCTACGATGCTGCCGTGGGCCATAATTACTCGCTCAAAGTCCCAGCCTAGAATTTTCTCAACCGACTGCCTGACCTTTGCCTTTTCCGTTGTGGCCAGGCGCTCTAAAAACGAGGGTCTGAGATTTTTGTATCCGCCTGATAGGCGGGTCGCAAATTGAGTGATTAATGGAAAGCTCTCATCAAAGTTAAAGGCAGCATCCGTTAATATCAGGGTGCGGCTGGCGGCATGGAAAAATATGCATTCATTGAGGGGATTAAACCCGCCCAAGCCAAGGGTTCTGAATCCGTCAAAAAAGATATATTCAAGCCCGTTCCAGCGCTGGCTCTCCTCGGGTTTGAGGTTTTCGTCGATGGGCAACTCTGGTTTTTTGAGGTCTAGTCCAGGTGCAGCCCAAAGCGTTGCATGGGGGTAAATCGCTTTAAATTCAGCTGCATAGAGATGGTGATAGAGGTTAGGAGCAATTATGTGCCCGATCGTTCCAAGTTCGGCGAGTTGGCTCACAATTGCGTCGCTGACCTGAATTGGAGAAATGATGGCCAGTTGTCCATCTGCCAGTCGAACTACGGTCATCCTGGTGCCCACACTGAGGCCCAAATACCTCAAGGGCTGCTCAGCCACCCAAATGTCTCGGTCAACTTCTCTCAGCACGGCAAAATTTCAGGCGCTATACTCACCCAGGCTACCTTACTTCCCCACCCCTCACAGATTACCGGCTTTCAGCCAGACTCCGTCGGGGAGCTTTCAAACAACCTTTTCCCTTACCGCCGCCAAGCTCTGTAATCGGCTGAGGGTGCGCTGTACCGAGGCGACGGCCTGGACATCGCCCTGGGTTTCGAGGTGAGTGCGGGCCACCTCTAAATCGGCAATCGCCCGTTGGGAGTCTCCCTGGCTTTCGTAGGCCGCACTGCGATAGCAGTAGGGCAGCGCCGTGGCCCCGTTGCAGGCGATCGCCGCGCTATAGTCTCGTATGGCTCGCTTCAGATCCCCCAGCTTTTGCAGGGCGCTACCGCGATAGACATAGGCCATGGGCGACTGGGGCCTGAGGCCGATCGCCTGGGTCAAGTCTTTGATAGCGGCGGGGTAGCGGCGCTGCTCTAAGCGCAGCCAGCCCCGGTTGCAGTAGGCGGCAAACTGCTGCGGGTCAAGGGCAATGGCTTCGGTAAAGTCGGCCTCAGCCTCGTCAGGGCAGTTGAGGTCGAGGTGGGCCACCCCCCGGTTGTTCAGGGCCACGGCATGGTCGGGCTGTAGGGCCAGCACATGGCCGTAGTCGCTGATGGCGCCAGGCTGGTCGCGCAGGTCGTGGCGGGTATTGCCTCGGTTAAAGAAGGCCACCATATCCCCCGCCGCAATGGTCGGATCGGCAAACCGCTGCATCAGTCCCTGCACCACCTGTGGATTCGCCGTTCGCAGCTTGGTCTCCACTGCGGGAAAGGCCACGCTCTGGGTTGGCCACGACTTTAGACTAATGATCGCGTAGGTGTCCTCAGGTGACCCTTCGGGGCCGCTGTCGCAGACCAGATAACTTTCGGCGGTGCCCATAATTTTGAATTTAAACCGATCGGCATAGCTCTCCCGCAGGGGCAAGAGCTGACTGAGGGCGGCTTTTAACCCGGCCAGCTGGGTTGACTCAGAGCCCCAGCGTTGGCTCAAACGCGAGGCCAGACGACCCTGCCGCTGGTCGCCCTGGTGGCACCAGCCAATTTCTAGCTGGCCGCCCCGCTCTAGCAGCTGGGTGAAGCCTTGAAGTAGCCCCTCGTCGAGGTGAACCTGGCTCGCCCAGGGCCAGACCAGCAGCAGCCGTCGCGAGGCCGTGGCCAAGGCCAGTTCAAGGGCCTGGCGGCTGGCCAGGGTTGAGGCGGTTGGCTGGCCTTGATTTGGGTTGGGGAAATCCATCATCCAGTCTACGGCGGGAGCGGGCGGGCGGGCATGGGCCACCGAGGTGCTGGCCACCGCAGGGAGAGCGGCCCCAGCGTCTTTGGTTCTCTGAAGGCGCTGGGCCACATACACCAGCGCCTTTCGAGTAATAGACTCGTCGTTACCCCTAGGCTGAGCCTTACCCCACTGGTGGGTCAGCCGCTGCTGGCGCTCTGCTAGGGTTTGGGTGGTTTTTTCAAGCTGCGCTAGCTGGGCTTTGAGCTGGCTTAGGTACTGGGAGACCATTTGCTGCACCTGTTCACGGCTGTGCCCCTCGCTCTCCTGGGTATTAAGCTGCTGCTGGAGCTGGTGGACAAGGCGATTGAGTCGATCAAGCTCGGCCAGGCCGTTGGGGTCAGCCAGGGCCGCCCCTGGCCAGGGGCCCTCTCCAAACTCCACCGGCACTTTGGCCATCGTCCGCTCGAGATCGGCCTGCTGGCGGGTGAGGTCTTTGACGTGGCTAACTAAGGCTGCAAACTCGGTCTGGGGCACCAGATTAGCCACCAGCCGGGTCAGCTCGGTCAGCTCGGCTTTAACATGCTTAGATCCCGTCGGCTGGGGCCGCTCAGCCAGGCGGCGATCGAGCTGCGCAATAGTGTCTTGCAGCCCCGTCACCAGGGTACGAGTCTCTGACCGCACTGTCTCAACGGTAACTCGGGTTTGCATCAGGTCGGTTTTAACCTGGGAAAGCTTGGTCTCCGCCGCTTCTAGCCGCGAAACCGTCGATAATCGCTGTACGTAACCCGTCAGGGTTTGGATCGAGGTGTTGGCGCAGGCGTACTGATCCTGGAGCTGGGCGATGTCTTGGTGGAGCTGGCCCAGGTCTGGCAGCGGTATAGCCTGCCCTTGCTGATCGACATCGTGCCGTAGCCCATTGATTTCTTTAGCAAGACGCATGAAGCTGCGGTTGTTGCGATCTATCATGGCGCGCTGGAAGTTGGTTAGCGCCTCCGGGGCAGGTAAGGCCGAGACCTGTTTGCTCAGGTTAGCTAGACGGTGCCCGGTTTGGCGATGCTGGCGGGCTAGTTTTTCCTGGGCCTCGGTGAGCTGCTGCTCAACCCGGTGGCGGTTAAGTAACCCCACCGCCATCATCACCGTCAGGGGTGCGGTGGCCAGGGCGGCATTCTGAGCCGCAATAGATGCTACCGTACCCAGCCCCGAACCGATCGCGAGCGCCCGCTCCGCCTGTGTAAGCCAATGATCTTCCGCCACGTTACCGATGCTCCCCTGACGATGTAAATCTGATGCTGTCAATGCTGGTCGGGTGGCGATAGTCAGGGGCAGCGGGGGGCGCAACCATCGCTTATTCTTTTTTCAAACCGCGATCGCGCCATCAGGATGTTTCTGGGATGAAGGCCGGGTGGAGGGGGTAGATGCATTCGGCGGCCAGTGGTTGATGGGAAATAGCTAGCCTTTACTGCGCCCATGCACCTGTGGCCGCGGAAGGCCCCAAACCTAGGATGACTTTGGTAGTCAAAGATTGAGGAAAAACCACCAGCCCGGGCTCTGTCAATGGCCAGTTATGTGAAAAACTGATGTTGAGGATGCCCAGATTTGCCTTCACCACCCCACCGGTAATGCGATATGATTATAGAAATTTATCAATCAGAATTGAAAATCGAATAGCTTTTAGTCAATTTAGGGCTTCCCTTTTGGGACAGTCATTGGGTAGACTCGGTCAAAGATAGGCTTAAGTCTATTGAGCTCTGTCACTGATTGACTTGAATCAATCAATTCAATAGCCCTGCACCTCCCAATTTCACCCTGTACCAGGTTCCTCCCCACCGTCCTTCTGCCCGAGGGTAGCCCGTCCATGACACCGATTTTGGCCCAAACAAGCTGGTTGATCCCGATATATCCCCTGATTGGGGCACTACTAACGATTCCCTGGTCCCCTGCTTTTATTCGCAGTACTGGGCCGCGCCCGGCTGGCTATATCAACATCGTCACCACGTTCTTAGCCTTCACCCACAGCTTCTTAGCGTTCATTTCTTTCTGGGGAAAGTCGTCTCCCCAGTATTTCTTTGCCCCCTGGCTGCAGGTGGCCGATCTCAACCTGACCATTCCCATTGAGGCCTCGGCCATTACCCTGGGGGCCTGTGTCCTGATTACCGGGCTAAACTTGCTGGCTCAGGTCTATGCCGTAGGCTACCTGGAAATGGACTGGGGCTGGGGCCGGTTCTTCGCGCTGATGGCCCTATTTGAAGTCGGCATGTGCGCCCTGGTGCTGTGCAACTCGCTGCTGTTCTCGTACATGCTGCTGGAGGTTTTAACCCTGGGTACCTACCTGCTGGTGGGCCTTTGGTACAACCAATCTCTGGTGGTGACGGGGGCCCGGGATGCCTTTTTAACCAAGCGGGTGGGCGACCTGGTGCTGCTGATGGCGGTGCTGGCCATTTACCCCCTGGCCCACACCTGGGATTTTCGGGAGCTAACCGCCTGGGCGCAAACCGCCACGGTTGCCCCCACTCTGATGACCCTGATTGGCATTGGCCTGATCGCTGGCCCAATGAGCAAGTGCGCCCAGTTCCCCCTCCATCTCTGGCTGGATGAGGCCATGGAAGGCCCCCTGCCTAGCACCATTCTGCGGAACTCAGTAGTGGTTACCACCGGCATTTGGGTGCTGGTTAAGCTGGAACCAGTGATTGCTCTCTCGTCTACCGCTTCGGCCTTTACCATTGCCGTCGGGGCGGTTACCGCCATCGGGGCGACGTTAATTTCCATCGCTCAAATTGACATCAAGCGCGTGCTGTCGTACCTCAGCAGCGCCTACATGGGGCTGATGTTTGTGGCCATCGGGGCCCACTTGCCCCAGGTGGCCCTGCTGCTGGCGCTGACCTACGCCCTGGCCATGGCCACCCTGGTGATGGGGGCGGGCTCGATTGTAACCAACGTCATCACCCAGGACTTAACCCAAATGGGTGGCCTTTGGAATCGTCGCCCGATCACGGGAATGGCCATCATATCCGGGGCCTTTGGCCTGATGGCGCTGCCTCCCCTGGGTGGGTTTTGGGCCATGTTGGCCCTGGTCTCGGGCCTGTGGGAGAACCATCGTGGCCTGCTGGTAGCGATTGTGCTAGTGGTCAACTGGCTGGTCGCCTTTAGCCTGGCCCGCATGGTTGGCCTCATCTTTGCCGGTAAGCCTCAACAAATGACCATTCGCGCCCCCGAACCTCTGTGGTTGATCGTCATGCCCATGACGATCGGAGCCGGGTTCACCTTGCATTTGCCGATGATTATGGCCCAGCTCAATCTCCTACCCGTATGGGCCACCGTAAGCAAGGATATGGCCCTGCTACTGGCCTGGTCGAGCCTATTTGGGGCAGTTGTGGGGTCTCTGCTCTACGTCAACCGGGTGCTGGCCAACCCGGCCAAGCTGGTACAAAAGCCGGTGCAAAACCTGCTGGCCTACGACTTTTATACCCCCAAGCTCTACCGTAATACGTTTGTGCTAGGGGTCGATGCGCTGTCCAAAGTCACCGACTGGCTCGATCGCTACGTGGTCGACGGCCTGGTTAATGCCGTGGGTCTGGCCTCGTTATTTGGCGGCGAAACCCTCAAGTACGGTAATAGCGGTCGAATGCAGTTCTACCTGTTGACGATTGCCTTTGGTGTCGCCCTAATCGGCCTATTCATGAGCTGGCAGTACTTCGGAGCAATGTTTTAGGTACCCATTATGCTAAGTATTCTGGTTTGGCTTCCCATTCTTGGCGCTCTGGTAATTGGTTTTTGGCCAGGGCAAATTAGCGGCACCCAGGCTCGCAACGGAGCTTTAGCCGTCTCCGGTGGCGCCCTGCTGTGGACGATCGGGCTCTTTACCCAATTTGACTTGGGTTTCGAGGGCTTTCAGTTCCACGAGTTTTTGCCCTGGCTGCCCGCCCTGGGCCTTAACTATGAGCTCAGTCTGGATGGCCTGTCGCTGCTGATGGTAGCCCTAAACAGCCTGATCACCTGGATTGCGATTTTTAGCAGTCGGCCCGATATCGAGCGACCCCGCTTGTTTTATGCTCTGCTACTGTTCGTCAGCGGCGGCGTGGCCGGGGCCTTTTTAGCCCAGAACCTGCTGCTGTTCTTCCTGCTCTATGAGATTGAGCTGGTGCCCCTGTATCTCCTCATTGCCATCTGGGGAGGCGAAAAAAATGTCTACGCCGCCACCAAGTTTTTGCTCTACACGGCCCTATCTGGAGCCTTGATGCTGGCGGGTTTTCTAGGCACGGTCTGGCTCAGCGGGGCCACCGACTTCACCTACCAGAGCGTGATGGGCCATGAGCTGCCCATGACCTGGCAGCTGATTCTGCTGGGGCTGCTGCTGGTGGCCTTTGGCATCAAAATTCCCCTGGTGCCCTTCCACACCTGGTTGCCGGATACCTACGTAGCCGCCTCTACCCCGGTGGCCATGATGCTGGGGGGGGTGCTGGCCAAGCTCGGTACCTATGGTCTGTTTAGGTTCGGGCTAGGGCTGTTTCCCGATGCCTGGGCGCAGCTCTCCCCCTACCTGGCGGTGTGGGCGGCGGTGAGTGTGCTCTACGGAGCGATTACCGCGATCGCCCAAAAAGACATCAAGCGCATGGTGGCCTATAGCTCCATTGGCCACATGGGCTACGTGCTGCTGGGGGGTGCGGCCATGACCGATTTAGCCCTCACCGGCGCGGTCACGCAGATGATCTCCCACGGGATTATTTTGGCTCTGCTGTTTCACCTGGTGGGGGTAGTCGAGGCCAAGGTCGGCACCCGCGACCTAGATGTGCTCAACGGCCTGATGAACCCCATCCGGGGCCTCCCCCTGACCACCGCCATGCTGGTGCTGGGGGGCATGGCCAGCGCCGGTATTCCCGGTCTGGTGGGGTTTGTCACTGAGTTTCTGGTGTTTCAGGGGAGCTATGCGGTGTATCCCATCCAAACCCTGCTTTGCGTAGTGGGGACGGGCCTAACGGCGGTATACTTCGTGATTTTGCTCAACCGCACCTGCTTTGGCAAGCTCGACAACGACCATGCCTACTATCCTAAGGGCACCTTCGACGAAAAGTTTCCGGCATACGTGCTAGCGGGGCTGATCGTGTTTCTCGGCATTCAGCCCCAGTGGCTGGTGAAGTGGGGCGAACCCACCGCCACTGCCATGGTCGCAGCCCTACCAGCCCCAGTTGAAGCCGTAGTGGCCGAGGATGTCCTCCCGGTTGAGCCCCTACCCCTGGCCCTCGACCGACTGCCCCTGGGACTGCTACCTGGAGATTTAATACCATGAAACCTCTCGCCTATTTATCCTGGCCACGGCTGCTGTTAGCGGGCACCCTCGCCCTGCTGCCCAGCTATGGAATAGAATCCTTGGCCCTGGCTCAATCCTCCCCAGTGGTGCCCCTGGTTACCCCCGTCAACCCGCAGCTCATCTCCCTTACCGGCACAATTACTGGCCTAGGAGAAGCTGACGAAAACGAATGGGTGGTCAGCACCGACCAGGGCAATGTGCGGGTTGATGCTGGCCCCCGCTGGTACCACACCATTGACCTGGCCATGGACGAACCAATCACCATCACCGGAGAGTTCGACAACGGCGAACTGGACGCCTTTCGGATTACCCGCGCCGACGGCAGCGTCGTCAACGTGCGGCCCTACTATGGGCCGCCGCCCTGGGCCGGTAGCCCCCAGTCCAATCAGCGAGAAGGGTATGCGCCCTCTCCACGGGCGGAGTGAGCGCGGCTCTAGAGCAGCTCCCAGAGCGGCTCCGGCACCAGCTGGAGCGGCCCTGACTGAAGGTCCGCCACGGATCGCCAAGTAGCCGTAAACTGGCGCTTGCCTTCGACGCCAGTGAGGCCCTCTTGTTCGTAGAGCGCCCCATCCGCAAACCGACCGTCGTACACAAATACCAGCTCATGGTAAGGCGACCCGTCAAAATCAAAGATCGATTCCACCACCCCCAGGAGGGTGACATCGGTAATGTCGGCCCCCAGTTCTTCCCTAATTTCCCGCACCACGGCCTCGGCGCTGGTTTCCCCAAAGTCGATGCCGCCCCCCAGGGGGCGCACAAAGGCCATTTGCTTCACCGAGTCATAGCCCTCGTTAACTAAAATGGCCTCCTCCCGCCGCAGCAGGCAGAGGGCAATTGGTCGAATCCTGTTTTTTCTACCCACAATCCACCCCAAGCGACACCCCCCAGCCTACCCCATTCCCAAATTTTGAGTTTTGAATCCAACCCCAACCCCTCAAACCTGAAACCCCAAACCCACCATGGCCCAAACCCTCACCCCTCCCCCACCCACCCTGATCCCCCCCTCCACCCACCCCCATGCCGATGTGATCCACCGGCTAGAGGCGGGGGGCTCAATGCTGCCCGACACCCCCGAAAACCTGATGCAGATCATCGGCATCTACAAAGCCTACGCGGTGCCGATGGATTTTTACTGGCGCGACCTGCTCTACATCGCCGAGCGAGTATTCTTGAACCCGCTGCCTGCCTTTAAATACTTTTTGCCCCAGGAGTATCTCGATCTGCCCAACCACTACGCCGGAGACACCGCCGACCTGCGGATCTGGCGGGGGGAGGCCAACGTTCACCCCGAACTACTGGAGTTTATGGAAAAGGGCGAAATCAAGCGCAAGCTGCCCAAGCTCTTCCACCACCTCTGGCACGACCGGGTGAATATGGAATTTGCCGAAGCCTGCATGGTAGCCATGCTGTGGCACCAGGATATGGGCGGGCGGTTCAACGACTTTCTCTACACCGACGAGTACAAAGCCAACTGCGATCGCGCCATTACCGCCTACTTCAGGGGCAACCCAGCCATGCTGGGGCTGCACCGGCTGTTTCCTGAAATGTTCTACGAAAAGTGCCGCGAGCTGTCTTACTACGCCAACCTGGGGCTGTTTTGGGAAGTCATGGCCCCAGTCTTCTTTGAAATGTCGGACATTTATGACGAGGGCGGCTTTGCCGGGGTGCCCGCCGCCATGGATTTCCTCGTCAACGGCATCTTTGCGGTGGCCGGTCGCCCCATCTACCACCACGTTTATATCGGGGATGAATGCTTTGAGTTAATTCCCAAATCTAAGGCCTTTACCTGGCTGTACGAGGCGGCTTTGCCCTACGTGGAGGCCGTGTTCTACCGCACCGCTCCCTTCCGGGGCACCAAATCATACAATGCCCAAGCCGGGCAGGTGCCCGCCGACCAGAATGACTTCCACTATGGCATTCTCTACGCCGACGTGTTTCCCGTGGGCAGCGCTGGCATTCCCCCCACCCTGCTCATGCAAGACATGCTGCACTTCTTGCCCCCCTACCTGCTCGACTACTACCGCCAGCACTGCCGGGGCGAAGACGACATGCTGATTCAGCTCGGCATCACCTTCCAGCGGTCGATGTACAACGTCACCTCGGCGGTCATCCAGGCCCTGCGGGCAGCGCTGCTCTACCCGCTAGATGACCCCAACCCGCGCCACCTGATGGCCAACCGCCAGTTCTTCGAAGCCCAGATGGATCGCTTCCTGCGCCCTGAAGCTCGTCTCCGCCAGGTGCAGCGGCAGGAATATCGCTAAAGCCAGAAACCCGGTTTCTTTCAGAAACCGGGTTTGTAAATCTCAACAGTCAAAACTCAACAGTCAAAACCTCAAAACCCATGCCCACCATCGTCGATATCGCCGTTAATACCGAAGGCTTCTCCACCCTGGTCGCCGCCGTCCAGGCGGCTGGTCTGGTAGAAGCCCTGCAAAGCCCTGGGCCGTTTACGGTCTTTGCCCCCAATGATGCCGCCTTTGCCAAGCTGCCCCCCGGCACCGTTCAAACCCTGGTGCAAAACCCGCCCCAGCTGGCCCGCATTCTCACCTTCCACGTGGCGGCGGGGAAATTTACTCAGGATGAGTTGATCAAAATGGGCACCGTAGACTCCCTCGAGGGGGCTCCGATTCCCATTGACGGTACCGAGGGCTTTGAGGTGAAAAATGCCACGGTGCTGGCCGCCGACATTGAGGCCGACAACGGCATTATTCACGTGCTGGATAACGTGATTTTGATGGGATGAGATCGTGTAAAAATTCATGTCGAATTGCTGTGAAATACTTCAAGTTCCTAACCTTTGAGGCATTTTCACCGGGGGTGGTAAGTCTCCAGACCCTCTGGGCACAGTAATCAAGATTAAGTTCCCTGATCCCTCTCCCTGGCGCTGAAATCTTAGGATAATGATGGCGTCAGCCATAGTTATTAAACGCCCGGTTTGAGCTATCAAACCCGGGGCAGCGGCCTAGTCGGTTGGTTGGCGCTTTAGGCGCAGGAGCGTCAGGCTCCTCGCCCAGGTACTCTAGAGGGGTTACCTCAAGTCAAGCCCCTGGCCAGCGCTAGAGTTGTGGGCTAATTAAGCGCCCCATCTGGCCCTATTAGTCTGGCCTCCGCTAAGCTAAGGCCAAGGTGTTGGTTGCCTTCTGATCGCATCGCCCCATGCCGCCCCGGACGTTCCAGCTATGATGCCGAACAATTTCTTGCCGACTACGCTGCCGTCTGCCCCAACGGCTGATGCCAATGTTCTCCTAGAAGGGCTGCTAGGTAACGGCGGAGAAGGCCTGCCGGGGGCTGGGCTGGCGCAAGTTTTGAACGCGATTGCGACCCCGATTTACATCAAAGATCAGCGGCTAGGCTGGCAGTTTTTAAATACGGCCTATGGCCAGCTGGTAGGACATAACCCGGCCGATCTGATGGGTAAATCAGAGGCCGATATTTTCCCCCCCGCCGTAGCGGCGGCGTTTACGGCGGCCGACCAGCGGGTGCTGGCCAGTGGCGAAGAGCACCAGCACCGCGTGGCGATTTCTGACGCTACTGGGCAGTCGCGGGTGGTGCTGGCAAAAACGTCGCGGTTTTTGACCCCGACAGGGCTGCCCCTGGTAATGGTCACCCTCCAGGATGTTACGACCCAGCACCACATTGAGCAAACCCTAAAGCGACGGTCAGAGCGCGAGCGCCTGCTGGGGGCGATCGCCCAACAGTTGCTCCAGTCCATGAACCCTGAGCAACTGTTGCAGACCACCGTTAATGAGGTGCGCCGCTTCCTGAAGATTGATTGGGTAATTTTTTACAGCTTTGACCCCGACTACAACGGCGTGGTGGCCGAGTCAGCCAAGGCCAGCATGGCCTCGGTGCTGGGTCACTCCCTGGAAACCCTCAGCTTCATCCCCGAAGACCTGACCCCCTACCGCCAGGGGGAAATTCAGGTGATTGACAATATCAACACCGCCGCCCTACCGGAGGACTCCCTGGCCCAGCTGCGCCAGGCTAAGGTCAAAGCCTGCTTAATCATGCCCATTGTGCAGGGGGAGGCCCTCTACGGCCTGGTCTGCGCCCTCAACCGTAGCCGCCCCCGCCAGTGGGATGCCTGGGAAATTGAAACCCTGCGAGAGGTTTCAGCCCAGGTCGGTAGCACCATCAACCAAGCTCGCCTCTACAACCAGGTACAGCGACTCAACACCGACCTGGAGCAGCAGGTGGCCCAGCGTACCGAACAGCTCCAAACCGCCCTGGAATTTGAGGCCACCCTGAAGCGCATCACCGACCGAGTAAGGGATAGCCTAGACGTCAACCAGATCATGCTGACGGCGGTCAAGGAGCTGACCGAAGCCCTGGAGGTGAAGGGGTCAAATACGGCCCTTTATGACCTCGAACAGGGCACCTCTACCATCTACTACGAGTACAACAGCTCAATTCCCTCCTACCAGGGGCGGGTCGCTCAGATGGAAGCCTTCCCCGAGGTTTATCACCAGCTGTTAGACGGGCAGTATTTTCAGTTTTGCTCTATGGAGCCTAACCCGATGCGGGGCTACGTGGCCATGCTGGCCTGCCCAATTGTGGATGACCGGGGGGTGCTGGGAGATCTGTGGTTAATTAATGGCCGCAGCCACGGGTTCACCGACATTGAAATCCGCTTAGTGCAGCAGGTGGCTAACCAGTGCGCCATTGCCATTCGCCAGGCTCGACTGTATCAGGCGGCCCAGTCCCAGGTGGAAGAGCTAGAGCGCCTCAACACGCTGAAGGATGATTTTCTGAGCACCGTCTCCCACGAGCTGCGCACCCCGGTAACCAGTATGCGGGTGGCCCTGCAGCTGTTGGGGGTAACCCTGAATCAAGAGCTGGGCCTCAGTCAGGATCTCCTCAAGCCCAAGGCCGAGCAGCCCCGCATTGCCCGCTACTTCCAAATTTTGCAGGAAGAATGCGAGCGCGAAATCAGCTTGATTAACGATTTGCTTGACCTCCAGCGTCTGGACGTAGGTAATCATCCCCTACAAGCGGAGCCGATTTTGCTCGAAACCTGGCTGCCCCCCTGGGCCAACAGCTTTGTTACCCGCGCCAAGAGCCGCAACCAAACCTTGACCCTGACCACCGACCCGGTGCTGCCCGTGCTCTATAGCGACCCGTCAAGCCTGGAGCGGGTTTTAGCCGAGCTGCTCAACAACGCCTGTAAATATACTCCCCCCGGCGAGCACATTACCCTGCACGTGGCGGCCCTGTTTGCGGAGGAAGAAGACCAGATCCAGTTTGTTTTGACCAATACCGGCGTCACCATTGCCACTAGCGAGATGACCCGTATTTTTGATAAGTTTTATCGCGTCCCCAGTGCCGATCCCTGGAAGCAAGGGGGCACCGGGTTGGGGCTGGCCCTGGTAGAGAAGCTGGTGCGGCATCTAGGCGGTGAGATCACCGTGGATAGCGTCGATCGACAAACTTGTTTTACGGTCACCTTACCCACCCAGATGCCTCTCACCCGATAGGATAGAGGCATGGGTAGCTCCCTGCTGCCCAGTCTTGCCGCAGAGGAGTGTTGCTATGGATAGCCTGATTAATCAACCGTCGGAGATTTACCAGGGGCAGTTTGGCGACTACACCATTACCGCCGCCGACCGGCGTGGGGTGGTACTGTACCGTGCGGGGCTGATGGTGGCGGCCCTGGCTTTTGCCGTGGGCACCGTCCTCGGGCTGGGATGGCCCCACCAACCCCTGGCGGTGCAGGCGATTAGCGGCTTTTATACGTTGTTTTGGCTGGGCCTGGGGCTCAGCTTGGCTACCATTCACATCTATCTCATTCCTCTGCATCGGCTCTTGCAGATTTTTTGGCTGGTGGGGGGGGTAGCCTCCTTAGGGGTGGCCCACTACATCGACGGCCCCTTTGCCCAAACCCTGGTAGACTACCCCCAAATCCTCTGGGGGGTGGGTTTTACCTTCGCCGCCCTAACCGGCATTTACTTTAAGGAAGCCGTTTGCTTTAACCGCTTAGAAACCAAGCTGCTGACTCCCCTGGTACCGCTGCTGCTGCTGGGGCATTTAGCAGGTTTTTTGCCTCCTACGGCAAAGCCTGTGCTGTTGGGCCTGTGGGCGGTTCTCTTCGGAGTATTTGCCCTGCGTAAGGCGATGCAGCCGATCGTCCCCGATATTGGCGATAAATCGGTGTTTGAGTACCTCAAAGAGGGGCAAGCGCCCTCTTCGGCGACATAGATTAGCGGGATAGGTTAAAACAACACGACCGAGTCCTACATACAGCTAGGGAGTATCAGAATTTGCGGGTAGCCATAATTGTGGCCCTGGCCCTAGGCCTTTTGGCCCTGGGGTGCTACTGGGGCTTTGTGAATTTAGCCCGGTTTCTAAATCTATCGCGCCCCATCGCCGCCGAGGTTTTAGTCGTAGAGGGATGGATTTCGGATGAAGCCCTAGTAGCCGTCAGCAAACTCTTCTGGCAGGGGGGCTACCAGGCGTTGATTACCACCGGGCCACCCCTGCTGCGGGGCACGTTTTTATCTCACTACCGAACCCACGCCGAGCTGTCGGCGGCTACCCTGGTGGCCCTAGGTATTCCCCAGCATTTGATTATCCCGATGCCTTGCCCCGAGGTGGAGCGGTTTCGCACCTATACATCGGCCCTGGCGGTGAAGCGATACGTGGAACGCCAAAGGCCTGATTTGCGAGGCCTGAACCTGTTTACTATGGGCTGTCATGCCCGCCGGAGCGGGTATATTTACCACCGTTTATTTGCTCCGGCCAATATCGCCGTTGGGGTGATCGCTAGCGACCTCAGTGGGTTTGACCCCCAAACCTGGTGGACGACCAGCACCGGAGTCAGAACCGTAGTGTCTGAACTAATCGCCTACGCCTATGTCCGGCTGATTCAATGGCAGGGTTAGTAAATTTACGGGGGATGTATTGTACGTTTATGCTTGCTCCGCATTTATACTGATGACACGTCAATAGAGCTCACCTGGCCTCAGGCTAGGCCAGAAAATTTTGACGCCAGCCATTGTGTTCCCCTGAGCTAGCCATCGTCACTCCCTCATCCTGAAACCCTATGAGCAATCTACCGGGGCAATCTGCCATCCTTACCCCAGCTCCCAGCTCATCCCTCGGAGCCGACCCCTGGGCCCAGGCGCTGTTTACCTTTAGTCAAATTGCCGCCACCAAAAAACAGCGGCGACAACCCGCCATCACCTTCGATCCACCGAAATCAGGGGCGGCGGCAGCCCCGGTTTACCTGCTGACCGAAGCCGCCCCGCAGCTAGCCAACCCCCTGGCTCCCCTCCGGGCCAGGGATACCCAGGCGCTGGTGGACATCTTTGCCGATCCGCAAATGGCCGCCATTGAGGCCGACGTACTGAGCCGACTGCGTTTCCTGGTGCCAGAGCCCATCTGGGAGGTAGAGCCCTTCGAATTTTTGGAGGAATTTCTGCACGATTTTCTGGAGGGGAATTTGCGCTAGGAGACCCGGCGGTGCGCTCTGAAAATCAGCGGTTCCACGGGCCTTAGGATGAATCAAGCCGCCTCCACGACCCCCAGGTAAGCCTGAATCTGCTCGGCTATGGCCGCTGACCCACCGGGTGGCCCCACCCGTACCTGGCCATTGTGAATACAGCGATCGCGGTAGCCCGGGTCAGCCAGCACAGCTACCACCTTAGCGGCCGCTTCGGCCAGCAAAGCTCGATCCGCGGGACGCTGGCCCACGGTAAGCACCGACTCGCCCAGCAGGCGCATTTGGGCCTCAGCAAAGGGATAGGTAAACTGAGGCCCCCGGCCAATAATTTGAATCACCGGCTTCCCTAAGCCCACGACCTGCTCGACGGCGGTGCCCGCCATGCCCAAGGCCAGGCCGCACCGATGCAAAATATCGGGGAAGGCATCGGAGTGGTAGGTCACCCTCACCTCACCTTTGACCAGGGCGTAATCCGGCGCTAAACCCCAACCCTGGGTCTGGGCCACGGCAGAAAGACGCTCTGGGGTGATGGCCCCCACCAGGGCGGCGACAAATTGAATTGGTTGGTGGTTGTCCACCAATTCGCAAAGCTGAAGCAGGAGCTTTAAATTTTCCAGGGCTTCTGGCAGGCGGCTACCCGGTAGGAGGGCGACCACCGGCAGATCGGTGGCTAGTCCTAAGTCTTTGCCGGTGGGGGCTAAGACATCCATAATCGGGTAGCCACAAAACCGGGCCTTGGCTAACCCGCGCTGATTCAAGTCTTGGGCGGTGCAGGCATCGCGGGTAAATACGGCGGCGCAGTGGGGCGATCGAAGGGCCATCCATACCAGCCAGGGCAGCTTAATCCGCCCTTCGTAGTAGCTAGAGTTAGACACCAAAAAAGCCATAAATGGTCGCCCGGTGATGTAGGCAAATAAAATTGGCACGATATCCCCCGTGGCGAAGAGCAGATCGCACCCTTGGCCATAGCGCCGCACCGCCTTAACTTGCCCCCAGATCAGCCCCACTAGCCCCGCCCCTAAGTCTCGCAGTAGATTCTGGAGATTGCTATCTCGGTTCCAGTTCGCTGGATTTAGCCAACGGCCAACATTGATGTAGCTAAACCCGCTGGAGGGCATCACCTGGGTTGGCCCAATTATCGCTACCGCCGACCGCCTGTAGGCTTGACCTTCGCCCACAATAGGCATAGCGGCTGCTTGAACATCTGAACGCAGGCTGGTTAACGCCTGCAAAATCAGGCTGGCGTTGAGATCTTCGCCATGGCCATTACTTAAAAATAGGACCCGCTGGCCCATGACCGTTCTAGAAACCTCTAGGATGTAGTGTGACACTAGGTTACTCCGAAACTGGCATCACACCGGGCCATAATATACCGGGCCATAATATTCCCTTGCCAATTCGGTCTACCAAACCTGAATTCAATAATCCCCATGCAAAGGAGACCATCCTGTAGGGGCGTCAGGGGTAGCCCAAAACCTGAAACCCAGCCCCCTGATATTGTGTCTTGCACAACCGACAGGTCTACCGGGGTCTGCCATTATCCTGATTAGGATTTTGGTTAAGGTAATAATGAGAGTCTCGCAGTTTTCAGCCCTAGCACCGATGGTGGTGCTGATGGTGGTGGCTACGCCTCTGGCGGCCCAGGCCGCTCGGTTGTCATTTATGGGTACGGTTCAGCTCAACGCCCGCGACCAAGCTGCTCCAGAAGCCAACATCGCTACCCCCAACCCGGTGGCCAATGCCGAGGTTACGGTCACCTTCCATGGCCACGAAGGGGGCATTGAGGAATACACTACCGAGCGCACCGCCCAGACGGTTACCGACGAGAACGGTAACTTTGAGGTGGATGTCAAGCTATCCGAGTATCGCTACCGATGGACCCACGTGACCGTGACCGTTAACCCCACAGATATCAGCAAAGAAACTACCCTGACCAGCGTTATTTACGACAATGGCCAGGGGGGCTGTGATGGCTCTAAAGTAGTGCGGGTAATGCCGCTTTAGGGAGATAGGCTCAGGAAATTTCCTTAAGAAATTTCTAAAGACGAATTGACCCTAGAGGGGCACAATCGCTACCTCGCCCTGCGATATCATGCCTGCCGGGGGTTTTGGCCCGGGCGTTGCCGGTGTTCACTATCCTCCATAATTTTGATCTCAAGCGCATGGGTGGCACCACTGCGGCTCCGCGGCTTTTGGGCCATCCCTTTGCTGACCGCTTTGATACCAAATCCTGCGCTGAAACATTATTTATTACCGTCCCTTAATCTCCGAACCCCGATTCCCGATACCTCCCTACAGCGGCGATCGTCCTGGCGTGCCCTTAGGGTCGGTAATCAGCCGCGCCCCCTGCTTGCGGGTGAGATAGTTAGAGGCCCACTGGGTCATGACGATAACTTTGTTGTCAAACTCGATCAAGTAAAAGATGTGAATAAACAGCCACACAAACCAGGCCGGAAAGCCGGTGAGCTTAGCCCAGGGTAAATCGACCACCGCCGCGTTGCGCCCGATCACCGCCAGGCTGCCGTTATCTTTGTACTCAAACTTGGGCAGGGTCTGGTAATTTAGCCGTTTTTGGATCAGCTTGGCCACGTATTTACCCTCCTGAACGGCGACGGGGGCCACCCCTGGCAGAGGGCGCTCCCCCTGGTGGGCGAAGTGGGCCAGATCGCCTACCACAAAGATATTGGGGTGGTCGGGCACAGTCAGGTCGTCATTGACGATGACGCGACCGGCGCGATCGCGCTCGGCCCCGGTGCGCTCGGCCAAAATACCGCCCATGCCAGGATCACGCACCCCCGCCGCCCACAGCACCGTAGCCGCCGGGAGGGTGGTTAGCTCATCCCCCCGCTTGAGGGTGACCTGGTTGCCCTGAATATCGGTGACCAGGGTGCCGGTGCGAATTTCGACCCCCATCTTCTTCAAATCCTGCTCGGCCCGGGCGGAAAGCTCGGGGGCAAAGGGGGGCAGCACCCGATCCAGCCCTTCCACCAGAATGATGCGGGTCTGGCGAGTGTCGATGTGGCGAAAGTCGGGCTTCAGGGTCTGGTAGGCCAGCTCCGCCAGGGAACCCGCCAGCTCGACCCCCGTGGGGCCACCGCCGACAATCACAAAGGTCAGCAGAGCCTGCTGAAGAGCCGGGTCAGCGGTATTTTCGGCCTCCTCAAAGGCGGCAAAAATGCGCCGCCGCATTTCCAGGGCATCTTCTACGGTCTTGAGGCCGGGGGCAAGGTCGGCCCAGTCGTCGCGGCCAAAGTAAAAGTGGCTCATGCCCGTGGCGACAATTAGCGTGTCGTAGGGCACCGTGCGACCATCCTGAAGGGCTATGGATTGCCCAGCGGGGTCGATGTCGGTGACTTCCCCCATCAGCACGCGGGTATTTTTTTGCTGACTGAGCACCCCGCGCAGGGGCGAAGCAATGTCGCCGGGGGAGAGTCCGCCGGTGGCTACCTGGTACAGCAGGGGCTGAAAGAGGTGAAAATTGCGCTTATCGATCAGGGTGACCTCAACCGCCGCTTTGCCCAACTGCTGGGCGGCATAGAGGCCGCCAAAGCCACCGCCGATAATTACCACCTGGGGTAGAGCGCGCTGAGGTTCAGTTGTGGCCTGATCGGCCGCGGGGGCTTCAACGGTTTGCATAGGGATAGAACAACAACGGCAGCGCTTTTGTTATAAGGCAAAACCCTAGGTCAGACTGTGCCCTACGCTATGGGATCGAGCCCGCCACGCCACTATTGTCCGTCGTGGGGAGCTTAAATCGGAGCCCATATCGCTGACTTAACAGTACAGCCGGGTGCTTAATGGATGTTTAAGTATTCCTGGTTTCACCGCTCCGGCGCCCCTGTTGGACTGGTAAAGTGATAGATCTGCTTGATAGGGGCTGAGCCAAGTTGACCATTTCGGTCTAAATTTGGAGATTAAATTCAGAATTAACCTTCGCCACCGTTTAGGTCTACACATCATGGCGCTGATCGTACAGAAATATGGGGGTACTTCCGTCGGCTCCGTCGAGCGGATTCAGGCGGTGGCCCGGCGGGTCACCGCCACCGTCGCGGCGGGTCACTCGGTGGTGGTGGTGGTTTCGGCCATGGGCAAAACTACCGACACCCTGGTGCAGCTGGCCGCCGACATCACCGACCAGCCTAGCCGTCGGGAGATGGACATGCTGCTCTCCACCGGGGAGCAGGTCTCAATCGCGCTGCTTACCATGGCCCTGCACAGCCTGGGCCAGGAGGCGATCTCCCTGACCGGAGCCCAGGTGGGCATTGTCACCGAGGCGGAGCACACCCGCGCCCGCATCCTGACGATTAAAACCGACCGCCTTCAGCGCCACCTGGGCGAAGGAAAGGTGATTGTGGTGGCGGGGTTTCAGGGGATTAGCGAAACGTCGGATTTGGAGATTACCACCCTGGGGCGAGGGGGCTCAGACACTTCGGCGGTGGCCCTAGCGGCGGCCCTCCAGGCCGAGACCTGCGAAATTTATACCGACGTGCCCGGCATTCTCACCACCGACCCGCGCCTGGTGCCCGAGGCCCAGCTGATGGCCGAAATTACCAGCGACGAAATGCTAGAGCTGGCCAGCCTGGGGGCCAAGGTGCTGCACCCTAGGGCGGTGGAAATTGCCCGCAACTACGGCGTTACCCTGGTGGTGCGCTCCAGCTGGACCGATGAACCCGGCACCCGAGTCGTCTCGCCCCGCCCCCAGCCCCGTCCCCTGGAGGGGCTAGAGCTGGCCCACCCGGTGGATGCAGTAGAGTTTGACACCGACCAGGCCAAGGTGGCGCTGCTGCGCATTCCCGACCGCCCCGGCATTGCCGCTCGACTGTTTGGGGAACTGGCTAGCCAGGCTCTAAATGTGGATTTAATTATTCAATCCATCCACGAGGGCAACACCAACGACATTGCCTTTACCCTGGTCAAGGCCAACCTCAACCGGGCTGAAGCTGTGGCCGAGGCCATTGCCCCGGCCCTGCGCCGTAACCCCACCGACACCACCCAGGCCGAGGTCATGGTAGACACCCGCATGGCCAAAATCAGCATCGCCGGGGCAGGCATGATTGGTCGGCCTGGGGTGGCCGCTAAGATGTTTTCCTCCCTGGCGGCGGCGGGGGTCAACATTCAGCTGATTTCTACTTCAGAGGTGAAGGTGAGCTGCACCATTGACGTGGCCGACTGCGATCGCGCCATTGCCACCCTCTGCGCCGCCTTCGAGGTCACCTCCTCCCCCAGGCCCCAGGGGCCAGCCATGACCGCTGACGACCACAACGCTCCGGTGGTGCGGGGGGCCGCTCTGGATGTTAAACAGGCGCGGGTGGCGATTCGCCACGTGCCTGACCAGCCGGGCATGGCCGCCAGCATTTTTCAGCTACTGGCGGCCCACGGGGTGAGTGTGGATATGATCATCCAATCCCAGCGCTGCCGGTTGGTGGGCGGCCAGGCCACCCGCGATATCGCCTTTACCGTGGCCCAGGCCGACGCCCTCAGCGCTAAAACCCTGGTGGAGGGCGCTGCGGCCGACCTGGGCTGTGGCGAAGTCGTGGTGGATGAGGCGATCGCGAAAGTCAGCGTTGTCGGCATTGGCATGATTTACGCCCCCGGCGTGGCTGCCCGCATGTTCAAAGCCTTATCGGAAGAAGGGATCAACCTACAAATGATCGCGACTTCTGAGATTAAAATCAGCTGCGTCGTGGCCGAAGAGGAGGGAATTAAGGCTTTACGGGCAATCCACAGCGCCTTTGATCTGGCCGGGGTAGCGCCGGTTGTAGTGCCGGTTTAAGCGGACGTTCAGTGGATTACGTCAGGCGCACTTGACTGAGGGTACGAAGGCTTAGGTCTTTTACAATAGAGGCACTTGTCCACTGGGCGGCTCCATGGCGCTACTGTTTCCTGGCATGAATCCCTATCTGGAACAGCCTGGGTTTTGGCCCTCGTTCCACAGTCGGTTGATCGTGGCGATGGCCGATGTCATTGACGCGGTGCTTAGCCCTGAGTACTACGTCGAGGTCGAAACTCGCACCTACCTCGATGATGGGAGTGATGACCTGTTGATTAGCATTCCAGATGCTGTCTTCATTTCGCTACCGGCGGTACAGGCAACGGGTGGGAGCAGCGACAGAACCAATGGTGCCACAGCGGTTCAGCTTCAACCCCAGCGCGTGGTCGTCCCCATGCCCGAGGAGGTCAACGAACGCTATTTGGAAATTCGTAACCTAGCCACCGGCGACGTTATAACTGCTATTGAGGTGCTGTCACCCAAAAATAAGCAGTCTGGTCCTGGCCGAGAGGTTTATCTAAACAAGCGCAACCGGGTGATCGGCAGCCTAACGCATCTGGTCGAGCTGGATTTGCTGCGAGGCGGAACGCCCGTGCCCTTAGCCGGGGCGGTCACCCCTACCCCCTATCGAATTTTGGTCAGCCCTCGGGAACAGCGGCCCCAGGCCGACCTCTACGGCGTTACGCTACAAATGCCTTTACCCACTATTCCAATCCCGCTCAAGCCGGGGACTCCAGAGGTTTTATTGCCGCTTCAGGCGGTGTTTGAGGGCGTCTTTAGCCGGGGCCGTTACCAGGGGCGGATTGACTATACCCAAGCACCACCCCCACCAAAGCTGTCCCCGGTGGATCAAGCCTGGTTAAATCAGCAGTTGTCAGCCTCAGGTTTACAATTGGGCCAACCTGAATCGGATTAGAATGCCGACACAGATCCCAGGGTTCTGAGCTGAGGTGCACCCAAAACACCCGCCATTATCTCAGAACCCTGGGATCTAGAGCCGTTGTACCGATGCTGGGCTGGGCTGACGGTCGGCGATTCTAGCGGCTTGATCTATCGAAGAATCAACGAGGCAGAGCCTCGGGAGGGCGTTTCAGCGCAGAGTGCTGGAACGAGGAGGGAAGCATTCCAGCGCGGAGCGCTGGAACAAGGAAAGGGGAGTGAGTACCCCTAATGCAGGCCTGGCTCGATTTGATTGAGGGGGACAAAGCACTCGTTGGGCAGCAGCACTGGTTTGTCGCCAAAAATTAGCTTGCCGCGATGGGTCTTGGTGCTAATGGCAATACCAATGGGGCGCTGCACCTCCTCCGGGTGGACTTCGTAATAGGTGCGATAGATTTGGCGTGCCGACTTTAACAATGCCGGATTCAGCAGCGCCGGAAGCGGGCTGCCATTGGACGGAGAACCTGGCGGCTGACCAGGGTAAGGGGGTTGCTGTAGACCGTACACGGCTCACCTGTGACTCATTTAGACATGACTGTAGTCGATCTCCCCAGGGGCGGCAAATCGTTAACTTTTATTAAGCGATCCCCAGTCCAGTTCGGGAGCGAGGGCGTTCCCAGGCAAAATCCCAAATTGAACTTGGCCAGAGTTTAATCGGGCTTTTAACTGGCCTCCAAAGCCTTGAGTAGGGCTTCGCCCATGGCTTTGCCGCCCACCTCGGTCATGGTTTTAGCCATGATATCGCGGGTTCGATAACCCTGGTCTAAAACCGCCATAACGGCTTTTTCAAGCCGGTCGGCAGCGGCAGGCTGGTCGAGGGCGTAGCGCAGCATCATGGCGGCGCTGAGCACCTGGGCCAAGGGGTTGGCTATATCTTGCCCAGCAATGTCTGGGGCCGAACCATGGACGGGCTCATAGACCCCCGGCCCCTCGGCCCCCAGGCTGGCAGAGGGCAACATGCCAATGCTGCCGGTGAGCATCGCCGCGGCGTCAGACAAAATATCTCCGAACAGGTTGCCGGTGACAAGGGTGTCAAACTGCTTGGGCCAGCGAATCAGCTGCATGGCGGCATTATCAACATACAGGTGGCTGAGGGCGACATCCGGATAGTCGGTGGCCAGGGCAGAGATGCGATCGCGCCACAGCTGCGATACCTCCAGCACATTGGCCTTATCCACCGAGCACAGCTGCCCCCGCCGCTTTTGGGCGATTTCAAAGGCCACTTTGCCAATTCGGTCAATTTCTTCGGGGGTATAGACCATGGTGTTCACCCCCCGCTGCTCGCCGGTTCCGGTGGTAAACACCCCCCTGGGAGTGCCAAAATAAATGCCGCCGGTCAGCTCTCGCACCACCATAATGTCTACCCCCTCCACCACCTCCCGCTTTAGGGATGAGGCATCTACCAGCTGGGGCAAAATGGTGGCCGGGCGCAGGTTGGCAAACAGGCCCAGGCCCGCTCGCAGCCCCAGCAGACCAGTTTCGGGGCGCTGGGCACGGGGTAGGGTATCCCACTGGTAGCCGCCGATGGCCGCTAGCAACACGGCATCGCTGGCCTTGCAGGTGTCGAGGGTAGCCTCCGGCAGCGGTGAGCCGGTGGCGTCGATGGCGGCTCCACCAATCAGCGCCTCCTGGAACTCAAAGCCTAAACCCATCTGGCGGCCCAGGGTTTTCAGCACCTCCACGGTAATGGCCATAATTTCGGGGCCAATGCCGTCACCGGGTAGCAGAGTAATGCGAAACGAAGAAGTCATAACAGTTGAAGAATGCAGTAGGGTTACGCCAACCCAGTAGAGTGGGCACGGCCCACCAGCTAAAATCTAGCCCCAGGGGAATCTGACTCGCCGATTCAATATCATAACCCTCAGGGGTTCTTCCCTCAGGTAATTTCCAGGAACGACGATGCTAACCATCATGTCAACGCAGCAGGCAACATGCCTGCGCTACGTTCTGATAATTACGAATTCAGGCTTGACAGACCACTAGGGCGTGTTTTAAGGAGTCGATCAAACGCTGATTCCTTCGTACACAAAATCAAGGTTTCAGAGAGCTTTAAAGACCTTAGTTTTCCAGTGGAGCCGAAGGGGCCGTATTGTCTGACCCGCCATTGCTCCCCTCAATCGGGCTCACCTCCAGCAAAACCGGGGGGCTAGGGGCGGCGGGTCGCCCCGGTGCGGCGCTATCCTGCACCGACTCAGGCTCAGCCTCGGGCAGCAGGTATACGGCCCTGACCTGTTCTTCGGGGTTAGGCACGGCTACGAATTGCCCTTCATCAATCAAGTAGGTCACCACCTCCGCCTCTAGGGTGCTGCCCTCCTGGTCGATGACGACATTGCCGCTGAGCACGATCCGGCGCTCGTTGCTGTAATACTCGGCCTGGGCAGAGGTAGCGTAAATTTGTTCAGCCGGGTAGTCGATTTGAACGTTCCCTCGAGCGGTAATCACCCCGGTAACGGTGTTGGCCTCTTGCACATCAGATTCTAGGGTAATGGCACCACCCGCCTGGGCCTGGGCTGACGGCAGCAGCGGCGGCCGTAGCAGTACGCTGCCGAACCCAAATATCCCCACCCCTAGCAAAGCCGCTAACCCAAACCGGCCTCGGTAAAACGTCATAGCCAGCTACCCCAAACCCCTAAAACAGTGTGCCGCATCAATCTTAACCCAGGAATTGGGCCGCAGAAAAAAGCCTGGCAGCTCCCCATCGACCGTTCGGCTGAGCGCCCACGTCAAAGCCCATTGCCCTCTTCTCACCCCCGCGAAGAGGTCGCACAACCGTGCGCCCCTACCAAGGGTCACCCCATCACCCCTCCAAACGCTATCCTCTAAATACCCTCAACCCCAATCTGCCATGGTCTCTGCCGTTCGATCCGACCTTCGCCTACAGCAGTTTGCCAGCGATAACTATTCCGGCATGTGCCCCGAAGCGCTGGACTATATGATTCAGGCCAACCCCGGTGACGTGCCCGCCTATGGGAATGACGAATGGACCCAAAAAGCGGCGGATAAATTTCGGGAGTTGTTTGAAACCGACTGCGAGGTCTTTTTTGTCTTTAATGGCACGGCGGCCAACTCTCTAACCCTGGCTTCCCTCTGCCAGTCTTACCACAGCGTGATCTGCCACGAGCTGGCCCATGTGGAAACCGACGAGTGCGGTGCCCCAGAGTTTGCCTCCAACGGCTCTAAGCTGCTGCTGGCGAAGGGGGCTAACGGCAAGCTCGACCCTGGGGATGTGGAGCGATTAATCACCAAGCGGTCGGATATCCACTATCCCAAGCCGAAGGTGATTAGTCTGACCCAGGCCACCGAGGTGGGCACCCTCTACACCGTAGACGAGCTGCTCACGCTCAAGGAGCTAGCCAGTCGCTACGGGCTGAAGCTGCACATGGACGGGGCCCGCTTTGCCAACGCCCTGGTGTCGGCCCGCAAAACCCCGGCGGAGCTAACCTGGAAGGCGGGCATCGACGTGCTGTGCTGCTGCGGCACCAAAAACGGCATGGGGGTGGGGGAGGCGATTCTCTTCTTCGACCGTACCCTGGCGGAGGATTTTGCCTACCGCTGTAAACAGGCCGGGCAACTGGCCTCTAAAATGCGATTCATCTCGGCCCCCTGGCTAGGGCTGCTAGAAACCGGGGCCTGGCTCCGCAACGCTGAGCACGCTAACCGCATGGCGGCCTACCTGGAAGAGCAGCTCAAGGCCATCCCCGCACTATCGCTGCTGTTTCCCCGTCAGGCCAATGGGGTGTTTGTGCAAATGCCGGAGTCGCTGATTCACCAGCTGCACCAGTGGGGCTGGCTGTTTTACACCTTCATCGGCAGCGGCGGCGTGCGCCTGATGTGCGCCTGGAATACGACCCCGGAGTCGGTAGATGCCTTAGTGAAGGATATTAAGACGGCTCTGGGATATTAGGCTTAAACCGCCTACCTCGCGTACCGAAGCGGTGCATCACAGCCTATCCCCAGGAGCTGGAGCATTCTGGCCGAGCATATGGAGCCGCGAACGCCCCTTGTATCTGCAGCGGTAGTAAACCGGTGGGAACTTCAGCCCTACCGATGGCCTTAGCATTATTCATGCCGGGCATACTCTCAACATGCCCTGTAGCTAGCCTGGGTAAGGATGATTTTTTCTATGGAATACTCTTAGCCAAGACTCTAAAGGTCAAATAGTGCATGGCTAGCTCGAATGCGCCCTGCGGGAAGGCCGTAACGGCTTAAAGACTTAGCATAGCCTCCGCCGTCAGGCTCCAGGTGGGAAAGCTGGGCGACTCTACCACGGCACTACCTTGAAACAACGCTTCATCGTAGCCCTGGGGGGTGAGGCTGAGTACGGTCACCTGGGCCAGCCCCGGATCGAGAATCCAATATTCTGGAATGCCGCGCCATTCGTATTGATTGCGCTTTTCAATGTAGTCGCGGCGGTGGTTTTCTGCCCCAGGGCTAACCACTTCTACCACCAGCTGCGGTGGAGCCATCGCTAAGGTGATCGCCGCCTGACCTAGCTCGCGCAGTTGCTCAGGGTGCTCAGGCCGCAGCACGGTAAGGTCAGGATAGCGATTTTTAGGCTGCCCCGGCATCGCCAGCGCCAGCCCCTGGAGGCGAATTTGCCGCATATCTACGACGGCCTTTAAAGCTTCGTATAATTGCAATGCGCAATATAAATTCCCATCGGATTCAGGCGGCACTTCAACCAGCTCCCCATAGGTGAGTTCGCAGTAACCTTCGGCGGCCTCAGCGTAGGTGAGAAAGTCGTCAAAGGTTTTGAGCTGGGGTTGAGCCTGTACCATGGCAACACGCTTTATTGTCCAGACAGATTCAGACTAAGTCGTTTTTAGCCCTAGGCTACCACCGAGTCGAGCTGGGGGTGCAGAGCCTTTTCGCCCTGGAGAGCCGCATAGAGCCGGTTGAGGGCGTGCAGGTAGGCATGGGCCGAGGCCACCACAATGTCGGTATTGGCGGCGTGGCCCGAAAACACCCGGTCGTCGTGGCGAATGCGGATAGTGACTTCCCCCAGGGCGTCAATGCCCTCGGTGACCGACTGCACCGAGAACTCGATCAGCTGGTTGGGGATATCCACCACCCGGTTGATCGCCTTGTAGACCGCATCGACGGGGCCGGTGCCGATGGCGGCATCCATCAGCTCCTGGCCGTCGGGGGTGCGCACCGTGACGGTGGCGGTGGGGCGAGAGTTGTCGCCGCAGGAGACCTGCACCAGGTCAAGGTAGAAGTGCTCAGGGGCCTGCTGGGTTTCGTCGTTCACCAGGGATTCAATATCCCAGTCGGTGATTTCTTTTTTCTTATCGGCCAGCTCCTTGAACCGCAGAAAGGCGCGGTTGAGGGCCTGGTCATCGAGCTCGTAGCCTAGCTCTTGGAGGCGGGTACGAAAGGCATTGCGGCCCGAATGCTTGCCCAGCACAATCTGGTTATCGGTGAGGCCGATGGACTGGGCATCCATAATTTCGTAGGTGAGCTTGTTTTTGAGCACCCCATCCTGGTGGATGCCTGACTCGTGGGCAAAGGCGTTGGCCCCGACGATGGCTTTGTTGGGCTGCACAAACATGCCGGTCAGGTTCGACACCAGGCGCGAGGTCTTATAGATCTGACGGGTGTCGATGGCGGTGAGGGGCGCGTCTGACTCCGCCGGGCGGCCTAAAAAGGGGTTGTAGAACGAGCGGCGAACGTGCAAGGCCATCACCAATTCTTCCAAGGCCGCGTTGCCGGCCCGCTCGCCGATGCCGTTAATGGTGCATTCGAGCTGCCGCGCCCCGTTTTTCACCGCCTCTAGAAAATTGGCCACCGCCAGCCCCAGGTCGTTGTGGCCGTGGACGGAAATTACCGCCTGGTCAATGTTGGGCACGTTGGCTTTGATGCCCTGGATCAGCTGACCAAACTCCGTCGGAGTCAGGTAGCCGACGGTGTCGGGGATGTTGACGGTGGTGGCCCCGGCGGCGATCGCGGCCTCTAGCACCTGGTAGAGAAACTCCGGGTCAGAGCGGCCCGCATCCTCAGGCGAAAATTCAACATCGGCCGTGAAGGTCTTTGCATAGGCCACCATGTCGGGGGCCAGGGCCAGCACCTCGGCCCGGCTCTTGCGCAGCTTATATTCCAGGTGAATATCGGAGGTGGCCAAGAAGGTGTGAATGCGGCCCCTGGCGGCGGGCTTGATGGCTTCCCCGGCCCGCTCGATGTCGTGCCGGGTGGCACGGGCCAGGCCACAGATGGTGGGGCCAGTTTCAGTACCCACCTCCCGCGCAATTTTCTGCACCGCCTCAAAATCTCCAGGGCTGGCAAAGGGGAACCCGGCCTCAATGATGTCTACCCCCAGTCGAGCCAGCTGCCGCGCAATGGTAAGTTTCTCTTCCACATTAAGGGTAGCCCCGGGGGACTGTTCGCCGTCCCGCAGGGTGGTGTCGAAGATCAAAATGCGGTCTGGGCTGGGGGAGTTACTCATGGTGACATCCATAAGGCAAAAAACTAAAGATGGGCCGTTAACGAATCAATATCTCAACCTAGCTTGAATTCCACAGCGGTTGGTTACAGGGTTTGACCCCAAAGGATGAGCGCATAACCTGACCAGAGCTGAATAAATGTATCGTCATTAACCATTTTACGTCTAGAAACCGGATTCGCTACGCTTGGACAACGGTCTATTTGAGCATTTGGTGACAGGCTAATGGGTATGTAGTAGAGGCCCCATAATCCCTACTGAATTGGCGGTTTTTAGACGTGCTCAACCTGCGACCTAGAGGCCAAGCTCGTGCATTTCGGCTGCGCTCAATGCGCGAATGACCTAAGCCGCAACATTTTTCAGAATAGTCATCGGCCCAATGGCTTTGAGCAAGTCGAGCTGCTCCTGGTTTTTAACCAGCAGCGACCCCGCAAACCCCAGGGAGTTGACGGGGATGGATTGGTAGTCTTCCTGACGGCGGCGGACGGCCATTATCCAACCCCGCATGATCAGCAGGTTGTAGGGAAAGTCCTGGGGGGAACGGGCGATATCTATCCCCAAGTGGGTGAGCAGGGCGTGGTAGGCGGTCAGCAAGGTGGCGGCCGCTGAGGATGAAGCCAGCCAGCCCGCTGGTAAAGACGCAATGGCGTGGCGAAATGGAAAGGCCGGATTATAAGCTATGGGCTGAGACGAGGGCAGGTCTCCAGGGCCGAAATCAACCTTAAAACCTAGTGCCTCGACCACCTGGGCCAGGGGCAGGGGGCCGCCATCGGGGCAGAGGGGCGGCGGCATGAGCTGTAAATGCTTGTGGGCCTGGCTGGCCCCAGCCAGGCGACCGCCGTTGTAGAAGGCCAAACCATCGATATCGGCCATGGCCAGAGTTAACGCTTCAAAGTCGGCCAGGGTGAGCCAGGTGTCTTGGTCTTCAAAAGTGCGGGTAACGATCAAAATGTGGTGATCGACCACATTGTACTTATTCAGCAAGCACAGGTGGGTAGGAGATAGGTTAGCCACAAACAGATCGTCGTCGTAGGGCAAAAAGGGATTGACGGCTTTGCCGACTTTGCTTTGAGCTGCCTGGGCCTGGCTAGCGCTTTGTTTGCGGGCCAGGTTGGCCAAAATCCGCACCAAAAAACGCATTCCCCCCTGCTCAATAAACTCGTGCTCGGTGGCAATCGGCTGGAGCGCCTCGCAGGCCAGGGCATGCCGGGTCTGCTGCTGAATTTTGTCCCACAGTAAGCCAGGGGCAAGGGGAGACTCAAGGGGATAGACCATGGATTAAGGTGAAAGGCAAGGGTCACTGCCCCGACTTTAGCAAAGAATGCCGGGGCCGCAGAGAAGTAGCTCGTGCTGCACGGCTTCGCTCGTCGCCCCATGGTTCCCTGGCGATCTTAAATCCCTTTAAACCCCATGCCACTTGCGGCCTCCGGAGGAGAGATTGGCCCTTTCGGCACAGAGGGCTGCAGGCTTCCCCACAGGGTGAGGGCAATCCCCACTAGCACCACCGCCCCGCCGATGTACTGGGCTCTGGTGGGCGCTTCCGCCAAAATCAGCCAGGCGGCTAAAATGCCCACCAGGGGGTTCAAGGCATTGGCCAGGGCCACCTCAGCCGTTTGGCTGGTTCTCAACCCTTGAAACCAGGTCAGCTGCCCGCCCGCCACAATAATTAGGCCATAGCCCAGCATCCAGCGCCACACAAACGGTGAAAAGGCGTCTTGGAAGTGGTGGGGGTTGTAGAGCACAATCACGGCGATGAAGAAGACCACCGTACCGAGGGCGGTACGCACCAGGTTAAACAGCCCCAGGGGTACCTGCCTGAGACTAGCCTTACTGGCCACGGCGGCCGTGGCCGCCGCCACCGCCCCACCCAGGGCCATCAGGTCGCCCCGCCCGATCATCAGGCCGCCCATGGGCACCATGGCAGTGCTGGGGGGCTGAAGTACCAGAGTCAGCGCTACCCCTACAAACGAGGCCACCGACCCGGCCACCACCCAGCAGTTGACCCTGGCCCCCAGCAGCAGCACCGCCAGGGCCAGGGCCAGGGGGGGCTCAATTCGACCTACCAAGATCACAGTATTGACGCTGGTGCGCTCCAGGGCTAAGAAAAACAGCGTCGGGGCTAGCGCCCCCGACAAAATAGCAATTAGCCCCAGGCTTAGCCAGGTGCGCAGCCCCAGACCCCGCCATCGCCGGGGATTTAACTCTGCCCCATGCACCAGCAGCAGCGCCCCCAGGGCGATCAGGTTGCCCACAAACAGCACATTGCAGAAGGAAATAGGGTTGCGGCCCTCAATCAGGTGCTGGGCACCAATGTCGGTAACCTTGCGGGTGATGGAATTAGCGGCGGCAAAAATAACCACTGCTATTAACAGGTAGATGCGCCCAGGCACCTGCTGCAGGCGTTGCGGCCAAGAAATCATTGCCCCAGTCCTTAATACCTCCGATTACCGTAGGTTAAATCGAGTTGTAGACGATCACAGACTGGGATTGACTCGCCGCATGGGCGGCTTGTCGACCCGGCAGCGGTCGAAGCGGGAGCTGCACCGTCGCTGTCGCCCCCAGGGGGGAAGACTCTAGCCAAAATTTGCCACCGTGGGACTGCACCAGCTGTCTAACCAGCCCCAGCCCTAGCCCCAGCCCCTGGTGGGCTTTAGGGTGCTGACGGCAGCGGGGCAGGGCGGCACTGTCCTGGGGTGGGGGGCTGTTGCAAATTTTAATCAACCCACAGGTGTTTTGGTGAGAGAGAATGAGCTGGCAGCTCACCCGGCCATGGCCGCCCAGGGCCTCACAGGCATTGGTGAGCAGGTTGATTAAGACCTGCTTGAGCTTGTCTCGATCGCCTTGCACCCAAACCGTTGGCATATCGGGTGGAGCCTCCAGCTGGCAGCCCTGGGCGATGGGCGTTTGGGCCACGAGTCGAATGGTTTCGTCAATCAGGCCATTGAGCTCCAGCCGCTGCCACTGAAATTCGGGATAACGGGCGTGGCGGGCAAAGGCCAGCACCTCATCCATCATGCGGTTAATGCGCTCCGCTTCTTCGAGGGCCAAGGTCAAGCGCTGCCGGGCAATCTCAGGCAGGGGCATGCGCTGGCATAGCCATAAAACATTAAGAATGACGCTAAGGGGGCTACGAATTTCGTGGGCCAGCCTAGCGGTTTGCCTGCCCACCTCGGCTAGATGGGCCAATGACTGGCTGGAGCATGTCTCCGCCTCCGCCAGCCAGTCAGAAGCAGCGTCCAGGGAGGGCTTGGTGGCCAGCGACGGCGGCAAAATGTCCTTTGGCAAAGCGCTAGCGTGGGGCGAAGAGACTAGTTCGGTGGCAGAGTAGCTCGGAGCCTTAGGTGTCATAGCGGAGGAGAATGAGTGACAGATGAAAATCAGCCGAAAAGTTAACGGGTGGGGGGTTTAGCCGAACTAACTCGAACCGGCTAGACGCCATCGCGCCCCTTGCATAGAATTTCTGGAATGCCACTTAGGCTGGCTGGCCCCAAAACCTATGCTCTAGGTCTGGGGCCAGCCCGAATTAGCAACTATTGCACTTGATCGGCAGGAAATTCCATCACCCGGCCTGCCCCCACCGCCACCACTACGTCGTAGGTAGCGCAATAGGCAAACGTCGTATCGGTGGCTTTGTTGTAGAGGTTAACCACCATGCCAGCCCCACCGGGCTGCACGGAGATCGGTTCTAAATCTCCAAAGAAGAAGCGCCGCAGCTGGTCGCCGCCGCCAAACTGACCCTTGTGCTCTTCAATAAAGGCCACTTTTTGCTCGCCGCTGAGCCCGGTGGCATCAGACATTTCCTCAGCCCCGGCTGGATGTAAACCGAGTTGAGGAGAAGCAGACAACGATACCAGGCCGGTGGCCATGAGCCCCATGACGGCGGTACTGGTCAGCAGGGTTTGAAATTTCATTGCGGTTATCCTTTCAAAAGGGGTCAAAAGGGGACCAAAGCGGTGTAGAGTCAGTTTCGTGCTAAGGCTGACTCGGCCTTAATCATGCGATTTCAGTTACCTAAACTCTATGGATTAAGCCCTTAGCTGTCCCGCCTCAGAAGGCTAAAATTGCTCCTACTCTTGGGCTCAGCGCCAGGCCTGATCCAAAGTTCAGGTCTGGCGGAATTTTTGGCTAGGGTTGGGGGCTAGTGGTCGGTCAAGGCTGAAATTTAGGGCGTAACTTTTCTGGCCATGGCCTCCTTGGGGTGCATTGCGACGCGAATGCATCCTATGGCACCCTAAAATTTAAGCTTGACGCCGCACTAGTCGCCGTCGATTAGACCGCTAGAGTCTGGCCAGGCCCCGCTTGAGGGCAATGGTGACGGCCTGGGTGCGATCGCCAGCCCCCAGCTTTTCTAAAATATTGCGGACGTGAAACTTCACCGTGCCTTCCACCACGCAGAGGGCCTCGCCGATGTCGCGATTGGTTTTGCCCTGCACCAGCAGCTGTAGCACCTCCAGCTCCCGCTCGGTGAGTTCTGAGCCCTGAAACCGCTCGGTCAGCTTCTGAGCCACCTGAGACATAATGTACCGCTGTCCGCGAAACACCTTACGAATGGCGGTGAACAGCTCTTCGCAGGGTACGTCTTTCAGCAGATAGCCCTTGGCTCCGGCCCGCAGAGCCCGGTAGATATCCTCGTCGCCATCGTAGGTGGTGAGCACGATAATCCGGGCCTGAGGCCAGTTTTGACAGATGGAGGCGACCGCATCGGCCCCCTCCAGGCGAGGCATACGCAAATCCATCAGCACCACATCGGGCTGGTGGGTCTGAAACAACGCCACCGCCTCTTCGCCGTCGGCGGCCATGGCGATCACCTTGAGGTCGGCCTGGCGCTCTAGCAGGGCCGCTAAGCCCTCCCGCAGGGGGGGATGATCGTCGGCGATCAAAATGCGAATGGGAGACAGCGGCGACAGGTCAGCGTTAGGGGCCATGGAGTTGATCCAATTCGACAGGTCTTCGACGGGTCAGCGTGGGGGGCCATGGGGTGGCTCCAATTCAAGGGGCACCATGACGCTAATGGTCGTGCCCTGGCTCTCGGCACTGGTGATGCTGAGGTGCCCACCAATGCGCTCCGTGCGTTGCTGCATACTGACTAGACCAAACCCTTTAAGGGTGGTCGATTCGGTCAGGGCAAAGCCGATGCCGTCATCCTGAACCGAGAGGTGAACCGTCTCTGCCCCAAAGGCCAGCTGCACCACCAGAGTCGTGGCCTGGGCGTGTTTACAGCTATTGGTAATGGCCTCCTGGGCAATCCGAAACAGCTCCAGCTCAACCATTTCGGTGAGAGGCACCGGCGACCCAAACTGCTGAAAGCTCCCCTGCACCGTGGTGCCCTCGGTCATCTGCTGGAGACTGTCGGCGAGGGCGGCCCCCAGGGAGCGCCCATTCAGGGAGCGGGGACGCAGGGCCTGTACCGACAGCCGGGCGTTGGCTAACCCTTCCCGCGCCAGGTCACTGGCCCGATCAAGGTTGGCCTGCACCGCGTCGACTGGCCCCCCATCGGCCAGGGCCAGGGAGGCCGTCTGCAGCCGCATCAAAATGCTGGTAAACGCCTGGGCCAGGGTATCGTGAATGTCGCGGGCCATGCGGTTGCGCTCTTCCACAATGGCCGAGGTCTGGGCCACCTTCGCCAGATGGGTCAGCTGAATTACCAGGGCGATTTGACGAGCCAGGGCCAAAATCAGCTCCTGCTCGAGGGGGCTGAGCACCCCCCGCCCCTCAAAGGCCATCAGCATCAGCCCCACCGGTTGCTCACCAATGCTGAGCACGCAGCGCGCCTGGGTTTGGTAGCCGGCTCGGCTGAGCCAGTCGATGGTGGGGGCGCACAGGGTGCCCTCAAACTGCTCCCGGTTGATGATGGAAAGCCGGGGCTGATGCCGCAGAAACCCAAAGATTGGCGTCGCCGGGATGGGGCTGCGAAGGAAGTCAGGCTCGTCCACCGCCGGTTCCCAATGGGTGGTACCGTCGCGACAGCGCACGGTCAAAGTCAGGGTATCTTGGCTGGCGTTATAGAGAAAAATATGTCCGATGGCGGCATGGGCATAGCGCACGGCTTCGACCAGTAAATGTCCGAGAACATCGTGCAAATCGGGGTTGGTGGCCAGGTATCCCAGGCTGTCGCTGAGAATTTCATTGGCCCGGCTAAACTCCGCCGCCCGCTGCTGGGCCGCCTCTTTTTGGGCCAGGGCCGTCTGCTCTGACCGCCTGGCCAGGGCAATTTGCTTGGCATCGGCGGCCAGGCGGGTCAGCTCTAGGGCCAGCGCGGCCTGGTTGCCCAGGGCAAAGGCCAGCTCCGCTTCGCCAGGCTGGAAGGCATAGCGGTCCTGGAACCGCAGCACCAAAATGCCCCGTAGATGATCGTCTAAAAACAGCGGAATTTTGAGCGCCGCTTTGATGCCGCGCTGTCGCAGGTAGTCTCGCGACAGGGCATAGAGGGGGCGGCTGGCAAAATCTTCTTCGTAGTCGCAGATAATTTCTCGCTTTTTAAGTTTTTCCAGCGCGACATGGTTGCGAATTTCCTTAGCGACTTCCAGGTTGGCACCGGGATGACTAATATCCCCATCCAGCTTCACCTTCCCCTCTTCGTAGGAAATAAACAGCCGAAATAGCCCCTCCTCAAAGCGCCAAATACCCGCCTCCAGCGCCCCAAATCGCTCGGTGCAAACCATCAGCACATGGCCTAAAAATTTTTCTAGGTCGGGTTCATCAGCCAGTTGACTCAGGGAGGCCCGGAGAACTTGATTGGCTCGGCTGAGTTCAGCAATTCTGCCCTGGGCCGCTTGTTCTCGTCGCCGGGCCAGGGCGCTGACTTTGGTGAGCCGACGCATCTGTATGGCCAGGCTCAGCTGAGGTGCTAAAGCCTTGCCCAAATCCAGAGCTGAGGGCGGAAAGGAATGCCCTGCCGTCCCGTAAATCCACAGCGCCCCAATTGCCCGTTGGTTGAACACCAGTGGTAGGTATAGGGCCTTCCCCAGGCCGCGCTGGGTGTACCAGCGCGCTGCATCTCCAGGGCCCAAGGCCCCATAGAGCGGCGGCACTGGCAACGCCGCCACACCGCTGCCAGTGCTGGAATGAATGGGCTGAACCACCGGCTCTAGGGGCACATCCTCAACCTTGAAGCTCAGCCCTACTCGACCAGGATGCTCGGGTTGCGCGGCGGGGGTCAGCAAGCGTCCCTGCCAGTAGGACAGGCCCAGGTAGGCGACGGTTTCGGCATGGCTGAAGTATTCCACCAGGGGGGCATGGAATGCTTCAGCCGCCAACATAAGCCCTTGGCCCAGTACCTGGGCTAAATTAAAATCGGGCCTGAGCAGGCGATTGGTGATCTGGAGGATGCGCTCCACTCCGGATACCTGATTAGGGGAGGCAGAGTTGACAGAGGGAATCAGCAATTGGGGAGCCTTTTCAGCATTAGGGCGAAAATAACCCGAAACTTCCGCAACGCTGGCATGCCACAGGCGATATCAAACATCAAAAATTTAGCAGAAACCCAGAGTTGAAAATACTGGTCAAAAGTTAAGCCTCTAGGAGGGGTGAAGCGGTGGAGGGGTGCTCTTTTGTAGGAGCGCGCGGCGGTGCGGTGTGCCCTGTTGGCAACAAGTATAGCCAGGGGCGATGGGTAGAAGAGGACTCCGACTTTTTTACTCCTGAGTTCCTGAATTCCCGATTTCTCTAGTCTTGAGTTTTCTATTCTGAGATGTGCTCTAGGGTTTGCCTGTCGGTTTCAGATAGTTGTGCCCCAGCGGTTTCTGCCTGCCGCGCCCGCTGGGCCAGGTCTTGAAGGGTTGCGCTAGCCTTGTCGCGGCCATGCTCAATGGCTTCGTTGCGGGCGGGGGTTTTGCCGATGATTTTTTGGGTAGTTGCTAGGCCACTGTACACATCCTCAGAGAGGTTTTCGGCCTGGTCGGCGGCCTTTTCGAGGTCAAGGGGCTGACTGGTTTCAGGCACAGCCCATGCTCCTGGGCTAGGGAAGGGTGGGGCAGGCTCAGCCGCGGTACTGCGATGGGTCAGGGCCGTTCCCCAAAAAATTAGCGCTACGGCCAGGATCACGATAGCGGCGATTAGGGCCAGCGTGCGGTTACGAACTCCCATGGTGCCTCCGGTTGCATACCTCAAGCTTAGGCCAGCCCTCCCCGGTCGGCCTCTGCCAAGGGGTGGAAAGGGCTGACCCAGCAATGGTTATTTGCGAAATTCGCCGCTGGGCTGGATGATCCTGAAAGCGCGTCATGACAGAAAGGTTTCTATGTTTCACTGGTTTGATGGACAGGCTCACCAAGGCAAACATCTGGCTATGGCTGTGGATGATCCTGCCCTGCTCTACGGGGCCACGGTGTTTACGACGCTGCGGGTCTACGGCGACAGCCTCGATCATCCCCTTACCGCCTGGCCTGCCCATCGGGATCGACTGCGCCAGGCCCTGGCCGCTTTCCACTGGCCCCCACCAAACTGGGATCATGTCCGTCAGGGGGCCGAGCACCTCAGAGCGCAATTCCCGGTGATTCGCATTACCTGCTTTCCCGATGGTCGCGAGCTAGTTACGGGTCGCCCTTTGCCCCCAGGTCTGGGGCGGCTACAGCGGGAGGGAATCGCCGCCTGGGTAGCCGACGCGGCGGATTATCAGCGACCACTGCCGGGCTATAAAACCGGCAACTATCTGCCCGGCTGGCTGGCCCTCCAAGCGGCCCAGCGCCAGGGAGCCGGCGAGGCTGTTTTGACCGATTCCCAGGGCCAGTGGCTAGAAACTAGCACCGGTAACCTGTGGGGCTGGGCCGACGGCCGGTGGTATACGCCGTCCCTCACCAACGGCCTGCTGCCGGGGGTGGCCCGCCTGCACTTGATCCGCCACCTCCGGCAGCAGGATATCGCCGTGGTGGAAGCGGACTGGAACCTGGCGTTAGTTCGGCGGCTGGAGGGGCTAGCCTACTCCAACTCCGTGGTTCAGGCGGTTCCGATTCACACAGTGCTGGGCAAGCAAAGTAGACTGGAATTTAACCCTCAACACCGTGGCCTAAACGGCTTGACCAGCGCCTTTGACCTCACCGCGGCGGCGGCTCTAGAACGGGGTGACGACTAACCCTGCTAGCGCTGCCCCTATGGACAACGGCAAAACCGGGTCAAATCCGCGGATGGGTTAGCCCATTCCGCCAGATCACGTTAACATTAGTTAACATCTGTTTTAATCAAGTGGTTTTAATCAAGCGATTTTATTAAACCTGATCCTAGATTCAGATATCCCGTTCCTACACATTTAATGGAGGCGTTCCCCGGTGAATAAACGGTGGAGAAATGCAGGTCTGTACGCGTTGCTGGTGGTGGTGGTGATTGCTCTGGCCACGGCGATCTTCGATGGTTCCGGTCAGGAGACGCAGACCTGGCGCTACAGCAAGTTTTTAGACGCGGTACAGAACAACCAAATCGAGCGGGTCAGCATTAGTTCAGATCGCACCCGCGCCCGCTTTACCGACCCCGAGGGCAATGGTCAGGTGATCGTCAACCTGCCCAATGACCAGGAGTTAATCAGCACCCTGGAGGCCAACAGCGTCGATATTATGGTGCTGCCCCAGAGTGATGACAGCGTTTGGGTGCGGGCCTTTAGCACTCTGCTGATTCCGATTTTGCTGCTGGTGGTGCTGTTCTTTGTGCTGCGGCGAGCCCAAAACGGCCCAGGCAGCCAGGCCATGAACTTTGGCAAATCCAAAGCGCGGGTGCAGATGGAGCCCCAAACCCAAGTCACCTTTGGCGACGTGGCCGGCATCGAGCAGGCCAAGCTAGAGCTGACTGAGGTGGTGGACTTTCTTAAGAACGCCGACCGCTTTACGGCGGTGGGGGCGAAAATTCCTAAGGGGGTGCTGTTGGTCGGCCCGCCCGGAACCGGTAAAACCCTGTTAGCCAAGGCTGTAGCTGGGGAAGCTGGGGTGCCCTTCTTCTCGATCTCGGGTTCTGAGTTTGTGGAAATGTTCGTGGGGGTCGGTGCTTCCCGCGTGCGCGACCTGTTTGAGCAGGCCAAGGCCAACGCGCCCTGTATTGTCTTTATCGATGAGATTGACGCGGTGGGTCGCCAGCGGGGCGCGGGTTTGGGCGGCGGCAACGACGAGCGCGAGCAAACGTTGAACCAGTTGCTCACCGAAATGGACGGGTTTGAGGGCAACACCGGCATTATCATCATTGCCGCCACCAACCGCCCCGACGTGCTCGACTCGGCCCTGCTGCGGCCCGGTCGCTTCGACCGCCAGGTGGTGGTAGACCGGCCCGACTACGCCGGTCGGCTGGAAATTCTCAACGTCCATGCCCGGGGTAAGACCTTTGCCAAGGATGTAGACCTCCAGAAAATTGCCCGCCGTACCCCCGGCTTTACCGGGGCCGACCTGTCTAACCTGCTGAACGAAGCTGCCATTCTGGCCGCTCGCCGCAACCTCACCGAAATTTCCATGGATGAGGTCAACGACGCCATCGACCGGGTGCTGGCTGGCCCCGAGAAGAAAGATCGGGTGATGAGCGAAAAGCGTAAGGAGTTGGTCGCCTACCACGAGGCGGGCCACGCCCTGGTGGGGGCGCTGATGCCCGATTACGACCCGGTGCAGAAAATCAGCATCATCCCGCGCGGGCGGGCCGGGGGCCTGACCTGGTTTACCCCCAGCGAAGATCGGCTGGAGTCGGGGCTGTACTCCCGCTCTTATCTGCAAAACCAGATGGCCGTAGCCCTGGGGGGCCGCATTGCCGAGGAGATTATCTTTGGCGAAGAGGAAGTCACCACCGGTGCCTCTAACGACCTCCAGCAGGTGGCCCGGGTCGCCCGCCAGATGGTCACCCGGTTTGGCATGAGCGACCGGCTCGGCCCCGTGGCCCTGGGTCGTCAGCAGGGAAACATGTTCCTGGGCCGCGATATCTCGGCGGAGCGCGATTTCTCTGAAGAAACTGCGGCCACCATTGACTCAGAGGTGCGCTCACTAGTGGATGAGGCCTACACCCGCGCCAAGCAGGTGCTGACCAATAACCGGCACATCCTAGAGCAGTTAGCCACCATGCTGGTGGATAAGGAAACGGTGGACTCTGACGAACTTCAACAGCTGCTGGCCAGTAACGATGTGCGCATGGCCTCCATTGCCTGAGGAATAGCCCTGTCAAGCTAAGCTAAGTACAAAAAAGAGACGTCCCTAGGGCGTCTCTTTTTTTGGGATTTGTTTTGGACACAACCATGACCGCTACCCCCTGGCTGCCGCTCCTGCGGCGGCATCGCACCATCGCGGTAATCCGTGCTCCCCAGGTCGAGCTGGGTCTGCGCCTGGCCGAGGCCGCCGCCGCCGGGGGCATCCGGCTGATCGAAATTACCTGGAACAGCGCCAGCCCCGAGCGGCTGGTAACTACCCTGCGGGATGCCCTGCCCCACTGCCACATTGGCGTGGGCACCCTGCTAACGGTGGCTGAGGTGGGGGCGGCGATCGCCGCCGGGGCCGAATTCTGCGTTTCCCCCCACACCGACATGGCCATGATCCAGCTCGCCCGGTCGCACGACATTCCCCTGGTGCCCGGTGCCCTCACCCCCAACGAGATTATCGCCGCCTGGACCGCCGGGGCCAGCGCCGTCAAGGTATTTCCCATCGGTGCCGTGGGCGGGGCCAGCTACGTTAAGAGCTTGCAGGGGCCGCTGGCCCACATCCCGCTAATTCCCACCGGGGGGGTTACCCTTGCCAATGCCGCCGCGATGATCGAGGCTGGAGCCGTTGCCGTGGGTCTATCTACCGGGCTGTTTTCCCCCGCCGCCAGCGCCAGGGGCGACTGGCCGAGCATTACCGAGGCCGCGGCTCGGCTGGTTGAGGCTGTCCAGGTGGTTTAGTGGTCAATCCTTAACACAAGTTCAGCTAGGTTCCCGCTGGGGCCATCCCGCTCCAGCCCTAAAGGATTTAGACTTAAGGGAATGGCTCGACCCGGTAGAGGGTCAAAATTGGAGCCTGTCTGTGCTGCCCAGGGGTTTTATCAGCCCCATTGTGCTCCAGTCGTCAACCCTCATTCTCCGCTATGGACTTCCTATGAACGACGCTGCACCTCTGCCCCCTAACCTCCAACCGGCCCAATCCAAAAAAGTCGATCTTTCCGTTCAAATCGATCAGGAACTGTTGGATCAGGTCACCCACCTCACCTCCGACCCCAGCAAGGTGATTGAGGTCGCCCTGCGGCAGTGGCTTCGGGGCGACCGGCGCTCGGAAGACGACCTGGTGCGGCAGTTGCCCCGCAACCCGGCGGTGCCGCCAAAAGGGGAGTGGAATGATTAAATTAACGGCCTAGTTTTAGCGGAAAGTTTTGTACAGCCTGGAATATAGAAGTCAGGAGCCGGAGGTCAGACGTCAAGAGTTCTATCTGACCTCGGCGGTATTGATATCTGGACGTTTGAGAAGGGGGTGGTCAGTATTTAGCCACCTTCCTAAGGGGGCTCGGATATCATGGACTAACCTAAGCGGCGTCGATCTATGAGTTCTCAACCCCAATCCTTTGTGCTGCCTGAACTGGGTGATGCGCCAGCCCCAGCTGAGCGGCTAGCGGCTCAGCCAGCGGAGCGAGCCGCCTGGATCATTTTGCTGAGCCCAACGGGCCTGGTGCAGTCTGTTCAGACCGTAGGGCCCCAGGCGCAGCCGCTGGCCGTAACGGCGGGGTGGGTGGGGCGATTGCTCGGAGAAGTGGTCGTCTTTGCCACCGCCGATGCCCTGGCTAAGGCCCTGGCGAATCTCGAAGCTACGGGGCAGCCCGTGCGCCTGGCAGGGCGCTGCCCCTTGGGTAGCCACAGCGTCGATGCCCTGTGGATTTTGCACCCGCTGCTGGGGCCAGAGGGCGATCTGTTTCAGATTACCGCCGTAGGCTACGGGCTGAGTTCCCCTGGGTTAGAGGATGACTCTCAACCCGCCGGGAGGGCAGATCTGGCCCCTTACCCAGATCCTTCAGCGACGGCGGGAAGGGGAAGTCAGCTGCAAACCTACTCCTCCCGGCTGAACCAAATTACCCGCAACATTCGGTGGACCCTGGATCTCAAAATCATTCGCCAGCAAACCGTAGCCGGCATTGGCGAGCTGTTTAAGGCAACCCGCTGCGTGGTTTGCAGCTACCAAACCGACAGCCGAACGGCAGTTGTGGCGGCGGAATATTTGCCCTCTCCCACTCTCCCTAGCTGGCAGGGGCAGCCCTTACCCGTGGCGGCGGCAGCCTATTTAGACCTGGCGGCCCAGGCCCCCAGGGCCATGTTGACCCGGGTACCCCACCAGCCCGACCAGGCGGTGGTCGCGGTGGCTACCCGCTACCAAAACCAAATTAACGGGTTTATTTTGCTCTATACGGCGGCCTCGCGCCCGTGGTCAGAGGTGGAACTTGGCCTGCTCACCGATCTAGCCGATCAGGTGGGCACCGCCATTGCCCACGCCTGCTTATTTGGGGAAAGCCACGCCCTGGCCGTCAAGCTTCAGCAGGCCAACGCCAGCCTGATGGAGAAGCAGCTTGAATTTCAGGAGGCCCGTCGCCAGGCCGAGGAAGCTCGCCAGCAGGCCGAGGAAGCCTCGCGACTGAAAAGTGAGTTTCTAGCCAACACGTCCCATGAGCTCAGAACGCCCCTCAATGGCATGATTGGCTTTCTTAAACTGGTCTTAGACGGCATGGCCGACGACCCCGAAGAGCGCGAGGAATTTATTGAGGAGGCTCATAAGTCGGCCATGCATCTGCTGACGCTGATCAACGACGTGCTAGACATTGCCAAAATTGAAGCGGGCAAGATGCAAATCGATATGGCCCCCGTCAACCTGCGCGAAATCCTCGGCGATCTAGAGAACTTCACCCGTCCCCAGGCCGAACAAAAGGGGCTTTACTTTAATATTTTACTGCCTCCTACCCGCGACAAAATTATTCTCAACGGCAACTACCAGCGGCTGTTGCAGGTCTTGCTAAACCTGCTCAGCAACGCCACCAAATTTACCCACGAGGGCGGCATTACCATTACCGCCGAAGTTAAGTCTCAAAAAGTTGAGCACCAGGGTAAGGTCTGGCCCGGCACCGTCAAAATCAGCGTGGCCGACACCGGCATTGGGGTATCCCTAGAAAAGCAGGATCGGCTGTTTCAAACCTTTAGTCAGGTGGATGGCGAACGCACCCGGCAGTACGGCGGCACCGGCCTGGGGCTGGCCATCTCCCAGCGATTGGTAGAGGCGATGGGGGGCACGATGCAGTTTATCAGCATGGGAGATGGCCTGGGTTCCACGGTAACCTTTACGGCGCTGCTCTACCACGAGCCGGTCATGATTGCCAAAGAGCCGGTTTATCCGCCAGCTTAGGGGCTGGCAAACAAATAAAGTACCACCGTTATTCCCGCGGAGGCGGGAATCCATGACGAGTCTGTTGCTGGAGTCGGTACTTTATTTCAGGGCAAATCCCTTAGGCCTCAGCGATATGGTTCTGGTTGGGGTATGGCTAAGGCACTGCATATCATCCTTCCCAGACCCGCTTTCACGGGGGCAGGCTTTTGACGGGAATAGTGGTCAGGGTTTTGTCGGGGGCGAAAGTCTTCAGGCATATAACAGACTTTATCGGAAATAGGAGAAAAATTGCTGTGGGTCAGCATCTCCCCCGGTT